>JALSSV010000082.1 GCA_026984045.1 Chromatiales bacterium | reverse complement strand
GGCTTCCGGCACCGGGACGTTGCGGGTCGTCTCCTTGCTGCCGCCCTCGGCGTAGATCATCTTGATCTTCTTGCTGCCCAGGTGCCGGCGCAGCACGGCGCGGTAGCCCTGCTCGAAAGTGGGCTTGTGCACGTAGAACTCGTCGGGTTCCACGGCGCCCTGCACCACGTTCTCGCCCAGGCCCCAGGCGCCGGTGATGAAGACCACGTCGCGAAAGCCGGTTTCCGTGTCCAGCGAGAACATCACCCCGCTGGCGGCCAGATCGGATCGCACCATCTTCATGATGCCCACCGAAAGATAGACCTTGAAGTGGTCGAAGCCGTTGTCGATCCGGTAGTGGATGGCGCGATCGGTGAACAGGGAAGCGAAGCAGCGTTTCACCGCGTCGAGCAGGTGTTCCTCGCCGCGGATGTTGAGATAGGTTTCCTGCTGGCCGGCGAAACTGGCGGTGGGCAGATCCTCGGCCGTGGCCGAGGAGCGCACGGCCACGCTCAGATCCTCGCCGTATTCGTCCTGCAGGCGGTACCAGGCGGTGAGGATTTCGTCCTGCAGCGTGGGTGGCAGGGGGGCGCCATAGACGATGGCCCGGGCCTGCGCGCCCCGGCGGGCCAGATCGTCCACGTCGTCGGGGTCGAGCCCGTCGAGCGCCTCGTGCAGTTTGTCCCAGGCGCCGGCGGCGGTGAGCGTGTCCCGGTAGGCTTCGGCGGTGATGGCGAACCCGTTGGGCACCCGGATCCCCTGGGGCGTCAGTTCCCGGTACATCTCGCCGAGCGATGCGTTCTTGCCGCCCACCAGCGGCACGTCCTCGATGCCCAGTTCCGCGAACCAGCGAATGTAGCGGGCCATGGTCTTCTCCTTGAGGGTTGTTCTTGCTTGTTCTTGGGCGGGGAGTCGGATTGGACGATTCCCTGTCATGGTGCCCATGGGTTCCGGCGTTGGCAGGGATGGGCGGCACCACAGGCCATTTGGCCGATCGCCTGTCTGCAATCCGGGTGACGGGACACGGGAGGCGCGCTTCCCGGTGTCCTGTTCCTCGTGGCCGGCATCACTCCATATGGGGCGCCGCTTTTCGCTTTGCAAGGGGTGACCTGTCTTTCTTCGTCAAGTCACCCAGCCGGGATCAGGGGCTATCGCATCCGGCCAGACGATGTCCATGCGTTTCTTGCGCAGGCATCGCGTGTATCATCGCATGGGTCCGTCGTCGCGCCGGGAACGATTCTCGGTTATCCGGGGTCACCTGTCTGTAACCTGGGTATCTCCGTGCCTGGATTCCTTCACAAGGTGCTCGGACTTGCGTGAAACGGCCTGTCGCAAGGACGGATGCTGCCCGGCTCGAGCCGCCGCGGCGCCGGTCGTGCGGCAGATTGAAATGCCGGCGCGCCGACCGTAAGTCTGAATCTTGCGTTATCGGGCTCAGGCCGGCTGATATGACCCGGGAACGGAAAATGCGATTCTTTCAACGGCGGCCGCTGAACGGTTCATGGACAGGCTGGGAACACGGGCATGCACATTGTCGATATCACCATGTTCTATGCGCCGGCCAGTGGCGGTGTGCGCACCTATCTGGAGGCCAAGGCCCGATGGCTGGCGTCCCGGCAGGGGCTCCGACACCATCTGCTGGTGCCCGGGGCGCGTGCGCAGCGCAACGATCCGCTGGTCACGCGGCCGGCGATGCCGCTGCCCTATGGCCAGGGATACCGCTTTCCGCTGCGGCGCAGGCCCTGGATCGATGCTCTGCTGGATCTGGAGCCGGACATCATCGAGGCGGAAGACCCGTACGTCCTCCCCTGGGCGGCCCTTGAGGCCGGCCGGCGGCTGGCCGTGCCGGTGGTGGGGTTCTATCACTCGGATCTTCCCCGCCTGGTGGGACGCCGGGCCGGGCACTGGAGCAACCGCCTGCTGAATCGCTATGTGCGGCATCTCTACCGCCGTTTCGATCTCGTGCTGGCTCCCTCGCAGGTGATGGCCCGCAAGCTGCAGCGATTGGGCGTGCCCGGGGTGCAGGTGCAGCCCCTGGGCGTGGATATCGAAAGGTTCCATCCGCGCTGGCGGGATCCCGCCCTGCGCGAGCGCCTGGGCATCGATGCCCGCACCCGGTTGTTGATCTTCGCCGGTCGAGGAGCGCGGGAGAAGAATATCCCGATCCTGCTGGAAACCATGCAAATCCTGGGGAAGGGATACCATCTGCATCTGGTGGGCTCACACATGCCCCGGCATCTGCCGGCAAACGTGAGCCGCAGCCAGGGCTTTCTGAGCGCCGAGGCGGTGGCCCGCTGGCTCGCAAGCAGCGATGCCCTGCTGCACGGCGGGGATCGGGAAACCTTCGGCCTGGTCGTACTGGAGGCCATGGCCAGCGGCCTGCCCGTGGTGGGGATGCGGGCCGGGGCGGTTGCCGAACTGGTGGTGCCCGGGACCGGCCTGCTGGCCGATCCCCTGTCGGCCACCTCGCTGGCGGACAGGGTGCGGGCCCTGTTCGCCGATGGCTGGCAGGGGATGGGCAAGCTGGCCCGCCGCCACGTGGAGCAGCACTATGCCTGGTCGAAGGTGCTGCCAACATTGCTGGCCCGCTATCGGGCCTTGACGGGATCGGACACGACCACGCGGGCGCGGTATGGCTGAGTCGCTCGCGGTGGTGTTGCACGACGTGGCGCCGGCCACCTGGCCCCTGTATGCGCCTTTCGTCGCCGAGCTGGATGCGCGCTTCGCGGTGCCGCTCACCCTGCTCGTGGTGCCCGACTACCATCGCCAGGGCTGTCTGGACGAGGTTCCCGATTTCGTGGCCATTCTGGATCGGCGTCTGGCGCGGGGCGACGAACTGGTGCTGCACGGCTATTACCATGACGATCCCGGCCCCGTTCCGCCCACGCCCGGGGCTTGGTTGCGGCGGCGGGTGCTGACCCACGAGGGGGAATTCCTGGTCCTCGATGCAGTCACGGCACGGGAGCGAATGGAGCGGGGCCTGGCCCTGTTCCGGCGCCGGGGCTGGCCGGTATCCGGCTTCGTGGCCCCGGCCTGGATGCTGGGCCCGGGAGCCCGCCACGCGCTCGCCGGCCTGCCCTTCACCTATACCAGCGATCCCGCCGGGTTGTGGCGCCTGCCCGAGTTCACGCGCTACCTTGCCCCGACGCTCGTCTGGAGTGCCCGCAGCCGCTGGCGGCGCGGTGTCTCCTGGTTGTGGAACCGCGGGCGCTTGCGCCGGTATCGGCACGCCGCCCTGCTGCGCCTGGGGATCCATCCCGTGGACATGGCACATGCCTTTTCCCGCCGCTTCTGGCTGGCCGTGCTCGAGAGCCTGTTGCCGGAACGGCGGGCCGTGACCAAACGGGCATGGCTGGAGTCACGGCAGTGAGGGGCCGGTATCTGCTGCTGGCCCTGCTGGGGCTGGCGCTCGGCCTGGCGATCCCCGCTCTGCTCGGCGGGCGGGCGCTGGGCCCGGTGCTCGCCCAGATCCGCCTGTGGCATCTGCTCGCCCTGCTGGGGCTCATCGTCCTGGCCTGGAACCTGAATGCCGGCCGTCTGCGCCTGCTCCTTGGCGGAATCGACGGACGCCGAATCACGCAGCGGCAAGCCCTGGGCGTGGTCATGGCATCCGAGTTCGCCATTTCTGCAACGCCGGGGGGCGCGGGCGGGCCGGTCACCTATGCCTATCTGTTGCGTCGTCACGGCTTGCCCGTTCCCCAGGGGCTGGCCTTGTACACCATCGATCAGCTGCTGGACATGCTGTTCTTTCTGATGGCGCTGCTGGCGTTCGCCGTCTACGATCTCTGGCTGCCCGAGGGCGCACGCCTGGCATGGCAGATCCTGCTGCTCATCGGCCTGCTCCTGTGCGGTGCCGGCGTGGTGGTGGCCATCGTGCGCCGCTATCGGCGTTTCGTGCTGTTCGCGGGACGGGGGTTGCGGCGGCTGGGCATTCGCCCCTCGACACGCCGCAAACTCATGCGCCGGCTCTTGGAATACCGGCAAGGCCTGTTGCGGATCCGCCATTACTCGCCCTGGCGCCTGATGGCCGTCTACGGGCTGTGTGCGGGACACTGGCTGTTGCGCTACAGCGTGCTTTACTTCGCGATCCGGGAAGTCGGAGGCCGCGTCGACTGGCTGCACGCCTTTCTCGTGCAGATGATCTCCCTGTCACTGGGCCATGCCATTCTGTTGCCCGGGGGCAGTGGTGGCGCCGAGGCCAGCGCGACTCTCCTGCTGTTGCCGTGGCTGGATCCCGGGCGGCTGGCCGGCGCCATCCTGATCTGGCGATTCGTCACCTTCTACTGGTACCTGATTGCCGGCGCGCCGGTTTTCCTGGTGCTGGTGGGCAGGAACCTGTGGTCGCACTGGCGTGCGGACGAAGTGCCGTCGTGAGCGGCGCGGCGGACACCCGTCAGGCGGTTGAAAGGCCCTTCCCCGGGCTTTTTCAACCGCCGGCTATTCCAGCATGGACAGGATTTCCTTGAGCACGGCTTCCTTGTGCTTGAGGTTTTCCCGGAAATCCTGCTTGTCCGTATCGGCGATTTCCAGGCGCAGATCCGAAAGGTAGCTGGCGAGGCTGTCTTTCAGGATGGTGGCCTGCTCGGGGGTCAGGGTGAGTGTGCTCATGGCTTGTCCTCCAGGGTTGGTGATTCAGTGGCGCATTACACGAGGAATGGCACCAGCAGCAAGGCCATCAGGCTGAGCACCTTGCGCATGGGATTGATGGCCGGGCCGGCGGTGTCCTTGCAGGGATCGCCGACGGTGTCGCCCGTGATCGCGGCCTCGTGGGCCGGTGAGCCCTTGCCGCCGAAATGGCCGGACTCGATGTATTTCTTGGCGTTGTCCCAGGCGGCGCCACCGGTGCTGAGGAACAGGGCCAGAATGAGGCCGGCACCCACGGCGCCGATCAGCACGCCGCCCATCATCAGGGCACCGCTGCCGGGCGGACCCAGCGGGGTCCAGAGAAAGGCGATGGCCAGGGGCACGAGAACCGGCAGGGAACCGGGGATCAACATGCCGAGGATGGAAGCCCGGGTCAGCATGCTCACGGCATGGGCATGATCCGGTTTGCGGCGGCCTTCGAGGATTTCCGGATGTTCCCGGAACTGCCGGCGGACCTCGGCGACGATGCGCGCGGCACTCTTGCCCACGGCTTCCATGGCGTAACCGCTGAAGACGAAGGGCAACAGGGAACCGATGAACAGGCCCGACAGCACGTAAGGGTCATCGAGCATGAAATCGAGCTGCTGGAGCCGGGCACCGAATTCCAGCTTGTAGGCCACGAACAGCGCGAGCGCGGCCAGGCCCGCCGAACCGATGGCGAAGATCTTGGTCAGGGCCTTGGTGGTGTTGCCCACGGCGTCGTGCGCGTCGGTCACCTCCCGGGCCTGGGTTTCGAGTCCGGCCATTTCGACGATGCCGCCGGCATTGTCGGTCACGGGCCCGAAGGCGTCGATGGAGATGACCACCGGGGTCAGTGCCAGCAGGGCGACCGTGGCGATGGCGATCCCGTAGACCCCCGCAAGCAGGTAGGCGGCGATGATCCCGCCGGCGATGACCAGCGTGGGAACCACGGTGGATTTCATGCCCACGGCCAGGCCGGTGATGATGGTGGTGGCGTGCCCCGAGCGGGCGGCTTCGGCAATCTGCCGCACCGGGCGGAACGCCGTGCCGGTATAGTAGTCCGTGGTGGCCACCATGCCGATGCCCACCCCCAGCCCGACCAGGGTGGTCTGGAACAGGGCCAGGGGATCGTAAGGCGAATCGACCGGCAGCATCTGCGTGCTCACGCCGTAGAAACCCGCGGCTGCCAGCAGGATGCTGACCAGCACGGCCATGCTCAGGGCGGTCAGGGGCCGTGCCCCGCCCCAGTGGATGATCTGCGTCCCGGCCAGGCCGGCCAGCAGGGCGACGCCCCCGAGCGCCAGGGGATAGAGCTGGCCCGAGAGATCCCCGGGATGGGACCAGGCCGCGACCAGCATGGCGGCGATCATGGTCACGGCATAGCTTTCGAAGACATCGGCAGCCATGCCGGCACAGTCGCCCACGTTGTCGCCCACGTTGTCGGCGATGACGGCAGGATTGCGCGGATCGTCTTCGGGGATCCCCTGTTCCAGTTTGCCGGCGAGATCGGCGCCCACGTCGGCGGCCTTGGTGAAGATGCCGCCGCCCAGGCGGGCGAAGATGCTGATCAGGGAGGCGCCGAAGCCGAGCCCGGCCAGGGGCCGCAGATCCACGTTGGCGCCCTGCGCCTGCGCAGCGAGGAACAGATAGAAACCGCACAGGGCGGCGAGCGCCAGGCCGCCGACCAGAAAGCCGGTCACCGAGCCGGCGCGAAAGGCGACATGCAGGGCGTCGGGCAGGCCCGTCTGGGCCGCGGCCGCGGTCCGCACATTGGCTCGCACCGACACGCTCATCCCGATCACCCCCGACAGGCCCGAGAATACGCCGCCGAGCAGGAAGCCGGCCGCGGTCAGCAAGCCGTAATGCGGTGTCACCCACAAGACGAGGAAGATGATTCCACCGACGGCGGCAATGGTGCCGTACTGGGTGCGCATGAAGGCCGCGGCGCCTTCCCGGATGGCCTGATGCGGCGCTTGCAGGCGTTCGCCGCCAACGGGTTGCCTCAGCACCCACCAGGCGCACCCGAAGGCATAGAGAATGCCTGCCAGGGCGCTCCACAGACCCAGTTCCAGCAATGGACTCATCGGTATGCTCCGGATTCGGGACGCGTGTCCGTCCGTTGATGACACATGCCGGCGGAAGAATGGCCGGTTTGTCGCCACGAGCCTGTTCACCCCGCTGCGGAAACGGGGCGTGGGCAGGCGGCGGAAAACCCTGTTTTCAACCGCCTGTCAGGCGACGGCTTCGGTTTCAGTGCCCGGTCTGGCACGCTGCGGCCAGCGCGGCGGGCACACGGCTGACGGGTTAATAAAGGAGTGAAGCGATTCAGTCGCCTTCCTCGTCGCCGGATCGATGAAACTCGGTTCCCCCGCATTTGGGGCAGGGAGGAATTTGTCCGGCCCGGGTGAAGTGTAGCCGCTCTCCGCACCGATTGCATATCAGAATGCCCGGGCCGGTCAGTTCACCGCTGCGATAGGGCCGGTGTTCCCGTTCGGCCTGCCAGGTCAGCCATTCGCTCATGGTCGGATCAGCGATCTTCGGAATCAGTTCCAGCAGCCGGCCTTCGAGGCGCTGGCGTTCGAAGCCCAGCCAGCCCTCCGCCCTTGTTCCGCCCCGGTGTCGATAGCGGCCCAGGGAATGGAGATCCCGCTGCACGGCAGTCTTGACCTGTGTCCGCTGATGGGTGTCCAGATGGGGAGCCGCCTCGTGCGCGGCCTGTTCGAGCCATTCCTCGACTTCACCCGCCGCCGGTCGGTGATGGGGATCCCGCACATGGAAGCGATCCAGCAGGCGTTCCAGAACCAGTTCATAGGCTTCGCCGAGGGCTTCGACGGGATCGGAAGGTGGGGGAATCCGGGTCATGTTGACTCCTTACGTGGTGCGTTTCGGTCTTGGCGGGCTGTTGGACAACGCCATTTTCAACAGCCTTGTTTGCAAGACATGGCCATCTCGATGGCGGTTTTCAATGCCGTGGCTTGACGCCGTTGGCCGACCGGGGCAGATTGGCCCATCATGAACGGGCGATCCCCTTTGCGGTTCGGTACCGGCCTGCGGGCGCTGCTCATCGGCCTGGTGGCCGGACTCGGTGGCGGCCTGTTCAGCCTGGGCGGCGGCACCCTGACCATTCCCCTGATGATGGCCTGGCTGGGGCTGAATTCCTTCGCGGCCCGGGGTACGGCCCTGGCCGCGGCCCTGTTTCCGGCCCTGATGGGAACGTGGATGTATCACCGGGCCGATCAGGTGGACTGGTGGGCGGTGCTGGTGATCGCCGTTCCGGCCACCGTGCTCACGCCTCTGGTGGGACTGTGGACCGAGCGTCTGCGGGACGGCCGGCTGCGCCAGGCCTTCGGCGCAGTGGTCATCACCGGCGCCCTGATGCTGATCCTGCGCGACGAGCTGCTCGGCGCGTGGGCTATTACGGGCGAAGCGCGCTGGTTCTATCTGGCCGGGGTGGGGATCGTGGAAGGGCTGGTGGCCGGCAGCGTGGGAATCAGCGGCGGGCCGGTGCTGGCCCCGCTGCTGGTGATGGGCCTGGGCATGCCCCAGCAACTGGCCCAGGGCTGTTCCCTGGCCTCGCGAGTGCCGGCCGTGATCGCCGGCAGCCTCGAGAACCTGCGCTGCGGGCATGTGCGTTTCCGCCTGTTGCCGGGGCTGGTCGTCGGGGGCCTGGTTGGCGCCTGGCTGGGCAGCCGCCTGGCCCTGTCGCTGGCCGAGCTGCATCTGCGCAGTCTTTTCGCCCTGGTCCTGATCGGGATCGGCCTGCGCTATCTGCGTGGTCAAAAGGCCACCTGAATTCCGAACGCAAACGGGGTATGCTTGGCAGCCTTCCCTGTTGATGCCGAGAGGTTGCCCATGAACGACACCACTCCCCTCATCATCGCCGCCGTGGACGAGTCCCCGTTCTTCGAGCCGGTCGTCCAGCGCGCCAGTCACATGGCCGAGTGCATGCAGTCGCGGCTGGTGGTGCTGCACGTCTATCCGGCCCGCTCCGCCAACTATGCCAACGAGGCCTCCATGGGGGATCTCAGCCTGCGCAGCAACGAGGAACGGGATCTGGCCGAAGAGGTGAAGATCCGCGAGCGGCTCGAACCGCGCCTGGAGGCCATTGGCGTCAAGCCCTCGGTGCTGGAGGTCGTCGGTGGCAGCCCGGCGCGGACCGTGGAAGAGATGATCACGAAACGGGGCGCGGAACTGCTGGTGGTCGGTCAGCCCAAGGCCCGTCTCGGTTCGCTGGCCACCAAGATGGTCAAGAGCGCCCCCTGCGACGTGTACATCGTGCGGGTCAGCGAATGACGCGCTGACCCGCACGCCGTCAGTCGTGAATCACGATACGCCGGCTGTCGGTGAGCACGTCCACCACCTGGGCGGCCTCATGGGCCAGTTCCCCCAGCCGGGCCAGTTCCGGCAGGTCGTTTTCCTCGGCCAGGGACCTGAGGGTGTCTTCGGCATGGCAGTCCACGTGATGCTCCGGGGAATCGCCCGCCTTGCAGCCGCAGGCGGCCGCGTCGATGCCCATCACGAAGTCTTCCGGCATCTGCAGGATCACCGGTTCGGCATGGTGGACCTGGGCCATGGCCTTTTTGGCACTGATTTCGCCTTCCCACGCCAGAACCGGCATGTTGTTGTAATCGCGCATGTTTTTCTCCTGTCTTCGGGCGAGGCCAGAAGCATAGCAAAACCTTCGCAGGAGAACAGCCATGCAGAAACCCGCGTGGTGAATGGCTGCAATATGCTATCTTCACTGGGTACATGACAGCGGCCGGACGTGCGCATGCGGCATGACGTTTCCCCTGAATGGGTCGACAGACTGGCGAAAGGTCCCTTGCTCGAAGGGGTGCCGAAGGCCGAGATCGCGGCAATGCTGGCGGAACTCGCGGAGCGACGCTGGGCGCCGCGGCAAATCGTGATGACCCCCCGGGAGAGTCTGGAGACCTTTTGCGTGCTGCTGGAAGGGCGGGTCAAGATCACCCGGCAAAATCAGCAGACCGGGCGGGAACTGACGCTCTTTCTCCTCGGGCCCGGTGACGGCTTCAACATCATCAGCCTGCTCGACGGCCAGCCCCATGACGTGACGGCCGAAACCCTCGATCCGGTTCATGCCCTGTGTGGGCCCGTTGAACTCTGGCAAGCCTGGATGGATCGTCATCCGGCCTTCCTGCGGGCCGTGCGCCGCTACGTGGATCGCCAGATGCGCCAGCTCGGGGAGCTGGCCAGCGATCTGGCCCTGCATGACACCATGACCCGGCTCGCCCACCTCATCCTGCGCAATTTCGAGGATGGCCAGCAGGATCCGCGTCGGGATCTCCTGCGTGGGCTCTCGCATGAGGAACTGGCGCATCTGATTGGCACCGTGCGCGTGGTGGTGAACCGGCTGTTGCGGGAATTGCGCGAGGACGGGGTGGTCGATTGCCAGGGCGGTGAACTGCGGGTGCGCAATCTGAAAAAATTGCTGGAAATCGCCGAAGGACACTTGCGGAAAACCGGGGCGGCGAAGCATCTGGAATAGGTCCAGAACACGCCTGGCCGGCGGCTGAAAGAGTCCCTTCCCGGGTTTTATCGAACGTCGCTCGAGTGGCCGCCGAAAAACGCTGGTCTTCGTCAGCCGGCGGATGGGGCCGGTGTCCCCGAACTCGATATGGCAATTCCATCCCGCCATTTCTGCCGCAAACGGCGGGAATCTCCCTTGAAAGCCCCTGCGCTTTACCTTATGTCGGTATCTGCTATAAATGAACCGATGCCGGCGTTTCCTCGGCTGTAACCTGAGTAGCAGACAACCGATCGCTTCCCGCCGCATCATCTCTTCCTCGAGGTGCAACGCAGGAGCAAGGACATGAGCAAGCCCCCTCTGGCCGCTGCGGCCAAGAAGTCCCCCGCGAAGAAGTCTGCCAGCAAGAAGAAGTCCCGCCGCAAGAAATCCGCCAGCAAGAAAACGGCCAGAAAGAAGACGTCTGCCCGAAGCGTCGAAGCCGCCACCTCCAATCCCTCCCTGCAGAAGATCGATCCGGAACACCGGCGGCGCATGATCGCCGAAACCGCCTATTTCATCGCCGAACAGCGGGGTTTCGTCGGGGGCTCGCCGCTGGACGACTGGCTGCAGGCAGAAGTGCTGGTGGATCGTCTGCTCGAGCAGGAGGAATCATGACATGGAGCATCGTTATTTCCCCCGGCGCAACGATCACTTCGACGTCATCCTCAGCAATCCCCGCTACGGTACCGCCGATGCCCAGGTGCACGACATCAGCCGCGAAGGCATGGCCCTGCGCCTGAACGGCTCGCCCTTTCCCCAGGGGGCGCTGGTGGACGTGGTCCTGCCCGAGAGCAAGGAAGGGCTCTGGAACAAACGCCATCTGAAAGGTTACGTGGTCTATGTGGATCGGGACCGTCTCGGTCTGTGGCTGCTGGAGCCGGCCGCCGAACTGGACAACCGTCAGGTGGGCAAGGCCGAAAGCGTGTAGGTCAAATCCCGGAGCAGGGATGGCGCAGAGGCAGGCCGGCTCAAGCGCGTCGCTGATGCTGGACCAACGGCCGAAATGTTCGGGAATTCGAAACCGCTATCGCGTACCGGACGGGACAGGAAGATCCCCAAGGTCGAATCGCATGCCGGGCCGGGCCATCCACACGTGGGTGGCGTTCTCCTTGCGCAGTACGTTGGCCAGCGCCAGCAGGGCCGGTGGCTCCCCGTGCACCAGCACCACCGGCGGACGCGAACGGAATTCCCGATACCAGTTGCGCAGCCCGGCCTGATCCGCGTGGGATGAGAGGCCGCCGATGGTATGGATCTTCGCCTTCACCACCACCTTCTCCCCCCACAGGCGAATGTGATCGGCGCCGTCCACCAGCGCCCGGCCGAGGGTGCCTTCGGCCTGGAAGCCGACGATGATCACGTGGGTCTCGGGCCGCCAGACATTGTGCTTGAGGTGATGCAGGATGCGCCCGCCGGTGCACATGCCGCTGCCGGCGATGATCAAGGCCCCGCTGCGGATCCGGTTGATGGCCATGGACTCTTCCGAGGTCATGGTGAAGCGGATGTGGGGCAGGAGGGGGCCGGTGGCCGCGTCCACCAGTTCCCGGGCGGCCTTTTCGTAGAGCAGATCCAGGTATTTCAGATACACGCTGGTGACCCGGATGGCCATCGGGCTGTCGACGAAGATGTGCCAGTGGTCGAGATTCCAGTCGTCCACGTGGCGCGACATGGCGAACAGCAGTTCCTGGGTGCGATCCACGGCGAAGGCCGGCATCAGGATGTTGCCCCGGGAGCGGCGGGCCTCGTGGAGCACCTCGCCGAACTCGGCCCAGGTGGCGGCCCAGTCGCGATGGCAGCGATCGCCATAGGTGCTTTCCATGATCACCAGATCGGCTTCGTGCAGGCGGGCCGGAAAGCGCAGCAGCGGCGTGCCGGCATGGCCCAGATCCCCGGTGAAGACCAGGGTGCGCTGCAGTTCGCCTTCCCTGAGCCGGAGTTCCACGATGGCCGAGCCGAGAATGTGTCCGGCCTCGTGCAGGCGCACCCGCACGCCGGGCACCACGTCGAAGAACTTGCCGTAGCGGTGGCCGACGAACAGGCCCAGCGTGGCCTCGGCATCCTGTCGGGTATACAGCGGTTCCACGGCTGGCTGGCCGCGGCGTTCCCGCTTGCGGTTGGCCCACTCGGCGTCCTTCTCGTGGAGGTAGGCCGCATCCTTGAGCATGATCTCGCACAGATCGATGCTGGCCTGCTGGGTGTGGATGGTGCCGCGGAAGCCGCGCCGCACCAGCAGGGGCAGGCGGCCGCTGTGATCGATGTGGGCGTGGCTGAGTACCACCGCATCGATGCCTTTCGGATCGAAGGGGAAGGGATCGCGATTGCGTTCCTCGTCGGCCGGGGTGCCCTGGAACAGGCCGCAGTCGATCAGCACCCGGCGCCCGCCCACCTCGAGCAGATGGCAGGAACCGGTGACTTCACCGCAGGCGCCGTGATGGGAGAGTTTCATGCCGCGCTTCGGGTTCCACGCTGGGGTTTTTCTTCGCGGGGCGTTATCCTTGTTGGCGGTCACCGCACGAAGGAGTCGCCTCATGCAAGCCTATCACAAGATCCTCGTCGCCACCGATTTCTCGCCGGGCAGTGAGCACGCGGCCCGGCGTGGCCAGTTGCTGGCCGAACAGAACCAGGCCGAACTGATCCTGCTGCACGTGGTGGAAGGCTTTCCGGAAGATCTGCCGGTGGAATGGGTGGGCCCGGAAGACGTGGATCCCAAGACCTACATCACCGAGCGGGCGATGCACTCCCTGCAGGCCTTTGCCGAACGGGTAGGCATCACCGACGTGAAATGGGACGTGGTGTTCAGCGATCGCGGCCCGCGCCAGGAGATCGTCAACTATGCCGAGGCGCAGCAGGTCGATCTCATCCTGCTCGGCGCCACCGGCGCCCACGGGATTGTGGGCGTGCTGGGCACCACCGTCTGCGGGGTGATCCAGACCGCGGGTTGCGACGTGCTTGCGGTGCGAGTGGTGTGAGGTTCGGGGGCGGTCGCGGCGAGGGCGCCGCTCCTGCAGATACCGCCCTGGGTTCCAATCGATCATCCGCGATCACAATTCATCCACAATCTTCTGCCCCACCCGGAAGGCGTTGGCGTAGATGGTCCAGGTGTAGGGGACGCTGCCGCCGGTGGGCATGAAGCTGCCGTCGCTCACGTAGAGATTGGGCGCGTCGTGCACGCGGCAATCGGGATCGAGCACCGAGTGCGCGGGGTCGGTGCCGAAGCGGCAACCGCCGGCCACCAGGTTGGTGGGCGGATCACCGCTGACGCCGCCGTGCACGTCCCGTGCGCCCATCTCGCGCAGGACCGTCTTGGCCCGTTCCGAGAGATGCTCGCCCACGCGCAGATCGTGCGGGTGGAAGCCCACACGCACCCGTGCCACCGGCATGCCCCACTTGTCCTTCACCGTGTTGTCGAGTTGCACGAAGCAGTCGTCGGTGGGTAGCCAGTCCACGAAGACCTCGTAGCGCAGATCGCGACCGGCGGTGAAGGCCCGATGCAGGCGTTGCTTGAGCGGCGCCCCCCATACGAGCCGTCCGCTATCGTCCCACTTGAGGGGATCGGCGCGGGGGATGGGGTTGGGATGACGGAACAGGAAGTCGATGGTGCCGCCCTTGAGGCGGCCGAGACGCGGATCGTCGATCACATACCATTCCTGCAAGCCGCGATTGACGAAGGGGCCGCGCTCGCGCAGGGCCGCGGCCTGATCGGGCGCCAGCGCAGCGTAGGGGAAGTGGCCCTGGCCGCTGCCGCCGGCGGAGAACAGCAGGTTGCGGCCCACCTGGCCGTGATTGTTGCCCAGGCCACGGGGATGCCGGGGCCCGGGCGAGGCCAGCAGCAGGCGGGCGGTTTCGATGGCCTGACAGGCGACCACGAAGATCTTCGCGTGCACCTGCCGAGTCCGGCCCTCGCGGTCGGCATAGGCGGCGGCGATCACCCGGCCCTGGCTGTCCGAGAGCAGGCGGTTGACCTTGGCATGGGGCCGGATGTGGCAGCGACCGGTGGCAACGGCCTGATCCAGCAGGGCCGCGCGGGCCGAACTCTTGGCGCCGGTGCTGCAGCCGTAGCTGCCGCAGAAGACCGAATAGGAACAGCTGTTGCGGTCATGGGCCGGCCGGGAGAGGATGGCCCGCGGCGTGGGCAGGGCCTGCCAGCCGAGACGTTCGCAGGCGGCATCGATCCACTGGCTGATGACGTTCTCTCGCAGCGGCGGATGACGGAAGTCGGGTGTGGAGCGCGGTTCCAGGAAGCGGTGCTTCACCACCCGGCCGGAGATCCCCACCACCTGTTCCACCAGGGTGTACCAGGGTTCGAGTTCTTCATAGGTGATGGGCCAGTCGGCGACGTTGGCGCCGTCGATGGGACCGAATTCGCTGCGCAGGCGGAAGTCCACCGGCTTGAGCCGATAGAAATAGCCGCTCATGAAGTTGGAAGATCCCCCCACCACGTTGCCGTTCCAGAAGTCCCAGCCCGATTCGCGGGTGGGCGTGGCCTGCCAGCCGTCGTCGACCGGTTCTTCGATCACGTGCTGTTCGTCGGCCAGATCCGGGGTGTAGGCGCTGCGCCGGCAGCAGGCCAGCTCGTCCTTGCAGAAGTCCTGCTCGGTGAGCCAGGGGCCCTTTTCCAGCACCAGGACCTCATGGCCGGCGCGGGCCAGTTGCCAGGCCACCGGCGCGGCGCCGGCGCCGCTGCCCACGATGCACACGTCGAAGTCGATGGTCATTTCTTCAGGATCCGGTCATAGGTATTGGCGGCGGTGGGCAGGGGAAAGCCGGGGTTGTGCGCCAGCCACTGCCAGCCAATGCCATCGGGGTTGCCGCCATAGACGGGCGCGGTGAGCAGCGCCTCGAAGAGGTACAGCAGCACGAGGGACAGCCAGTTCTCGCCGGCCTCGCTGCGGGCCACGTCCCGCAGCAGGGACTCCCGTCGATCGGAATCCAGCACCGGGAACGGGACACCATGACGCTCTCGGGCCAGGTCGTCGAGCCAGACGGGTCCCTGCAGGAGGAAGTCCCGCTCGGCGGGCGGAAAGCGGGGCAGGGCCATGGCCTGGTGCAGGTAGGCGGCGGCACGGATCCGCCGGGCACCGGGGCCCTGGCCATCGTCCGGAAACAGGTGTTCCTGAACCGCGGCGAGGGTGGCCCAGACGGGATCGGCAGGCACGTTCCGCCCGGGTTCGGCGGCGAGGTCCCCCGGCAGCCAGGGCAGCATCAGACCCGAGAGCAGGGCGCCGGTGCCCTTGAGGAAACGCCGCCGCGAGACCGGCTGGGCCTGCCAGGCGGCATGGGCCGCGCGGAAGGCTGCCGGCGGACGGGGATCAGGGGCGGGACGCGGTTTGCGCATCGGTTCTCCAGCGGTCGAGGAAGGCGCGAAAGCGGGTGCGCGAGTAGCGGCCATCTTCCAGCCATTCGCTGGGGTCCTGCGATTGCCGAATCCGGCCCTCGCCGTCGGCCACGAAGGCATGGGGATAGCCGGCGAAGCGGGGCAGGCCGGCGAGAAAGTCGGCGTTGTCGTTCTCTTCGCTCACGTTCACCTTCAGCAGCACGAACTGGCGGTGCAGCCGCGCGCGCAGATCCGGGTTCGCCTCCAGGAAGCGATCCAGCTTGCGGCACCACACGCACCAGTCCCCGCCCAGCTCGATGAGCACGTAACGATCGCTGGCCTTCGCCAGCGCGATCGCCTCGCGCCCGTCCGCGGCCGGATCCCGGGCCGGATCGTAACCCAGGCTCCAGGGGGGCAACGGCGCTGCCTGCACGGGCAAGACGATCCACAGCAACAGGAGGATTCTCTTCATCATCTGGATATACGCAACAGGCGGGCTTGCGGATTCGCCATCCGTGGCACCTCGTCACTCGTCACTCGGCTTCGGCTTCCTGCGTCGCTCTACCTCCGGCATCCCTGCAGTCGTCGTTCCGTGCCCCTGCGCCGGTTTCGCCGGCGCGCCGGGCATGTCCCGGATGTGCACGTCCCGCTGGGGGAAGGGGATTTCGATCCCGGCCTCGCGGAAGGCCGCGTCGATGGCGAAGTTGAGATCGCTGATGACCCGCAGGCGATGATCCACGTTGCGGATATAGGCGCGCAGTTCGAAATCGAGTGAACTGTCGCCGAAGCCACGGAACAGCACGTAGGGTTTCGGCAGGCTGCCGTCGTTGACCACCTGGGGATGTTCGCTGGCGATCCGCTCGAGGATTTCCTTCACCCTGGCCGTGTCGCTGCCGTAGGCCACGCCCACCGGCAGGCGCAGACGGCCCCGTTCGTCACGCAACATCCAGTTGGTCACCTGGCTGGAGATGAGTTCCGAGTTGGGCACGATCACGTCGGCCCGGTCGAAGGTCTGGATCCGGGTGGAGCGGATCCGGATCCGCTTCACGTAGCCTTCGGTGTTGCCCACCACCACCCAGTCGCCGGTCTTGATGGGCCGCTCGAAGAGCAGAATCAGGCCGGAGATGAAATTGTTGACGATGTTCTGCAGGCCGAAACCGATGCCCACCGAGAGGGCGCCGGCGATGATCGCCAGGTTCTGGAACTCGAAGCCGGCCACGCTCAGGCCGATGAAGAAGGCCAGGGCCACGAACACATAGCCGGTGATGGTCACCAGGGCCTCGCGGGCGCCGCGATCCATGTCGGTCTTCTTCAGCCAGCGGTTCTCCAGGCGGTTGCGCACCCAGCCACCGAACAGGATGATCAAGGCGATGGTCAGCAGCGCCGCGCCCAGTTTTACCGGCACGATGGTCAGATTGCCCAGGGTGAAGCCCTGGGTGAGCAGGGTATGGATCTGCAGCAGGATGGTGTCGGAGACGTCCCACACCAGCAGCAGCACGTAGCCCAGTCCGGCCCAGATGGCCAGGCCGGTGAGGAAACGCAGCCAGATGAGCCCCGGGATCTTGCGGGTCTCCTTGATGCCCATCACCCGGTGGATGCGGTAGCTCCAGGGGCTGGTGCCCGATTCGAGGATGTCGTAGAAGTCGCGCAGCAGGCGCAACAGCAGCAGGATGACGCCGAAGGCCAGCAGCGAGCCGATCACGTCGCGGGCCAGGGTCAGGGCCAGGTTGCGATAGCCCATCCATTCGATGATCAGGGCGGCGATCAGTGACAGGTGCACCAGGCCGCTGAGCCACAGGCGATGGGCGAACAGGGGCAGACGCATGACCAGGCTGATGGCCCAGATCAGGTTCAGGATCAGGATGGCGGCGAAGATCCCGCGGAAGATCAGGATGGCCGGTTCCGGCAGGCTCTGGGCCAGCAGGGTGGCGAACAGCAGATAGCCGACGAAGGCGAGGATGGCCAGGATTTTCAGCCGCTGGCCGAGCCGGCGGGCCAGGGTTTCGGGCAGGGCGAGGAACAGGCCGGCGGGGGCCGGGGGATCCAGCACGATGCGCACCAGGGTCAGGAACAGGAAGAAGGGGGGCAGCCCCACGGCGATCACCGTGATGAAGGGAATCGGCTGCATCTGCGCGGTGACCACGTAGAACAGAATGGCCGCGGCGGTACTGCCGAGCAGATGGGGCGTGTAATGGGCCAGGGTCACAATCAGGGCATGCAGAAAGCGGCTGGCGAACTCCTCGTGATGCCAGGCCTTGTGCTCGGCCCGGTGCAGCAGGGCCCGGCGGATCAGCCAGCCGATGAGCAGGGCGAAAGTGAGCGACAGGATCAGGATCAGCCAGTGCAGGGGGGTGAGAAGATTCAGGCCACTGTACTTGTGCAGGAAGTGGAAGGTGTCGCGGATCCACTGAGGGGGCTGGTTCCAGTTTTCCTTGAGCAGGGTGACGATGTCCGGCCCACGGGCCAGCAACTGGTGGGCCAGGACGTCACGGGTGCGCTCGTTGATGCGCTTGAGCAGATCGTCGGCCCGCAGCATCAGGGCCTTGCAGGTGCCCAGTTCCCGTTCAGCCTCCACCAGCTGCCGGCGAATGTCCAGACGCTGGCGGCGCACGTCCGGCGAGTCCTTGGCCGAGGGTTCGCCCAGGCTTTCCAGGTCAGACTTGAGTTTCTCAACATCCGGCTGGCGCGCATCCACGCAGGCCTTGGCCTGGCCGCGCAGGGCCGCCACCTCGCCAGCCAGTTCCTTGAGCCGGTCCAGATCGAGGCGGCGTTTCTTCAGCGCCCGCTCGTGTTGCGTCAGGCTCTGGGCCAGTTGCCGGGTGTCGAGGGCATCCTCGGCCTGCGCCGGCAGGACGGCGAGCAGGGCCAGCCACAGGACCAGCAGGCGGAACGCGAGGGAAACGGGACGGGCAGGGCGCATGGCGGTCGCATCATATCGGAGTCCTGCCGATTTTGCGCCACCTGCGCGGGGGGTGCAAATGACGCCCGGAACGGTGACTTGCGTGTTCAGCCTGCGCAGCAGGAAAGCTGCGCCACGTCCTTGCTGAAGGTCTGGGCGCAGAGTTTGAGCCCTTCGACCATGGTCAGATAGGGGAAAAGTTGATCGGCGAGTTCCGTGATGGTCATGCCCTTGCGGATCGCCAGGGCAGCGGTCTGGATCACCTCGCCCGCCTGATCGGCGAGGATCTGGCAGCCGCGCAGTCGACCGCTGTCGGCTTCCGCCACCAGCTTGATGAAACCCCGGGTGTCGAGGTTGGCCAGGGCCCGCGGCACGTTCTCCAGTTCCAGCGTGCGGCTGTCCACGGCCAGGCCCCGTTGGCGTGCCTGCGCTTCGCTCAGCCCCACGCTGGCCACCTGCGGATCGGTGAACACCACGGCGGGCATCACCGACAGATCCAACGTCGCGTCGCCGCCGGTCATGTTGATGGCGGCGCGGGTGCCGGCCGCGGCCGCCACGTAGACGAACTGGGGCTGGTTGGTGCAGTCCCCGGCGGCATAGACGTGGGGGACGCTGGTGCGCAGGTGATCGTCGATCACGATGGCACCACGGCGATCGGTCTCGATTCCGGCCTTGGCCAGTTGCAGGGAGTCGGTGTTGGGTCGGCGGCCGGTGGCCAGCAGGAGGCGGTCGCCCCGGATTTCGCCGTCCCCGGTCGTGACCGTGAAGCGGCCGTTCTCGTGATGCACGCGGCGGGGTTCGCTGTGCAGGTGGATGTGCATGCCCTCTTCTTCCAGGCACCGTTTCAGCCGCTCGCCGACGAGCGGATCCTCCCGTGACAGGAGCGTGCTGCGCGAGACGAGGGTGACCCGGCTGCCCAGATGCAAGAAGGCCTGGGCCAGTTCCAGCGCCACCACCGAACCGCCCACCACGATCAGGTGTTCGGGCAGGGTGTCCGTCGCCAGGGCTTCCGTCGAGGTCCAGAACGGCGTGCCGGCCAGTCCGGGAATGTCGGGGATGGCCGGCCGGGCGCCGGTGGCCAGCAGGATGCGATCGGCCTGCACGGTCTCCTCCGCACCGTCGGGCCGGCTGACGATCAGGGTATCGGCCGAGGCGAAGCGGGCCCAGCCGCGCAGCAGGTGGATGTCCGGGTTGCTCTCCAGGATGCGCTCGTACTTGGCATGACGCAGTTGCGCCACCATGGCCTGCTGTTGCGCGAGCATGGCGCGGCGATCGACGGTCGGCGTCTGGCGCGGGAGGCCCTCGAAGGCATGATGGCCCTGCTGCCAGGCGATATGGGCGCCCCGGATCAGGATCTTCGAGGGCACGCAGCCGATGTTCACGCAGGTGCCGCCGATGACTTCCGCGCCTTCGATCAGGGTCACCGTGGCGCCGGCTTCGGCCGCCTTGATGGCCGCCGCGAAAGCGCCCGAGCCGCTGCCGACGATGGCGATGTGCAGCTTGCCGCCGTTCCCGCCCGTGGCCGGACCGGCCGGGTCCGTCACGAGTTGTGCCGCGTAACCCCGAGCCTTCACCGCGTCGATCAGTTTGGCCGGGTCGATCCCTGCCGCGGCCTCGACCTGTGCCAGCCCGGTCTCGAAGGAAACCTCCGCTGTCACCCCGGGCAGCGCATTCAAGGCCGCCTCGACCGATTCCGCACAATGATCGCAGGTCATGCCGCTGATGCTGAGCCGATACTGTGCCATGTCCTTGTTCCTCGTCACTTGCCCTGTCTCGGTATGGCCTCGTATCCGGCGTTCTTGACTGCCTCGACCAGCGCCGGCACCGAGGTCCGGGCCGGATCGAAGGTCACGGTCGCGGTCTTGCTGGGGAAATCGGATTTGGCCTCGATCACGCCCGGCACCTTTTCCAGGGCCTTGCGCACGGTAATGGGACAGAAGCGGCAGGTCATGCCGGGCACGTCAAGCACCACGGTTTGCGTTTCCGCCGCCTGAATCGCGGCCAGGGGAAGGAAAAGGATCAGCAGGGCCAGCCATGATGTGCGAAGGGTTTGCCACATGTGAATTGCCTCCTGGGATTGATTCATTCGGAATTGGTGGGTGTCCGTGCCCGGCTTCATTCCAGGAAATACACCCCGTAATACGGAAACGTCAGCAAGGCGATGAGCGCCACGCTCACCACCCAGAAGAGGATCCGCTGGTTGCGCAGGGTGGCCGGGTTGGCGCAGGGCTGATCCGGATCACAGACGCGCGGGACCAGATAGAGCTTGCGAAAGGCCAGGAACAAAAACAGCAGCGTGACGGCGATGAACAGGGGCCGGTATGGCTCCAGCGCGGTCAGGGTGCCGATCCAGGCGCCGCCGATGCCCAGGCTCACCAGTACCAGGGGGCCGACACAGCACAGCGAGGCGCCGATGGCGGCCAGAAAACCGCCAACCAGGGAACTGCGGGGAGTGGAAAACAGGGCCATCACGGGATCTCCTCTTTTGCGCGATGAGTCCATTGTGGACCCCGTACCTCGGTACGGAGTCAAGCGGCGAAAAGAGTTCAAATATATGTTTGACCATATATATGGACAGGCGTATATTCGCGCCATGATTTCCGACCCGGTGTCCTTGCTGAAACGGCTGGCCGATCCCACCCGCCTGCGTTGCCTGCTGCTGCTTCAGGCCGCAGGCGAGTTGTGCGTCTGTGAACTCACCCACGCCCTGGACGAGAGCCAGCCCAAGGTATCCCGTCATCTGGCGGCCCTGCGCGAGGCCGGGCTGGTTCGGGATCGGCGGGCCGGACAGTGGGTCCATTACCGTCTGCACGAGGATCTGCCAGCCTGGGCGCGGGCCGTGCTCGCCAGCCTCGCCGAAGGTGCCCGGGGCTGTGAGCCCTATGCGACGGATCGCCAGCGGCTGGCAGGCCAGAGGAAAGTGACCGGAGAAAAGCGGAAAGTGTGTGGGTGAAGCGTATTCAGGCAGAGCAACCAATGAGGATGAAACGATGAATCTGCTGTTTCTTTGCACCGGCAATTCCTGCCGCTCGCAGATGGCCGAGGGCTGGGCACGGACGCTGGGCGGGGCGGATTTGCAGGTCCGCTCGGCCGGGATCGAGGCCCATGGCAAGAATCCCCGGGCCATCGCGGTGATGGCCGAGGCCGGGGTGGACATCTCGGATCAGGCGTCGACCCGGCTGACCGATGAGATGCTGGAATGGGCCGATCTGGTGGTGACGGTCTGCGGCCATGCCGACGAGCATTGTCCGGCCCTGCCGCCGGGCACCCGCAAGGAACACTGGCCGCTGGAGGATCCGGCTCGCGCCACGGGCAGCGAAGAGGCGGTGATGAAGGTGTTCCGGGCCAGCCGCGACGCGATCCGGCAGCGCGTGGAGGAACTGCTGTCGTCACAGAACACGGAGAACAAGGGATGAGCGTGCAATGTGAAACCACGGCCAGGAAGGCCGCCGGCGGCGACATGGGGTTCTTCGAGCGCTGGCTGAGCCTGTGGGTGTTCCTGTGCATCGTGGCGGGCATCGGTCTGGGACGGATCTTTCCCGGTTTCTTCCAGGCGGTGGGCCGCCTCGAGGTGGCGCGCATCAACCTGCCGGTGGCGTTGCTGGTGTGGCTGATGATCATCCCCATGCTGCTGAAGATCGATATGCGGGCGCTCGGCGGCGTGCGCCAGCACTGGCGCGGGGTGGGCGTGACCCTGTTCGTCAACTGGGGCGTGAAGCCCTTTTCCATGGCCCTGCTCGCCTGGCTGTTCATCGAAGGCCTGTTTCGCCCCTGGTTGCCGGCGGATCAGATCGATTCCTACGTGGCCGGCCTGATTCTGCTGGCCGCCGCGCCCTGCACGGCCATGGTCTTCGTCTGGAGTCATCTGACTCGCGGCGAGCCCCATTTCACCCTCAGCCAAGTGGCGCTCAACGATGTCATCATGGTGTTCGCCTTCGCTCCCATCGTGGGCCTGCTGCTGGGCCTGTCCGACATCACGGTGCCTTGGGACACGCTGCTGCTTTCGGTGCTGTTGTACATCGTGGTGCCGTTGCTGCTGGCCACGCTCTTCCGGCGCCATCTGCTGCGGCAGACCCATGGCGTCGCCCGCCTGAACCGGGTCCTGAAGAGATTGCATCCGATCTCCCTTGCCGCCCTGCTGATGACCCTGGTGTTGCTGTTCGGTTTCCAGGGACAGGCCATTCTGCGCCAGCCGCTGGTGATCCTGCTGCTGGCCATCCCGATCCTGATCCAGGTGCTGTTCAATGCGGGCCTGGCCTATGGTCTCAACCGCTGGGTGCGATCGCCGCATTGCGTGGCCGGCCCTTCGGCGCTCATCGGCGCCAGCAACTTCTTCGAGCTGGCGGTGGCCACGGCAATTTCCCTCTACGGTTTCGAATCGGGCGCCGCGCTGGCCACCGTGGTGGGCGTGCTCATCGAGGTGCCGGTGATGCTGTGGGTGGTGCGCCTGGTGAATCGAACCCGGGGCTGGTACGAGGCCCGTCCGGGGATCCCGCCTCAGGCGGAGTGCTGTCCGGGGCTGTGATACATTGCCGTGATGGAGCACTCGCACGTCACGGCGAACGCGGCGCCGCTGGCCCCGGCCGAACGGGCCCGCTGGCTGCAGCGGGCCACCCGGGCCTCGGTGGCCACCGCCGTGCTGCTGATTCTCGTCAAGCTCGTCGCCTGGCTGCTGACCGGCGCCCTGAGCATTCTCGCCTCGCTGATCGATTCCCTGATGGATGCACTGGCCTCGCTGGTGAACCTGCTGGCGGTGCGCTGGTCCTTGCAGCCGGCCGATGCCGAGCACCGTTTCGGCCACGGCAAGGCCGAGCCGCTGGCGGGCCTGGCGCAGGCCGCCTTCATCGCCGGCTCGGCGGTGTTTCTGGTGCTGCATGCGCTGGAACGGCTGCGGCAACCGCAGAGGCTCGAGGCCACGGCGGTGGGCATCGGCGTGATGCTGTTCGCCATGTTCGCCACGCTGCTCCTGCTGTGGCTGCAGCGGCGGGTCATCCGGCTTACCGGCTCCAGCGCCATCCGCGCCGATGCCCTGCACTATGCCAGCGATCTGCTGGCCAACCTGGGCGTAATCGCTGCGCTCGTGCTCGCCGGTCGGGGCGTGCAGATCGCCGATCCGCTGTTCGCCCTGCTGGTGGCCGGCTACATCTTCGTCAGCGCCGGACGCATCACCCGCGCCGCCCTGGAGCAGCTCATGGATCGGGAATTGCCGGAAGCCGTGCAGAAGCGCATTCTCGAAGCCGCCCGCCGGCCTGCCGCGGTGCGTGGCGTGCATGCGCTGCGCACCCGGCAGGCCGGGCCGGTGCCCTTCGTGCAGTTGCACCTGGAGCTGGACGGGGATCTGCCCCTGCGCGAAGCCCATGCCATCGCCGACGAGGTGGATGCGGCCATCCGCCAACTGCTGCCAGGGGCCGAGGTGATCATTCATCAGGATCCGGTATGACGATGCCGGGGCTGTGGCACCGCTGGCAACGCCGGCGCAGGGCACGCCGCCTGCGGCGCTTTCGCATCCCCGCGGCCCGGTGGAGGCGGGTCGAACGCCAGGCGCTGACCCGCTATGGACTCAACGTGCGGGAGCGGACGCGCCTGCACGAACTGGCCAGCCTGTTCCTGCGGACAAAGACCATCGTGGGTGCGGACGGTCTGCAGGTGAATGAGGTCATGCGGGGGGTGATCGCTGCCCAGGCCTGTCTGCTGATTCTGAACCTGGATCTTTCCGACTATGACGGTGTCCACGAGATCATCGTCTATCCCGGCAGTTTCATGGTGGCCCATGAGGTGGTGGACGAGAGCGGCGTGGTGCACGTGGAACCCCGGGCGCTGACTGGCGAGGCCTGGGGTGAGGGGCCGCTGATCCTCGGCTGGGCCGATGCGCGCCCGGACGTCCAGGGCAGCGGCACCGGCCACAACGTGATCCTCCACGAGTTCGCCCACAAGCTGGACATGAACAACGGGGTGGCCAACGGCATGCCGCCTCTGCATGCGGGCATGGATCGCCGTGCCTGGACGGCGGCCTTCAGCGCGGCTTTCGAACGCCTGCAGACGCGCCTGCGGCACCATCACAAGACCGTGCTCGATCCCTATGCGGCAGAGAATCCGGCAGAGTTCTTTGCGGTGGCGACAGAGGCCTTCTTCGAAACGCCCCGGGCGCTGAAGCGGGCCTGTCCCGAGGTGTACGACCAGTTGCGGCGCTATTACCGCCAGGATCCGCTGGCGCGGTCGGAATTGCACGGCCGGTAGGCGCGGCGCAAGCCGCGCCTACAGTGGAGGGCAAAGGCGTTGCGGCGGGTCAGTTTTCTTCTTCGGCCAGCACGGCTGCCTTCGGAATCCCCGCCAGCTTGCAGATCTCGGCAACCGGGTTCTTCGGGAACAGGGAGTAGAGGAATTTCTCGTAGGCCTTTTCGTCCTCGTAGCTGTCGCCGTGCACCTTGCCGAGGGTGCGCAGCAGGATCGCCATGCTCGGGTGTTTGCCCACGTGTTCCTCGTAATAGTCGCGGAAATAACGGATGAGTCCCCAGTGGACTTCGGTCAGTTCGATGCCTTCCTTCTCGGCAATGGCCCTGGCGACGTCTTCGTCCCAATCCTCGGGATTGAGCAGATAGCCTTCTTCGTCGGTTTCGATGACCTTGCCGTTGACTTCGATGGACATGTTGTTGTTCTCCTTCAGGTTGGAAAGATGGTCGTAGTTCAGAAGTAATGGCGGCAGGCGAGGTTTCAAGGGCTGGCATCAGTCTTTTCGCTGCAAGCTCTCCACGATGGGACAGGAGCGGGACTCACCCCGTTCGTTACAGGTCTGGATAAGCCTGTCCAGGGTCTCCCGCAAGGCTTGCAGATCGGCAATCTGGCGATCGATTTGTTCCCGTTTCTGTTGTGCCCGTTGCTGCACGTCATGGCAACTGGCTTCCCCCAGTTCGAGCAGTTCGCGGATTTCCCGCAGGCGGAAGCCCAGTTTCTGGGCCCGCTTGATGAAGCGGATGCGATCGATGGTGTCGGGTGGATAGGTGCGGTAGCCCGTGGCGGGACGGGGCGGTTCCGTGATCAGGCCCACCCGCTGGTAATAACGGATGGTTTCCACGTTCACGCCCGCGGCCCGGGCCAGGGCCCCGATGGTCAGGCTGCCGTGCATGACGCCTCCGGGATGGTCTGCCTCGATCCACAGGCTGACAGAATCGAAAAAAACCGGCAACCGGGGCTTGACCTGGAGTCGACTCCAGCATTTAGGCTGTCTCCATGGCAGGTCATTTCTGCCGGGGCTCCGGAATTGACCGAATCCCATTCCCCGCAGACAAGACGAGGCAGACAGGCATGATCAATTCACGAAGATTACGCTGGATCGTCGCGCTCGCGAGCGGCCTCCTGGCCCAGCCGGCCCTGGCCCACGATCCCGTTTTCGGCATCGGGCCCCATGTGCTCTACCAGGGCGGTGTGGAAGTGGCCATCGAGTCCGCGGCCGAGAAGGCCGGCCCCGAGAAGGAGCAGGAACTGGCCCTGGAACTGACCTATGGCCTGACCGGCGACTGGGCCGTGGGCGTGGATCTGCCCTGGGTGCGCAAGGCGGATGACGGCAACCGCAGCAGCGGGGCCGGAGACGTCGCCCTGTTCACCAAGTACCGGTTCTGGCGGCGCGACTCCCTGGGTCTCCAGGAATCGGCCGCGGTGCTTCTGAAGGTCGTCACCGAGAGCGCCGATTCCACCACCACGCCGCCCCTGGGCAAGGGCGTGACCGATGGCATCGCCGGGCTGACCTGGGGCTATGAGTCCCGCAAGTGGTACCGCTGGGCCAGCGTGCGCTACCGCTACAACGGCACCAATCCGGCCGGCGTGGATCGGGGCGACATGCTGCGTGTGGATCTGGTCGGTGGCATCCGACCCACGCCGCGGGGCTATCTCGAGCCGGATACGGTCTGGCTGCTGGAACTCAATGGCGAGATCCAGCAGAAGGCGCGCCTGAACGGACAGGATCTGGCCGATACCGGCGGCATGCAGTGGTTCGTCTCCCCCGGCATTTTCTGGACCCTGCGCAATTTCGCCATCAAGGCCGGGGTGCAGATCCCCGTCCTTTCCGATCTCAATGGCAACCAGCCGGACGCGGACTACCGGGCCCGGCTGATTCTCGAATGGCATCTGTGATGCCCCAAGGCACGAGGAGTGAATCATGAACAAGCGAATCGCAATGGGCCTGTTGCTGCTGTGGCTCAGCCAGGTGGCCCTGGCGGCCGGCACCGAATACGTCATGCGGGTCGATGGCCTGGCCTGCCCCTATTGCGCCTATGGCGTGGAGAAGAAGCTCAAGGCCATCGACGGCGTGCAGAAGGTGAAGGTGGATCTGGACAAGGGGCTGGTCACGGTGGACGTGAAGGAAGGCACCGAACTGACCGACGCCCAGATGCAGAAGCTGTTCAAGGACGCCGGCTTCACCTTTCGCAGCATGACGCAGCAGGCCAAGCCATGACTACCCTGGAAAACCCGCCGTCTCCGCGGCGACAGCAGGGCCTCACCTGGCTGGCCCTGTTCACCACCACCGGCACGCTGCTGTGCTGCGCCCTGCCCATCACCCTGGTGACCCTCGGGCTGGGCGCCACGGTGGCCGCGATGACCAGCAGCTTCCCCTTTCTGATCACGCTCAGTCAGCACAAGGTGTGGATCTTCGTCTTTTCCGCGCTGATGCTGATCCTGGCTGGCTGGGCTCTCTACCGTCCCGGCCGGGCCTGTCCCGCCGATGCGGAACTGGGGCAGGCCTGCGACCGGGCCATGCGCTGGAATCGGCGGATCTACTGGGTGTCGATCGGGATCTGGAGCGTCGGCTTCTTCGCCGCCTATCTGGCCCTGCCGCTGCTGAAGTGGCTTGGTCACTGAGTCCGGGCCAAGCGGTTCCCCCCGGCCGGCAACGGACGCTTGACCTGGAGCCAACTCCAGGTGATAAGCTGGAAACGATCGCCTCTCGAGCAGGCCCACAGGAGAACGACATGCCCATTCAGGTGGAAGTTTTCGCCTCTCCCGGCTGCAGCAAGTGCGGCCATGCCAAGGCGGTCTTGCGCCGCCTGGCCGAGGAACTCGGCGGCGAACGCGTGCAGTGGCGCGAGGTCAACATCCTCGACGAAATGGATCACGCCGTGGCCCTGGGGGTCATGTCCACCCCGGCCATCGCCATCGACGGCGAACTGGTCTTCACCGGCCTGCCGAGCCGGCGCAAGCTGGAGCAGGCGCTGCGCGCGCGGCTGGAGGCCGGCGCATGATTCCCCTGCTGCTGGCGATGGCGGTGCTGCTGGGCCTGCTGGCCTTCTTCGAGCCCTGCACCATCGCCACCAATACCCTGTATGCGGTGCGTGCCCATCGTGCGGCTCGCCGAACCTGCTGCCAGGGCCTGCTGGTGGTGTGGGTCATCCGCAGTCTGCTGCTTTCGGGCCTGCTGGTGCTGATCACCGCGCTCACCACGCCACCCGCCTGGGGGCCCTGGCTGCCCAGCCTGATCCTCACGGCCATGGCCGTGATCTACGTGATCTCGCGCTTCGTCTATCTGCCCATTCCGCACCTGGAATTCCATCGCCTGATCCCCGGTGGCGGGCGGCTGCCCGAGGGGGTGCGTCTGGGGCTGACCCTGCCGGCCTGCACCTTGCCGCTGGTGGTGGTGGTCACGGGCCTGGCCATCACGGTGGATTCGCTGGCCTTCGCGGCCCTGGCCGGGGTGCTGTTCGCCTCCCTGTTCAGTCTGCCCATGGTGTTCGCCGCTTTGCGTGGCATTCATGCCGATGGCCAGGAACTGCTGGCCCGGGCGGCGCGCGGCGCCCCATGGCTGACCGCGGCGCTGCTGCTGGGGACGGCCCTTTTCCTGCTCGTGCCGGCCATCGACATCGATCCCCCCAGCCTCAAGGCGGCCCTGCAGCAGGCGAGCTGGGCCGGCATCGGACTGGCCTTTCTGGCCGGTTTCGTGTTCAGTTTCAATCCGGTCTCCTTCGCCTCGATTCCGGTGATGCTGGCCTATGTCACCAAGGCCGGGGAAGAAAAGCGGGCGCTGGCCATGGGCAGCGCCTTCGTCGCCGGCATGCTGGCGACCCATGTCGGCCTGGGCGTGGCGGCGGCACTGGGTGGCGAGTGGGTGCAGTCGGTGATGGGCCGGCAGTGGGGGCTGGTGCTCGGCCCGCTGCTGATCCTGCTGGGCCTGATCTGGCCGGGCTGGCTGCGCCTGCGCCTGCCCTGGTTCGGCGTGCGCGGACGCCGGGTGAGCGGCCTGTGGGGCGCCTTTTTGCTGGGCATCCCCTTCTCGGTGGCCGTGTGCCCCTTCTGCACCCCGGCGCTGCTGGTGACCCTGACCGCCAGCGCGGCCATCGGCTCGGTGGGGTTCGGCGCCGGACTGCTGCTGGCCTTCGCCCTGGGGCGCAGCATTCCCATCCTCCTGGGCGCCTGGAGCATGGGCTGGCTGGAATCCCTGCGCATGTTGTCGCGGCACCAGAAGGCCTTGGAGTCGGTGGCGGGGATCACCCTGATCCTCACCGGGTTGTATCTGCTCAACGAATACTTCTTCGTCATCGAATATTGAGGTGGCCATGAAACGCGCCTGCCTGCTGCTGTTGCTGCTGCCCCTGATCCCGCCGGCCTTCGCCGAGCCGGTGCCCTTCGTGGTCCAGCTCACCCGCCCGGCCGACGACTTCGGTCATCGCCGCGTGATGCTGCAGATCGACAAGGTGCTCACCGAGCTGGGCGAGGACAAGGTGCACTTCGTGGTGGTGGCCTACGAGGAAGGCATCCATGCCCTGCTGGCCGACAATCCGCAGACGAATCAGTTGCTGACCAAGCTGGCCAACCGCGGAGTGGAATTCCGGGCCTGCCGGATCAGCATGCGTGGCTGGAATCTGGATGAATCGGCGTTTCCCATCGAAGTGGAATTCGTGCCTGCCGGCGCCCCCGAAGTGATCCGCTTGCAACTGGCCGGCTATCGCTACTGGCGGCCCTGATGGCAGACAAACGTTACCGCATCGGCGAGGTGACCCGGCTGACCGGCCTGTCGGCCGATACCCTGCGCTATTACGAGAAGATCGGCCTGTTGCCGCCCGTGGCCCGCAATGCCGGTGGCGTGCGGATCTACGACGAGGCGGATCTCTCCCGACTGCGTTTCATCCAGCGCGCCCAGAAGATGAACTTCCGCCTCGAGGAGATCGGCATGCTGCTGAAGATGCGCGCCGATCCCCGGCATGCCCGGGACGAGGTGCGCGAGCTGACCGCCCGCAAGCTGGCCGAAGTGGAACACCGCCTGGAGGCGCTGACCCTGCTGCGCAATGAACTGACCCTGCTGCTCAACCTGTGCCGGGGCAGCGCCGAAGGCTGTCCCATCATCGAAGGCATCGAAGACGAGGTCGAAGCGGACGCGTCTGATAACTAACTGTTTCGCTTGCAATTTTCCCTGTGCGGGAATAAACGGGGCGGGAAAACGTCTGCCTTTTAGAGGTGGCATGCGATGCAGTGACGCCGCGTCCTGACGCATTGAAAAACGGTAAGGAGCGGCAAACCGCGACTTCCGTTCCCGGCTTGAAAAAGCCCGTGACGGGGCATTTGCATCCCCTGTTGAGGGAACTTTGTGCGACAATGCGCATCCACAACCGACAGACACATGACAAGAAAGCGAATTCCATGTCGCGCCACGCCGATCGAAAACTGCTCTATCTGCTCCTGCTGCTGGTGAGCCTCTCGCCACTGCGGGGCTTCGCCATGCCGCAGATGCGCGCGGCGATGAGCGAGTGTGCGCAGAGGCAGGCAGTGGGCATCCATCGTCAGGCGCACAGACAGGCCACCCAGGCCGTGTGCGAGCATTGCCAGGCCCCGGCCTGTGACGATGTCCAGTGCAACATGGCCCTTTGTGGAGCCTTCCACACCCCCGCTTCTTTCCTGGTCATTGCCGGCATCTCGCCCCTGCAACGGGTCGAGACGGCCCCCGTGAGCCGGCCGGCCGAGCGCCTTCCCGATCATACCGAACCCCCGCTGATTCGCCCCCCCATCGCATTCCCTGGCTGATTGACCGGTTTCTGTTGCGACGCGCCGCCGTGCGTGTATCGTCGCCACAGGTCTTTCGTTTCGCCATGGAGTGTCATCATGAATCCGAATCCGATCCGGTCGTTGCGGTGGCTGATTGCCGCAACGCTGTGGAACCTTGCCACGGCGGCCCATGCCGCCCTGAATCTGAGCGAGGCCGAACGCCTGGCTCTCGAGACCGATCCGGTCATCGAGGCCACCGAGGCGCGGGCCGAATCGCTGCGTGAAGACGCGGTGGCCGATGGCCAACTGCCCGATCCGAAGCTGCGCATCGGCCTCTACAACCTGCCACTCGATTCCTTCGACATCAGTCAGGAACCCACCACCCAGTTGCGTTTCGGCTATCTGCAGGCCCTGCCGCGCGGCGACACCCTCGCCTACCGCCAGCGGCGGACCGAATGGCTGGCCAATGCCCAGAGCGCCCGCGCCCGGGCCGAACGGCGCAAGGTGCGGCAGTCGGTGCGGGAAAAGTATCTGGAAGTCTACTTTCAGGTACAGGCCGGGGCGATCGTGCGCGCCAGCCGCAAGCTGTTCGAGCAACTGGTGGATGTCACCCGCTACCAGTTCGCCGCCGGCCGCGTGACCCAGCAGGACGTGTTGCGGGCCCAGCTCGAACTGTCGCGGCTGGACGACCGGGAAACGCGGATCCGCAACCGGGAAGAGGCCCAGCGCGCCGGACTGGCGACCTGGGTGGGGGATGCCGCCTGGCAGCCACTGGCCAGCGAGCGGCCGGCGTTGCCGCCCCTGCCATCCCGGGATGCGATCCTCGCCAGCCTCGAACGGCATCCGCTGCTGGCCTTCAAGTCCGCCCAGGTGGAGAGTCACCGCCAGGGCGTGCAGATCGCGCGGGAGCAGTACAAACCGGGCTTCAACCTGGGCATCGAGTACCGCAAGCGCTTCGGCGAAAACCCCAACGGGACCGATCGCACCGACATGATGGCGGCCATGGTCACCTTCGACCTGCCCTTCTTCACCGGACAGCGCCAGGATCGGCGCCTGAACGCCAGCCTGCACAAGGCCGCCGCGGCCCAGTTCGACAAGGACGACGTGCGCCGCAAACTCGAAGCCATGCTCGCCCGTGAATACGCCAACTGGAAACGTCTGGGTGAGCGCAAGGCCCTCTACGAACGCAAACTGGTGCAAGAGGCGAAGGCCAACGCCGAGGCCGCGCTCAAGGCCTACCAGAGCGGTCTGACCGAATTCACCACCCTGATGCGCGCCCGTCTCACCGAACTGGACGTGCGCCTCGCCGAATTGCGCATCTGGACCGATCGGGCGCGTGCCCAGGCCCGGTTGCTGTACCTGTATACGGAGGACGAAAAATGAAAGGCAAGCACCTGATGATCCTGATCGGCGCCGGCTGGCTGGCGGCCAGCCTGTGGCCAGCCCGTGCCCCGGCGGCCGAGGACGGCGAACGGGAAATTCTCTACTGGGTGGCCCCCATGGATCCCAACTACCGGCGCGACAAGCCCGGCAAGTCGCCCATGGGCATGGATCTGATCCCCGTCTATGCCGACGAACAGGACAGCGGCAACGCAATCACCATCAAGCCGGAGATCGTGCAGAGCCTGGGGGTACGCACCGCCAAGGCTCAACGGACCCGCCTGTGGCGGATGATCGACACGGTGGGGTATGTGGATTTCGACGAATCGCGGCTGGCCCATATCCATCTGCGGGCGACCGGCTGGATCGAAAAGCTCTATGTCAAGTCGGAAGGCGAGCGCGTGCGCAAGGGCGACCGGTTGCTCGATCTCTATTCGCCGGAGCTGGTCAACGCCCAGGAAGAATACGTACAGGCCCTGCGCGCGGGCAGCAAGCCGCTGATTCGCGCTTCGCGGGAGCGCTTGCAGGCCCTGGGGATTCCCGATGATCAGATCCGCGAACTGGCGCGCAGTCACAGGGTGCGCCAGACGGTCACCATCTATGCGCCCCAGAATGGCATGGTGGCCACGTTGCCGGTGCGTGAAGGCATGTATGTCAAGCCGGCCAACCGGGTGATGAGCCTGGCCGATCTGTCCTCCGTGTGGGTGCTGGCGGAAGTCTTCGAGCGCCAGGTGGACTGGGTGAGGCTGGGCAATCCGGCCGACATCCGTCTTTCCTACCTGCCGGGGCGGACCTGGGAAGGCAAGGTGCGCTACATCTACCCGAGCCTCGATCCGAAGACCCGTACCCTCAAGGTGCGGCTGCGCTTCGCCAACCCCGACGAGAAACTCAAGCCCAACATGTACGCCAACGTGAAGATCTACGGTGGCCCCAAGGACAACGTGATCGCCATCCCGCTCCAGGCCCTGATCCGCACCGGGCGGGAAGAGCGGGTGATCGTCGCCCTGGGCGAGGGGCGCTTCGAGGCCCGCAAGGTGCGTAGCGGCATCGAGAGCGGCGACTGGGTGGAAATCGTGGAAGGCCTCAAGCCGGGCGAGACGGTGGTGACCTCCGGCCAGTTCCTGATCGACTCGGAGGCCAGTCTCAAGGCCACCGTACAGCGCATGACACCGATGGAAAACAAGCCGGTCGAGGCGCAGGGACGCCTCATCTCGCTGATGCCCGAGCACCGCATGGTCAAGCTTGAGCACGAGGCGATCCCGGCGCTGAACTGGTCGGCCATGAGCCATGATCTGATCGCGGCCAAAGGGGTGGATCTGTCCACCCTGAAACCGGGTGACCGGGTGACCTTCACCCTCGAGAAGCAGGGCGAAGGCTATGTGATCACCCGCATGGAAAAACAGCAGCCGGTGCAGGGGCACGGAACCGTCAAGGCCGTGATGCCGGAGCACGGCATGCTTACCCTGGAGCACGCTCCCATCGAGGCCCTCGGCTGGCCCGCCATGACCATGGATTTCACCGTTGCCAAGGGCGTGGACCTTTCCGATCTGCACGCCGGCGATCGGATCCGCTTCACCCTGCAGAAGCACGGTGAGCGGTACGTGATCACCGCCATTCACAAGCAGCCCTGACGGAGACGCATCATGATTTCAGGCATCATCGACTGGTCCGTCCGCAACCGCTTCATGGTGCTGCTGCTGACGGTCATCCTCATCGGCTGGGGGGCGTATGCGGTCAAGCACACGCCCCTCGACGCCATCCCCGACCTGTCCGACGTGCAGGTCATCATCAAGACCAGCTTCCCCGGCCAGGCCCCGCAGGTAGTGGAGGACCAGGTGACCTATCCCCTGACCACCGCCATGCTCTCGGTGCCCAAGGCCACCACGGTGCGCGGGTACTCCTTCTTCGGCGATTCCTATGTCTACGTGATCTTCGAGGACGGGACCGATCCCTACTGGGCCCGCTCGCGGGTGCTGGAATACCTCAGCCAGGTGGCCAGCAAGCTGCCACCCGATGCCCGGCCACAACTGGGACCGGATGCCACGGGGGTCGGCTGGGTGTATGAATACGCATTGGTCGATCGCACCGGACAGCACGATCTATCCCAGTTGCGTTCCCTGCAGGACTGGTTCCTCAAATACGAGCTGCAGACCGTGCCCGGGGTATCGGAAGTGGCCACCATCGGCGGCATGGTCAAGCAATACCAGGTGGTGCTCGATCCCGACAGCCTGCGCGCCTATGGTCTGACCCTGGCTCAGGTGAAGAAGGCCATCCAGCGGGGCAACCAGGAGACTGGCGGTTCGGTGCTGGAGCTGGCCGAGGCCGAATACATGGTGCGCGCCACCGGTTACGTGGATTCGCTGGACGACCTGCGCCGCATTCCCCTGGGCGTGGACAAGCGGGGCGTGCCGATTCTGCTGAACGACGTGGCCCAGATCCGGCTGGGCCCCCAGATGCGCCGCGGTATCGCCGAACTGGATGGCGAAGGCGAAGTGGTCGGTGGCGTCATCGTCATGCGCTTCGGCGAAAATGCCATGACCACCATCCAGGGCGTCAAGGCCAAACTGGCCGAATTGCGCAAGGGCTTGCCCGACGGGGTGGACATCGTCGAGACCTATGATCGTTCCGGCCTCATCGGCCGCGCCGTGGAAACCCTCAAGGGCAAGCTGATCGAGGAATTCATCGTGGTGATCGTGGTCTGCGCGGTGTTCCTTTTCCACCTGCGCTCGGCCCTGGTGATCATCTTCTCGTTGCCGGTGGGGATCCTGGCGGCCTTCATCATCATGGAGCGCATGGGCATCAATGCCAACATCATGTCCCTGGGCGGAATCGCCATCGCCATCGGGGCCATGGTGGATGCGGCCATCGTGATGATCGAAAACGTGCACAAGCACATGGAGAAGACCGAGATCACCGACGAGAACCGCTGGGCCGTGATGCGCGAGGCGGCCACCGAGGTCGGGCCACCCCTGTTCTTCTCGCTGCTGATCATCACCCTGAGCTTCCTGCCGGTATTCACCCTCGAAGCCCAGGAGGGCAAGCTGTTCGCCCCCCTGGCCTTCACCAAGACCTTCGCCATGGCGGCGGCCGCCGGCCTGTCCATCACCCTGGTGCCGGTGCTGATGGGGTATTTCATCCGCGGCCACATCACTCCCGAGGACAAGAACCCCATCAACCGGCTCCTGATCGCCGGTTACCGGCCCTTGATCCATGCCGTGCTCAGGAAGCCCCTCGTCATGCTGGTGGCCGCGGGACTCATCGCCTTGTCCATGGCCTTTCCCCTGTTCGGCCTCGGGCCGTTCGACAAGATCGGCTCCGAGTTCATGCCGGATCTCGATGAAGGCGATCTGCTGTACATGCCCAGCGCCTTCCCGGCCGTGTCCATCGGCAAGGCCCAGCAGATCCTGCAGCAGACGGATCGGCTGATCCGCACGGTGCCCGAGGTCAAGCGGGTGTTCGGCAAGATCGGCCGGGCCGAGAGCGCCACAGATCCGGCGCCGCTGACCATGGTCGAGACCACCATCCAGCTCAAGCCGCGCAGCGAATGGCGCAAGGGCATGACCATCGACAAGCTCAAGCGCGAGCTGGATGCCCTGGTCAAGTTTCCGGGCCTGACCAACGCCTGGGTGATGCCCATCAAGAACCGCATCGACATGCTGGCCACCGGGATCAAGACCCCCGTGGGGGTCAAGGTCGCGGGCCCGGATCTCAACGAGATCCAGAAGATCGGCAAGCGCATCGAGGAGGTCCTCAAGGAGGTGCCCGGTACGGCCTCGGTCTATTCGGAGCGGGTGGCCGGCGGTCGCTACGTGGTGGTGGACATCGACCGGCTGGCCGCGGCGCGCTTCGGCCTCAACATCGCCGATGTGCAGGAAGTGGTGCGCACGGCGGTCGGCGGCATGAACGTGGCCACCACGGTCGAGGGGCTGGAGCGGTATCCGGTCAATGTGCGCTATCCCCGTGATGTGCGCGATTCGGTCGCGAAGCTGCGCAGCCTGCCCATCGTGACTCCCGCGGGGGCGAACATTCCCCTCGAGGAGGTGGCGGCGATCCGCATCGAGAGCGGACCCGGCCTGATCAAGACCGAGAATGCCCGCCTCAATGGCTGGAGCTACGTGGACATCGAGCCGGGGATCGATCTCGGCTCCTACGTGGAACGGGCGCAGCAGGCGGTCAGGGAGAACGTGAAACTGCCGCCCGGCTATTCCATCGCCTGGTCCGGCCAGTACGAATACATGGTGCGGGCCAAGGAGAAACTGACCACCGTGGTGCCGGTGACCCTGGCCATCATCGTACTGTTGCTGTATCTCAACTTCCGGCGGCTCAGCGAGGTCCTGATCATCATGGGCACCCTGCCGCTGGCCCTGGCCGGGGGGATCTGGCTGCTCTACTGGCTGGACTACAATCTCTCGGTGGCCGTGGACGTGGGATTCATCGCCCTGGCCGGGGTGTCGGTGGAAATCGGCGTGGTGATGCTGGTATATCTCAACCAGGCGCTGGCGCAGCGGGCGTTCGAGGCCGAGCGATCCGGCCGTCGGCTCACCGCGGCGGACGTGCGTGAAGCGGTGATCAACGGGGCCCTGCTGCGGGTGCGACCCATCATGATGACCGTGGCGGCGATCATCGCCGGCCTGCTGCCCATCATGCTCGGCAGCGGCACCGGCTCCGAGGTGATGCGCCGCATCGCCGCCCCCATGGTCGGCGGCATGGTCAGTGCCACCCTGCTGACCCTGGTGGTGATCCCGGCGGTGTTCCTGATCTGGAAGCAGCGGCGCCTGCCGAAGACCGCCTGAGCCTCGAAGGTTGCCGGCCCAATGGTGGTGGTTCGCCGGCAACCTGCAACCCACTCAAAGGAGAACGCCATGGAATTCGTCAACATCATCGCCATCATCCGCAGCGAAGTGCTGGAACGGGTCGAGAAGAAGCTCCGGGCGGTGGCTGCGCCCGGTCTGACCGTGAGCCCCATCCGCGGTTATGGGGAATACGCCGATCTCTACAAGGACGACTGGCTGGTGGATCAGATCCGCCTCGAGGTCTTCGCCGAAGCGAAGCGGGCGGAGGAACTGGCCGAAGCCATCATGGAGGCCGCCCACACGGGTATCGAGGGTGACGGCATCGTGGCCGTGGTACCGGTACGGCACCTCTATCACATCCGCACCCGTCAGCAGTGCAGTGAAAAGCCCTGTTGATCGAGCACCGGACAAAGACGGGCAAAGCCGCACGTCTTGCCGGGACAAGGCCGGTGGCAGCCGGCCGTGCTTGATCGTGATCAATGACAGGAACGGCGGACGTCCGGTACATTCGCGACATCGTAACGAAGGGCATCCGATCCATGCCGCGCAAAGGGACAGGAAAAATCCTCGTGCACATCCTGCTGCTGGTGCTGCAGCTCACGTTGCTGCAGTGGAGCATGCAGGAGGTGCTGGCGCTGCCAAACGTGCCCGGGCAGACGCACGACTGCCTGCACGATACCGGAACCGAACCGACCGGGTCCCCGTCGCTTTCGACAAGGCATTGCTGTCCCGATCGGATGAGCCTGGATTGCCAGTATCACTGTTCCGCTGGCGGTTTCGGTTTTCTGGTTTCGGCCACGGCCAGCCTGAGCGTCTCGCTGGACCGTGCCGCTTTTGCCGAACCGGAGGCGCACCCGGATATCCTCACGCTTCGCAACCTGTTTCGCCCTCCCCGACGCCTCCTCGCTTGATTGGCTCCCCCGACGGGGCGTCCCTACTATATCAAAATCATTGCAACCACACGCCCGCTGGCGTGGCGTTGCGTCCTGAATCAAGAAGAGGAATACATCATGCGATTCAAAAAGACACTGCTGGCCTGCGTCGTCGGGCTGGCGATTTCCCAGACGGCCAGTGCCCGGAGCGATCTCGAGCAGCTCAAGGCCGAGGTCGAGGCCCTGAAGCAGGAAGTGGCCTCCGCCGCCGAGTGGAAATCCCCCAGGACCCTGGTGCACATGGCCGGTTACGCCTCGGTGGGATACACCGACACCCAGAATGAACCCGGCACCTTCAAGATGGGCAATTTCTCGCCCATCTTCCATTACCAGTTCAGCGATCTGGTGATGCTCGAATCGGAACTGGAGTTCGAGGTGGACGAAGTGGGAAACACCGATGTCTCGCTGGAATACCTCACCATCGACTGGTTCATGAACGACCATGCGGCGCTGGTGGCAGGCCGGTTCCTGAGTCCGCTTGGGAATTTCCGGCAGAACATGCATCCCTCCTGGATCAACAAGATGGCTTCGGCGCCGGTGGGCTTCGGCCATGATCAGGCGGCGCCCAACGGGGACGTGGGCCTCCAGGTGCGCGGCGGTTTCGCCCTGGGCGGGGCGAACGCCAATTACGCGGTATTCCTGGGCAATGGGCCGACCCTGGAAGCCAATGGTTTCGGTGGGTTCGAGAAGCTGGAAAGCCCCGGGCTCAACGGCAATGGCGACGGCACTTTCGTCGGTGGCGGCCGCTTCGGCATGCTGTTCCCGGACAAGAAGCTGGAACTCGGCCTGTCGGCCGCGACCGGCGACATCGACATTCGCACCAGCACGAGCGGTCCGGTCTATGAAGGCCTCAAACGCGACTATTCGGTGCTGGGAGCGGATCTGACCTGGCGGCCCGGCAACTTCGATGTGCGCGCCGAATACATCCGGCAGAGCGTCGGCAGCCGGGCGGCCAGCAGCGTCCCCGGCAGCGCCGACTGGACTGCCTGGTATGGTCAGGTGGCCTACCGCTTCTACCCGAGCAAGTGGGAAGCGGTGGCCCGCTACAGCAACTACGACACCCCCGGAGAAGAGAATGACCGGGTGCAGTTGGCCGGCGGGGTGAACTACCTGTTCGAGAGCAACTTCATCGGCAAGCTCGACTACGAGAGCAACGACAACCCGAATGACGGCTACGAGGCCGACAACCGTTTCCTGGTCCAACTGGCCTACGGCTTCTGAGGAGGAATCGAACATGCAAAAGTCCATCGAGAAAACCGGCCGGTTGCTGCTGGCCATGACCCTGACCCTGGGGGTTGCCTTCGGCGCCCAGGCTGCCGGGTCCGACAAGAGCAAGGAAGGCGATTTCGTGCGTGGCGCCCGGGCCTGGGCCGAAAACTGTACCCGCTGCCACAATGTGCGTGATCCCAAGGAGCTGCGGGACGACCAGTGGAAGACCACCGTGACCCACATGCGGGTGCGTGGCGGCCTCACCGGTCAGCAGACCCGGGACATCATCAAGTTCATGCAGGAGAGCAACTGAAGCGAACCGGCCGGGGAAGGATTCCCCGGCCATTTCCCGATCATGGGCAGGATCTTGCGCGAGCCCGATCCGTTTCCGAAAGTGGTTGCGCAGGGCGCGACAGACGAACTATGCTTTCAGCAGATCATGACATGACAGGCTGTTGAAAAACGCCGAGGGAGGGGTTTTCAACCGCCTGACAAGCTGAATTCCGCAGGATCAGCAGGGTCATAAGGGCCACCGGAGGAATACCATGCGGCGATTCCGAACACTGGCAACGAGAACGGCGCCCGTCTGGGTGTTGTTGTGGCTGGTGGCCTCGCTGAACTTCCTCGATCTCTGCTGTACCACAGCACTGTCCGCCGGCTCGAGCCCGTCTGACACGCATGCACATCAGGCGCTCGCCGCCGCTCATGCTCATGCCCGGATGCCGGCCGGGCACCCCTGTACCGTCTCGCTGGCGAAACAGGGGATCCCTCTGCTTCCCGCGACAAAGGCCCCCGCTTTCCCGGACGAGACAGCCGTTTTCGTCTTGCCGGCCGGCTGGCCAGCACTGCAGCCCCGGCTGCCACGGGCCCTGCCACGACCCGTGCACGGACCACCCCCGAACCACCGCCTTGCCTACCTCCATACCCTGCGCCTGCGGATCTGAACCGATCTGATTCCGATGTCTCGCGGCCGGCACTGGCGTGCCCGGTCATGGATCGTTTTCCGGTTTCAGAGGTCTTTTCACATGATTGTCCTGGTGCTTGCTCCGGTCACCGGTTCCACGCGCGTTTCCGAATCCCGGGAATGTCCGCGTGCCGGGCACGGTGACAGTAATACGCAGGAAAGCCTTGACCTGTGTCCCACGTACATGTTCGACAATCGGTATGAACCCATTGGAAAGGAGGTGCCAGCATGTTGACCGTCACCGCTCTGGCACGTGAATGTGGCACCACGCCGCATACGGTGCGTTATTACAGTCGCCTGGGGCTGTTGCGCGAACGGCGGCATCCCGACAACGAATACCGCCTGTTCGACCAGGCCGAAGAAGCGCGCCTGCGTTTTATCCTTCAGGCGCGAGAACTGGGCTACAGCCTCAAGGAGATACGCGCGATTCTCGAGGATGCCGATCGGGGCGACTCCCCCTGTCCGCGCGTGCGGCGGATCCTGCAGGAACACATCGAGACCAACCGCCAGCGAATTGCGGCGCTGATGCGCCTGCAGGCACGCATGGAGGCGGCTCTGGAAACCTGGGCCGGTCTGCCCGATGGGGTACCCGACGGGCATTCGGTCTGTCATCTCATCGAATCCTTCGAGACGGAGGACGACGATCAATCCACGCTTCCCAACCACCCGACAGAAAGGAGAACCTCATGGATGTCATGATCGTGGCCACCCGCCAATGTTCCCATTGTCCGAACCTGTCGAAGGAATTGGATGCCCTCGGCGTGCCGCACCGCATCGTCTTCGTCGAGGACGATCCCGTGCTGGCCGAGGCCCTGGCCATTCGGCATTCCCCCAATCTCGTCGTCGACGGCCAGGTCGTCTTCCGTGGCCAGCCGTCGGAAAACGAATTGCGTCAGCTTCTGCAGTTGCCGGCTTGACGCAGGATCCGTCGGGCACATGCCCGACCTCGGATATCAACAACACGCACCAGAGGAGATACGCCATGAAGAACCAATCGATACGCAGTCTGATGACCGCTGCGCTGTTTGCCACTGTCACGGTTGCCCAGGCCGCTGGAATGGGCGGCGGGATGGGCATGGGCCAGGGTGGCGGTGGCATGAACAGCCGCCAGATGGGCATGCAGATGCAGGAAATGGAGCGCATGTCGCAGCAGGGCATGCAGGCGCGCAATTCGGAGCAGCGCATGCAGGCCATGCAGAAGCACATGCAGCAGATGCAGGCAATGATGAAAAAGATGCAGAACATGCCCATGGGCGCCGATGGCGGGCAGGGCCGAATGTCGCCCGAGCAGTTGCAGAAGCGGCAGGCCATGCTGGAGCAGCGCATGCAGATGATGCAGGACATGATGCAGCAGATGCTCAACCAGCAGCAGATGATGATGAAACAGCAACAGGCGTCAATGCACAAGTAACCGGCGGTACCCGGCACGACGGAATCCGTCGTGCCGGGAATGCCTCACTCCGATCCCGATCGGCTTGTCCATCGCCTGCGTGGACAGCCCCGTCCGGTTCGGACGCCAATCCGATGAAGGAGAATGCGCATGGTCACCGATCCCGTATGTGGCATGAAGATTGAGCCGGACCAGGCCGCCGCCACGGCCGAGTATGCCGGGCAGACCTGGTATTTCTGTTCCGACAGTTGTCACGACAAGTTCGTGGTCCATCCCGAGCAGTATGCGGGCGAGGCGGAACTGCATGATCCCGTCTGCGGCATGCGCGTCACCCCCGACTCGCCCTGGCAGGCCGATTACGCCGGAAAGACCTGGTATTTCTGCAGCGAGAGTTGCCAACAGCGCTTCCAGGCGGATCCCGAGGAATATCTCGGGCAGAAGCCCGCGGAACATGCCCATGCCGCACCCAGCGTGACCCGGGTCGAAGAGGCGGTGTCGGCACCGAGCTGCGAGGACGGCACCTGCGACATCGGCGCGATGATCTACACCTGTCCCATGCATCCGGAAATCCGCCAGGCCGGGCCGGGCACCTGCCCCAAGTGCGGCATGGCGCTGGAGCCGCTGTTCGAACCCATGGCCCAGGCGAAGGTGGAATACACCTGTCCCATGCACCCCGAGATCGTGCAGGATCATCCCGGCACCTGCCCCAAGTGTGGCATGGCCCTGGAACCGCGTACCGTGGCCGTGGAAGAGCGCAACGAGGAACTCATCGACATGACCCGGCGCTTCTGGGTCAGCGCGATTCTGTCCACCCCCCTCTTCGTGCTGGCCATGATCGCCGATCTGGCGCCCCAGTGGCTGCCCGCCGACCTCGGCATGAAGACGGTCCAGTGGATCGAATTCGTCCTGGCCACGCCGGTCGTCTTGTGGGGCGGCTGGCCCTTCTACGTGCGTTTCTGGCAGTCGGTGCGTACCTGGAACCCGAACATGTTCACGCTCATCGGCCTCGGGGTGTCGGTGACCTGGGCCTACAGCACGGTCGCTCTGCTGTTTCCCGGGATCTTTCCCCCCACCATGCGCCATGCGGATGGCACGGTACCGGTGTATTTCGAAGCCGCTGCGGTGATCACCGCGCTGGTGCTGCTGGGACAGGTGCTGGAGTTGCGGGCCCGCAGCAGCACCAATCAGGCGATCCGCGCGCTGCTGGGCCTGGCACCCAACACGGCCCGTATCGTGCGCGAGGATGGCCGCGAGGAGGACATTCCCCTGGAACAAGTGAAGCCGGGGGACATCCTGCGGGTACGACCCGGCGAGAAGATTCCGGTCGATGGCACGGTGATCGAGGGCGAGAGCAACGTGGACGAGTCCATGATCACCGGCGAGCCGATCCCGGTGACCAAGACGCCGGGGGACCGGGTGATCGGGGCCACCGTCAACGGCAACGGCACCCTGCTGATGCGGGCCGAGAAGGTGGGCGCCGACACGCTCCTTGCCCAGATCGTGCGCATGGTCAGCGAGGCCCAGCGCTCCCGCGCACCCATCCAGAAACTGGCCGACAAGGTATCGGGCTGGTTCGTGCCGGTGGTGGTGGTGGCGGCCGTCATCACGTTCATGGTCTGGGGCCTGTGGGGGCCGGAACCGCGTCTGGCGCATGCGGTGGTCAATGCGGTGGCGGTACTCATGATTGCCTGTCCCTGCGCCCTGGGCCTGGCCACGCCCATGTCCATCATGGTCGGCACCGGCAAGGGGGCGACCCTGGGCGTGCTGATCAAGAACGCCGAGGCGCTGGAGATCCTCGAGAAGGTCGACACCCTGGTGGTGGACAAGACCGGGACCCTCACCGAGGGCAAGCCCACCCTGGTGACCGTCGAAGCCATGGAACCGTTCGACGAGAAGACGCTGCTGCAGCGTGCGGCCAGCCTGGAGCGGGTCAGTGAACATCCGCTCGCCGAGGCCATCGTGCGGGGCGCCGAGGAACGGGGCATCGAATCGACCAAGGTGAACGACTTCCAGGCCCAGACCGGCAAGGGCGTCACCGGCATGGTAGAGGGCCAGGTCGTGGTTCTGGGAACCCAGCTTCTCATGGAAAGCCTGGGGATCGACGTCGGCAGCCTGCCCGAGAAAGCCGATGCGTTGCGCAGCGATGGCCAGACGGTAATGTTCGTGGCCATCGACGGCAAGGCGGCCGGCCTCCTTGGCGTGGCGGATCCCATCAAGCCCACCACGCCGGAGGCCATTCGCGATCTGCATGCCGAGGGCATCATGGTGGTGATGCTCACCGGCGACAACCGGATCACGGCCGAGGCGGTGGCCCGCAAACTGGGCATCGATCGGGTGGAGGCGGAAGTGCTGCCGGATCAGAAGGCGGAAGTGGTCAAGCGCCTGCAGGCCGAGGGCCGCATCGTGGCCATGGCCGGCGATGGCATCAACGATGCCCCGGCCCTGGCCCAGGCCCACGTGGGGATCGCCATGGGCACCGGCACCGACGTGGCCATGGAAAGTGCCGGCGTGACCCTGGTCAAGGGCGATCTGCGCGGCATCGTGCGCGCCGTGCGCCTCAGCCGCGCCACCATGCGCAACATTCGCCAGAACCTGTTCTTCGCCTTCATCTACAACTCGCTGGGCGTGCCCGTGGCGGCCGGGGTGCTGTATCCCTTCTTCGGCCTGCTGCTGTCGCCCATCATCGCGGCGGCGGCCATGAGTTTCAGCTCCGTCTCGGTCATTACCAACGCCCTGCGCTTGCGTCGGGCAAACCTGTGAGGAGAGGCCATGATGGGGGGACATGAAGGCTGGTGGGGGTTTGGCGGTGGCATCATGTGGCTGTTCTGGATATTGCTGATCGTCCTGCTGGTCTGGATCATCAAGGCCGCCGCCGGCAGCGGCGGCCACGATGACAACCGGCCACGGACCGAGACGCCGCTGGAGATTCTGAAGAAACGCTACGCCCGTGGCGAAATCGACGAGGAAGAGTTCGAGCGCCGCAAGCGGGAACTGGAACGCTGAACATCGGCTGGCCCGGCAGATCCACTGGCCGGGCAATGGCAACCACCGCCCCGGTCTGGGCCCCTGCTTGCACGCGGGCCCCAAACCGGCCGGGGGGGCGTGCCGTGCCCACCGCCGGCTCGTCCTGGCGGTATGCTTCGGTACCCCGTCATCATGCAACTCCGAGGAGAAACGGGACATGAATCAGGAGATGACCTGCCCGGTCTGCCACATGAACGTGTCGCCGGAACAGTTTGCCCGGGAATACCTGGGCATGCACTTCGCTTTCTGCTCCGAACAGTGCCGGGAGCGTTTCGACACCAATCCCCACCTCTACGTGGGCCGGCCGGGCCATCCGGCCCCGGCGCAGCAGGGCCAGGCCATCCTCAAGGAGCGGGTGTTGCGCCTGGCCCGACCGCTGAGCCCGGTACAGGCACAGCGGGTGGCGGCGGAGCTGGGTGCCATGATGGGGGTGGAGGCGGTGCAGGTGGAAGGGGACCGCTTGCGCATCCGTTACGATTTGCTGCAGGCCACCGTCGCCCAGATCGAGCAGCGCCTGGCCGGCATTGGCAACGCGCTCGAACGGGGGCTGGGCGAGCGTCTGCGCCGTGCCTTCGTGCACTACCTGGAAGAGACGGAGCTGGCCAACCTGGCCGAGGGCGGCGCACACGATCACCATCACTGACATCGCCCGATACAGGCTCGGCCCTGCTGTGCCTGCGTTGGCCTGCGGCGTGATGACGGCGTAATGGTTCAGGAGGTTTGGTTCAGGAGCAGGAGGATTGCTCTGCAAGGCGTTGCTGGAAGCGGTCCGGCGTCTCGGGCGGGCTGTACAGATAGCCCTGGTAGGCATCACAGCCACGGGTGGCGAGGATGTCCAGTTGGGCCTGCGTCTCCACGCCTTCGGCGATGGTGTAGAGATCCAGGTGACGGGCCATGGCGATGATGGTCTCGACGATGATGGCGTCGTTGCGGTTGGTGGCGATGCGCTGCACGAAGGCCTGATCGATCTTGAGGGTGTCGATGGGCAGGCGTTGCAGGTAGCGCAGCGAGGAGTAACCGGTACCGAAGTCGTCGATGGAGAGGCTCACGCCCAGTTCCCGCAGGGCGTTGAGCTTGCGTTCGATGTCGCCGATGTCGCGGATCAGCAGGTTTTCGGTGATTTCCAGTTCCAGGCAGCCTGCCTGGATTGCATGTTGGCCCAGATGGCGGGCCAGGCGTTCCACGAAGTCGGGCTGGCTGAACTGGCGGGGACTGACATTGACGGACAGGCCGGCGGTATCGTGGCAGTTGCCCTGCCGGCACCACAATTGACTGGTCAGGGCACAGGCCTGTTCCACGACCCAGTCGCCCAGGGGAACGATGAGGCCGGTTTCCTCGGCCAGGGGAATGAAACGAGCCGGGGGAATGGTGCCCAGCTCGGGATGGGGCCAGCGCAGCAGGATCTCGGCGCCGATGAGCCGGTTGTCGCCGATGGCGATCTTCGGCTGCAGCAGCACTTCGAATTGTGCCTGCTCGACGGCCTTGCGCAATTCGCTCTCCAGGTGCAGCCGTTCCATGGCGGCCCTGTTCATGGTTGGCGAGAAGAAGCGGTAACCGTCGCGCCCGGCGCCCTTGGCCTGGTAGAGGGCCGTGTCGGCGTGTTTGACCAGTTCTTCGGTATTGGTCCCGTCGGCCGGGTAGATGGCGATCCCGAGGCTGGGGGTGACCATCAGGCTGTGGCCTTCCAGGGTATATGCCGGGGCGAGCCACCGGCGGATTTTCTCCACCGCCCGGGTGGCGTTGCGCATGGCCTCCACCGGCGGACCGATGTCGGTGAGCAGGATAATGAACTCGTCACCGCCCAGCCGGGCCACGGTGTCTTCCTGGCGGATGGCCGCCTGCAACCGCTGAGCCACCTCCTGCAGAAGCCTGTCGCCGACCGGGTGGCCGAGGGTGTCGTTGATGTCCTTGAAGTGATCCAGATCCAGCAGGATCACGGCCATGGCCGTGTCCGCGCGTCGGGCATGGGCCAAGGCCTGTTCGAGGCGATCGGTGAGCAGTTCCCGGTTGGGCAGGCCGGTGAGGCTGTCGTAATAGGCCATGTGGCGGATCTTCGCCTCGTTGCGCAGGCGTTCGATCTCGGCCGCGGCGCGGCCGGCGAACAGTTGCATCACCGAGGCGGCGAATTCGGGGTTGGCTGGGGTGTTCCGGTACAGGGCCATGAGCACTCCCAGCTGCTTGTCGCCGTTGCCGAGCAGGGGAAGGCCGTGATAGACGGCGATGTCCATCTCGGCCAGTTCCCGCGCCGCGGGAAAGCGTTGCTGTACCTGTTCGAACTGGCGGTGGTGGCCGCTGCGCAACACCTCTGCACACGGGGTGCCGGCCAAGGCGTAGTGCTGGTTTGGCAGGGATTCGCCGTCGAGCCAGAAGGCCAGGGTCTCGAGATGCTCGGGATCCGTCGGGCTCGATTCGGCGATGGCCACGCCATCGGCGTCGAGAATGTCGGCGATGGCGCGGGCCAGGGCGGGAAAGAATTCGCTGCCGATGGCATTGGCGATGGCCGCGTTGACCTGGCGGATGGCGGTTTCGGCCCGGCGGCGCAGGCGCTGGTCTTCGAAGAAGGCATGGGCCAGGGCGGCTTCCTGGGCGAAGGCGTCCAGGATCCGCAGTTCGCGTTCCCTGTAGTCGTGCGGACCTTGCGTGTGCACTGCATGCAGCACGCCGATCGCCTGTTGCCCCACCAGCAGGGGGACGCCGGCGCTGGCCCGAACGCCGTAACGTTCGATCATCTGCGGATTGGCGTGGGGATCGGTCCGGGCGTCCCGCGTCCAGTAGGGGCGCCCGGTACGGAAGATCCGCGCGGTCAGGGAGCGGGCGTCGACGGGAATCCGGTAGTGGCCCTCCGGGCGGTATTCGGCGCCGGTGTGGATGACGCCGACCAGTTCCCGCCGGTGGGGATCGTACAGGGTCAGGAAACACATGTCGCAGCCGAGCACCTGGCGGGTGCGTTCGATGATGGTTTGCAGCAGATCACCCAGTCCTTCGAGGGTGCGTGACTCGCGCAGGAGCTGGTTGCCGAAAGCCAGCCGTTCCCGGTGCAGGGCCTGTTCCTCCAGCAACCGGTCGAGGCGGCGCACGAACAGCCCGATCTCCTCGGTGGAGGCCGGCAGGCGCGGCACGTCCGGATTGGCGATCAGGGCCTGCATGGGCGCGAGGGAGCGGGCGAGGCTGTTCACGAACAGCAGGGCGCCGCCCACGGCGAGGCCTTCCAGCAGCAGCCAGACGATGAAGGTTTCCTGGCTGAAGAAGCCGGTGCGGGTCCAGTAATACTGCACCAGCATGGTATCGATGAGCAGCGGGGTGAGGGCCCCTATCAGGAAGACCCGGGTACGCAGGGACAGGACCGGCCGTTGCAGATCGATATGTCCGAAGGCCCGGCCGAAGAGATCGAAGATGGCGAAGAAGATGGGCAGCCCCACGAGGATCGAGACGATCAGCGCCACCAGATGAATGCGGAACCAGTCCACGGGACGGGCCACGAAATCGGTATGCCACTCGGCACTGAGAATGGTGACGGCCGGGGCCAGCAGCAGGTAGCCGAGGAACAGGGCCCAGAAATGGCGCGTGAAGCGTTGCATCCAGCGCGCCAGGCGCATGCTGTCGCAGGCCGCCGGCTGATCCAGGCAGAGGCCGATGGGCCGGGCGAGGCGCGCGAAGTGCCAAAGACACAGCGGGATGGCGCCGAGCACGAACAGCAGGTTCAGGGGCGAGGCGAGGATGGCCAGGATCTGTTCGGGCGTGAACAGTTCCAGGTATCCCAGAAAGGCAAAGCCCACGACCGGCGGCAGCGACCAGCTCAGGGCGATGAGCGACAGCAGGCGCCGCCGGAATGTCTGCGAGGGGATCGGCATCGGTGCGGAAGGGTGACGCGCCTGACGGGCCGGAGCCGCCTGGGCGCCCGGCGCAGGCAGAAACCTCGTGTCATCTGGGGTTGAAAACACCCGTGCCGAACGCGGGATTTCCGTATGCCGGCGGCACGCTCATACCATTGTTATTTATCGGCCAGCGAAGATGGTGCTTTAGCCGCCCCTCCTCGTTCGGTTTCCAGGGCCTGGCGCACGATGGCCGCCTGCCGCGGATCGGCAAAATGCATCCGGGCCAGCCGTTGCCGGGCGTTGGCCGACAGGCGCCGCACGCCCCAGCGGCAGCGGCGCAGGGTTTCCGCTTCGCCCTCGCGGGCCAGGTACAGGGGCAGGTTGACCTCGAAGTAGGAGAGGCTGTCGGCGTCCTTGAGCAGATCCGAACGGGGATCGCCGCCGATCTCGTGGCGTTCCACCAGGCGGCAGGTGTCTTTGATGAGGGGGACGGGCACGCCGCATTCGGCCAGCAGCCGGGCGAGGATCCGGGCGCCGTGTTCGGCGTGGGCGGCCTTGAAGGCGTCGTAGTCGTCGAAGTCCTCGCGCCGCACCTTGTCGGGCACGGCGCGGTCGATGTCGTGGCCGAGGGCCGCGAGCCGCAGGGCCGGATCGGCATCGGGCACCAGGCGCAGCAGCCATTGCAGGGTGTTCTCGGCATGGGGTGGATCCTCCGGCACGGCCGAGCCGGCGATGATGGCGCGGATCCGCGCCTCGGCGCAGGCGAGGGGATCGTTGTGGGTTGCGAGGTGTTCGGTCATGGGTTGTCCGGGATTGGTGGAACCCGTAGGAGCGGCGCCCTCGCCGCGATTACAGGTAGCGGGTGGCTGGGGACCGGTGGCTGGTAAAGACGTTTGGTTTTCCCAGCGACCAGTTACCGCCGCATCGCGGCTCGCGCCGCTCCTACAGGGAAGTGATCAACCAGCGCGGCAGACATACAGCCGGCGCAGGGTTTCGGCGTTCATGAGCACGGCGATCAGGATCAGCACCGCCAGGGCCTGGTTCAGCAGCGCGCCGAGGAAGATCAGGAACACGCGCACGTCGCGGCCGATGCGGAAGCGTGCACCGCCCCGCTCGCGCATCAGGCCGTCGTACTTGTCGGCGGTGTAGCTGACCAGGAAGGAGCCGGTGATGGCGAGGAAGGCCAGCACCAGCGCCAGGGTGCCGCCGCCGTTCTGCCAAGCGTAGGCGCCAAGGCCGCCCAGCAGGAAGGCGTCGGCGTAGCGATCCAGCACCGCGTCGAGCCAGCCGCCGTAGTCGCTGCCGAGGTATTTCAGGCGCGCCACTTCGCCGTCGCAGCCGTCGATCACCGAAGCGAGCTGGGCCAGCAGGCCGCCGGCGGCCAGGGCTGCGTAATGGCCAACCAGGAACAGGCCGGTGGCAAGCAGGGACAGCCCGAAGGACGCCAGGGAGATGGCGTTGGGCGTGATGTTCGTGTTCACCAGGCGCCGCGAAAGGCGGATCGACAAGGGACGGTTGAGCCAGCGCGCCACCGGCCCGTCGCGGGTCTTGCCGCGCAGGCGCCGGAGCAGTGCATTCTCGGCCCGGGCCAGGGCGGCCGGATCGTCCACGTCGCACCAGAAACGGCCGCTCACCTCCACCGCCTGCGCATGGCCGTCGCGGGCCAGCCGCTGCACCGCCCCGCTGAGCGTGGTGTCGCCGTGGCGGGCGGCTTCGCGCAGGGCGTCGAACAGGGCCGGGGTGCAGTGGAAGATCCCGGTGTCGTAGCCGTCGAACGGTTCCAGGCCCTTGCCGATGGCGGTGATCCGCGCGCCGTCGCGCCGCACCCGGGTCACGTCGTCCGGATCCACAAGCGGGTTGTGCCGCTGGCCGTCCACCGCCAGGCGCAGGCCGGCGGGGGGCAGGGGCGCGCGCAGGAGATCGCGCAGCAGATCCGCCTCGAAGAGGTGATCGGCCATCAACAGGAGAAAGGGCTCCCGAAGGAGCCCTTCCGCGGCGAGAAGAGAGCGGCCGTTCTCCGTGTCCGCCCACTCGGGGTTGCGCACCGTGGCGATGGGCACGTCGAGGCGGCGGGCCAGATCGGCCAGGAAGGCCTCGACCGCGTCCGCCGCGTGGCCGGTGACCACCACGAAGTCGTCGGCGCCGGCGCGCCGGGCTTCGCGGATCACGCGCTCGATGAGCGGCATCCCGAGCAGGGGCAGGAGCGGCTTGCTCTCAGCCCGTGGCCGTAGCCGGCTGCCTTTCCCCGCGGCCAGTATCAGGCACTTCATGCAGCGCAGTCTCCGAACCGTGAATGAAGGCTTCCATCCGGCGCCAGGCCTCGTCGTCGGGGATCTGACGGGGCGGGTGCTTGCAGAAGTAGCTCGACGGGGCGTGGATCACGCCGGCCTCGCCCCGATCCCGGGCCAGCCTGGCGCAGCGGATGGCGTCGATGGCCACGCCCGCCGAGTTGGGCGAATCCTCCACCGACAGGCGCAGCTCCAGGTTCATGGGCACGTCGCCGAACAGCTTGCCCTCCATGCGGATGAAGCAGAGCTTGTTGTCGTTCTGCCAGGGCACGTAGTCACTCGGGCCCACGTGGATGTTCTCGTCGGCCAGCCGTTCCGCCGTGACCGACTGCACCGCCTCGGTCTTGGATTCCTTCTTCGAGGCCAGGCGGGCCCGGTTGAGCATGTTGAGGAAGTCGGTGTTGCCGCCGGTGTTGAGCTGGTAGGTGCGCGTAAGCGCAACCCCGCGCTTGGCGAACAGATCGGTGAGGGTGCGATGGGTGATGGTGGCGCCAAGCTGGGCCTTGATGTCGTCGCCGATGATGGGCAGCCCGGCCGCCTCGAAGCGCGCCGCCCACTCGGGATCGGAGGCGATGAATACCGGGATGTTGTTGACGAAGGCCACGCCGGCTTCCAGGGCGCATTCGGCGTAGAAGCGGGTGGCCTCCTCGGAGCCCACGGGCAGGTAGTTCATCAGTACCTCGGCACCACTTTCCTTCAGAACCTGGACGACGTCTTCCTTGCTCGGCTCGGGTTCGTCGGCGAGCAGGAAGGTGCGGTCCTCCGGATAGTCGCGCATGTGTTCGGAGACGCCGTCGAGCACTCGGCCCATGCGCACGGTCACGCCGGTATCCGGGATGTCGGGGCAGAACACGGTGGTGCAGTTGGGCTTCTCGAAGATGGCCCGGCCCACGTCCTTGCCCACCTTGCGCCGGTCGATGTCCCAGGCGGCGACGATCTCGATGTCGGCCGGGCCGTAGCCGCCGATCACCGGGTGCATGAGGCCGATCGCCTCGGCAGGATCCTTGTCGCGGTAGTAGTGGATGCCTTGAATCAGGGAACTGGCACAGTTGCCCATGCCTACGATAGCCGTCTTGATCTTGCTCATCTTCAATCGAAAACCTCTCTCAAGTTGCCGGGGGACATTCCCCGCATTGAAGTCGAACAGTCAGGATGACCAAGTATTTGAATTTATAGTTATTTTGTTCTGGATGTCCGAGGCGACCGAGAATTCGGTTGTCACAGACGGGACGAAATATGGGGTTGCCGCCGTGAAGATCAAGGGTGCGGCGTGTCCCGGGCCTCGCGCAGGATGTGCAGGCCGCCCCGCAGCACCACCAGGGCGACCAGGCTGCCGATGACGAGATCCGGGAGGCGGGAGCCGGTCCAGGCCACCGCCGCGCCGGCCAGGATGACGCCCAGATTGGCGATGACGTCGTTCCTGGAAAAAATCCAGCTGGCGCGCATGTGCACTTCCCCCTCGCGATGCCGCGCGATGAGCAGCAGACAGACGACATTGGCCCCCAGCGCCAGCAGCCCCATGCCCATCATCAGGAGCGACAGGGGTTCGCTGCCCAGGAAATAGCGCCGCAGGATGTCGGCGAACACCAGCAGGGCCAGCGCCACCTGCAAGCCGCCGCTGAGGGCCGCGGCCCGGATCTTGACGATCATCGGCCGCCCGACGGCGTACAGGGCCACGCCATAGACCAGGGCGTCGGCCAGCATGTCCATGGCATCGGCGATCAGGGACGTGGACTGGGCGTACCAGCCCACGCCCACTTCGAGCACGAACATGATCCCGTTGATGGCCAGAAGCGGGATCAGGGCCTGTTGCTGGTCACGGTCGGTGATCGTGACTTCACAGCCGCAGCCGCTCATCGGCTCGGCCTCCCCGTGGCGAGGGGCGGGCGGCGTAAACGGGGAAAATTGGCCATCATGGGTGTTCCTCCGCCTGGAGTCTTGCACGGGAGAAGGGGGTATAGAGTACCGGAATCACGAACAATGTCAGCAGGGTGGAGGAGAACAGGCCGCCCACCACCACCGTGGCCAGGGGTCGCTGCACCTCCGAGCCGACGCCGCTGGCCAGCAGCATGGGAATGAGGCCGAGGGCGGCGATGGAGGCGGTCATCAGGACCGGCCGCAGGCGTGACCGGGCCCCTTCGAAGATCGACTCGCGCAGGCCGCAACCGCTCAGGATGCGCTGGTTGATGGCATTGACCATCACCACCCCGTTGAGCACCGCCACGCCGAACAGGGCGATGAAGCCGATGGAGCCCGGCACCGAGAGGTACTGGCCGGAGAAGAACAGGGCGGCGATGCCGCCGATCAGCGCCAGCGGCACGTTGAGCATGATCAGCAGGGCCTGGCCTACCGAGTTGAAGGCGAAGTAGAGCAGCAGGAAGATCAGGCCCAGCGACAGGGGGACCACGATCATCAGCCGCTGCTGGGCCCGCTGCTGGTTCTCGAACTGGCCGCCGAAGACCACCGTGTAGCCTGGGGGAAGGTCGATGGTCTCGCGGATGCGGCGATCGATTTCGGCCACCAGGCCGCCCATGTCGCGGCCTTCCACGTTGGTCTGGATCACGATGCGCCGTTGCACGTCGTCCCGGCGGATCTGCGGCGGGCCCGATTCGATGGCCACCGAGGCCACGTCGCCCAGCCGCACCCAGGCCCCGGAGGGCGCCTTGATGATGAGATTGCGGATCGCCTGCACGCTGTTGCGGAAGCGGGGCGCCAGGCGCACGTAGATGTCGTAGCGCTCGTTGCCCTTGATCACCTGGCCGGCTTCCTGGCCGCCGATGGCGTCGCCCACCAGGCTCATGATGGTGTCCACCGGGATGCCGTAGCGGGCCAGGCGATCCCGATCGGGGCGGACCACCAGCTGGGCCTCGCCCTCGATCTGTTCCAGGGCGACGCCGGTGGTGCCCGGAATGGACTTGACCAGTTGCTCGATCTCCCGGCCCTTGGCCGCCAGCACGTCGAGATCGGGCCCGAACAGCTTGATGGCCAGTTGCGCCTTCACGCCCGAGAGCAACTCGTCCACCCGGGTGGCGATGGGCTGGGAGAAGTTGAACAGCAGGCCGGGGATCACCGCCATCTTCTTCTCCATAAGGGTCTGCAGGGTCTGCCGGTCGTGGGCCGAGGTCCATTCGCTGACCGGCCTGAGACCGATGAAGATCTCCACGTTGGACACCGGCTCCGGATCGCCGCCCACCTCGGCCCGACCCACCCGGCTGGAGGCGTAGGTGACCTCGGGGAAGGTGAGAATCACCTTCTCCAGTTTCTGCGCCACGTCCAGGGCCGTGTTCAGGCTGGACGAGGGCGCCAGGGTGACGCGCACGTTGATGGTCCCCTCCTCCAGTTCCGGCACGAACTCGGTGCCGAGGAACGGCACCAGGGCGAGGGCGGCGACGAACAGGGCCAGGGCGATGGCCACCACCGTGCGGCGGTGTTCCAGGGCCTGGCCCAGCCATTGGCGATAGGCGCGGGCGACGGGCTGCAACAGGGGGCTGGGCTTTTCGCGCACGCCGCGGCGGAACAGGTAGGAGGCCAGCGCCGGAATCACCATCAGGGCCACCAGCAGCGAGGCGAGCATGGCCAGCACGATGGAGATGGCCATCGGCTGGAACAGTTTGCCCTCCACCCCTTCCAGGGCGAACAGGGGCGCGAAGACGATGGTGATGATGAGCACGGCGAAGAACACCGGCCGCCCCATTTCCCTGGCGGCCTCCTTGATGCGCAGGGGGATGCCGTGGCGGTCGTCCCGGGCCGCGAAGGGATCGGGATCGCCGGGCGCCAGTTGGGTCCGCACCCGTTCTTCATGCTGCCGATCGGGATGGGCCAGATGGCTGAAGATGTGCTCCATCATCACCACCGAGCCGTCCACCATCATGCCGATGGCGATGGCCAGCCCGCCCAGCGACATGAGGTTGGCCGACACGCCCCACTCGGCCATGACCATCAGCGCCAGGCCCACCGACAGCGGGATGGACAGCAGCACCAGCAGGGTGGCGCGCAGGTTCATCAGGAACAGCAGCAGCACCACCACGATCAGTACGAAGGCCTCAAGCAGGGCCTTGGTGACGGTGGTCACGGCCTTGTTGACCAGATCCGACTGATCGTAGAACGGCTCGATGATCACGCCCTCGGGCAGGGCCTGCTGGATGGCCGGCAGGCGTGCCTTGATGCCGTCGATGGTGGCCTTGGTGTTGGCGCCCATGCGCTTGAGCACGATGCCGATCACCACCTCGCCCAGGGGGCGGGGCCGGCCGTCGGCGTCGCGCACGGTCATGGTCACGGCGCCCTGGCGGATCTCCGGGCCGAAACGGACCTCGGCCACGTCGCGCACCCGCACCACGGTGCCCTCTTCCTCCTTGAGGGGGATGTTGCCGATGTCGCGCAGGCCGTCTTCGCCGCTGCGCACCCAGCCCACGCCCCGGATCACCAGCTGTTCCTGGCCGCGATCCATGTACCAGCCGCCGGCGTTGCGGTTGTTGGCCTCGATGGCCTCGGTCACGTCGCGGGGACGGAGATCGAAGGCCAGCAGGCGCTGCGGATCCAGCAGGACCTGGTATTGGCGCACTTCGCCGCCGAAGGAGAGCACGTCGGTGACGCCAGCGACCGGCATGATCAGCAGCTTGACCACCCAGTCGTTGAGACTGCGCAGGGTCATGGCGTCGTAGCGGCCGGGCTCGGTGGCGCGGATCATGTACTGGAACACCTGGCCGAGGCCGGAGGTGTTCGGCCCCATGACCGGCGTGCCCACTCCTTCCGGGATCTGTTCCCGGGCGGCCTGCAGCCGTTCGAAGACCAGTTGCCGGGCGAAGTAGATATCGGTGCCTTCCCTGAACACCACGGTGATCACCGACAGGCCGGTCTTGGAGATGGAACGCACCTCTTCCACGTCGGGCAGGGCGTACATCACCGCTTCCACCGGGAAGGTGATGAGCTGTTCCACTTCCTCGGCGGCCAGGCCGGGCGCTTCGGTGTTGATGGTGACCTGCACGTTGGTCACGTCGGGGAAGGCATCGAGATTCAGGCGCGGCAGGATCAGGCCGGCGCCGAAGAGGATGGCGATCAGGGCCAGCAGCACCAGCAGCCGGCTGCCGACCGCGACATCGATCAGTTTGTTGAGCATCGTGGCGTCCTCGCAGGTGGCCGGATCAGTGGTTGTGGGTTTCGAAACCGCTCTTGGCCAACTCCGACTGGAGGAAGAAGGCGCCGGCGGTGACCACGGGAGTGCCCGGGGCCAGGCCGTCGATCACGGCCAGCCCGTCGCTCACCCGCAGGCGTTTCACTTCCACGGCGCGGAACGCGCCCGGCGCTTCCTGTTGCACGAACACCTGCCAGTCGCCGTCGGGACTGCGCAGTACGGCCTCCTCGGGCAGGGCCAGGACCGGCCTGCGATCCCGGGTGGGAATGGCCACGCTGACGAACAGGCCCGGATGCAGGCGATCCTCGCGGTTCGCCACTTCCAGGCGCACCGCGAGGGTGCGCGTGGTTTCGTCGAGGGCATGGTGGATCTGGATCACCCGGGCCGGCAGGCTTTGCTCACCCACGCGGATCCGCGCCGGCGTGCCCACGGCGATGCGCGCGGCTTCCTCCGGCTTGACCCGGGCCTCGACCCACATCACCGACTCGTCGGCGATCACCATCAGCACCGTACCCGGTTCGACCCGCTGGCCGACGATGAAATCGTCGTGCAGCACCCGACCGGCCTGGGGCGAGACGAGCCGGAAGGTGCCGTCGGGCCCGTTGCCGCGACCGGCGAGCAGGGCGTCGATCTCGGCCTGGCGCATGCCATAGGCCCGCACCCTGGCCAGTGCCTGCTCGTAATCGACCCGTGCCTGGGTATAACGGCGGGCGGAGACCACCTTGCGGCCGAGCTGTTTCACCCGCTGCCATTCCCGGGCCGCCACCAGCAGGGCGCCCTGGGCCTCGGCCATCTCCACGCTGGAGAGAGTCACCAGCGGCTGACCGGCTTGCACTTCGTCACCGAGTCGGGCGTGGCGGGCCACCACCTGGGCGGCGATGCGCGGCGTGATGTTGACGGTGCGGTAGGCATTGAGCCGCACCTCGCCCGGGGCGTGGATGATGGCCGGCAGCGGGCGCGGTTCCAGGGGCTCGACACGGATCCCGGCGGCCGCCATCTGGGCGGGAGACAGGTGCACCACGCCGGCGGATTCGGCGTGCGCCGTTTCCGCCTCTCCCTGGCGGTCGTGTTCGTCGCGGGCATGGCTGGCCTCGTCGCCATGATCGGCATGGGCGGTGTCGTCGTCGTTTGCGGCATTGCAGCCGGCGCCCAGCAGGGCCAGCAGCAGGATCAGGGGTAGTGCGTTTTTCATGTCAGTCGGATTCCTTTTTGTCGAGCCAGTCGTCGAGGGTGGCGGTTTCATCGAGCCAGGCGAAGCCGCTTTGCCAGAGGCGGCCCCGCAGCTCGAGACCGGCGGCACGGGTTTCCAGGGCCTGTTTCAGTTGCATCAGGTATTCGGCGGTGCTCATGTCGCCCGCCTGCCAGAGGCGGCGGATGAGCTGGAGCTGGCGGGTGACGCTGCGCTGGCCCGCCCGTTGCCAGTCGGACCAGGCGGTGCGCAGCAGGCGGTAGCGGGCGGTGACCGAACGCAGGCGCGCCTGGAGGTCGCGGAAAGCCTGCTGGGCTCGCTGCTCGGCGGCGATCCGCGCCTGGTGTGCCGCCTCCACTTCGGCACGCAAGGGATTGCGCACCTTGAGGGGGAGGGTGAGAGTGGCGCCGATCAGGTTTTCCCGATCCTCCCGGCCGCCGCGCACGGCGAGGGTTGGATCCCAGCTTCGTTCGGCGCGGCGCAGGTTCACAGCCTCGCGGGCCGCGGCCACCTCGGCCTCGATGGCGACCATCTCCGGCAGGCGGCGCACGAAGTCGGGCAGGGATTCGGGCAGGCTCGGCGTCGGCAGGGATTCGGGCAGGGCCGGCAGGCGATCGAGGCGGCCCAGGAACAGCGCCCGCAGTCGTTCCCGCGTGGCCGCCGCCTCCGCCAGGGCCGTGGCCTGGGTCATCAGCGCCTCGCTGTAGGCCAGGCGGGCCAGTTCCAGTTCCACCTGACCGAGATCACCCGCCCGGTAGCGGCGTTCGGCGATGTCGGTGAAGTCCTGCATGAGTTTCAGGCGCTGATCGGCCAGCCGGGCCAGGGCCTGGCGGGTGGTGTCCTCGGCCAGGGTCTCGAGCAGGTCCCGGGCGAGGCGCAACCATTGCCTTGTGTGGCGGGCCGTGGCGCGGCGCAGTTCGGCCCTGGCCACCGCCGTGCGGGCCCCGCGCTGATCGCCCAGATCCAGGGTCTGGCTCAGCTGTAGGGTGCGGGTGTCGGCCCCGGCCCGTTCGGCGTCCAGCGCCAGTTCGGGGTTGTAGACGGCCTGGCCGGCGCCGCGCAGCTTGGCGCGGGCCTGTTCCAGCTCGGCCCGGGCCGCACGCAGCCGTGGATGTTCGGCAATGATGGCAAGGATGCGCTGGCGCAGTTCGGGCGGCGCGGTCGGGGTGATGGCGAGGGGGCCGGCGGTGACCTGCAATGGCCACAGCAGGGCGCCCGCCAGCGACAGACGAATCAGGGTTTGAAATGGACGAAACATGGCTTGGGATTTCCTCGACAGCGGAGTTGGGCGCGCGGGCAGGCGGCGTGCCGTGCCACAGCGCAATCACGTTGGGCGAATCGGCGCGAACCCGAGCGCAGACGCTCGCGGGCACGCCGCCCCGTCCACGGGAACGGGGAATATCCGCGGATCCGGCGGTCAGGAAATGGGAGGGGGGTTGGGCGGGGTGGCCTTGTTCTGCAGTACCGGCCGCCGTGCTTCACTGTGCAGGGTCTGGCCGGCACGTGGCAGGCCGGCGGCGGCCGGGGTGGCCAGGGCGGTCAGGTGCGCACCGCCGCCATGGCACCAGTGGTTGCAGGGGGTACCGGCATGGCCGTTGCCCTGTCCGCCATCTTCGTCGAACGCCTGCAGGGTCGGCTCGTCGGCCGGGGACAGGCTGGAGACGACGCTGTCCATCGCCCAGGCGAAATTGCCGGTGAGCAGGAAGAACAGCAGCAGATGGATGATGAAGTTGCGCATGAGGGCGACATTGTGACCCAGCGGATGGCTCACGACAAGCACCACGAGGCGCGGCGGATCAACAAATCCGCGGCAGGGGATCGTCCTCCAGTTCCTCGAGGATCCGCTGCCCGCCCAGGGGGGTGTGCAATACGACGCCGCCGCCGTCGCGCAGTTCGCCGATCAGCGCGGCTTCACGCCCCTGGGGCAGGGCCTGCCAGGCCGCCAGGGCCATCTCGGCCTCGGCCGGCGCCACCACCGCCACCACCCGGCCCTCGCAGGCGAGGTGCCAGGGATCGTAACCGAGAATCTCGCACACGGCCTCGACCGACTCGCGCACCGGCACGGCGGCCTGTTGGATGGCAACGCCCAGCCCGGTGGCCCGGGCCACCTCGTGCAGCACTGCGGCCAGCCCGCCACGGGTGGGGTCGCGCAGGAAACGCACGCCCGGCAGGCCGCGCAGGGCCCGGGTCAGGGGCAGCACGCAGGCGGCATCCGAGCGCAGATCGCCGCGCAGGCCGAAGTCCTCGCGGGCCAGCATCACGGCAGTGCCGTGATCGCCCACCGGGCCGCTCACCAGGATCCGGTCCCCGGCACGGATGCGCCCCATGCCCGGATCGAGCTGCGGATCCTTCACCCCGATGCCGGTGGTGGCCAGATAGAGCCCGGCCCCCTGGCCGCGGGGCACCACCTTGGTGTCGCCGGTGACCACCGCCACGCCGGCCTCGCGCGCGGCCTTCGCCAGGCTGGCGACGAGCCGGTCGAGCAGGGCGATTTCCAGGCCCTCCTCGATGAAGGCGTTGAGGCTCAGCCAGCGCGGTTCGGCTCCGGCCACCGCCAGATCGTTGAGGGTGCCGTGCACCGCCAGCGAACCGATGTCGCCCCCGGGAAACTCCAGGGGGTGGACGGTGAAACCGTCGGTGGTCATCACCGGCGGCCCCTCCAGCGGCGGCAGCAGCGCGGCATCGCGGTCGGTGTCGAGGCAGGGGTTGCCCAGATGGCGGACGAACAGCCCGTCGATCAGCTCGCGCATGAAACGCCCGCCGTTGCCGTGGGCGAGGGTGATGTGGTCGTGTTCCATGCGGCCATGGTAGGCGGCAGGCCGGTGGGAACGCAAACGGCGCGTTGTCGCCGGGCCGACCGTTGAAAAAGCCGGGCCCGAGCCTTTAGACCCCGGAATGGAAAAACGCGGTTTCCCGTTGCCGGCAGTGTCGATGTCCTGGCGTCAGCGAAACTGGCGATACCTCCAAAGCCTCGCACACCGGTCGTCAATAGAGGCTGCCGTCGGGCGCGTAGCGAAGCAGAAACAGATCGTCGCCGCCCAGCGCAGGATTGCCGTCGAGGCTGGCGCCGGTCAGACCGGTGACGACGAGGTCGCCATTGGCGGTCAGGGTCAGCCCATTGGCCAGATCGGCGGCAGGGCTGCCCATCTGCCGACGCCACAGGAGGTTGCCGGTCGCATTGCGTTTCTCGACCACGATGTCGTCGAGCCCGGCGGAGGTGCCGGCGTAGGCGCCGACACTCTGTCCGGCCGCAAACAGGTTGCCCTGAGCGTCGAGAAACAGGCCATTGAGACGATCGTCGTCTGCGGTGCCGAAGGTTTTGGCCCAGACGGGATTGCCGAGGGAGTCGCACTTGACCAGCAGCATGTCCAGGCCACTGGTGGCGGAGAATGAAAGCCGATCCCCGGCGATGTAGAGATTGCCGCCGCCATCGATGGCCAGGGCGCGGGCCGATTCGTTGCTCAGGGAGGCCGTGGTGTCCGGCGGCAGGGTGCGCAACTGTCGCAGCCAGGACCGCGTTCCGTTTGGTTCGTAGGCGGCCAGGAAGATGTCGTTGAAGGAAAGCGTGATGGTATCGCCGTCGAGGCTGCCGCCGGTGGTCCCGGCGAGATAGACGTTGCCGGTGCCGTCGATGGCCAGGGCATTGCCGCTGTCCTGTGCGCTGGAGCCGAGTTGATCGGTCCAGAGAACATTGCCCTGGGTATCGAAAGCCTGGATGTAGGCATCCGTGCCGCCCGAGTTGTTGCCGATGAAGGCAGCGGTCGTCTTGCCGGTCACGATGAGGTTTCCGTTGCCGGCGATGGCCAGGGCTTCGGCGGTGTCGTCGCCGCCGGTGCCGAACTGGAGGGTGTCGAGAAGCGCGCCGTCGGCGTCGAGCCTGAGGATGACCCCATCGGTCCCGCCAGCGCTGGTCTGGCCGGGAAAGGTGCCGCCGGTGGTGCCGGCCACGATGAGGTTTCCGGCGGCATCGATGGCCAGGGCGGCGGCTTCGTCATCGGCAGCGGTACCAAACTGGCGTGTCCACAGCACCTGACCGCTCGGGTCGTGCTTGATGACGAACATGTCCCGGCCACCAAATTGGCGCTGTCCGTTCAGGGCGCCCGTGGTGTAACCGGCCACGTAGAGGTTGCCCTGGGCGTCGGCGGCCACGGCGCGGCCGGCCTCGTCACCCGCCGTGCCTTCCTGGCGCGTCCAGGGAGCGGTGCTGAAGCGGATGAGGTGATCGGCGGACAGGGACTGTCCGGTCGTCGACCGGATGGCCGTGGTCAGGGTGACGATGAAGTGCCCCTGGTTCGGCAGGGCACTATCCGGAGTGAAGGTGGCGGTGGTGCCCGCCGGGTCCAACGAAACGGTGCCGACGATGGGGCCGGAGGGGCCATCGAGCCGGAAACTGCTGACGTTGATCGTGGCCGGGTCGAGCGTGGCGGAGAAGCCGACCGTGATGGCCGTGCCGGTGTCGACCCGGGTCTGGCCGTCGCTGGGGTTGCTCGAAACCACTTGCAGGGCCGCGACGCTGCCAGTGTGGGCATTTCCCGAGCCGCCACCGCAGCCGGTGAGCAGCAGGGATGTGGCAAGAGCGAACAGCGTCAGGAAGGGGCTGGCAGAAGTTTTCATGGTTCTGGTTGTTGTTTTGGATCAGGAAAAGGTATGAGGCTGGCGCAAAGAATAGACCCATTCCCGATACCGGGAAATGGCGCTTTGGCGCTATGCGACAAGTCATAGCGACAGGCAAGGGCTTGCCTCGATGCCGGATTCGGCAAGCGAGCGGTTTTCCGATCAGAGGATCAGGCGGGCGGGACGGGCAGACATTCCCGGATCTGGCCGGCACTCAGTCCGCCATCGTTGACGGGCAGGGTTCCTGGCAGGTGGGCGTCGAAGCCGGCGGCCGCAAGCTGCGCGAGCACGGTTTCGGCGAGGCGGCGGTTCTGGAACACGCCGCCGGCGAGGCCCACGGTGAATTCGCCGTGGCGCCGGCGCAGGGTGCTGGCCTGGGCGAGGAGCGTGGCGGCCAGGGTGGCGTGGAACAGCGCGGCGCGCTCGGCCAGGCTGCGGTCCGGATCGCCGAGGGGGGCCAGCAGCGGTTCCCAGTCGGCTTCGAGGCGGCCGTCGTGTTCGTGCAGCGGCAGGGCGGGCGCTTCCGGCAGCGGGGCCTCGGCGCAGGCCGCTTCCAGCCACATGGGGCCCTGGCCCTCGAAGCTCGCCTTTGCCACCAGCCCCAGCAGGGCGGCAGCGGCATCGAACAGGCGCCCGGCGGCGGAGGTGGCGGGACAGTTGAGGCGCCGCGCCCAGGCGGCGCGGGCCAGTTGGGGATCGACGGGCGGGGTGAAGTCGCGACCGGCGGCCCAGCACAGGGCGGCGGCGCTGCGCCAGGGTTCGCGGCCGGCACGATCGCCGCCGGGCGGATGCAGGGGGCGAAAGCTCGCCACCCGTTGCCAGGTGCCGGGGCGGCCGAGCAGGGCCTCGCCGCCCCACAGTCGGCCGTCCTCCCCCAGGCCCACGGCATCCCAGGTGAACACCAGCCAGCGCGCCACCTCCGGCCGTTCGAGGGCGGGCAGGGCCGCATGGGCGTGGTGGTGGAAGACAGTGCGCAGCGGCAGGCCGCAGTCCTTCGCCCAGCGGGTGCTGGCATAGCCGGGATGGGCATCGGCCACCACCTGCTCCGCCCGCACCCGGTAGAGTGACTGCAGATCGGCGATGGTGCGGGCAAAGACGGATTGCGCGCGGGGCGAATCGAGATCGCCGATGTGGGGCGAGATCACCAGGCGATCGTCCCAGGCCAGGGCCACGGTGTTCTTCATGTGCCCGCCCACCGCCAGGGTGGGGCGGTCGATAGGTACCGGGAGGGACAGCTCGAGGGGAGCGAGCCCCCGGCCGATGCGCAGGGGGCGGATTGCGCCCCCGGCTTCCTGCAACACGCTGTCGTCCACCGGCCGCAGGATCGGCCGGTCGTGATGCAGGAAGGCATCGGCCACCGTGCCGAGCCGGATCTCGGCCTCCTCGGGATCGGTGATCACCGGCTCGCCGCTGATGTTGCCGGAGGTGGCGACCAGCGGCCGATCCAGGGCCGCGAGCAGCAGATGATGCAGCGGGCTGTAGGGAAGGAAGGCGCCGAGCCGATCCATGCCCGGCGCCACCGTCGCGGCCAGCGGGGCCCCGGCGCGGCGCGCCAGGAGGACGATGGGCCGGGCCGGCGAGCGCAGGGCTTCGGCCTCGACGGGCGAGAGCCGGGCGCAGGCGCGGATGGCGGCCAGGCCATCCGCACCCTGCTGCGGGAACATCACGGCCAGCGGCTTGTGGGGCCGGGCCTTGCGCGCACGCAGGCGGCGCACGGCGGCCTCGCTGGTGGCATCGCAGATCAGGTGATAGCCGCCGATGCCCTTCACCGCCACGATCCGTCCCGCGGCGATCCGCTCCGCGGCCGCCTGCAGGGCGGCTTCCCCGCTGTCATGCGTGTTCCCGTCGGTGAACGTCAGCCGTGGGCCGCAGTCGGGACAGGCGACGGGTTCGGCATGAAAGCGCCGGTTGGCGGGATCGGTGTATTCGGCCCGGCAGGCCGGGCACAGGGCGAAGCCGGCCATGGCGGTGTTGGGCCGATCCCAGGGCAGGTGTTCGACGAGAGTGTAGCGGGGACCGCACTGGGTGCAGTTGATGAAGGGATAGCGATGGCGGCGGTTTTGCGGATCGTGCAGCTCGCGCAGGCAGTCGGGGCAGACGTCGAGATCGGGCGGCACGTGAACCTGCACCGCCTCCCGGGCCTCGCTGTCGCGGATCGTGAATCCGCTGGCGCCTTCCGCTGCCACCGCTTCGACCCGGGCCAGCTCCGGTCGCGCCAGCGGCGGGGCCTTGGCCAGCAGATCCCGCTGGAAGCTCTCGAGAACCGCCGCCGGGCCCTGCGCCTGGATCACCACCTCCCCCAGCCGGTTCTGCACCCAGCCGCGCACGCCCAGCGCCTTGGCCAGCCGGTACACGAAGGGCCGGAAGCCCACCCCCTGCACCCGCCCGGTCAGGCGCAGGCGGCGAGCGAGAGGCTTGTCGTCGTCAGGCCTCGGCGACAGAAAGCCCATCAAACCTCTGCGTCCTCTGCGTCTCCGCGCTCTCTGCGTTCTTTCCACTGCGGTCATGCGAAGATGTCTGCCATCGCCGGGTCCGCTTCGCTTGACCCGGCCTACAGCGTTGAGGGGGTTTTTTCGGCATTCGCCACCTCGGTTTGCCGAACTCCGCTGCTCCACCAGATCCGGCAGGCGCCTTCGTCGGAGACCATGCACGGGCCGACCGGATGGCGGGGCTGGCAGGCGCGGCCGTAGAGGCGGCATTGATCGGGATAGATCCGGCCGAGGACCACGCGGGCGCAGTCGCAGCCGGCGGGCATCTCGCCGGCGCGGCGGCGATCCGGCGCGGCGTGTTCGGGAAAGCGGCGGCGGGCATCGTGCGCGGCGAAGGCGGGGCGCAGCGCGTAGCCCGATTCCGGGATGGTGCCGATCCCGCGCCAGTTGCCGTCGACGATCTCGAAGGCGGTTTCGAGGCAGCGCCGCGCGCCGGGATTGCCGCCGGGCCGGACCACTTCGGGATAGGTATTCTCGCGCCGCGCCGCTCCTGCGCTTCGCTGGCGGAGCACGGCATGGAACGCGGCCAGCAGGCTGGCGCTCTCGAAGCCGGCCACCGCCACCGGCAGGCCGTGGTCGGTGGCGACGAAGTCCCACTCCTCCGGACCCATCACCGCCGAGACGTGGCCGGGCGCCACCAGGGCGTCGAAGGCGGTTTCCCCGGTTTCCAGAAGCATGGCTACCGCCGGCCAGGTGCGCCGGCCGCTGAGCAGGAGCGAGAGATTGTTCGGCAGGCCTTCGAGGACCATGGCGGCTACCGGGGCCATGGTGGTCTCGAAGCCGGCGGCGAAGAACACCACCTCGCGATCCGGTTCCGCGCGGGCCATGCGCAGGGCGTCGCGGGGCGAGGCGATGGGGCGCACGTCGGCCCCGGCGGCACGGGCCGCTTCCAGCGAGCGGGGCCGGGATCGGGGCACGTTGACCGGGACCCGCAGCATGTCGCCGAAGGCGACCAGGATCACCTCTTCGTGCAGGGCGAGCTGGATCGCCTGGTGGATGTCCTCCTCGGGGCAGACGCAGACCGGGCAGCCGGGGCCGGGGATCAGTTCGATGCCCGCCGGCATCAGGCTGCGCAGTCCGGCGCGGCTGATGGCGCGCTCGTGGCCGCCGCACACGTTCATGATCCGGAAGCGGGGCGGCGGCGGGAGCGCGTGCAGGGCGTCCAGCCAGGCCTGCGCGGAGCGGCGGGGCATTCAGCCCTCCCGGGCGGGCCGGGTGGCGCCGTCGGGCGGGAGGGCAGGTTGGCGGCTCTCGCCGGCCGCGCGGCGGGCACGCTGCTCGGCAAGGCGGGCCTGCAGCCAGGCGAGCCAGGCATCGAGGCCCTGCCCCGTGCGGGCGGACAGCGGCAGGACGGGGGCCTCGGAGGCGAGGTGGCGCAGGTGCCGTTCGGCAGCCTGCGGGTCGAAGTCGTCGAGCACCGCGAGCAGATCGGTCTTGGTCAGGAGCATGAGGTCGGCGGCGCGGAACATCACCGGATACTTGGCCGGCTTGTCGTCGCCCTCGGTCACCGAGAGCAGGGTGACGTTGTGATGCTGGCCCAGATCGAAGCTGGCGGGACAGACCAGGTTGCCCACGTTTTCGATGAACAGCAGATCGAGTTCCGCCAGCGGCAGTTGATGCACGGCGTCGTGCACCATGTGGGCATCCAGATGGCAGGCCGAGCCGGTGGTGATCTGCACGGCGGGGATGCCGTGGGCGCGGATCCGCTCGGCATCGTTCTCGGTTTCCAGATCGCCCTCGATCACGCCGATGCGCAGATCCGCCGAGAGGGCCGCGAGGGTGGCCTCGAGCAGCGCGGTCTTGCCGGCGCCCGGCGAGGACATGAGGTTGACGGCCAGCACCCCGTGGCGATCGAAGTGGGCGCGGTTGTGGCGGGCGGTGACATCGTTCTCCGACAGCAGGCTGCGCAGGACGGTGACCGCCTCCCGGCCTTCGGCGGTGTGGGAAAGCCGGCCGCCGGACTCGACCAGATGCCGGTTGCCGGGGGTGAGGTTGCAGCCGCAGGTGTCACACATGTTCGCTCTCCCGATCCAGTTCCACGCTGGCCAGCAACAGCTCGTCGCCGCCGACCAGGCGGGTGTGCCAGTCGCCGCAGGCGCCGCACAGCAGCCGGTTGGCCGCCGCGTCGCTCTCGGCGCCGCAGGTGTCGCAGCGCACCCGGACCCTCGTCTGCTCGATGATCAGTTCCGCCCCGGCCGCCACGCTGTCCGCGGCCGCCAGCGGGAAGGCTTCCCGCAGCAGATCCGCTTCCACGCCCGACAGCGGGCCGATCTGCAGGACGATCCGCGTGACCCGCCCGGCATGGTGCTCGCGGGCCAGGGCGCCCACCTGTCGCAGCAGGCCCTGGCATACCGCCAGTTCATGCACGGGGGGCTCCGGCCTCGCCGTCCAGGGTTTCGAGCATCTCGTCGTACAGCGCCCAGGCTTCCGCCGCGTCGGCCTCGCTGATCTTCTGGATGGCGTAGCCCACGTGCACCATCACGTGATCGCCGGGCGCCAGATCCGTCTCCTGCATCAGGAACAGGCTGACCTCCCGTTCCACCCCCCTGGCCTCGCAACGGGCCAGGAAACCGTCGATGGCGACGATGCGCATGGGAATGGCGAGGCACATGGCCGGCTCCGCAATCGCAACTGATGCAGGTCAGTAAACACCCGCGTCTGCCTTCCGTCAACCTTGCATTTGCGCTGCCGTGGTTTACTTTTTAAGGATAGACAGAAACAGGAAAGACCGTTTTTCCCGGCACATCGGCCGACAGGCCATTTGCTGAATCGACGACGGCAGGGGGACGGCAATGGTGTCTGGCTGCATTCTTTTTCGTGGTGGAGCGGTGGCATGCCTCCGACCGTGATCCTCGGCCTGGGCAATCCCCTGCGCGGCGATGACGGCGCCGGCCTGCTGGCGATGGAGGCCCTGCGAACCCGGTCCCCCCGGCAGGACTGCCGGTTCGTCGATGGCGGTACCCTCAGCTTTCCGCTCACCGAGGTGCTGGGAGAAGCGGCGCGCCTGATCGTGATCGACGCCGCCCGCTTCGACGCGCCGGCAGGCACGGTGCGGGTCTTCGTCGATGAGGCCATGGACGACTTCGTGGCCAGGCATCCCTGCAGCAGCGTGCACGAGGTGGGGCTGGCCGAACTGCTGGACATGGTGCGCCTGCTCGATGCCCTGCCCGCGCCCCGGGCCCTGATCGGGATCCGGCCCCGTTCCGTGGACTGGTCGCCTGTGCCGTCGCCGGAGGTGGCCGCGGCCATTCCCCGGGCCTGCGAACAGGCCCGGACCCTGCTCGCGGCCTGGCAATGAGTTCCCTGCAGGACATCGCCGTGCCGGGGATTACGGTGCCGCCGTCCGATGGCCTTTCCGGCAACGTCCTGGCCCTGTTGCACGAGATCGCCAGTCTGCTCACGGCGCTGGCCGAGGAGGGGGCGCCGGGAAGCATCGATCTGCGCGGCCTGCCCCTGCTGCCGGGGGAGCGTGAGGTTCTGAAGACCGTGCTCGGCGATGGCGAAGTGGTGGCCGTGATCGACGCCCTGGGCGAGACGCGGGTGACCGAGACGCGCCTGGCCGGGGTATGGTGGGTGCGGCATGCGGATCCGGCCGGGGAGACGATCGCCGAGTTCATCGAGGTGACGCCCTGCCCGGCGATCCTGAAAAGCGATCCGCGCGACATGCGCGAGGCAGGCGTCGCCCTGCGCGAACAGCTCGCGGAATGGACGGGCGGGGCGACAGGAGGGGACGATGGCCGATGAAGCGGATCTGCTCGAACGGCTGCGCCAGCAGGGGATCAGCCGGCGCAGTTTCCTGAAATACTGCGCCGGGCTGGCTTCGCTGCTGGCCCTGCCGCCGGCCATGGCGCCACGCATCGCCGAGGCCCTGGAGCGGGCCCGGCGGCCGGCGGTGATCTGGCTCTCCTTCCAGGAGTGCACCGCCTGCACCGAATCGCTGACCCGTTCCTTCAGCCCCACCCTCGAGAACCTGATCTTCAACGTCCTCTCCCTGGACTACCATCACACCCTGCAGGCCGCCGCCGGCCGCCACGCCGAAGACGCGCGCCGTCAGTCGATGGAAGCGAACCGGGGCAAGTACATCCTGGTGGTGGAAGGTTCGATTCCCGTGGCCGAGGGCGGCGTCTATTCCACCATCGCCGGGATCAGCAATCTCGACATGCTCAGGGAGACTGCGGCCGGTGCCGCGGCCATTGTCTCGGTCGGCACCTGCGCGGCCTACGGTGGTCTGCCCCATGCCCGGCCCAATCCCACCGGCGCGGTGCCGGTGAGCGAGATCCTCGCCGATCGGACCATCGTCAACGTGCCGGGCTGTCCGCCCATCCCGGTGGTGATCAGCGGCGTCATCGCCCATGTGCTGACCTTCGGCCGGGTGCCGGAACTGGATGACCTGGGTCGGCCGACGGTGTTCTATGGGCAGACCATTCACGACCGCTGCTATCGCCGGCCGTTCTACGATCGCAATCTGTTCGCCGAGCAGTTTGACGATGAAGGGGCGCGCAACGGCTGGTGCCTGTACAAGCTCGGCTGCAAGGGGCCGACCACCCGCAACGCCTGCGCCACGGAGAAATGGAACCAGGGCACCAGCTTTCCCATCCAGTCGGGACATCCCTGCCTGGGCTGTTCGGAGCCGGATTTCTGGGATGCCGGCAGTTTCTACCAGGCCCTGACCGCGCCCCCCGTGGACGTGGCGAAATGGGTCGTGCCGGCGATCGGCGTCGGCGTGGCGGCCGGCGCCGCGGCCGGTCTGGCCAACCGCCTGCGCAAGGCCCGTGCCGAGCGCCGCCGCCAGCCCCTCGCCGCCGACGACGTGAAAGGGGGAGAGGGATGATGAACACCATGGAGATGCTGGCCTGGGTGCGTGGGCCGGGGCTGGTCCTGTCGCTTTCGATTCTGGTGATCGGGGTGGGGGTGCGCCTGGTCGAGATGCTGCTGCTCGGCCGCAAGCCGGATCTGAGCGAACCGCGGGTCGCCCACAGCGGCGGGTACGGCTGGCGCACGATTCTCACCCGCAGTGTGCTGCCGTCTTCGGCCTGCGTGCGCTATCGCCGGATCGAATTCCTGACCGGCTATGTCTTTCACCTCGGCCTGTTCCTCGTCGTGTTCTTCTTCGTGCCGCACATCCTGCTGATCGAGGCCGTGACCGGCTTGTCCTGGCCGGGGCTCGCGGCCGGGCTCGTGGACGGCGTGACGCTGATCACCCTGGCCGCCCTGCTGCTGGCGTTCTGGTTTCGCCTCACCGATCCGGTCCGGCGCTTCCTCTCGCGCTTCAATGACTGGTATGCCCTGGCGATCACCTTCCTGCCGGTGCTCACCGGTTACCTGGCCTATCACCGTCTGCTGGGGGAATACAACACCCTGCTGGTGCTGCACATCCTCAGTGTCGAAGTGCTGCTGGCCAGCCTGCCGTTCACCAGGCTGATGCACGGCTTCACCCTGTGGTTCTCGCGCTGGTACACCGGCCAGATGGCCGGGCGGCGGGGAGTGAAGGTATGAGCGTCTCGCTGCAAAACGGCCTGACCACGCTTGCGGCCGGCATCGATGCGCCGATCGCCAGTTTCTTCAACAGTTGCGTGCACTGCGGCCTGTGCGCCGGGGCCTGCCATTTTCACGTGGAGACCGGTGATCCGCGCTATACGCCGATCCACAAGCTCGAACCCCTGCGGCGGATCTGGCAACGTGAATACACCCTGTGGGGCCGGCTGCTGGCCCGGCTCGGCCTCCTGCCGCCCCCCGACGAGGCCGAGCTGGCCGAATGGCAGTCGCTGCTCTACGACAGTTGCACCCTCTGCGGGCGCTGTTCGCTGGTCTGTCCCGTGGGCAACGACATCACCTACATGATCCGCAAGGCGCGGGAAGGCATGGTGGCCGCGGGCCATGCCCCCGAGGGCTTGAAGACCACCACCTACCGGGCCTTGACCACCGGCAGCCCGATGGGGGTGCGCTATCCCGCCCTGGCGAAAATCATCGCCTCGCTGGAGAAGGAAGAGGGCATCGAAGTGCCCTTCGATCGTGAAGGCGCCGACTACCTGCTGGTGCTCTCCGCCAACGAATACATGCTCTATCCCGAGAGCATCGCCGCCATGGCGCGCATCTTCCACCGCGCCGGCCTGTCCTGGACGCTCGCCAGCGAAGGCTACGAGGCGACCAATGCCGGCATCCAGATCGGTTCTTCGGATCTGGCGCGGGAACTGTTGCTGCGCATCGTCGAGACGGCCGAGAAACTGGGGGTGAAGACAGTCATCAGTCCCGAGTGCGGGCATGCCTACACCACCCTGCGCTGGGACGGGCCCAACCTGATCGGGCGGCCCTACCGCTTCCGCGTCGTGCACTTGCTGGAGCTGTTCGACGAACTGCGCCGGGACGGGCGGCTCACCCTGGCCGGCAAGCACCGGGAAAAGCTGACCTTCCACGATCCCTGTCAACTGGTGCGCCGCGGCGGGCTCATCGACGAGCCACGGCATCTGCTCGACATGGCGGCCGAGGCGTTCGAGGAGATGGATTGCGCCGGGGTGTGGAACTGGTGTTGTGGCGGCGGGGGCGGGGTCAGCGCCAACCCCGATGCGGACGCGTTGCGCAATCGGGCCTTCGCCATGAAGAAACGCCAGTTCGATGCCACCGGTGCGCGCAAGGTGGTCACCGCCTGCGCCAACTGCCGGGCGGTGCTGGAGGATGGCATCGAGGCCCGGGAGATGGCGCTGGAGATCGTCGGCATGGCCGAGCTGCTGGCCGAAAACCTGGCACCGCCGGACGAGGAGACGCAACATGAGTGAACGCATCGTCGTCGATCCCGTCACCCGCATCGAGGGCCACCTGCGCATCGAGGCGCAGATGGACGGTGAGACCATCGCCGATGCCTGGTCCTCCGGAACCATGGTGCGAGGGATCGAGATCATCCTGCGCGGCCGGGATCCGCGCGATGCCTGGGCCTTCGCCCAGCGGATCTGCGGGGTCTGCACGCTGGTGCACGGCATCGCCTCCATCCGTGCGGTGGAAGACGCGCTGGACTATCCCATCCCGCCCAACGCCCAGCTCATCCGCAACCTGATGATCGCCGCCCAGTTCGTGCACGATCACGTGATGCACTTCTACCACCTGCACGCGCTCGACTGGGTGGACGTGGTCTCCGCCCTGAAGGCCGATCCGAAAGCCACCTCGGCGCTGGCCCAGTCGATCAGCGGTTATGCCAAATCCTCGCCCGGCTACTTCCGCGACATGCAGCAGAAGCTCAAGACCTTCGTCGAGTCGGGCCAGCTCGGGATCTTCGCCAACGGCTACTGGGGGCATCCGGCCTACCGGCTGCCGCCGGAAGCCAACCTGATGGCGGTGGCCCATTATCTCGAAGCCCTGGCCTGGCAACGCAACGTGGTCAAGCTGCACACCATCTTCGGCGGCAAGAATCCCCATCCCAACTTCCTGGTCGGCGGCGTGCCCTGCGCCATCAGCACCGGGCCCGGCGGCGGGGGCGGCGGCACGGCGCTCAACGACACGGGGTTGGCCATCGTGCAGAACGTGATCGACGAGATGCGCCAGTTCGTCGATCAGGTCTATCTGCCCGACACCCTGGCCATCGCCGGCTTCTACAGGGACTGGGCCGGGCAGGGCGAAGGCGTGGGCAACTTTCTCGCCTATGGGGATTTCCCCGATCAGGATCCGGGCGATCTGGCCAGCCTGCTGGTGCCCCGCGGCGTGATCCTGGATCGGGATCTGTCCACCCTGCACGAAGTGGATCTGGAGGACGAACGCCAGATCACCGAATACGTCAGCCATTCCTGGTATGACTACAGCGGCGGCAGGGAGCAGGGCCTGCACCCCTGGAAGGGGGAGACGGCACTGCACTACACGGGACCGCAACCGCCCTACGACCATCTCGACGTGGCACAGGCCTATTCCTGGCTCAAGTCCCCGCGCTGGAAGGGCAAGCCCATGGAAGTGGGGCCGCTGGCCCGGCTGCTGGTGATGTATGCCCATGGACACGCGCAGACCCGGGAACTGGTCGGGCAGACCCTGCACACGCTGGATCTGCCGATCGAAGGGCTGTTCTCCACGCTCGGGCGTACCGCGGCCCGCACCCTCGAAAGCAAGATCTTCGCCGATGCCATGCAGGGCTGGCTGGATCGGTTGCTGGCCAACATCCGCGCCGGCGATCTGCAAACCTTCAACGAACGCCAGTGGGCACCGGAGACCTGGCCGCAGGAGGCCCGTGGCGTGGGCTATACGGAAGCCCCGCGCGGAGCGCTGGCCCACTGGATCGTGATCCGCGACGGGCGCATCGCCAACTACCAGGCCGTCGTGCCCAGCACCTGGAACGCCGGCCCGCGGGATGGGCAGGGCCAGCGGGGGCCCTACGAAGCGGCCTTGCGCGGCCACCGGCTGCACGATCCCGAACAGCCGCTGGAGATCCTGCGTACCATCCACAGTTTCGATCCCTGCATCGCCTGTGCGGTCCACGTGGTGGATCCCGACGGCGAACCCCTGGTCGAGGTCCGGATCCAGTAACATTCGAAAACAGGAGGAAATCCCGTCATGTCCCGTTCACTGTTGCGATTCGTTGTGGCCCTGCTGATGCTGCCGGTCTCCTCCCTGGCCCTGGCGCACGGTGCGCCGACGCCGGCGGACGGCTTCCTGGCCGGATTTCGGCATCCGCTGAGCGGGCTCGATCACCTGTTGTCCCTGCTCCTCGCCGGGATCGTCATCGGCCGGCTGGCCCGCCGGCGGTTGGCGCTGGGCGCCGGGTTTGTCGGCGCCTTTCTGTCTGGTCTGCTGGCTGGCGTCGCGCTGGGGCCGCAGGCCGCCATCGACGGTCTGCTGCTGCTCGGCCTGCCGGTGCTGGGGTTCTTCCTCTGGCGCCGCACGGCACCCGGTGCCGGGCTGTGGCTCGCCCTTGCGGGGATTGCGTTCCTGCACGGCTTTGCTCACGGCATGGAAGGCGCGCCCCGGCCCGACTGGATGACGGGCGCCGCGACCGGCATGGGGCTGTTGCTGACCGCGGGGATGGAACTGGGCCGGCGCTGGCTTGCACGGGAGCGGGGGCTCGTCGCCGGAACCCCGGGCCGGCCGGAATAGCCGTTTTCGGATCCCTGCCTGCCAGCACGACCGTCGAGGCCCGGATGCCTGCCGGGCGGGAGAGGGCTGCGCTACAATGTCCGCAGGCTTCAACCCGACGGTAAGCGGTCATCGCGGCACAGCATTCCCATACCCATGACGAACGCCGGCTGCTGCTGGCCCTGAGCCTGACCGGCGGCTTCATGGTGGTGGAAGTGATCGGGGGCCTGTGGTCCGGTTCCCTGGCGCTGCTGGCCGATGCCGGGCACATGCTCACCGATACCGTGTCGCTGGGCCTGGCCTGGCTGGCGGCGCGGCTCTCGCGGCGGCCGGCCGACGCCCTGCGCACCTACGGCTATCACCGCCTGCAGATCCTTGCGGCGTTCGTCAACGGCCTCTTCTTTCTGTTCATCGTCGCCTGGATCGGCTTCGAGGCGGTGCAGCGGCTGCTGATGCCCCAGCCGGTGCTCGGCGGCGTGATGCTGTGGGTGGCGCTGGCCGGCCTGGGCATCAATCTCGTGGCCTTTCGCCTGCTGCATGGCGGCCACCGGCACAACCTCAACGTGCGGGCCGCGCTGCTGCACGTGCTGGGCGATCTGCTGGGGTCGGTGGCCGCCATCGTGGCGGCCGGCGTGATTCTGATCACCGGCTGGTATCCGATCGATCCCCTGCTTTCGATCCTGGTGGCCCTGCTCATTCTCTACAGCGCCGGGAAGGTGGTGCGCCAGTCGGGACACATCCTGCTCGAGGGCGCGCCGCCGGACGTGGATCCGGAACGCATCCGTGCCGAACTGCACCGCCGCCTTCCCGAGATCGAAGACGTGCATCACCTGCACGTCTGGTCCCTGACGCCGGAGCGGACCATGCTCACCCTGCACGTGACTGTGGCCGAGGGGACCGATTGCGGGCAGGTGCTGGCGGCGGTCAAGCGCATTCTGCACGAGGTGTTCGGCATCGATCATTCCACCGTGCAGGTGGAAACGGCCGCCTGCATCGACGAGGCGCTGGCCGGTGAAGGTCACTGAACTGCTGACGGGGCTGATCCTGGCGATGCCGGCCGTGGCGTGGGCGGGCCCGCTGCACAGCGATCCCATCGCGCCGGTGATCCTGGGGGTGACCGGGATCCTGTTCTTCGCCGTGCTGGGCCGCTTTCTGGCGCGCCGTGCCGGGCAGCCCTCGGTGCTCGGGGAACTGCTGATGGGGGTCGCCATCGGCAATCTCGGCTACTGGGCGGGATTCGACTTCGTCGAGGTGCTGCGCAATGGGCCGGCCATCTTCGAGATGGTGGACCTCACCCTGGCGGGCGAACCGCTGAGCCGCTCGGCGATCGAGGCGCTGGGGCATCCCGATGCCGAGCGGATCCTCGAAATCCTGCGCGGGCCGGGTGGGCCGGCGCTGATCCAGGTCTCCCACACGGTGGACATCTTCTCCCGTTACGGGGTGATCTTCATGCTGTTCCTGATCGGCCTCGAGACGTCTCTGGAAGAAATGCAGCGGGTCGGTCCTGCTTCCCTGCGGGTGGCCGTGGTCGGCGTGGCGGCCCCCTTCCTGCTTGGTTTCGGCGCCGCCCGTCTGTTGATGCCGGAACTGTCGCTGAACGCGGATCTTTTCGTGGCCGCGACCCTCGGGGCCACCAGCATCGGCATCACCGCCCGGGTGCTGCAGGAACTCCGGCGGCTGCACACCCCCGAGGCGCATGTCATCCTGGGGGCGGCCGTGATCGACGACATCCTCGGCCTGGTGATGCTGGCCGTGGTCTCGGGAATCATCGTCTCTGGCGGCTTCGAGGTGGGCCATGTCCTGCAGATCCTGACACTGGCGGCCCTGTTCCTGTGGGCGGCCTTCCGTCTCGGGCCGCGGTTTCTCACCCATACCATTGCCCTGGTGCGCAACCTCGATATCATCGAGGCCAAGATGTTCATCTCCTTCCTGTTCGTGATGGTGCTGGCCTGGCTGGCCAATCTGGCCGGTCTGTCCACCATCGTCGGGGCCTTTGCCGCCGGCGTGATCCTGCACGATGCCTATTTCCGTCACTGGGGCGAGGTGGCATCACACCGTTTCGCCATTCGGGATCTGATCGCGCCCCTGGAGGTGATCATGGTGCCCATCTTCTTCATTCTGATGGGCATGCAGGTCAAGCTCGAGACCATGGCCGACAGCCATGTCCTGTTCATGGCCGGCGGGCTGATCGCGGCAGCCCTGCTCGGCAAGTTCGTCAGCGGGCTGGTGGCCGGGCGCGGGATCCGCAAGGCGGCGGTGGGCATCGGCATGATGCCACGGGGTGAGGTGGGCCTGGTGTTCGCCTCCATCGGCCAGAGTCTCGAGGTCATCAACGCGGCGCTGTTCTCGGCGGTGGTGCTGATGGTCATCGTCACCACCCTGGTCACGCCCCCCCTGCTCAAACGGGTCCTTGGCCGCCGTCCAGCCGATGCCGTCGAGGTCCCATGAAAGGCTTGCAGGTCGCTTGTCTGCTACTGGGGTGGCCCCTGCTGGCCGGAGCGGCCGGAGCGGCCGGAGCGGCACGGCCGGCCAAGCCGGCGTGGGTCTACGGGATGCTGGATTTCACCCATGACTACGTATCCCAGAGCGTGGAAGAGCTGGCCACCAGCATCGATCGTTTCTTCGCCAATCAGAAGCACTACCAGTACACCAACCGCACCTATGTGCAAATCCGCCTGGATGGCTACTGGCGTGACGAGCGTACGCCCGAATACACGCCGCGCCTGCGCGCCAAGCTGCATCTGCCCGGCGCCGAGCGCCGTTTCAAACTGATGCTGGAAACCGATCCCCAGGAACGCCAGACTCCGCAGGATCTTTCCCAGAACAATGCCGGCACCACGGGCGGCGCAGGCGCAGGCAACTATTTCCTGTCCATGCTGCGGGAACGGGTGAGCGAAAGCGGCTGGAACTTCCAGCCCAACATCGGCGTGGAGCTGAAACTGCCGCTCGAGGCCTTCCTCCGCCTGCGGCTGTACAAGAGCATTCCCCTGGGCGAGAAATGGACCATGCGCCCGGATCAGAACGTTTACTGGTACACGGGGCAGGGGGCCGGATCCGACAGCTACCTGGAATTCAATTACCGTCTGTCCGACGATTTCCTGCTGCGTTTCGGCAGCTTTCTGCGCTGGACCGATCGCAACGACTACTGGGAGCCCAGCCAGAATCTGGTACTCTATCACTACATCCGGCCCGGTGTGCAGATGTACTACCAGGTCGGCATGTTCGGCCGAACCGCGCCCACCCTGCACGTGACCGATTACCTGTTCACCATCAACTATCGCCAGCTTCTCTACCGGGACTGGCTGTTTCTCGAGATGCGCCCGCAACTGAGTTATGCCGAGGGCGAGGACTGGCGGCCGGTGCGTTCCTTCCTGCTGCGTTTCGATGTCGTGTTCGGGCGGCAGTAAAGAGACGGCTTGATGCGTCGTTTCCTGCGCCAACGCATGTCGCGGCTTGCGCCGCTCCTACAGGCTGGCGAAAAACCCGCAGGAGCGGCGCAAGCCACGATGGAGTGGCGGAATGGGCGTCACCGGATGGGGTGGGCTGAATCGAATCGAAGCGAGCGCGGAACAGGCGCTCTGTTTCAGCCCGGACTGGGCGAGAGGTCTCTCGCGTCGGGCAGGTCGCGCCCTTCGCAGGCGGCGATGTGCCGGGCCAGGGCGGCCTGGGCTTCGGCCTTGCTGTCGAAGGGGCCGCGGTTTCCGCCCTCGCGGCAGGCGAAGTACCATTTCTGGTGGATGTAGAAGAAGCGGCCGGTTCGGCACCAGGGCGTGCCACCCACTTCACCGCGTCTGTGCCGACTCATGGCCGGTGACCTCGTGCTTGTCATGACGTTTACTTCTGGTATAGGTCAAAAAATGACCAAATGCAATGAATGGCCCCGAAATGCCCGTTTTCGGGCCCGAAATCGCGGTTCGCAGACCGGTTTCCGTGGTTTTGCTCGCCCGGACATCGCACCAAGGCGGCCAACCTGCTTCGTCCGCTTCGCCCTGAGAAACGAATCCTTGGGGCAATACCCGGGCTAGGCGGGAATGCGATCCGATGAAGCCCGAAGAACCCCGACGTCCCCGGATTCTGGTGAGCCGTTGCCTGCTCGGCGAGGCGGTGCGCTATGACGGCACCGATCGTCGCGCGCCGGAACTGGCCGTTCTGGCCGGGTGCTGCGATTTTCTTCCCGTCTGTCCCGAAGCCGAAGCCGGCCTCGGCGTGCCCCGCCCGCCGGTGCAATGGGTCGAAAGCGACGGCCTCCGTCGCCTGCGCGGCGCGATCGATTCCACCCTCGATGTCACCGACCGCCTGGCCGAATTCTGTCGCCGCCACGTCGCCGCCCTGCCCGAAATCCACGGGGCCATCCTCAAGGCCCGTTCCCCGAGCTGCGCCATCGGCAGCGCGCCCCTGTTCGATGCCGCCGGCCACGAACGCGAACGCATCGACGGGCTCTACGTTCAGGGGTTGCGTGAACGCTGGCCGGATCTGCCCTGCATCGATGAAGACGCCCTGGCCGACGCGGACCGGCGCCGGGCCTTTCTCGAACGCGTGATTCGTTCAACCGGATGAGGATCAGGCCGTCAGAATCACCCGCACCGCATCGAGCCGCACGTGGGCGCGGGTCAGCGTCTCGCGCAAGGCGTCTCGGCGCCGGATCAGTTCCCGGATCTCCTCGTCGCGCACGTTGGGATTGCGCTTCTGCAACTGCCGCAGGCGATCGATCTCCTCGCCCAGTTCCCGTTCCATGCGTTGGCGCGCGGCGTCCACGCTGGCAGGCAGGCGATCCGCGGCGAATCGCTCGGCACGTTCGAACAGTTCCCGCAAGCGGGCCTGATAGCCGGTGATGATCTGCTGCACCGTGTCACGGCCAAGCTGGGCGGGCAGGCCCCTGAGCTGCGCCTCGGTCCACTGGCCCCGGCGGTCGCGGCCTTCGGCATCGAGCAGCACGGGGATGACCTGCGGCGGCAGGAAGCGGAACACCTGCAAGGCGGGCGGTGCCAGGCATTCCACCCGGTAGAGGCATTCGAGCAGCAGGCTGCCGGTGGCCAGCCCGGGCAGCTTGCACAGACTGAGGGCGGTGTTGCCCCGTTCGCTCTCGAGCAGCAGATCGAGGGCACCGGTGACCATGGGGTGCTCCCAGGTGATGAACAGCCGATCCTCGTGCACGAGCGCGGCGTGGCGATCGAAGCAGAGGGTGGCGCCGTCCTCGCCCAGTTCCGGGAACTGGTGCACCTGCATGTGATCGCCGGGGCGCAGGATCAGGTTGTCGCGGGAGTGTTCCTCCACCTCCACGCCGAAGGCGTCGGCCAGGCGCAGCAGATAGTCCGCAAGCGCGGGATCGGCATCCTGGGTGCGGATCGCTTCGACCAGCGGTCTGGCCACTTCGGGCCGGTAGGCATTCAGCTCCAGCAGGCGGTCGCGGCCTTCCTTCAGTTCGCGGTCGAGGCGCGCGAACACCGGCCGGGTGGCGTCCAACAGCCGGTCGATCGCCTCGGGGGACGGATGGGGTTGGCTGCGCAGGATTTCGAGGTCGGCACCCAGCTCGGCGTACACCCCGGGGCCGGCCGGACAGGTGTGCAGGAAGGCATCCAGTCCTTCGTGATACCAGCGAAACTGCACGGCCTGGGCCGAGTCCCGCAGCCAGGGCACGTGGATGCGGATGGTCTCCTTCTGGCCGATGCGATCGAGCCGGCCGATGCGCTGCTCCAGCAGATCGGGATGCTCGGGCAGGTCGAAGAGTACCAGGTGGTGGGCGAACTGGAAATTGCGGCCCTCGCTGCCGATCTCGGAACAGAGCAGGGCCTGGGCGCCTTCCTCCGGTTCGGCAAACCAGGCGGCGGCGCGATCCCGTTCCAGCAGCGTCATGCCTTCGTGGAAGGCGGCTACCCGCAGCCCTTCGCGCTGGCGCAATACCTGTTCGAGATCGACGGCGGTCTGCGCGTCGGCGCAGATCACCAGCACTTTTTCGCCACGCAGGGCGCGCAGGGTCTGCAGCAGCCAGCCGACGCGGGGATCGAACCGCCACCACGGCCGGCTGCCGGCGAGCGCCGGCGTCTCGAGCGTCTGCAGGGTGCGATAGATCACCTCCGGCGTGAGCAGCAGCCGGTGCCAGGGGCGCTGCCGTTGCGCGGCAAAACGTTCGCGGGCTTCGCGGGTGGCGAGCACGGCGAAAATGGCGTCGTACTCGGCCGGCCAGGGCAGGGGCGTGGAACGTAGCTCCCGGAGGGGGAAGCCCTTCACGTGATCGCGGGTGTTGCGGAACAGCACGCGGCCGGTGCCGTGGCGATCCAGCAGGCGCTGCAGAAGACGATCGCGGGCCTCGTCGCGGGTGTCCACGTCCTGGTCGGGATCGGCCACCGTGTCGATCCAGGCCAGGGCTTGCCGATCGTCGCGAAAGGTCTGGCGCAGGATGTCGCGGGCGTCGGCCGGCAGGACCGGTTCGTCCAGCAGAGAGGCGGCGGCGCGGGCCACGGGACGGTAGCGTCGTTCCTCCTCCAGAAAGGCCTCGAGATCGTGGAAGCGGTGGGGATCGAGCAGGCGCAACCGGGCGAAGTGGCCGGCGGCGCCGAGCTGTTCGGGGGTGGCGGTCAGCAGCAGCACGCCGGGGCTGCGCTCGGCCAGCCCTTCCACGAAACGGTAGGCCTCGCTGGGGGCCTCGGGGGTCCATTCCAGGTGATGGGCCTCGTCCACCACGATCATGTCCCAGTCACTCGCCAGCGCCGGCTCGCGCCAAGCCTGCGGGCCGAGGAACAGGCTGAGGCCCGCCAGCACGAGCTGTTCACTCTGAAAGGGGTTGCCGCCATCCGCGGCCAGGGCCTCGCAACGCGCCGCGTCGAACAGGGCGAAACGCAGATGGAAACGGTGGCGCATCTCCACCAGCCACTGGTGGACGAGGGCGTCCGGCACCAGGATCAGGGCCCGCTGCACGCGCCCGCCGAGAATCAGGCGGTGGAGGATCAGACCCGCCTCGATGGTCTTGCCCAGACCCACCTCGTCGGCCAGCAGGACCCGTGGCAGGGGACGGTTGGCCACTTCGTGGGCGATGTAGATCTGGTGGGGAAGGAGATCGACGCGCGCGCCGGCCAGCCCCCATGTCGGCGCAGGCAGCAGGCGCGCCCGGGCCTCGCGTCCCTCGCGCCGCAGCTGATACCAGGTTTCGCTGTCGATCTGCCCGGCCAGCAGGCGATCCCGCGGGCGATCGAGGCGCAGGTGGTCGTCCAGCGCCGTTTCCGCGGCGCGCCGGGGCGTTCCTTCGTCCGTGCGTCCGGTGTAGATCAGGAGGCCGTTTTCCTCGTCCACCGTCTCTACGGTGAGCAGGGTGCCGTCGCGCAGAGTGATCCGATCCCCCGGCACGAAACGCAGACGGTGCAGGGGCGGGTCGGGCAGGGCGTAGGTGCGGCGGGTGTCGCTGGCGGGGAAGGTCACCGTCACCCGGCGCGGCGAGATCTCCTCGATCACGCCGAGGCCCAGCTCCGGCTCGGCGTCGGAGAGCACCCGCTGGCCGGGCTGGTAAGCGGTGGATTCGGTCATGACGGCATGTGTGGCAGGTGGAACCGGGCGCGTAGTGTACCAGCCGCGCCCTCTGGCATACTGGCGGCATGGCGGATCTGTTCGTGTATGGCACCCTGATGACCCCGGCGGTGATGCGCGCCGTGATCGGCCGCGTGCCGCCGCACGCGCCGGCGGTGTTGCCCGGTTATCGCCGCTACGGCCTGCGCGGCCGGGTCTATCCGGTGGTGGTGCCCGAGCGTGACGCCCGCGTGGCAGGGGTGTTGTACACGGGCCTTTCTCCCCGGGAACTGGCCCGACTCGATCGCTACGAGGATGCCTTCTACCGCCGGGTCGAGGTGACGGTGCGGGACGCGGCCGGCCGGCAGAAGCCGGCCTGGTGCTATGTGCTGCGGCCCCGCTCCCGGATGCGCCTGGCCAACCGGCCCTGGCAGCATGAACGCTTCGAGCGCACCGCGTTGCAGGGCTATCTGTCGCGCCTGCGGCGACGGTGACGCCCACCCTTGAAGTCGTGGTTGCCATGCCCTACTCTGGCTTCAACGATCACAACGGGGGAAATCCCATGGCACAGGCGATCCCGGCTCCGCGCACGGAATATCCGGTGGCATTGACGTCCAGCCTTGCCATTCTCGGCCTGGCCCTGCTACTGCAAGGCCTGGTGGACAACCGTCATGCCCTGCTGTTCCTGATCGCGGTTGGACTCGGGGTAACGCTCCTGCACGCCGCTTTCGGTTTCTCCAGCGTCTGGCGCAATTTCATCCGTCGCCGCGAGAGTGCCGGCCTGCGCGCGCAACTGTTGCTGTTCATGGTCACCACCGCGCTTTTCTTTCCCGTGATCGACCAGGTCTTCCCCGGCCTGCGGGCCACCAGTGCCATGGGGCCGGTGGGGATCTCGGTGCTGGTGGGCGCCTTCCTGTTCGGCATCGGCATGGAGCTGGGGGCCGGCTGCGGCTCGGGCACCCTGTTCACGGTGGGGCAGGGCCATGTGAACATGCTCATCACCCTGGCCTTCTTCATCGTCGGCTCGCTCATCGGCACCGCGCACCTGCCCTGGTGGACCAGCCTGCCCAACATCGGCCGGGTGTCGGTGATACGGGAGCTGGGCGGCTGGCTGCCGGCCGCGGCGATCCAGATCGCGGTGCTGGCCGGCCTGTTCTGGATCGTGCGCAGCCTCGAATGGCGGCGTCATGGCCGCCTCAAGCCACTCACCCTCACCGATGACCGGCCCTTCAGCGAGCGGCTCGTCTTCGGCCCGTGGTCCTGGGCCTGGGGGGTGGCGGGTTTGGCCCTGTTCAGTTTTCTGACCCTGCTGGTGGCCGGGTATCCCTGGTCCATCACCTTCGCCTTCGGCCTCTGGGGCGCCAAGATCTATACCGCCCTTGGGGGTGACGTGAGCACCTGGACCTACTGGAGCGCCGGTTATCCCGCCCGGGCGCTGCAGCGCCCGGTACTGGCCGACATCACCTCGGTGATGGACTTCGGAATCATTCTCGGCGCCATGCTCGCCGCGGCCCTGGCCGGCAAGTTCGCCCCGGCCAAGCGGATCGACTGGCGGCTGGTGGCCGCTTCCGTCGTCGGCGGTCTGCTGCTGGGCTATGGCGCCCGGCTGGCCTTTGGCTGCAACATCGGCGGCATGTTCGCCGGCATCGCCTCGGGCAGCCTGCACGGCTGGCTGTGGATGCTGGCCGGCTTCGCCGGCACCTGGGTCGGCGTGCGCATCCGGATCTGGGCCGGACTGGACAAACCCTACTGATACGGCAAGCCATGGCCAGACTCGAACACAAGCAGAGCGCCCTCGTCATGGGCACCGCCCTCAGCCTCGCGGCCCTGGCCGTGGCCATCGACTACACCCGCCACCCGCTGCCGGCGCCGACCGCGCCCACCGCCCGGCATGTTCCCGCCGGTGAGACGACGGTGCCCTGCGGCATGGGCAATCCCTGCGGGCTGGGCGAGACCCCCTGCGGACTGGAAGGCGGCTCGCCCTGTGATTTGACACCCTGTGGCCTGGGTGGCGATGAGGCGCCCTGTGGCCTGGGCACGGAACCGGGCAATACCGAAACCCCTTGCGGCCTGGATGCCGAACCGGGCAGCGAAGCCCCCTGCGGACTGGGCACGGAACCGTCCAGCGAAGCGCCCTGCGGACTGGGCTGATGGATCCGGCCCGCGCCCTGCTGGCCGATCTGCAGGCGCTGGGCGAGCAGCGCACCAATCCGGTGCTGCCCCTGCTGGGCGAGCCGCCGCGCATCGTGCGGGGCGTGCGCTATCCCCGCCGGGCGCTGCGTTTCGGTGAGTGCGGATTGCGGGCCTACTATCACAGCCACGCCGATCCCTGGCGGCGCGACGACGAACATGGCCATTTCCACCTGTTCCTGCCGGCGGGGAGCGAGTGGTCGCATCTGGCGGCGCTGTCCATCGACGGGCAGGGCCAGCCGCAGGCCTGGTTCACCGTCAACCGCTGGGTCACGGCCGGGCCGTGGTGCGAACCGACCGAGCTGCTGACCGCGCTCGACCGCTTTCTGGCCTGCGCCGGGGAGGCACAAGGCCTCTCGCTCACCGAGCGCTGGTTGACCCACATGCTGGGCCTGTGGCGGCCGCAACTGCCCGCCCTGCTCGAAGCGCGGGATGCCCGTCTGGCCGAACGGAGCGCAGGCCGGCCGCCGGAGACGGTCTGGCAGGATCGGAACATCTACACGCTGTCGCGCCAGCCGGTGGAACTGCTGGCCACGCTGGCCGAACGGCTCGGGCTCGACAGCGGCGAACCCCCATCGGGAGCGGACGCGCCGTCGCGCTCCCCCTCAACCGCGAAGGAGGTGTGACATGAAATACCGCACAGGATGGTTGCTGACCCTGTTGCTGCTGCCGTGGCTGGCCGTGGCGAAAACCGTGCCCGGTCCGCTGGTGGATGCCGCCTGGCTTGCGGCCAACCGCGACCAGGTGGTGGTGCTCGACGTGCGGGTCAATCCGCGCAGTTTCACCCAGCCGCCGCGCTTCGTGAAGGATCGCAAGACCGGCAAGCGGGTACTGGTGCAGGCCAACGGCCGCATTCCCGGCGCCATCTGGATCGACTACAGGAAGATCCGCGGCACCCGCATGGAGGATGGCCGCAAGGTCGAGAAGATGATTCTCGACAAGGCGGCCTTCGAGAAGATCATGCAGTCCTTCGGCGTGCCCAAGGGCAAGCCGCTGGTCATTACCTCCCGTGGCCAGCACAACGGCGACATGACCATGGCCACCCGCCTCTACTGGCAGCTCAAATACTATGGCACCGACGACATGGCCATCCTCAACGGCGGGCTGGCCGCCTGGATCGCCGCCGGCCACGAGGTCGAGACCAGCATGCCCCGGGCGACGAAGGGCGACTGGGTGGCCACCGCCGAGCGCAAGGAAATCTTCGCCTCCTCGGACGACGTGGCCAGGGCGGTGAAACAGGGCAATGCCCAGCTTGTGGACAACCGGCCGCTGCCCCAGTACCTGGGCGTCTATCGCAAATCCTACGTATATGCCGAGGGCCACATTCCAGGCGCCCGGATCTACAGCAACGACATCATGACCCGGCCCCGCCTGCCGGCGAAGTTCCTGCCGGTGGCCGATCTGAAGCAACTGGCCAGGGGGCTGGGCCTCGAGCCCGGCAAGCCCACCATCACCTACTGCAACAGCGGCCATCTCGCTTCCGGCGGCTGGTTCATCTGGCACGAGCTGTTTGGCAACAGGAACACGAAGCTCTACGACGGCTCCATGCACGAATGGACCCTGGAGAAACGTCCCACCCGCAAATACGAACTCGAAAAATGACGGGGGCGACCAGGATGGCGGGCTCAAGCCCGCCATCGTCCTCGTCCCTCGTCACTCGCAATTCAAACAAGGGGGAGTCCTGATGTCCCGAACCAAGATCCTGCTCGACGAGCGTGACATTCCCACCCACTGGTACAACGTGGTGGCCGACATGCCCAACCCGCCAGCGCCGCCCCTGGGTCCCGACGGCCAGCCCATCGGCCCGGACGCCCTCACGGCGATCTTCCCCGAGGCCCTCATCGAGCAGGAAGTCTCGGCCGAACGCTGGATCCCGATCCCCGAGGAAGTGCGGGAAATCTACCGTCTGTGGCGGCCCTCGCCGCTGTACCGTGCCCATCGCCTCGAGCAGGCGCTCGGGACGCCCGCACGGATCTATTACAAGTACGAAGGCGTGAGCCCCGCCGGCTCCCACAAGCCCAACACGGCCGTGGCCCAGGCCTACTACAACCGCGAGGCCGGCATCCGCCGCCTCACCACCGAGACCGGCGCCGGCCAGTGGGGCTCGTCCCTGGCCCTGGTGGGCGAGATGTTCGGCATCGAAGTGCGGGTATACATGGTCAAGGTGAGCTACGAGCAGAAACCGTTCCGCCGTTCCATGATGCAGACCTGGGGCGCCGAGGTGCTGGCCAGCCCCACCGACCGGACCGAAGCCGGGCGCAGGATCCTGGCCGAAGATCCCGATTCGCCCGGCTCGCTGGGCATCGCCATCTCCGAGGCGGTGGAGGAAGCGGCGTCACGGGACGACACCAACTATTCCCTCGGCTCGGTGCTCAACCACGTCTTGTTGCACCAGACCGTGATCGGCCAGGAAGCCAAGAAGCAGTTCGAGATGGTGGACGACTATCCCGACGTGATCTTCGCCCCCTGCGGTGGCGGCTCCAACTTCGGCGGTGTGGCGTTTCCCTTCTTCGCCGACAAGGCCGCCGGGAAAGACGTGCGCCTGGTGGCGGTGGAGCCGGCCTCCTGTCCCACCCTCACCCGAGGCCATTACGCCTACGACTTCGGCGACACCATCGGCCTCACCCCGCTGCTGAAGATGTACACCCTCGGCCACGACTTCGTGCCCCCCGGCATCCATGCCGGCGGCCTGCGCTACCACGGCGACTCGGCCCTGGTCTCCCAGCTCTATCACGAAGGCCTCATCGAGGCGGTGGCCGTGCACCAGTTGCCCACCTTCGAGGCCGGCGTGCAGTTCGCCCGCGCCGAGGGCATCATCCCCGCGCCCGAATCCAACCACGCCATCCGCGCCTGCATCGACGAGGCCCTCCGGTGCAAGGAAACCGGCGAGGCCAAGACCCTGTTCTTCAATCTCTCCGGCCACGGTCACTTCGACATGGCCTCCTACGACAAGTACTTCAGCGGCGAACTGGAAGACTTCGAGTATCCGGCCGAGGCCATCGAAGAGGCCCTGCACCATCTGCCCAAGGTGGCGGGATGAACCGGGGAAGATCCAACGCAAAGGCGCGAAGGCGCAGAGAACGCAAAGAGGCGGCTTGTTTCGAGCCTTGTACATGAAATCATCGATACCCCTTTGCGCCCTTGGCGTCCTTGCGGCTTTGCGTTGAAAATCATCCTTGGAGCCTGAGACCATGCGCGGTATCGAGATTGACCCCGACGCCCCCGTGATCGACGAGCAGTACGCCGTGGTGCACGTGCCGCGGCGCAGTCGGGATCGGGTGCCGGAAGGATCGGTGACACTCATGGACTCGGCCGAGGCGGCGCGCGCCGCGGCCGATCCGGCACGCAAGCGGTATGCGGCGCGGGTGGTCGGCCCGTCCCGCTCTTCCGAAGGCCTGCGGCTGTACTACATCGTCGAATGGCTGGACTGATCGAGCTGCCATGAGCGGCGATCGCAATTTCGACGATCTGGCCGACCGCTTTGCGCGCAACATCTACGGTACCGCCAAGGGCCGTCTGCGCCTGGCCATCGTGCAGGAGGCCCTGGAGCGGATGCTGGCGGCGTTGCCGGCCGGCCGCCCCCTGCGCATTCTCGATGCCGGCTGCGGGCCGGGCCACGTGGCCGGTTGGCTGGCGGGGAAGGGGCACCAACTGCTCCTGTGCGATCACTCGGCGCGGATGATCGCACAGGCACGGGAGAACCTGGCCGAGCACATGGATCGGATCCATTTCGTCCATGGCCCGTTGCAGTCGCTGAGCGCAGACGAACACGGCCGCTTCGATCTGGTACTGCTGCATGCTGTCCTCGAATGGGTGGCCGAGCCCCATGCCGTGCTGGCCCACGTGCGCGATCTGCTGGCGCCGCAGGGCCGCCTCTCCCTGCTCTTCTACAACCGTGATGCCCTGATCTGGCGCCATCTGCTGCGCGGCAACTTCCGCAAGATCGAACGCGGCGACCTTGGCGGTCATCCCCGCAGCCTCACCCCCACCCATCCCCGCGATCCCCGCGAAGTGCAACACTGGCTGCGCGAGCTGGATCTCGCCGTCCACGAACCCTGCGGCGTGCGCGTGATTCACGACTACCTCGATCCCGCCATCCGCGAGGCCCGAAGCTTCGACGACCTGCTGGAAATGGAGCGGAGGTTCTGCCGCCGCGAACCGTTTCTATGGCTGGGTCGGTACCTGCATCTGGACGTGACCGGGGGATGAACATCCAACGCAAAGGACGCAAAGAAAGTGATCGTGTAGGAGCGGCGCAGGCCGCGAAAACGTCCCCCTTCGCGGCTTGCGCCGCTCCTACAGGGTAGCCCCTGGCAATTTCGGTCAAAACAATTATGAGAAGATCAATAACAGGCTGTTGAAAAACGATTACCCCACGAACGCCGCCTGCCACGCCGGATGCCGTGCGATCCGCCGCAGGGCTTTCTGCAGCAGGGTCTTGCCCGGTTCGGTGCGGTGCCAGGTGGAGGCGCCGGAGGGGTGGGGCAGGGGGATGCAGTCCATTGCATGACCGGCGTGTTCCACGCTGAATTCGCCACCGATGACTTCCGTGAGTTTCTGCACGGGCAGGAAGCGGGCGATGGCCAGCTTGCCCACCGGCAGCAGCAGGCGCGGCTGCAGCAGGGTGATCTCCTTCTCCAGCCACGGGGCGCAGTGGGCGATCTCCTCGGGGCTTGGCACCCGGTCGCCGCCCTTGGGGTTCTTGCCGGGAAAGCAGCGGCAGACGGCGGCCATGTACACGTGGCTGCGGAAGGCCGCCTCGTCCACCCCCAGGGTGGCGAACCAGCCGAACAGGGTCTTGCCGGCGGTCCAGGCGAAGGGCCGGTGCTCGACGATTTCCTTCGGCCCGGGCGCCTGGCCCACCAGCAGCACCGGCGAGACCACCGGCTGGCCGGTGACCGGCGGACCCTGCATGTCGGGACAGCGGCGGCACTGGCGCAGGCGGGCCTGATGGCGGGCGAGGATCTGCGGGGTGGCGGGCATGTTTCGGCTTGGGATCGGGAAAAACGTTACTATATCTCGAAATGGTTGTTCCGAATTCCCGAGCAGGGGACCGTTGCGAGTACAGAGCCCTTGAGGCCGGTGAGACGTTTCGTGACCGTCGGCCGCAGGGAGGCGGCCGTCGAGCCTACAGGGATGTATTCACGGCATGTCACGAAACGTCTCACCGGCCTCAAGGGCGTGCCAGAGGCTGCCCAATAGCCAAAGATGTTCGGGAATTCGGAACAGCCATGCAGATTCCGATTTTCAACCTTCAGCAACAGGAGTCGTCATGCCTACCTACGATTATCGCTGCGACGCCAACGACCGCGTGGTGGAAGTCCGCCACGGCATGAACGAGGTCATCGCCACTTGGGGCGAGCTGTGCGAGCGTGCCGGCATCGAGCCGGGCGACACGCCATCCGATGCGCCGGTGCGCAAGCTGGCCACCGGCGGCCAGGTGGTCAACGCCTCCAGCCTGGGCAGCGGCAGCGCCTGTGACACGGGCGGCTGCTGTGGCGGCGGCGCCTGCGGCCTGATGTAAGGCCGACCGGCGGTGTCATCGCCCGCGCTGCCCGACTGCAGCGGCACCTACGTGCTGCTGCTCGAGTCCTGCACCTTCGACCGCCTGGAAGTGGGGCGGCTCGGCACGCTGGCGCTCGAACCCGGCTGCTATCTGTACGTGGGTTCGGCCTTCGGCCCCGGCGGCATCGCCGCGCGGGTCGGGCGCCATGCCCGGCAGGACAAGCCGCGACGCTGGCACATCGACACCCTGCGCGAGCATGCGCGCCTGGTGAGCGTCTGGTATCAGTGCGGGGAGATCCACCGCGAAGCGCAGTGGGCAGAGGTGCTGGCCGCCATGCGCGGCCTGTCGGTGCCGTTGCCGGGTTTCGGCGCCAGCGACGGGAAGCCGGGCGCCTCCCACCTGTTCTTCGCCCGCCGCTGTCCGACGCGGCAGGCCTTCCGGCAGGCCCTGCGCGAGGCAGGGCTGCCGGAAGACGATCTGCGGGCCGTTCAGATGGAGACCTGAACGGCCCGGCTGCCCTCAGGCGTGGGCGTGGCCCTCGGGGCCGTGCACGTGACCGTGGGCGATCTCTTCCTCGGTGGCCGGGCGCACGTCCACCACCTTCACGTCGAAGTTGAGGTTCACGCCGGCCAGGGGGTGGTTGCCGTCCACGGTGATGGTGTCGTCCTCGACGCCGACCACGGTGACCACGATGGTCTCGCCCTGGGGCGACTCGGCGTGGAACTGCATGCCCACCTCGGGGTTGGTGCCTTCCTCGAACATCTCGCGGGGCACGGCCTGCACCATGGCATCGTTGCGCTCGCCATAGCCTTCGGCGGGGCTGACGCTCACGTTGAGCTCGTCACCGGCGCTCTTGCCGGCCAGGGCCTTTTCGAGGCCGGGAATGATGTTGAAGGCGCCGTGCAGATAGGCGAATTTGCCGTCGGTGGAGCTGTCGATGACGTTGCCTTCGTCGTCCTTCAGGGTGTAGTCGATGGTGACCACGGCGTTGTCTGCGATTTGCATAAAGATAAATCCTTGATTGAACTAGGGAAATGATTGGGGTTGGATGATGGATGAAGCGGGCCGTTCGACCCTCGGCAGGGCAGAAGGATGTCCTGATTCCCCGCAAGCATAGCAGCTTTTGGCGGTGCGCGTGCGGATTCTGTCGCCCGAGGCCTGCGCTGCGGCCAGCCCCCGCCGGTGGGGGAGGGGCCGGCTCAGCCGGCGGCGGCCTTCTGCAGCATGGCGTAGAGGGTGTCCTTGAGTGCCAGGCGGCGTTTCTTGCATTCTTCCAGGTACTGATCGGAGGGCGTTTCGATCTGTTCCTCGATGCGAAAGATTTCCTTGTCCAGTTCCTCGTATTCCCGGAACAGGCGGGCGAAATGGTGATCCTGCATCTTCAGCGCGTGGATCTGCTCGCGGAATTCCGGGAATTCGTGGACGAGATCGTGATGTTCGAGAGGCATGGGGTCTCCGGGGCTCAGTCGGTGGCAGGGGTGTCGAAATGTTCGGCCTGGTTGCGCATCTCCCGGGCCAGGGCCTCGAGGCGATCGGCCACGCCTTCCATTTCCTCCAGCACGGCGCTGCTGATGGCCGCTTCCACCAGCAGGGCCAGCTCGTCGAAATGTCGCTGACCCACATGCTCGCGCCCGCTGGGGCTGAGCATGTCGTTGAACTGGTGCACAACCTGTCGGGCATGCTCGCGATGACGGTGGCTCATGGCATGCTCCCTCACACCGTCGGCGCGTCGTGGAAGGGCTTTTCGTCTTCCTCGTAGAGATCGGCGGTGCGGCCCACGATCAGCGGATCGGGCGCGGTCACCACGCGGTCGTCCTTGTTGGCATAGGGCAGGTTGTTGAGCACGTGCAGCATGGCATTGATGCGGGCGCGCTTCTTGTCGTCCGACTTGATCACCGTCCACGGCGCGTCGGCGGTGTCGGTATAGAAGAACATGGATTCCTTGGCCCGGGTGTAGTCGTCCCACTTGTCCAGCGAGGCCATGTCGATGGGGCTGAGCTTCCACTGCTTGAGGGGATCCTTGCGCCGTTTCTGGAAGCGGCGGAACTGCTCCTCGCGGCTCACCGAGAACCACAGCTTGAACAGATGGATGCCGCTGCGCACCAGCATCCGCTCCAGCTCCGGGGCCTGGCGCATGAACTCCAGGTATTCGGCCGGCGTGCAGAATCCCATCACCTTCTCCACCCCGGCGCGGTTGTACCAGGAACGGTCGAACAGGACGATCTCGCCCGCGGTGGGCAGGTTGTTGATGTAACGCTGGAAGTACCACTGGCCCCGTTCGACTTCGGTGGGTTTCTCCAGGGCCACCACCCGCGCGCCGCGGGGGTTGAGATGTTCCATGAAGCGCTTGATGGTACCGCCCTTGCCGGCCGCGTCGCGGCCCTCGAACAGGATCACGATCCGCTGCCCGGTGTCCTTCACCCAGTTCTGCAATTTCAGCAGCTCGATCTGCAGTTCCTTCTTGCGCGCTTCGTATTCCTTCACCGACATCTTCTTCTTGTAGGGATAGGCCCCGTGGCGAAAGATGTCCTTGCGCGAGAGGCGCTTGCGCTTGCCACCGGCGGCCGGCGGCGAGGCCAGGGCGAGTTCGGGCGAGTCGGAATGGGCGTCGGTCATGGCGGATTCCCGGGAAACGTGGCATGAAAGTTCAAGTATGCGTCACCGCCGGCCCCTGTCATTGACGATCGTCAATGACATTTTCGGTGGGCCTGTTCCACCTCTATCGGCAGGGTGGGAGAGGAACTGAAGGGAAACCCCGGCGGGATCCGCCGGGGAGATCATTGCCAGTGCCGTTCCACCTGGCGAACGTTCTCGATGTACATGGCCAGGGCCGATTCGGCCTCCCGGCGGGTCGGATAGGGCCCCTGATCGAGGGCCTCGCGGGTAGCGAAATACCAGGCGGAGCCCACGTTGAAGAAGCGGCCGGAACGGAAGGGTACGGGACCGCTTTCCCCTTGGCGATTGACTTCCATGAGCGGATCCTCCCATCTCGGGTTACACCCATGGATATAGTGTGTTCCTGTCGGCTTGTCAAAGCCGTGGGGCCAACCAGGCGACGGATGGCAGGAAAACGGAGGCTCGGCGGCAGAAACCGGAAATCATGCTATATTTTCGCGGACATTCGCCGGCCATCGGGAGAGGGGCATGAATCTGGAAAAGGTCATCTTCGCGTTCTTCATCGTCCTGGCGCTGACCCTCAACTTCGGTTTCTTCCTCGGTGACATCGCCAACCCGGTCCACCACAACGTCTACGAGCTGTATGCCGCCATCGTGGTGAGCCTGATCGCCACCGTGCTCAAGTTCGGCGATCGCACCCACATCGGCGCGGTGCTGCTGGCCACCTCCCTGGTGGCGGATCTGCAGCTCATCGCCGCGGCCGTGGTCTGGGGCATCGTGGAGAACATGACCGAGGCCGGCATGACCCCCCATGCCATGGCCGCCATCGTCTCCCTCTCCGGCGGGGCGGTGCTGGCCAACGTGACCTCGGTCGTGCTGCTGGTCACCGAGACGGTGATGGTCCGGCGATAAAAAGGCATTCCCGATTTCGCTTGTCCGTGATTCGTTGGCACAGAGCCCTCGAGGACGTGCCCATTGGTGGACTTGCGATCGAAATATTCGAGAATTCGGCACGGCGTCTTAATGGCTGTTCGGAATCCCCCTACATTCAGTGACAAGCATGAAGCCCTCAAGGGGGGACAGATCGTTTCGTGACCTTCGGCCGCAGGGATGCGGCCGTAGAGCTTACAAGGATGTATTCACAGCGTGTCACGAAACGATCTGTCCCCCCTTGAGGGCGTGTCTGGTTCTTGTTGCTTCAGCTTAAGGTGTCCGAGGATTCGGAACACTTATTTAGGAGCGCATTCATGCCCAACATCGTCTTCCTCCTGCTGCGGCGCCTGCATTCGCCGCTGATCGTCCTGATCCTGGTGTATGCCGTCTCCATTCTCGGCTTCACCCTGATTCCGGGGATGGACGATCAGGGCCGCCCCTGGCGCATGGATTTCTTCCATGCCTTCTACTTCGTCAGCTTCATGGGCACCACCATCGGTTTCGGCGAGATCCCCTACCCCTTCACCGATGCCCAGCGCCTGTGGGCCACCGTCTCCATCTATGCCACCGTGGTGGCCTGGCTCTACGGCATTGGTTCGCTGCTCTCGGCCCTGCAGGATCCGGGCTTCCGGCGCCTGCTCACCGAGCAGGCCTTCCTGCGCGCCGTGCGCCGGATCCGCGATCCCTTCTACCTGGTCTGCGGCTATGGCGACACGGGCAGCATGCTGGTGCGGGCCCTGACCGATGCCGGCTTCAATGCGGTGGTGGTGGAAAAGCGCCAGGAGCGGATCGATGCCCTGGAACTGGCCGATCTGCGCAGCTACGTGCCGGCCCTGTGCGCCGACGCCGCCGAGCCCGACAACCTGTGCAAGGCGGGCCTGAAGAATCCCCGCTGCATCGGCGTGGTGGCCCTGACCAACGTGGACGCGGTGAACCTGCAGGTGGCCATCACCAGCAACCTGCTCAATCCCCACCTGACCACCATCGCTCGCGCCGAGACCCGGGAGACGGAAGCCAACATCGCCTCCTTCGGCGCCAACCACATCATCAACCCCTTCGACACCTTCGCCGGCCGTCTGGCCCTGGCCCTGCATTCGCCCGGCACCTACCTGCTCTACGAATGGATGACCGCGGTGCCCGGCGAGGCGTTGCTCGAGCCGCTCTACCCGCCCCATGGCAAGTGGATCCTCTGCGGCTACGGCCGCTTCGGCAAGGCGGTCTATGAACGCCTGCGCCAGGAGAACATCGAAGTCACCGTCATCGAGGCCCGGCCGGAAGCGGCCGGCGCGCCGCCGGGTACGGTCAAGGGGCTGGGCACCGAGGCCGAGACCCTGCGCCTGGCGGGCGTGGACGAGGCGGTGGGGATCGTGGCCGGCACCGACGACGACGCCAACAACCTGTCGATCCTCATGACCGCGCGGGATCTCAACCCGAAGCTGTTCCGGGTGGCCCGCCAGAACTCGCGCAGCAACGATGCCATCTTCCGCGCCGCGAAGCTGGATCTCATCATGCGCCGTGGCAGCATCATCGCCCACAAGATCTTCGCCCTGATCCAGACCCCGCTGCTGGAAACCTTCCTGCGCCTGGCCCGGCAGCAGGACAACGACTGGGCCAACCGGCTCAACAGCCGGATCTACGGGGTGGTGGAAGACCGGGCCCCGGTCACCTGGGAGGTGGACATCACGCCCGGCGACGCGCCGGCGCTCTATGCCCGCGCCCGGCGCGAAGGGGATCTGCGCCTGGACCACGTCTGCCGCGACCCCCGGGATCGGAACCGCAGCCTGCCCTGTATCCCGCTGCTGTGTGAACGGGGCGGCGAGGACATCCTTCTGCCCGATGCCGACTTCCCCCTGCGCTCGGGGGATCGGCTGCTGTTCTGCGGCCATCCCCATGCCCGCTGGATGATGGAATGGGTGCGCGGCAACGACAACGTGCTCAACTACGTGATCACCGGCGAGGAACATCCCGCCGGCCATCTCTGGCGCTGGTTCACCCGCGAGCCGGCGTGATATTGGGCGCTCGGCTTCAGCGTGCCCGCCGACCCTCAAGGGCGTGCCAAATGGAGGGTTCGCCAACTCGAACCTGAACCTGCGCCGGATTCGTGGAAACGCCTTTACTTTGACCGGAAATGGCGTATGCTGAATGGTGACGGTGCACGTGGCCGTCGACCATTTCAGGACGTTTCCCCTTGATTCAGGCCATTCCCGGCTTCGCCGAGCCCTTCAGTTCCCTTTCCCATCTGCTGCCCATTGCCGCCTTCACCGGTTTCGGCGTCGCCCTGCTGCTGCGGGCGCGCGGCCATGCGGCGCGTCTCGCCTCGCTGGCCGTGTACGTGTTCGCCTGCGTGTTCCTGCTGGCCATGAGCGGCGTGTTCCACCTGCTCGATCCGGGCGGCACGCCGCGGCTGGTGCTGCAGCGGCTGGATCATGCCGCCATCTTCATTCAGATCGCCGGCACCTTCACGCCCCTGCACATCCTGCTGTTCCGCGGCTTCTGGCGCTGGGGGATCCTGGCGCTGGTCTGGGGGCTGGCCATCGCCGGCCTCACCCTCAAGAGCATCTACTTCGACGAACTCCCCGAAGGCCTCGGCCTGCTGATGTACCTGGGCCTGGGCTGGATGGGGATCCTCTCCGCCGTGGCCCTGTACCGCTGGCACGGCACCCGTTTCCTCAAGCCGTTGATCTATGGAGCCATCGCCTTCACCGCCGGCGCGGTCGTCGACTTCCTTCATCCCCCCGAACTGGTTCCGGGCGTCATCGGCGGCCACGAGCTGTTTCACGTGGCCGTGCTCTTCGGCATGGGATTCCACTGGCTGTTGATCGAGAAGGTCGTGCACTACCACCGCCTGTCCGCCGCCGGCGTGCCGGTCGGCCGGTAGGGCGCGCTCGCGCCGCAGTGCGCCGTTTCCATTCGGCAACCCTTCAACATGACGAGCGTCGGGTCACAACGCCGACGCCATGTCCAGGCTCAGTTCCTCGGCCGACAGCAATTCGATTTCACCCCGTGAGAGACGGATGCACCGGCGCTGTTCGAGCGACTTGAGGATCCGGCTGATCATCTCCCGGGTGGTGCCGAGTTCGTGGGCCAGCCGGGCATGGGTGATCTGCAGTGGCCTCCCTTCCGATTGGCGGAACAGCTTGCCGAGCAGGCAGCTCAGCCGCAGTTCCAGGCGCTGGAAGGTCACGTCCGAGACCAGTTGCACCACGTCGGCCAGACGTCGGGACAGGGTGTTCAGCAGATAGCGACGAAATTCCGCGGAATCATCGATGGCCTGGAGGAAGTCGGCGCGGCCGAGGACCAGGCCCCGCAGCCGGGTTTCGGCCACCGCCACGGCCGGAAAACCGCTGCCGGACAGCAGGCATTGCAGGCTCAGCACGCACAGCTCGCCGGGATGGACCCGGTAGAGGGTGATCTCGCGACCGGCCGGGGAGTGCTTGAAGACCCGAACCGCACCTTCCAGCAGCCACATGAAATGGGCGCAGGTCTCGCCTTCCCGAAACAGATAGGTACCGGCCGGGATCCGCCTTTGCTGATGGATGTCGAAGATGCCGGCCCAGGGTTGGGCGAGCAGATCCTCGAGTGTCGAGGAATCCGCAGAACCGGCCTTGGGCGATTCGATGGTCATGTCCATGGTGTGTACCCTCCAGAAAGCCTCGTCAGTGGCAAAACCTGTGACGCCTTCCACAAATTCCGCAAAAACCCTCCCGCAACGACCCTGAGGATGTCAGGGGAACTTCTGCAGGAACGACGGGTACTTCCGCAACCTTACCCCAGCCGGGGCCACGGCTTCTGTGTCAAAAGTTCCAGACGGGGGATACAGATTCCGAAGTCGGGGTTCGGCTAGGGTTCTCCGGCGCGGACATTCCGCAAACACAACAAGAAATCCATGCCAGCCCCCCCGGGCATGGCACCAACCGTGGAGGAAGCCTCAACATGACCACATCCCGTCGCAGATTTCTCAAGACCGTCGGTGCCGCCGCGCCGGCCCTGCTGCTGGCCCGCACCGGGCTGGCCCGCATGGGTAGCGCTGGCGGTGGCGGCAGTACCACCGTGCCGCTCTTCGAATTGCCGCTGAACATCCCGCCCGTGGCCCAGCCGGTTGGTACGGATGTCGCCGGTCGCCCCATCTATGAAATCCGGCAGCGCAATGCCAGTGTGGAGATTCTCCCCGGCCTGCAGACCGACATTCTCGGCTATGACGGCATGACGCCGGGGCCGACCATCACGGTGGACAGCAACCAGGAAGTGATCGTGCGGCAGATCAACGAGACCAACGTGCGTACCACCACCCACCTGCACGGCGGTCACATGCCGGCGGGCAACGACGGCCATCCCGTCGATAACGTGGATCCCGGCACCTCCAAGGACTACTACTACACCAACAAGCAGGTGCCGGCCACGCTCTGGTATCACGATCACACCATGGACGTGACCGGAGACCAGGTCTATGCCGGCCTGGCCGGTTTCTACCTCATCTCCGATGATTATGAACGTTCGCTGGGCCTGCCTTCAGGTGACCACGAGGTGGCCATCGTGATCCAGGACAGGACCTTCGCCGCCGACGGCTCGCTGATCTACCGCGACAACATCATGGGCGAGCTGGGCGACACCATTCTCGTCAACGGCACGCCCTATCCCTATTTCGAAGTCGGCACGGCACGTTACCGCTTCCGGATCCTCAACGGTTCCAATGCCCGCCGCTACAACCTGCGGCTGAGCAACGGAGCGAGCTTCGTGCAGATCGGCTCCGACGGCGGTCTGCTGGAAGCGCCGGTGACCCGAACCAGCCTCGATATCGCCCCGGCGGAGCGGCTCGACGTGATCATCGATTTCGGCCAGGCCAGCGTGGGAGATCAGATCATTCTCGAAAACACCGCCGGCAGCGGCGGTACCGCCCAGATCATGCGTTTCGACGTGGTGCGGGTGGAGGACGACCCCAGCGTGATTCCGTCATTCCTGCGACAGATCGAGCGCCTGGACCCCGCCGCGGCGGTTCAGACGCGTCGCTGGGTGTTCAGCATGGGCGGTGGTGGCGGCACGCCCTGGGTGATCAACGGTCAGCCTTATGACGAAAACCGGGTAGATGCCTTCCCGCGGGTGGGAACCACCGAAATCTGGGAGCTGGTCAACCGCACGGGCATGATGCATCCGGTACACATCCACGACATCATGTGGCAGGTCCTGGACGTGAACGGGCGGCCGCCGGCGCCGGAGGATGCCGGGTGGAAGGATACGTTCAAGGTGCCACCCGGTGGGACGGTACGGGTCATTGGCCGCTTCGACGACTATGTGGGCGATCCCAACGAGATTACCACCGCCTACATGATGCACTGCCACATCCTCGAGCACGAGGATCACGCCATGATGACCCAGTTCATCGTGGTGGAGTGAGGGGGAACCCTCGATCGGCAAGACGGGCACGGCCGGTGCCGTGCCCGTCACCTTGCAAGTGGTCCGACCCTGCTGTCGTCGGTTGCACTCCCGATTTTCATTTCCGGAGGACACGACGATGAGAACCGAATTCCGTTCACGCTTTCACTTTCTGTTCCTTGCCGGGCTGTGGATCTGGCTGCTGCTGCCGGGCATGGCCGGTGCGGTGGTCGGCCTGCAGCCCGACGCCGAATCCTTAACCCCCGATACCCTGCTGGTGCGCTTCGAGGCCGGTGTGGATGCCGCCAGGCAACGGCAGCTGCTCACGGCGGCCGGCTGCGAGGCCCAGCGACGGTTCCGGCTGGTCCAGGGGCTCACCCTGGTCAAGGTGCGCAGCGGCATGTCCATGGACGCTGCCCGTGCCCGCCTGCAGGCCAGCGCCGGAGTGAGGTACGCCGAGCCCGATTACCGGGTGCAGGCCACGGTGCTGCCCGATGATCCGCGCTTTCCCGAGCTGTACGGTTTGCACAACACCGGGCAGACCGGCGGCACGCCCGATGCCGACATCGACGCGCCGGAAGCCTGGGATCGCCAGACCGGCACCGACGTGGTGGTGGCGGTGATCGATACCGGCCTGGACTACAACCACGAGGATATCGTCGGCAACGTCTGGACCAACCCCGGCGAGATTCCCGGCAACGGGATCGACGACGACAACAACGGTTACGTGGACGACGTGCGGGGCTGGGATTTCGTCAACAACGACAACGATCCCTTCGACGACAACGATCACGGCACCCATGTCTCAGGCACCATCGCCGCGGTGGGCAACAACGGCATCGGCGTGACGGGGGTGAACTGGTCGGCGCGGATCATGCCCCTGAAGTTTCTCAGCGCCCGGGGCTCGGGCAGCACCGCCGATGCCATCAGCGCCCTGGACTATGCCGTGATGATGGGCGCGCGGATCTCCAACAACTCCTGGGGCGGCGGTGCGTTCAGTCAGGCCCTGTACGACGCCATCGCCGCTGCCCAGGCCGCGGGTCACCTGTTCGTGGCGGCGGCGGGCAACGACGGCGTGAATACTGACGTCACCCCCAGCTATCCGGCCAGTTACGATCTCGACAACATCGTGTCGGTTGCAGCCACCGATGACAACGATGCCCTGGCCGGTTTCTCCAACTTTGGCGCCGTGACGGTGGATCTGGGCGCGCCCGGCGTGAGCATTCTCAGCACCACTCCGGCCAACACCTATTCGAGTTTCAGTGGCACCTCCATGGCCACGCCCCATGTGGCGGGCACGGCGGCGCTGCTCCTGGCGGCCGATCCCACGCTCGACGTGGTGGCCCTCAAGGCCGCGCTGCTCGACAGCGTGGATGCCGTGGCCGCTCTGGCCGGCCTCACCGTCAGCGGCGGGCGCCTGAATGCCGCCAATGCCCTGGCCAGCCTGGTGCGGGTGGACGTGACGCCGGCCGAAGTCACCCTCGCGGCCGGCACCCGCGTGCAATTCAGCGCGAGCGGCGGGGCGGCGCCCTATGCCTGGAGCGTGTCCGATCCGGCCGTCGCCGCCATCGACGCCAGCGGCCTGCTCACCGGCCTGGTGCCCGGGACGGTCACGGTGAACGCGACCGATGCCAATGGCGTGCAGGGCACGGCTTCGGCGACCGTCACCACCGTCCTGGTGAGCCCCGATACCGCCTCCCTGCAGGTGGGAAGCAGCCTGCAGTTCACGGCCAGCGGCGGCACGCCGCCCTATGTGTGGACCGTATCGGATCCGGCCATCGCCAGCATCGACGTGAGCACCGGTCTGCTGACGGGGATCGCGCCGGGCACGGTTCAGGTGACGGCTACCGATGCCAATGGCTTCAGCGACAGCACGGGCGACATCGTGATCTCGGATCTGGCCATCGATCCGGTCACCGCCATTCTGGGCGTGGGCGACACGCTCCAGTTCAGCGTGACCGGTGGCACGCCGCCTTATACCTGGCAGTCGGGAAATCTGGCCGTGGCCACCATCGATGCCAACGGCCTGCTGACCGCCGTGGGCGCCGGCGTCACCCAGGTGACCGTCACCGATGCAGCCGGCCTGTCCCTCACCAGCGGCGACATTACGGTCCGTGACGTGCAGGTGAGCCCGGCCACGGCGAATCTCGTGGTCGGCGACACGCTGGCCTTCACCGCCACGGGCGGGGCTGCGCCCTATGCCTGGAGCGTATCGGATCCGGCGGTGGCCAGCGTCGATGCCAATGGCGTGCTCACGGCGCTGGCGCCGGGCACGGTGATCGTCACCGCCATCGATGCCGACGGCATCGCCGGCAGCACGGACAACATCACCGTCAGCGCCAATCACGTCATCGAGATCACGCCCTTCACCGCCTCGGTGCCGCGCTTCGGGACCCTGCAGTTCACGGCCAGCGGCGGTCGGGCTCCCTATACCTGGTCGCTGAGCAATCCGCTGGCCGGCACCATCGACCCGGCCACCGGCCTGTTCCAGGCCGGGCGGTTCCCCACCACCACGACGGTCATCGCCACCGATGCCGACGGTCATGTGGGAGAATCGGGCACCATCACGGTGACCCGCATGCGCTGAACCCGTCCGCCTGAACATTTCAGGCCACGAGTGACGATTCGTGGTGGCACAGGGACGTGCCGCCGCGGATCGCTTTTTGCCATCCTGTCTCGCCCGGCTTTCGCCCCGCTTGCAATCCGTGCCATGGTGCGTTGCTTTGCGAACGTACCCTACGGTTTTTGCCTGTCCTGATGCCCGGCGTCTTCCTCCACAAGCGGCACGAACGCCACCGGCAGGATCGCCTGTTCGTCGAGGGTGCCGTCTTCCCTGCGGGTGAGGCGCCGCAGTTGCTGGGTGGTCCACGGCGGGCCGACGGGGATCACCAGGCGGCCGCCCGGTTTCAGTTGCGCGATCAGTTCCTCGGGGATCTCGCGGGCGGCGGCGGTGACGATGATGCCGTCGTAGGGGGCGTGTTCCGGCCAGCCCAGGTGGCCGTCGGCGGTGCGATAGTGGATGTTTTCGTAGCCCAGCGCATCGAGAACGCGTTTTGCCTGTGCGCCCAGTGGCGGCACCACTTCCACCGTGTACACCTGATCGGCCAGTTCGGCGAGGATCGCGGTCTGGTATCCCGAGCCGGTGCCGATTTCCAGGATGCGGTGGTGCGGTTCGATGTCCAGCAGATCGGTCATCAGGGCCACGATGAAGGGCTGGGAGATGGTCTGGCCATGGCCGATGGGCAGGGGGCCGTTGTCCCAGGCGTGATCCCGCAGTTCCTCGGGCACGAACCGATCCCGGGGCACGCGGGCCATGGCCTCCAGCACTCGCGGGTCGAGCGTGTCGCGGCCGAGCCAGCGTCGGGCCAGGGCCGTTTCACTGCGAATGTCGGCCAGCATGCGTTTCACGCCGGCGCGGCTCATCAGGTGCCTTCCTGCCAGGAGGCCAGGTAGCGCCGCTGTTCGGCGGTGAGCTGGTCGATGTTGATCCCGAGCGCCGCCAGCTTGCGCCGGGCCACTTCGGCATCCAGTTCCGCCGGCACCGGATGCACCGCGGGCGGCAGCGCCCGGCCGTGCGCGGCCAGATGGCGCACGGCCAGCACCTGGTTGGCGAAACTCATGTCCATCACCGCCGAGGGATGCCCTTCGGCCGCCGCCAGGTTCACCAGCCGGCCTTCGGCCAGCAGGCGCAGGCGGCGGCCGTCCTCGAGCCGGTATTCCTCCACCGAGGGGCGTGGCCGGGTCTTGCCGGTGCTCATCGCCTCCAGGGCGGGCAGGTTGATCTCCACGTTGAAGTGGCCGGCATTGGCCAGCACGCAGCCGTCCTTCGCCACGGCCAGGTGTTCGGCGTCCACCACGTGCTTGTCGCCGGTGGCGGTGACGATGAAGTCGGCGATCCGCGCCGCCTCGATCAGCGGCATCACCCGGTAGCCGTCCATGGTGGCTTCCAGGGCGCGCAGGGGATCCACCTCGGTGACGATCACGTGGGCGCCATGGCCGCGGGCGCGCAGGGCGATGCCGCGTCCGCACCAGCCGTAGCCCACCACCACGAAGTGGCGGCCGGCCAGCAGGATGTTGGTGGCGCGGATCACCCCGTCGAGGGCGCTCTGGCCGGTGCCGTAGCGGTTGTCGAACAGGTGCTTGGTCATGGCGTCGTTGACCGCGATCACCGGATAGCGCAGGGCGCCGTCCGCGGCCATGGCGCGCAGGCGGATCACGCCGGTGGTGGTCTCCTCGGTGCCACCGAGGATCCCCGCCAGCCGGTCCGGGTGACGGCGGTGCAGGGTGGAGATCAGATCGGCCCCGTCGTCCAGGGTGATCTGCGGTTCGTGGGCGATGGCCGACTCGATGTGCCGGTAATAGGTTTCCGTGTCCTCGCCGTGACGGGCGAAGACCGGAATGGCGAGCCGTTCCACCAGGGCCGCGGCCACGTCGTCCTGGGTGGAGAGCGGGTTGCTGGCGCACAGCACCACCTCGGCCCCGGCGGCCTGGAGCACCCGGGCGAGGTTGGCCGTCTCGGTGGTGATGTGCAGGCAGCCGCTGATTCGGAGCCCGGTAAGCGGCCGCGTCCGCGCCAATTCGTCATGCAGATCACGCAGCACCGGCATTTCCTGCCAGGCCCATTCGATGCGCCGCCAGCCGGCCGCGGCCTGTTCGGGGTGGGCGATGTCGTGATCGGTCATGGGGATTCCCCCTCTGGGGTGAGCGCGAGAATGTCGGCGAGATAGCGGGGTGAGAGGCGGATGCCGAAGTGCTCGGCCAGCCACGCCCGGGCCGCCTCGGGGTCCCGGGGCCCGTTGTGACGGGCCAGGAAGCCGCGCACGTCCTCGGCCACCGCCCAGGGATAGATCAGCCAGCGCCAGCGCCGTACCCACTGGCCACGAAAGTCCACGGCGAAATGGGAAGTGGTTTTGTCATGCAATACGGCCACGCGAACCTCGCTGGCGCCCATCTCCCGCAGATGTCCCACGGCAGCGCGCAGGGTGTCGCCGGTGTCGTTCACGTCGTCCACCAGCAGTACCCGCTGGCCGGGGATGGGCTGGCAGAGGGGAAAGCGGATCACCGCCTCGGGCTGCTTGTCGGAGCCGGCCCGGTAGTGTTCGAGCTTGATGGACGTGAGTTCGGTGAGATCCAGCCAGTCGCAGAGCAGGCGGGCAGGCACGTAGCCGCCACGGCCGATGGCCACCACGAGATCGGGGCGAAAGCCGTCGGCGTGAATGGTCTGGGCCAGCTTCCGGGACAGGCGTTGCACCGTGCCCCAGGTGACGAGTTCGCAATCCAGCCTGGTCATGCCCCGTGTTTCCCTTGTCGGCCCTTCCGGTCCAGAATACGCCTTTCCCGCCAGCCACCACAAGCAGGGGCGCCCGCCATCATGAACCCGCTGAAAACCCGTCTGCCCACCCCCGAAGAGGCCCTGCCGGGGCGCCGCCAGACGATGCCGGTGCCGGAGAAACACGCGGTGCTCGGCCAGCCGCTCTCGCCGCCTTTCCCCGCCGGCTGCCAACGGGCCCTGTTCGGCATGGGCTGTTTCTGGGGCGCCGAGAAGCGTTTCTGGACCCTGCCCGGCGTGTTCACCACGGCCGTCGGCTATGCCGGCGGCCTCACGCCTAACCCCGCCTACGAGGAGGTGTGCAGCGGCCGTACCGGCCACAACGAAGTGGTACTGGTGGTGTTCGAGCCGGAACGCCTCGGTTACGGCGAGCTGCTGCGGGTGTTCTGGGAGAGTCACGATCCCACCCAGGGCATGCGCCAGGGCAACGACATCGGCACCCAGTACCGTTCCGGCATCTACGTGTTCGATGAAGGTCAGCAGCAGGCCGCCGAAGCCAGCCGGGCGGCCTATGCCGAGGCCCTGGCCCGCGCCGGTTTCGGCCCCGTGACCACCGAGATCCTGCCGGCGCCGGCTTTCCATTATGCCGAGCCGTATCACCAGCAATACCTGGCGAAGAATCCCGGCGGCTATTGCGGCCTCGGGGGAACCGGCGTGCCGTTTCCGGCAGAGTCGCCCAGCGGGTTCTATACTTCAAAGTGACCGTCCACGAGACGATGGCATGACAGCCTGAATAAAACCACGGGGAGGGAAACGCCATGTACCAGTTCATGCGGCGGGCATTCTGTCTGCTGGCGCTGTTGTCGTTCGGTGTCGGGGCGGCAGCGGACGAATTCGACCGGATCTACATCTTCGGCGACAGCCTTTCCGACACCGGCAACCTCGCCTCCCTGATCGGGCCGTTGCCGCCACCCTACTACCGGAACCGCATTTCCAACGGGCCGGTGGCGGTGGATACCCTAGCCGCCGGCTTCGGCCTCACGGCCGATGCCTCCCTGCATCTGATTGGGCCGGCGGTGGGCCCCAACTATGCGGTGGCGGGGGCCCGGGCCCGTGGCGACGAGGCCATCGATCTGGCCACGCAGGTGACCCTGTTCCTGGCCAATCACGGCCTGCAGGCCCCGAGGAAGGCCCTCTACGTGATCATGATCGGCGGCAACGACGTGCGCGATGCCCGTGATGCGCGGACGGACCTGGAGGCAAGGCGCATCATCCGCCGGGCCGTGCGGCGCATCGGCGTGGCCCTGGCCACCCTGGCCGGCGCCGGGGCGCGCCGCTTCCTGGTGGTCAACGTTCCCGACATCGGCGTGATTCCCGAAACCCGCCTGCTGGCGGCCGCCACCGGTGATGCCACGCTGCCGGCGCGGGCCACCCGGCTGAGCCGCCGGTTGAACCGCAAACTGCACCGGACCGTTTCCCTGCTGGCCTACAATCCAGCCCTGCGGATCACCGAGTTCGACCTGTTCGCTTACCTGGGCGCCCTGCTCGCCAATGCCGAACAGTACGGTTTCACCAACACCACCGATCCCTGTTTCAGCAGCGAGACCTTCACCTTCTATCCCGGCTGCGAGAACGGCGCGAAGTTCGGGGAATACGTCTTCTTCGACGAGATTCACCCCACCAGCCGGGTGCACGGCTTCATCGGCATGGCCATGGGCGAAGCCCTGGAAGAAGAACCGCAGAGCCGCGAGCTGGCACACCGGCTGGGAGCGCTGTTGAGCAAGGCCCTGCGGCGGGCGCGCCGTCACTCGCCGTAGACGGTAACGGTGAGCTGGCGGCGATGGCCGCTGCTGCGGTGCTCCCAGAGATAGACCCCCTGCCAGGTGCCGAGCGCCAGGCGGCCGGCGGTCACCGGCAGGCTCAGGCTGCTCTGGGTCAATACGCTGCGGATGTGCGCCGGCATGTCGTCGGGGCCTTCCAGATGATGGCGGTAGGCGGGATCGCCGTCGGGGGCCAGACGCTGCATGATCATTTCCAGATCGTCCCGCACGCTGGGATCGGCGTTCTCGGTGACCACCAGCGAGGCGCTGGTGTGGTGGATGAAGACGTGACACAGGCCGGTGGAGAGGCCCGCGTCGCTCACCACCTCGCGAATGCGATCGGTGATCTCGAGCGTGCCCCGTCCCCGCGTGGTCACGATCAGGTTTTGCTGATGAACCATACTGCCTGGAGCGAACCGTTTCTCGACGGGGCAAAGGGATGGCGGTTGCCGGGCCGGCCCCGGCGGACCCCGGCAGCACGAGTATACCAATGACTGTACTCGTATGCAGTGATTCGGCCCTCGGCGAGTACCATTTCGGTCCCAGTCATCCCTTCGGCCCCTACCGCCTGCCAGCCTTTCTCGAGGCCTGCCGCCGCCAGGGGCTGGATCGCCGGGTTCGCGGCTGGCCCGCTCGCCAGGCCCGCCGCGAGGAACTCCTGCGCTTTCACACCCGGGACTACGTTGAACGGGTGCGCACGGCCGAGGCCGAGGGCCTGGCCTGGCTGGATCAGGGGGACACGCCGGTGTTTCCCGGGATTTTCGAGGCCGCCTCGCGGGTGGTGGGCACCACCCTCGAGGGGGTTGCGCGCCTCCTGGCCGGCGAGGCCCGGCGGGCCTTCACGCCCATCGCCGGTCTGCACCATGCCCGCCGCGACGGCGCCGCCGGTTTCTGCGTGTTCAACGACGGCGGCGTGGCCATCGAGACCCTGCGCCAGGTACACGGCCTGCGGCGCATCGCCTACGTGGACATCGATGCCCATCACGGTGACGGCGTCTTCTACGCCTTCGAGGACGATCCGGACGTCTTCATCGTGGATCTGCACGAGGACGGTCGCTTCCTCTATCCCGGCACCGGCGCGGCGGAAGAGACCGGCCGCGGCGAGGCCGAAGGCAGCAAGCGCAACGTGCCCCTGCCCATGGGCGCGGACGACATCGCCTTCGCCCGGCTCTGGCCCGAATGCCTCGCCTTCCTGCGCGCCGCCCGCCCCGAATTCGTCCTCCTGCAATGCGGCGCCGACAGCCTGGCCGGCGATCCCATCACCCACCTGGCCTTCAGCCACCGGGTACACGCCCAGGTGACCCGCGATCTCTGCCGCCTCGCCGACGACTTCTGCGACGGCCGCCTGCTGGCCATGGGCGGCGGCGGATACACCCCCGACAACATCGGCGCCGCCTGGAGCGCCGTGGTCGCCGCCCTGCTCGAAAGCGGCGGCTAGCGGTCCCTCGAAAACCGAAACCGCTGTCTATTGCAGGAGCGGCGCCCCCCCCACCACGGCCCTGGATTCTACGGCCGGCAAATCCAACGCAAAGACGCGAAGGCGCAAAGATCGCAAAGAATTCTCCGTGTAGGAGCGACGCAAGTCGCGATTCTGCGGTTGCAGGCGGCCGGGAGCGGTTGGCCGGAAAAATCGTTCAGGCCGTTACCCGCTGCCGCCCGTTGTTGGCCTGAACCGGCGCTAAAGTTTTTCCCTCTCCGGACGATGTTGTAGCCAGAACACATCATTCCCGGCAGGGCCCGCGTGCCTCGCCCTGCCCGCTGTCTCTATTGCGTGCCCTGTCCCCGCACGAAAACCCACGGCGGTATTCCGAACGCATCTACCTGAAGGAGAAGCGTCATGAAAGGTTTTCTGACTCCGGCCCGGGCGCTGATGGGACGTCTGCGCTATCTGCACAAGTTCATGTTCATCTTCATCGTCTTTCTGGTGCCCCTGCTGCTGCTGGCGACTCTCGAGCTGCGCGGGCTGCAGAAGGAGATCGGCTTTCTCGATCAGGAACGCTTCGGTGTGCGCTACATCGCCGCCTTGCGGCCCCTGCTCGAACACCTGCCCCAGCACCGGGGCATGACCAATGCCTATCTGCGTGGCGACAAGGCATTCCGCGACAAGCTGCTGGCCAAGCGCAAGGCCATCGCCGCGGACTTCGCGGCCCTGGAGGCCGTGGATGGCGAGCTGGCCGCCGCGCTCGAGACCGAAGGGCGGGCACAGGCCCTGCGCGACGACTGGCGGGCCCTGGAGCAGCGGGCCTTCGACATGCCGGCCGACGAGGCCTTCCGTGCCCACTCAGCGCTCATCGGCAAGCTCATCGGCCTCATCGCCCACGTGGCCGACACTTCCAACCTGATCCTGGATCCGGAGCTGGACAGCTACTACCTGATGGATCTGGTGGTCAACCGCCTGCCGGTCCTCACCGACGCCATGGGCCAGGCCCGCGGCCTGGGTGCCGGTGTGGCCGCCCAGGGCATCATGGACGACAAAACCGGCATGCGCCTGGCGGTGCTCGCTGCCAAGGTCGAGGACGGCGAGAAGGCCATGAACTACGATCTCGGTGTGGCGATCCGCAACAACGGCGCCATCGCCGGCCAGTTGCAGGGCCGGGACAAGGCCGCGGTCGACAAGGCCAGGGTCTTCCTGGGCCTCGTTCAGAAGGATCTGATCGAGACGGACGACATCCAGGTTTCCGCCAAGCGGGTCTTCTCCGCCGGGACGGAAGCCATCGGCGCCGCCTTCGGCCTCTTCGATGCGGTGCTGCCCAGCCTCGACGGCATCCTGGCGGGGCGTCTCGAGGCGCTCACCCGGCAGCGCACGGTGTCCATCGTGACCGTGGTGGGGGTGCTGGCCCTCATCATCTACCTCTTCGGCGGGTTCTATTCCTCGGTCATCGAAAGCATCCGGGCGATCGACGATGCCACCGGGCGGATGGCCGAAGGCGATCTCACCGTGCGGGCCAACGTGATAGTGCGTGACGAGCTGAAGCAGGTCGCCGACAGCTTCAACCGCATGGCCGAGAAGTTTGGTGGCCTCGCCCGCCAGATCGTCGACTCCTCCCAGCAGGTGGCGGCGGCCTCAGAGGAGATGTCGGTGGTGACCGATCAGACCAGTCACAACATCCAGGAGCAGCAGGCCCAGATCGAGCAGGTGGCCACGGCCATGAACGAGATGACCTCGACCGTGCAGGAAGTGAGCCGCAACATCGCCGAGACCGCCCACGCCGCGGACGAGGCCAACGGTCAGACCGCTGAGGGCCGCGAAGTGGTGGATTCAACGGTCAGCGCCATCCAGCAACTGGCCGGCCAGATCGAAGATGCGGCCGGCGTGATCCATCGCCTGGAGAAGGACAGCGAGAGCATCAGCGCGGTGCTCGACGTGATCAAGGGCGTGGCCGAGCAGACCAACCTGCTGGCGCTCAATGCCGCCATCGAGGCGGCCCGGGCCGGTGAGCAGGGCCGCGGCTTCGCCGTGGTGGCCGACGAGGTGCGCACCCTGGCCGGCCGCACCCAGGAATCCACGGAAGAGATCAACCAGGTGATCGAGACCCTGCAGAGCGGTTCCCGGCAGGCGGTGGAGGTGATGAACCGCAGCCGCGAACAGGCTCAACAGGTGGTGGAACAGGCCAATCTCGCCGGTGCCTCGCTCGAATCCATCGCCGAGGCCGTGGCGCACATCAACCAGATGAGCACCCAGATCGCCAGTGCGGCCGAGGAACAGAACGCGGTGGCCGAAGAGATCAATCGCAACGTGGTCGCCATCACCGAGATGGCCAACCAGACCGCCGCCGGCGGCCAGCAGATCGCCCAGGCCAGCACCGAACTGGCCCAGCTCTCCACCGAGCTGCAGGGCCAGGTCGGTCAGTTCCGCATCGAGTAACCGGGCAGGCGCGGCGCGCCGCACGCTTTCAGCCTCTGCGCCAGAAACTCGCCAGCAGCGCGCCCGAGAGATTGTGTCCGATGCTGAACAGGGCGCCGGGCAGGGCGGCCAGGGGGCCGAAGTACTTCAGGGCCAGGGCCACGGCCAGCCCCGAGTTCTGCATGCCGGTCTCGATGGCCAGGGTGCGGGCGGTGACCGGGTCATGCCCGGCCAGGCGGGGCAGGAGGTAGCCCAGCAGCAGGCCGATGGCGTTGTGCAGCAGCACGGCGCCGACGAGCACCAGCCCCACCTGGGCCAGCCCCACCTGGGCCAGCCGCGCCTGGTTGAGGGCCACGATGATAGCGATGATCACCACGATGGCCAGCACCGAGAGCAGGGGAAAAAACGGCAACAGTCGTCGCAGTCGCCGGCCGAACAGGGAATTGATGGCGGCCCCCAGCAGCACCGGGGCCAGCACGATGCGCAGGATGTCCAGCAGCATGGCCTCGAAGGGCACCGGCACCGCCTTGCCGGCCAGCAGCCAGGTGAACGCCGGGGTGAGGAGAAAGGCCAGCAGCGTGGAGAGAAGGGTCAGGCTCACCGACAGCGCCACATTGCCCTGCGCCAGGAAGCAGACCACATTGGAGGCCGTGCCGCCGGGACTGCTGCCCACCAGCACCATGCCGGCCAGCAGGGCGGGGGGCAGGCCGAGCCACGTGGCCACGCCCCAGGCGGCCACCGGCATGATGCCGTATTGCAGGGCCACGCCGAAGGCCAGCACCCCCGGGCGTCGCCAGACCCGCACGAAGTCCCGCAGCGTGAGGGTCATGCCCATGCCGAACATGATCACCATCAGCAGGGGCACGATGGCGCCGCGCCACGGCGTGAACCACTGGGGCAGGAACCAGGCCACCGCCGACAGCAGCAGGGCCCAAAGAGGAAACAGCAGCAGGGTGCGTTGCATGGGGCAAGGGTAAAGAGGAACGCGGAAAGAGAAAAGAGGGGGGAACGGCTCAGCAGGGCTGATCGTTGGCCGCATTCAGGCACAACAGGGCCAGTCGGCAGGTCTGGTGATACAGTTCGTCGGCATTGATGACGGCGGTTTCGTAGAGGCACTGGGGGGCGGCGTCCGGGGCATCGGGCCGGGCGAGAATTTCCATCACCACCGGCTGCTGCGGGGCTACCGTGATCACGATCCAGGCGGCGTCTTCCGCGCGCCGGTCAGCCAGGATCAGCTCATGCCAGATGCCGTGGCGCTCGGCCCGGTGGCGCAGGGAGTCGGGCATGCCGACGGTCCTGAGGGCGCGGCGGACCACCGACTCGACCGTGTCGATGTTCATGGGAAACTGCAGCAGCGGCGTGGCGCTCATGATCCGGATCCTCTGAACCGTTTCCCCGGTTATCGGCCGTTGGCGCGCAGGGTTGAGAAAACGGCGCGAAGGGATCACAGGGCCGGTTCGAGCAGTTGCCGAATGTCCGCCTCCTGGCGCATGGCGTCCCGGTAGCCCAGTTCGATGAGTTCCCGGCAGTAGCCCTTCTCGAACAGCAGGTAGCTGAGCAGGCTGGCGCCGGAAGGGCGCATGGCACCGATGCCGCGGAACAGCAGGCGGAGAGTGCGCGGCAATTCCCGTCGGTGGTGAGCCGCCAGTTCGCCCAGATCCTGGCTCGGCGAGATGACCAGCACGTCCACGTGGCGCAGCAGGATGCCGTTTTCCTCGAGGCGATGGCGGGGAATGAGACTGATGGTGCGGTTGATCCGCTGCAGGCGCTCGATGTCCGCCTCCAGGGAGTCGAGAAAGATGCTGTTGAGCACGTGACCGGCGATTTCACCCAGGGTGGGGTATTCCGCCGCATGGATGCGGGGTGGCGCCTGCTCGTCCCGGTAGCGGTTGCCGATCACCAGTACCCGGCGGGCCCCCAGGTGCAGGGCCGGGCTGATGGGGGCGATCTGACGCATGGAGCCATCGCCGAAGTATTCGCGGTTGACCTTCTGGGCGGCGAAGACGAAGGGAATGGCCGACGAGGCCAGCAGGTGTTCCACGCCCAGTTTTGTCCGGCAACCCACCCGCCGGGCCCGTCGCCAGGGCTGCAGCTCCGGCGCCCCCTGGAAGAAGCTCACCGATTCGTGGGAGGTATACCCCGAGGCAGTGATGCTCAGAGCGTGCAGCCGCCCGGCGTCGATGTTGGCCTGGAGGCGGCGAGGGTCGAAATGCCGCTCCATGAGACGCTGCAGGGGAGTGCGATCGAGCAGATAAAGGGCATCGCTGCGCCCGAGCAGACCGGCGGTCATCATGGTCAGCAGCCAGCGGGCACCGGTGCGGGCGATGCCGGTCACGTCGCTGCGGAACACGTCGGCGGAGTGGAAGTTGGCCCAGATCCGCACCAGCCGGGACACGGCATGACGGAAGTCGTCGGCCTCCAGCGCCAGACTGGCGGCGTTGAGTGCCCCCGCCGAGGTGCCGCAGATCACGGGGAAGGGGCTGGGGCTGCCGCGCGGCAAAAGTCGGGCGATGGCACGCAGCACCCCCACCTGATAGGCGGCACGGGCGCCGCCGCCGGTGAGGACCAGGCCGGTCCGGGTCTGTTGCGCTGCTGTCTCCATGCTCGTTTCTGAGTATAGGCCGCTCCAGCGCCGGTGGATGCGAAAGCCGTGCGGCAATGGGTAAACTGCGCGTCCTGTCGCTTTCCGTGATCGCCATGTTCTATCGCCAGAACTTCCTGCTAGGTGCCGGCCTGATCCTGCTCTCGGAGCTGTGTTTCGCCACCATGGGCGCCCTGGTCAAGCACCTCACGGGAACGCTGCCAGTGGTGGAAGTGGCCTTCATGCGTGGCCTGTTCGGGCTGCTCCTGCTGTTGCCCCTGGGCTGGCGCCAGGCGGGGCGGCAGACACTGGTCTCCCGGGTGCCCGGCCTGCATCTGCTGCGTACCGCGCTCGGGGTGTCGGCCCTGTACTGTTTCTTCTATGCCCTGTCGCGCCTGCCGCTGGCCGATGGCATGCTGCTGAAAATGACCTCGCCCCTGTTCATGCCGCTGATCGCCACCCTGTGGCTGGCCGAACGGCTGCGGGGCGCGGTGTGGCTGGCGGTGGGCATCGGCTTTCTCGGCGTGGTGCTGGTGGTGGCGCCGACCGGCCAGCTGGCGCCGGCGGCACTGGCCGGCCTGGCCGGTGGCCTGTTCGCTGCCGGGGCCAAGGTCACGGTGCGGCGCCTGGCCCGCAGCGAGCCGACGCTGCGCATCGTGTTCTGGTTCTCGCTGGGGATGGTGGTGGCCACCGCCATGCCCCTGTTGTGGCACTGGCGGACCCCCGATACCGGACAATGGGCCTGGCTGGGTCTGATGGGGCTGTTCGGCACCCTGGGTCAGCTCTTTCTCACCCGCGGATACGGCCTGGCCGCGGCCTCGCGCCTCGCGCCCTTCACCTATGCCTCGGTGGTGTTCGGGGCCGTGTACGGCTTCCTGTTCTGGGACGAGACGCTGGACGGCGGTTTCGTGGCCGGCGCCCTGCTCATCGGCCTGGCCGGGGGGCTGGCGCTGCGCCTGCGCCGGGAGACAGCGGCATGAAGGGCGTGTGCGAGCTGTGCGGCCGCGAGAACCTGGAGCTGACCCGGCACCATCTCATCCCCCGCACCCGGCACCGCAACCGGCGGGTGCGCCGCCGCTTCGGCCGCGAGGAACTGACCCGCCGGATCCTCATGGTCTGCCGGCCCTGTCACGGCCAGATCCATGCGCTGCTGTCGGAAAAGGAACTGGCCGATCACTTCCACAGCCGGGAGGCGCTGCTGGCTCATCCGGGGATCCGGCGTTTCGTGGAGTGGATCCGAACCCGTCCGGCCGATCTGAAACCGCGGGCTCGCCGGCGGCGCTGAGCCGGATCCTGTGCTATATCTTGGGTATCCCCCTTCCGGAGACGCCCGTGACACTCGCCCGCCGCCCCGGCCGGGAACCGGCCGAATCCCCCCTGCAACCGGCCGAACCGCTTTGGAAGCGGGTGCCGGTGCGTGACGCCGATGGAACCCGCCTGACCGACTTCATGATGATCATTCCCCGTCTGCGCCAGCGGTCGCCTGCCGAGATTGCTGCCGTGACCGGACGTATCGAACGGGCGCTGAAGGCCTATGCCCGGGCCGTGGTGTTCGCCGATCTCAACCTGGCGCTCAACCTGCTGTGGGTTTCGGTACGCCCGGTGCCGGGCATCACCCTGGAACTGCCGGCCGTGATCAAGCTGTACGTGCCCGAGGCCCTGCTGGTCTCGCAGCGCCTGCGGGAGACGTAGCCGGCATTTCCCCTGCTTTTCGTCCCTTGTTCCCGGCGGCGCTTCGTGCCACATTGTGGGGCAGGAGAACAAAAACCGGAGGCAAGCAGCATGTCAGGCCAACCCCTGTCCGACGCCGCGCTGGATCAGCTCTTCCGCGAGGCCCGTTCCCACAACAAGTGGCTCGACAAGCCGGTCAGCGAAGACCAGATCCGCCAGCTCTACGACCTGTTCAAGTGGGGCCCCACCAGCGCCAATTCCTGCCCGGCCCGCTTCGTGTTCGTGCGCAGCCCCGAGGCCAAGGAACGCCTGAAACCCTGTCTGGACGAAGGCAACGTGGACAAGGCCATGAGCGCCCCCGTGGTGGCCATCATCGGCATGGACATGGAATTCTACGAGAAGCTGCCCAGGCTGTTCCCCCACACCGATGCGCGCAGCTGGTTCGTGGGCAAGCCCGAGAAGATCCGGGAAACCGCGTTTCGCAACAGTTCCCTGCAGGGCGCCTATCTCATCCTGGCCGCCCGCAGCCTGGGGCTCGACTGCGGGCCCATGTCCGGCTTCGACAACGAAAAGCTCGACGCCACGTTCTTCCCCGATGGCAGGGTGAAATCCAACTTCATCTGCGCCATCGGCTACGGCGACCCGAGCGGCCTCTATCCCCGCGGCCCGCGCCTCGACTTCGACGAGGCCTGCCGGATCGAATGACCGCCTGAACGTGCTCCCTGCGATACCGATCGCAAGGAGCGGGTCGCCGATAAAGGCGTTTTGTTCCCTGCCGCCCGTTTTCGGTAGGAGCGGCGCGAGCCGCGATACCGCGGTAGGGGGTGGCTGGTCGCTGGTAGCGAGTGGCTAGATGGTTGTACCGAAATATCGATCAATCTTTGCTACAGGCGCGAAGCCCTCATGGCCGGAAGGGCGTTGCGTGACCTTCGGCCGCAGGGATGCGGCCGCAGAGCCTACATGGATGTATTTAGGGCGTGTCACGCAACGCCCTTCCGGCCATGAGGGCGGCCCTGGGTCAGCTACCCGGCAACAAGATGACGCATATTTCGGAACAGATAGCCAGTGGCTGGTGACTGGGCAATACCTGCTCTTGCCAGCCACCCGCTACCCACAAATCGCGGCTCGCGCCGCTCCTACGGGAAACCCAACGGTTCCCCTCAGGACGCCACGCGCACGATCCCGCAGCGCCGCAGGTACAGCTTCAGGGCGGCCTCCGCATCGGTGAGGTGGGAGTAGGGGCCGTGGTGGCGGCCGTCGCGGGTCATGAAATACCACTGGTGGTTCTTCATGTAATAGCGGCGCTTGCGGGGCGGAATCGGGCCGGATTCGCCGCGGCGGGGGGTATGTCGTTCGGTTTTCAGATCGGTCATGGTCTTGCCCGTACTGCTTTTCCGGTGGTTCCGGTTGTCGGGAAGCCTTCCCTTTCTTCCTTCGCTGGCAGGCTGCCGAAAAAACGGCGTTTTTCAACCGCCTGTGAGATGGCGCCGGCGGGCGCGATTTCAAGCGCGGCAGATGTCGTGACGACCGGCGTTTTTCATCCACCTGGTTGAAGTCTAGTCCCGGGAGCTCGCCGAGGCTGTCGGTGGTTGCGCAAACGGATGTGGGACTGGTCCTACAAACCATTCCCTTCGTGTGCGCTCACTTACCTTTCAGGTAGCGAAAATCGTCGAAGGTGCAGACCCAGTTCGGCACCATCACCACCATGATGGCAATCAGCATGCCGGTGATGAAACTCTCGGGAAAGGCCATCAGGGGAATGAAGGGCAGAAAGTCGCTGGCCAGTTGATCAAAGCGATAGGCGCCGCCTGTCACCAGGACGGCGGTGGTGGCCAGCACCAGCGTCACCATGGCCAGCCCGGCACCAAAGAAGGCATTGAGAAAGACGTAGATGAAGAAGTTGTTGGGCAGGTACCGATCCACCAGGCGGTAGATCGCCTGGCTGAAGAGGATGGGCACGGCCCCCATCAGCAGCACGTTCAGGGGCAGGGCCTGCCAGTCGCTCTCGCCGTTGAGCATCATGCCCAGATAGACCAGGCTGAAGGCCAGCAGGGCCAGCCGCCAGCCGAACATCAAGGTCAGCAGGGTGGCGCCGATATAGTGGTAGTCCAGGCCGGGGAAGTGGGTGGTGGTGATGTGCCACAGCGCCAGCAGGCCAACCACCGAGCCGAGGAACACGTGCTGGATTTCGCCGATGCGAAAGCGCCGCCACGGGGCGCGCCACAGCGCCGCGCCAAGCAACAGGGCGTAGAGCCCGGCCGCGCCAAGATACCAGGAGTCGGAGAGCAGTCGGTAGGGAATGTTCATGGTCTCAGGGCCGCCGACCGCTTGAATCCGTCGCTGCCGGACCCACTTCTGGGTCGCCGCCCAGACGCGGTGCCTGCGATGACAGAGGGTGCTGGCCGAAGGCGGGTTTGCCCGAACGCCTATGGTAGCATAGCGCGCCGCCGTGCCGGCGCCCCCACCAACCTGAGGAGCGAACCTTGAGCGACAACCGCAAGCCGTCCCCCGGGCAGAACGTGATCCTCATCCGGGCCAACGGACCCTTGATTTGCCGGGGCAACTTCACCCTGCTGGCCGCCAACGGCGAGGAGCTGGCGCGGGGCGAGGAGGAACTCTGGCTGTGCCGTTGTGGGGCCTCCAAGAAGACGCCGTTCTGCGATGGCAGCCACAAGAAGATCGAATTCGACGATGGCCTGGTGCCCGACGAACGGGCCGAGGATCTGTCCGGGGCGAGCGGCCCGGTCACCATCACCTGCCGGGCCAATGCCATGTACGTGGTCAAGGGACCGGTGATCATTCGCAGCGAGGATGGCGGTTACGAAACCCGCCGCAACAAGGCAGCCCTGTGCCGCTGCGGTGCTTCGGGGAAGAAACCCTTCTGCGACGCCAGCCACAAGACCACCGGCTTCGAGGTGGATTGAAAAAAGCCGCGCCGGTTGGCCGCGGGAGCGCGTCACGGTCCCCTCGCCGACGCCCTATCCGGGCTATACTCGGCGCTGGCATCGCATCCCAGAGATTTCGGGTCCATCATGGAAATGCCCTCTCCCTTTGCGCCGTTCACCATCGGCCGCCTGCCCCGGGTGCACTTCGGGGTGGGCGTCTTCGCCCGGCTGCCCGGCCTGCTGGCCGGGTACGGTCGGGGGGTGCTGCTGGTCACCGGCAGCCAGTCCTTCCAGGCCACGGCGAACTGGGTCTGGCTGGAAACCGAGTTGCGGGATCACGGCTTCACCCGCTTTCACGTCACCGTGCCCGGCGAGCCCTCGCCGGAGCTGGTGGACATGGCCGTGCAGCAGCATGCAGAAGAGGCCATCGACGTGGTGGTGGGCATCGGCGGGGGCAGTGCCCTGGATGCGGCCAAGGCCATCGCCGGCCTGCTGCGAGTGGGCGATCCGGTCACCGATTACCTCAAGGGCGTGGGGCCGGAGAAACCCTATGCGGGGCCGGCCGTGCCCTTCATCGCCGTGCCCACCACTGCCGGCACCGGCAGCGAGGCGACGAAGAACGCCGTGCTCAGCCGCCAGGGCGCCGAGGGCTTCAAGAAATCCTTCCGCGACGATCGCCTGGTGGCCGAACATGCCCTGGTGGATCCGGATCTGCTCATCGGCTGCCCGCCCGAACTCATCGCCGCCAACGGCATGGATGCCCTGACCCAGCTCATCGAATCGTGGACCTCGCTGCGGGCCAGCCCCTTTACCGACGCGCTGGCCCTGAGCGGCCTGGAGGCGGCCCGCGATGGCCTGTTGCCCTGGTATTCCCGGGCTGGCGAGGCGGCGGAAATCACCGAGGCCGCCCGCAGCCGCATGGCCTGGGCCTCCCTGGTTTCCGGGATCACTCTGGCCCAGGCGGGGCTCGGCGCGGTCCATGGCCTGGCCTCGCCGCTGGGCGCCTTCTTCCCCATTCCCCACGGCGTGGTCTGCGGCACCCTGCTGGCCGAGGCCACCGCCATCAACATCCGCGCCATGCGCGAACGGGACCGGCACAACCCGGCCCTGGCCCGCTACGCCCGGCTGGCCGAACTGCTGCTCGAGACCCCGCTGCGGGATCCGGAACAGGCCTGGGCGCTGCTGGTGGAACGGCTGCGGGCCTGGAGCGAACATCTGAAGCTGCCGCGCCTGTCGGCCTACGGCATCGGGGAAGCCGATCTGGACCGCATCGTCGCCCATGCCCGCGGCAGCTCCATGCGCACCAACCCCATTGAGCTGAGCGACGAGGAACTGCGCGAAATCCTGCGCCGGCGGCTCTGACAGGCTGTTGAAAAAGCCCATGGAAGGGCTTTTTCAACAGCCTGCCAAGTGAACCGGTATTTGGAACTTCCATTTGGCCAATGCCCTCCAAACCTTCCGTCAAGTCCATCTGCTATCAACCCATCGGGGTCCTGCGCTCTCCCTTCCGCGAGAAGTTCGGCATCCCCCGTCAGCCGGGACTGGTGCCGGCCGTGCGGGCCACCCTGGCCCTTCTGCCGCCCTTCGATCGGCCCGAGGCGCTCGAGGGGCTGGACGGCTTTTCCCATGTCTGGTTGCTGTTCCACTTCCATGCCACGGCCCGTCAGGCCTGGAAACCCACGGTGCGTCCGCCGCGCCTCGGCGGCAACCGCCGTGTCGGCGTGTTCGCCTCCCGCTCTATGTTCCGGCCCAATCCCCTCGGATTGTCGGTGGTGGAACTGGAGCGCATCGACCGCGAGGATGGCAAGCCGGTCCTGCATCTGCGCGGCGCCGATCTGCTCGACGGCACGCCGGTGCTGGACATCAAGCCCTATCTGCCCTGGGTGGATGCCGTACCCGATGCGCGCGCCAGTTACGCCAGCGAGCGCCCCGGGGCGGCTCTCCCGGTTCGCTTCGCCCCCGGGGCGGCCCGCCAATGTGCCGAAATCGCCCGCCACTGGTCCGAGTTCCCCCGGCTCCTGGAGCAGATCCTGGCCCTCGATCCGCGACCGGCCTACCGCAGCGATGCCGAGGCGGGCCGGATCCATGGTCTGCGCCTGGGGGATTACGACATCCACTGGCAGGTGCAGGGCGGAACCATCGAGGTGCTCGATATCGTGAAGGCGGCAAATACCTAACAGGCAGCTGGCAACCGCCGTTTTCGACAGTCCGCCAAAACCACAGTAAAATCAAACGGATATGCTTTTGACAGAGGTTGTCGTATGACCAATGAGAGAGTTGTCTTTCGGCATTCCTCTGTTATATTCGAATCAGGAATCGATGCAATTCAACGATCGAATCATCCATGTCAGCAGGGGATCCGGTTTGCCTCGGCGCCGGGATGGACGAGACGACAAGAGGGGAGAAGCCATCATGAACATCAAGCAATCATCTCTGAAGGGACTGATGCTGTCTCTTTTGTTTGTCGTTTCCGGGTCTGTCTCGGCCATCACCCTGGATCAGGCCATGGATTACGCTTCCGGTTTCGGTGCCGGGTTTGGCACCCTTATCGACATCTGGAAGGTTTCCGAAAATGGAAACGACAATGTGAACACGGTCTCCGCCGCATTGACCAACAGCGGCTGGGGGAGCGGGGCACAGGTCACCGAGCTGGCACGCAACGAAGACGTCCTGTATCAGAATGGCCTGTTGAATGTCACGCTCTATCCGGAAGTCTTGTCTTCTGGCACGGGGGAAGCCAATGTGGGGCTGTGGGCCTATCTCGGCCGGGGGACCGTCGATGTGCTGGCCGTGGCCTCAGCCGGGTATGTGGCCCTGTACGGTTACGAGCCCGGTGCCAATTACGGGGGCTGGAACACGGGAGACATCGCCATGTTCCTGAACCCCGAGAGCCCAAGATTTCAGGGATTGAGCCACTTGACCGCCTATAGCATCAGCGCCGTGCCCCTGCCGGCCACGGCGCCCCTGTTCCTGGCTGGTCTGCTGCTGATCGGATTCCTTCAGCGCCGGCGCAAGACGCTGTCCTGAGTCCGGCAAGACGATACCGATGAAAACGGCCATTCGCCTTGTGGCGAATGGCCGTTTTCATTTGGCCACTTGAAAAACCGGCGCGGATCGCCATCTTCTGCTGACGATGGGGCAAGTCCCTGTCGTTCCCGAGAGTCATCACGAACAACCAGACAGGAGATAGCGTCATGTCAGCCGAATCCATTACCCTCAAACCCCATACCTACGACAATCTGGGCATTCTTCATTGTGGCGTGCTGGAGGACTACACGGCCGTTTGCGCCGGCGATCTCCACAAGCTGGAAGATGGTGAGGAATACACTTTCACCCGTGCCGGCGTGACCGTGAAGCGTAACGGCGACGAGTTCGTCTTTACCCGGGCCTGACAGGCTGTCAAGTGTAGCCGGGCGGCGAACGAGGGCGGATAATACGACGCCAGTCGTACAACGGATCCGTTCATGTTCGCCACCGAGTCCCCCCTGCTGTCATCCCGGGTCCTGGAAGCGGCCTTCGTGACCGGTTTGCGCCGGCTGCTCGAAGGACAGGCCCTGTCCGGCTACATTCTCTGTGCCGCCAATGCCGCGACCGATCCGGCCATCCGGGAAGCCCTGGAACCGGCCCTGTCGAAACAGGGCCGGTTCCAGGCCCGGCTTCTGGCCGAGGGAAAGAGCGAAGCCGGCGAGGAGGACTTTGCGGTCTTCGGGCAGATGCAGGCCCTGGGCGAGGATGCCCTGGAGCCGACCCGGTTCCGCCAGGCCGGGCCGTGGGAGGTGCAGTTCAACCGTCTGCGGGCGTTGCGGCCGCCGCGGATCAGCCGTCTGGCGCCACAGACCCTGTACCGGCCCTTCGATTCCGAGGGGTTCCATTTCAACCGCCCCTTCATGCTTGCGGAGCGGTATTGGGAGGGCGAACTCCTCGGTCGCAGCACGGCCTTCTATTTCAACAAGTATCCCTTCGCCCGCCATCACACCCTGCTGGTGCCGGAGCGCGAGGCCGGTCATCCCCAATACCTGGATGCGGCCACCCTGGCCTGGGCCTGGGCCCTGCTCGAGAACGCCGCCGTGGCGCTGCCCGATCTGCTGCTGGCCTACAATGCCTTTGGCGCCTATGCCTCCGTCAACCATCTGCATTTCCACCTGCTGCGGCGGGAGCAGCCCCTGCCGGCGATGCAGGCGCGGGACTGGCCGGTGATCCGGCTGGAGTTCGATTCGCCCGCCGCGGCCTGGCCCATCCTGGCACGTTTGCACGAGGCGCAAATCGGCTACAATCTGCTGCTTGCGCCGGGCCACCTGTGGCTGTTCGTGCGCCGCCGCCAGGGGCAGGTGGCGCCGCCGGCCTGGAGCAGCGGTTTCACCTGGTACGAGATGGCCGGGGGCTTCGTGACTCCCCGCCAGGCCGATTTCGAGTCGTTATCGGCCGAGGCCATCGAGGCGGCCCTGCGCCGGCACCGGATCGATTGGCCCTGACGCCCCGGCAATCGAACCAAGCCATCCGGACAGTGTCGGATGGATCATCCCCGGCCCTTGCGCCGCAACCGGACACTTCAACATGAAACGTACTCACATCCTGCTCACCGGCCTGCTGGCAATGTTCCTGCTGCTGGCCAGCCTGCCTTCCCAGGCCATGACCACCTTCGACGGCAAGCCGGGCCGGGTCTCCGACTACCTCGACGACGGCAAATGGACGGTGGTGATGATCTGGGCCTCCGATTGTCACATCTGCAACAAGGAAATCAGTCACTACGTGGATTTTCATTTCGTGCATCAGGACGAGGATGCCCGGGTGCTGGGGATCAGCATCGATGGACAGGAAAAGCGGGCCGCTGCCGAGCAATTCATCTCCCGGCACCGTGTCAATTTCCCCAACCTGATCGGTGAGCCCGATGAAGTGGCAGAGTGGTATCAAAGGCTTACCGGCAACGCCTTCGTGGGAACGCCCACCTTTCTGTTCTTCAATCCGCAGGGGAAACTGGTCGCCAAGCAGGTGGGGGCCGTGCCCACCGAGCTGATCGAGGAATTCATGCACAGACAGGCCCGGGCGGAGGTCAAGCCGTGAGTGACAAGATGGTGGTGCTCGTCAACGGGATCGCCGAGCTGGAGTATCACCGGGACGTCCCGCTTCCCGCGCGTCAGCGAGACTATCTGCAGCGCATGGACGAAGAGATGGATGGCGGCATTCCCCTCGATGGCGAAATGCTGGCCAACCCCGATCTGCTGCAACGGGCTCGCTACGTGGCGATGAGCCTGGTGGAATCCCTGCAGCAGGAGCAGGAAGCGCGCACCGCGGCCACCCTGGCCTGGCTGGCCGAGCGGATTCCGGATCTGCAACAGGTCCGGGTCGAGACCGGGGAAGACGGGCGGGTACGCATCGAGTTGATCTTCGATCGCCCGCTGGAAAACCAGGTCAAGGTCCGGTTTCCCATGTCGGGCGCCGGAGAGACCCGGCATTGAGCCGGCGGTAGCAGGTGGCGGGTAACCGGGAAAACCAAACGCTTTTCTCCGCTACCCGTCCCCAGCTACCCGCTACCGCAAGGTCGCGGATTGCGCCGTGCGGCTTCTGCCGGTTCAGAGCAGGGTCAGTGCGTGCTGGTAGTGTTCCCGCCAGGCCGGGTCGTCGAGCAGCGCCGGCCAGTCCGTCAGGCCGAGACGCGCGGACGTGCCCGGGGGCAGGGGCTGGCGGTTGCGCGCGGCACTGGCGGCCGCGAGGAGATCGGTGAGCGTGGCCTCGTCGGACACCGGCGGCTGGCGGTAGTGACCCACCGCTGCAACCAGTTCCGGGGGAAAGCGCCAGTGGGCCAGGAGCATGGCGCCCACCGGCGCATGGTATTCCTCCAGCAGGGCGTGCATGGCCTCGGGCGGGGGCGGCGTGCCGTGATGGGCAGCGCACTGGAGGATGGGCAGCATGCCAATCCGATGCACCAGCCCGGCCAGCAGGGCTTCCTCGGCCGGCGGCAGGGGCGCTTCCCGAGCCAGCACCCAGGCCCAGGCCGCCACCTGGCGGCTCAGTTCGCGGATGATCTCCAGCAGGCCCGAATAGGCCGGACAGGGCGCGCCGAAGGTTTGCAGCAGGGCATGACTGGTCACGAGCGTGCCCACCAGGCGGTTGCCCAGCCGGGCGATGGCCTGGCTCAGGGATTCCGGTGGGCGATCGCCGCGATGGGCGGCGCTGTTGGTGATCTTGAGGATGCGCGCAGCCAGTGCCGGATCCTGGCCGATGGCAGCGGCGATGCGATCGACCCCGGCGTCGGGATCCTCGAGCAGACGGCGGATTTCCTGCAGATGATCCGGTGGCGAGGGCAGGATCAGGCGGTCGCCGCGGATGGCGGCTTCCACCTCCCTGAGCAGTGCGGTCTCTTCCTGGCCCAATGGCTGGCTTCCTTCCGCCGGCGACCGCCGGCATAATTCCCCTCAAACTACCCCATGCCGGCTGTCCAGGCAACCGGTACCACAGTGACGCAGGAGCCTTGCCCCATGGCCATGCTGATCCAGTTTTCGCCCGACGGGGCCGGCATCAAGCTGGTGATCGCCAAGCCGCGCATCACCATCGGGCGCGACACGGACAACGACATCAGCATCGACGACGATCTGGTGAGCAAGCGCCATGCGGTGCTGGAAGTGGTGGCCAGCCCCGATGGCGAGGGCCGGGTGGACTATTACCTGCAGGACCAGGACAGTACCAACCACACCTACGTCAACGACGAACGGATCACCCTGTGCAAGCTCAAAAACGGCGACATGATCCGGATCGGCATGAACAACTTCCGCTTCGTGGACGAGGACGAGGGCAACCTCAAGGAAACCGCCAAACTGCGCAAGACCTGGATCCCCGGCGTGTTCGTCAAGAAATAAGGAGGCCATTCCCCAGGAGGAGCGCAGGTCGTTGCCGCCGTATGGCGAGAAGGAGGTGTCTTGAAACCTTCACACTCCGTGCTCGTCGAGGAAGTCTTCGATGAACCCGGCGGACCGGGCGCCGCTGAAGCGCGCCACTTCCTCGCCGTCGCGGAACAGGATCACCGTGGGGAAGCCGCGCACGGCGTAACGGCCGGCCAGTTTCATGTTCTCGCCTTCGTCCACTTCCAGCTTGGCCAGCCGCACCCCGCCCTCGCGTTCGCGCACCACCTGTTCCAGAATCGGCGCGATGACCAGGCAGGGCGGACACCACTCGGCCCAGAAGTCCACCAGCACGGGCGCCTCTTGAGAGGCGGCCAGCACGTCCTGGTCGAAGTGTTCCAGATCGGTATCGAAGATGGCGGCTTGAGGCATGGGCAGGGTTTCCGGATGAGACAAGGCGCGGCATTATACCGCCGGCGGGGCGCGACGGAACGTCCCCGGCGCCCGCCGGTCCGTGCTCCTGAAATCAGCCAACCCGGCGAGCGCCGTGTCATGAAGCGGATCTTCCTGCCGCCGATGGAAGCGCGGATCGTGCCTGGCGGCAACGGCGCGGATTCAGCCGGCGGACGCCTCCGGCGTATTGCGCGTGCCGGTGAGCAGGGGGGTGAGGATACGGGCGAATTCCTGGGGATCGAACTTGGCCACGTAGGCGTCGGCCCCGACCTCGGTGCCGAGCTTCATGTTGGCCTCGGCCGAGAGGGAGGAATGCATGATGACGGGGACGCCATTGAAGCGGCTGTCGCTCTTGACCTTCTTGGTCAGCACGTAGCCGTCCATGCCCGGCATCTCCACATCGGTGACGATGGCCTGCAGCATCTCGTACACGGGCGTGTGGCTGGCCTCGGCGCGGCTGGCCAGATCCTCCAGTTTCTCCCAGGCTTCCACGCCGTTCTTGGCCGCGAGATAGTTCACGCCCATGTGATCGAGGGTGGTTTCGATCTGGCGGCGGGCCACGGCCGAATCGTCGGCGAACAGCACCGTGGCCGGGGTGTCGATCTGTTCCAGGCCGTTGAACATGGTGGGGTCGTCCATGAAGCCGGCGGTCTCGGCCAGCACCTTCTCCACGTCCAGCACCATCACGATGCGCCCGTCCTTGAGTTCGGTGACCGCCGTCACCAGGCCGCCGAGCCGGTTGGCCATCATCGGCGGCGGCACCTTGATGTCGTTCCACTCCATGCGCAGGATCTGCTCCACCGAGGCCACCAGCAGGCCCTGGGTGGACTTGTTGAACTCGGTGACGATCAGCTTGGTGGGCGGTTCCTCCACGTCCATCTGGCAGAAGTGGGCCAGGTTGATCACCGGGATCATGCTGCCGCGCAGGCTCACCATGCCTTCCACGCCGGTCGGCATGTCGGGGGCGTGGGTGATCTCCGGCACCTGGATGACCTCGCGGATCTTGAACACGTTGAGGCCGAAGACCTCTTCCCGTTCGGTCCGCCGATCGTAGCCGAGACTGAACAGGAGCACTTCCAGCCGGTTGGCGCCGGCCAGCTTGGTGCGTTCGTCCACGGATTTGATGAAATTGTCCATGTGCTTGCCTCGTGATGGCCCCGGCAGCCGGCGGACCCGGCCCGGTTCACGGATCCTATCGGCCCGCAGCGGCGATTCTTGAGGCCGGCGGCGCGTGATTCGGGATGGCTGGTGGTTGAGGGGGGCAGGGCGGTTTTTCAGCCCATGATAGACTTCCCGGCCTGTTTCCGAACCGGGAGAAAATCATGAGCGACACCCTGCAGACCATCGACATCCGTGAAGGCGAGGGCAAGGAGGCCGTGGCCGGCAAGCCGGTGGTGGTGCATTACACCGGCTGGCTGCACGACCCCAAGGCCGAAGAGGGCAAGGGCACGAAATTCGACAGCTCTCGTGACCGCAACCAGCCCTTCCTGTTCAATCTCGGCGCCGGTCAGGTGATCCGCGGCTGGGACGAGGGCGTGGCGGGCATGAAGGTGGGCGGGGTGCGCACCCTGATCATTCCGCCGGAGATGGGGTATGGCGCCCGGGGCGCGGGTGGCGTGATTCCGCCCAATGCCACCCTGGTCTTCGAGGTGGAGCTGCTCGACGTGCAGGGCTGATTCGCGGTGGCGGCCTGTCTGTCGCCCTGCGTGGTCGGGCCCGTTTTTCAGGCCGCGCGGGACGGCTCCGGGCGCGGCTTGCGTTCATGGGCCACGTTCACCTTCAGCGGCCGGCCGAAGAACTCCTTGCCGTCGAGGGCCTTGATGGCGGCGCGGGCGTCGCGGCGATTCATGGTCACGAAGCCGAAGCCGCGGGGCTTGCGGGTGACCCGGTCGGTCATCAGGCGCACGCTGTGCACTTCCCCGTACTGCGCGAACAGTTCCCGCAGGGCCTCGGCAGGCATGCGGAAGGCCAGATTGCCGACGAAGATGGATTCGGTGGCGGTTTCCTCGCGCGGGGGGCTGGCGCGAAGCAGGCTCAGGCCGCCGGCGAGCAGGCCGCCGAGCAGCAGGCCCAGGGCAAAGAGCCATTCGGCGGCCAGGCCCGTCAGCGGCGTGTAGGGCAGCAGGAAGCGGCCGAGCACGGCCACGAGTATGGAGGCAATCAGCAGGCGCAGGATGGTGGAGGGGGCGGGAAACTCGATTTTCATGAAAAGGCTCTCTGGGAATGAACAGGAAACGGGGTGGTCACAGGCCACCCGGGCAAAGTCCTCCATTCTAATCCCAAACCACGATTGAGGGAAAATTTGGCACAATCCCTGCAAGTTGCGTGGAAATTCGGAGGATTTGCATGCCCTGTCTGCGCTTGCGCCTGACCATTTCGCCCCGTCTGTTCCGCCAGTACTACGCCGGACGGGTGCAGGCCGTGCAGGCCCGCAGCGAGGAGGGGCTGCGGGTGCGGTTTCCGGCCGCGGCCTTGCGCCCCCATCTGCGCCACGACGGGATCCGGGGGCGTTTCGAGCTGGAGTTCGACGAACGGCAGCGCTTCGTGGCCCTGCGTCGGCTGGATTGACGCAATGGCCGTTCCGAATTTCCGAAAACCTTCGGTTGGTGGTCCGGTATTGGGCACGCCCTTGCGGCCGGGAATTCAGGACAGGCCGGTGAGCACCTGGATGGCGTGGCGCACGGCGCCGATCACCGGGCTGATGAAACGCCAGCCGCCGGTCAGCAGCAGGGCCACGATGAGGATCAGGCCCAGCGGTTCGATGCGGCTGAGGGGACGGGCCAGGGCCGGCGGCAGCAGGCCCACGGCGATGCGTCCGCCATCGAGCGGCGGCAGGGGCACGAGGTTGAAGACCATCAGGACCACGTTGATCAGGATCCCAAACAGGCCCATGTAGATGAGCGGCATGCTGATCATCGCCAGCCCTTCGGGCAGCAGGCTGGCCAGCTTGGCCACCAGGCCCCAGCCGATGGCCATCAGCAGGTTGGCGCCGGGGCCGGCGGCGGCCACCAGCACCATGTCGCGGCGCGGGTGGTGCAGCTTGCGCCAGTCGATGGGCACCGGCTTGGCCCAGCCAAAGGCGAAGCCCATGGTGAGAATGGTGATCACGGGTACCAGGATGGTGCCGACGGGATCGATGTGCTTGAGGGGGTTGAGGGTCAGCCGCCCCAGCATCCAGGCGGTGTTATCCCCCAGCCGTTTGGCCACCCAGCCGTGGGCCACCTCGTGGACCACGATGGCGAACAGCGTGGGGAGGATGGCGATGCTGAGGATTTGCAGGGTGCTCTGGGTGTCGGGGCTCATGCACGGGGATTCTAGCCCGGATATTGCACCAAGTCGAGGACGGGCGGTCAAACAAATCCTTGAATAACAAGGCCTTGTTGAAACATGTGGACGATTTCACCAAAGACACTTTGTTCCGCCCGTCCTCTGCGCCGGCCCTTGCGGCTTTGGTGGCAGACCTTCCCTGGTCTGCCCCCTGCGGGCGCGCTTTGCGCGACCCGTTTCGTTCCAGACGAAACGGTCGCTCGCGCTCGCTTGCGCTTCACGAAAGCCGTAGCCATGGCTACGCCTTTCGCTCCAGCGCGGCGCGAGCGCGGCTGCAAAGTCCGCAATCATCCGGCGCCTTGGTGCAATCTCCGGGCTAGCAGGTTCGGGAAAATGAGGGGCCGGTCACGATGACGGCGACCCGCTTTGATCCGGGCTGGCAACTGGTGGCCCATCGGGGCCACGCGGCCCGCTTTCCCGAGAACACCCTGCCGGCCTTCGCCGATGCCCTGGCCGTGGGCGGGCACGTGCTGGAGACCGACGTGCAACTGACCGCCGACGGGGTGCCGGTGCTGTTCCACGATCGGGATCTGCGGCGCCTCTGCGGCGCGCCGGGCGCGATCCACGAGAAGACCCTCGAGCAGGTGCAGGCCTTCCGCGTGCGCAGCCCGACGGGAGGCGAGGGCGCGCCGATCCCGGCCCTGCATGATTTCGTGGACTCGCTGACCGCCCGGCCGGACGTGGAGACCTATGTGGAACTCAAGCGGATCAGCCTGGCGCGGTTCGGCGTGGACGCCGTGCTCGATGCCGTGTTGCCGCCACTGGAACCCCTGGCCGGGCGTTGCGTGATCATCTCCTACGATACGGATGCCCTGGCCGCGGTTCGTGGGCGCACGTCCTGGCCCATCGGCGCCGTGTTCGACGACTGGGCGGATCACCGATTGCCGGCGGTGCAGGCCCTGGAGGCCGAGTGGTGGCTGTGCCGGCTCGACACCCTCCCCCCCGGCCGCATCGCCCACCCCGGTCACCGCCTCGCGGTCTACGAATGCGACGACCCGCAACAGGCCCGCGACCTGCTCTCGCGAGGCGTGGACCGGGTGGAGACCTTCGCCATTGGGCGTTTGCTTGGCGCGTTGCGCCAGCACGCGTAGGCGCGGCGCTTACGCGTTCTTTCCTTTGCGCATGGTGCCGAGCATGGCCGCCAGCCAGCGGTGATAGGTGGCTTGCAGGGCCGGGTTGGGTTGCGGCTGGAACCAGTCGCCCGGGGATTCCTCGGGCCAGTGGCGGGGGCGGCCGGCGAGCAGGAAGGCCAGGCCCCGGGCGGTGGCTTCGCACTCCCGGGGACGGTACACCGGCAGGCCGGAGAGATCGGCCAGGCGCCGGCACAGGCCGTCGAGGTGGGCGAGTCCCCCGGTGATCTGGATCTGCTCGGGCGGCGAGGCCAGCTTGCGCATCTCGGCCAGGTTGGCCCCCAGCAGGAAGACGATGCTCTCCACCACCGCCACCGCCCGCAGGGGCAGATCGGCCGGGCCCTCGAAGCGGGTGGGGAAGTCGGCGATCCAGAAGGGCGAGCCCAGCCCCGACACGCCGTTGAGGAACAGGCTGGGTGAACCCACCGTCTCCTCCAGCCAGGCGGGCAGACGCTGGATCAGATCCGGCACCTCGAAGCGGCGGGCGAACCATTCCAGGGCCGCGCCGGCGCCGTTGACGGTGCCTTCCAGGACGTATTCGGTCTGCTCGTCGGTGTGGTGAATCACGCTGGTCAGCAGGCGCCGGCCATACAGGCGGGCCGGGCCGGAGGGCCGGGAGACGAAGGCGCCGGTGCCGGTGTTGATGTAGGCGGTGTCCGGCTGCAGCTCGCCGTAGGCGAACAGGGCCGCCGACTGATCCCCGGTGACCAGGTGCAGGGGCACGTCATGGGCATGGCTCAGGCGGCCGAACTCCCGCAGGTTGGGCACGCAGCGGGGCAGGGGTTCGGCGGGCACGTCGAACAGCTCCAGCAGCGCGTCGTCCCAGTCGAGCCGTTCCAGGGAGAGCAGCTGGGTGCGGCTGGCGTTGACCACGTCGGTCACCACCGGTTCCCGATGGGTGAGCTGCCAGGTGAGCCAGGCGGCCATGGGGCCATAGCCCAGACGATCCTCCTGCAGGGCCCTGAGCACCTCGGGGAGGTGTTCGAGACACCAGTGGATCTTGCTGGCGCCGTAGTGGGGAGAGAGAAACAGGCCGGTGCGGGCATGCACGAACTTGCTGTGGCGGGCCAGCGCGGCCACCTGTTCCCGGCCGCGGCGATCCTGCCAGCTGATCACCGGGCCGATGGCGCGGCCGGTGAGCCGATCCCAGCACATGACGTTGGCGCGCTGGGTGGCCAGGCCCGCGCGCACCACGTGGCGGCGATCCTCGCCCAGCTTCTCCAGCACTTCGGCCACCACGTCGTGCAGGGAGGCGAGCAGGGGGCCGGGTTCGTATTCGACCCGGCTGTCGTCGCTCACCTGCGGATGCAGATCGTGCCAGGCGGCGGCACGCAGGTTGCCTTCGATGTCGAAGACCAGCGCCCGACTGGCATGCCCCCCCTGATCGATGGCCAGAAACAGATCTTTGGCGCCGATGAAGTCCATGAATCCCCCCAGGTACTTGTGACTATAACGGCGAACGGCGTCACAAACTTGAGAGAAGAGGGCAAGGCGGCCGGCGCGGGAACGGAAACCTTGCAGTTTGCAGCAAGGCTATGACGATCGCGATAGATGGAGTGGCCTCGGGCGACGTCTTCAGTCGCCGGTCTCTTCGCGGGCCAGCAGGCCGAAGGCGTATTCCCCCGGCGGCAGGGGAATGCGCACCTCGTGGCCGCCGCCGGGCACGATTTCGCGCCGCTGGCCGTCGAGGCCCTCGATGTGGTCGAGGATCAGTTCCCGGTTGCCGCCGGGCGTGATCACTTCCAGACGGTCGCCGATGGCGAAGCGGTTCTTGGCCAGCACCCGGGCCAGGCCCGTGTGGGCGTCGTAGTCGAGGATCTCGCCCACGAAGCGCTGGCGGAAGCGGCCCGAGTGGCCCTCCAGGTAGTTCTGGTAGTCCTGGGGGGGATGGCGTTCGTAGAAGCCGTCGGTGTAGCCTCGGTTGGCCAGGCCTTCGAGGCGGGCGTAGAGGGTCGGATCGAAGGGCCGGTCGGCCAGGGCGTCGTCGATGGCCTGGCGGTAGAGCTGGGCGGTGCGGGCCACGTAATAATGGGACTTGGTGCGGCCTTCGATCTTGAAGGAGTCGATGCCCAGTTTCACCAGCCGTTCGATGTGCTGGATGGCGCGCAGATCCCGCGAGTTCATGATGTAGGTGCCGTGCTCGTCTTCCAGCACCGGCATCAGTTCGCCGGGGCGGGTCGTCTCTTC
>JALSSV010000081.1 GCA_026984045.1 Chromatiales bacterium | reverse complement strand
GCTCGGGGGGCGGCAGGCTTTCGGGATTCTCCGGGACTTCGGCAGCGGTGTCGTCTGGCTTCATCGATGATCGTCGTGGCAGGCGATTCATTCGCCCTGTTGTTGTTTTCCGGCAGCGGATTGCCGGTCCTCTTTCCAGCGCTCGAGGGCCGCGATCAGGCCCGCGTCACTGGCGTTGTCGGCAATCAGGATGGCGGCATTATGTCCCAGATCCCGGGCAGTTTCACGCATTCTATCACTGATCAGCAACCAGGGGCGGCGCCGCAAGGCCGCGGCCTGGTCGTCATCGAGCAGGGTCAGGGTATTGCGCAGACCTTCGCTGCTGGTGAACAGGGCGATATCCGGGCGGCGCCCGCCGGTGAGTCGCTGATAATCCGCGGGGCCGAGATCCGGCAGCGCGCGGCGGTAGACCTCGCAGTAGTCCACCCGCGCACCGCGTTCGCGCAGGCTGTCGCCCAGCAGGTTACGGCCGGCCTGACCGCGGAAGATGATGACGCGTTTGCCCTTCACAGACTGCAACTCTGGCGCGGCCAGCAAGCCTTCGCTGTTGAACTCGGCCGCCGGAATCACCGCTTGGCCCACGCCCTGAGCCTGCAGTGCCTGTGCCGTGCCACGGCCAATGGCACCCAGTTGCAATTGCGCCGACAAAGCCGTTGCATCGAGGTAACGGAAGGCGTGATCCACCGCATTGCGGCTGACGAACAGGGCCAGGTCGTAGTCTTCGATGCGCCACGGCAGATCACGCAGCGCCGGACTCGGCGGCGCGGGTTCGATGGCGATGGCGGGAAAGGACAACGGTTCAAAGCCCCGCTGGCGCAGGCTGTCGATCAAACTGCTGCCCTGATGCGCAGGACGGGTGACCAGGCAGCTTGGCCGGTCGTCGTTGCTCACGGGGCGTCGTGCAACGCCCTGAGGATCTCGCCGGCGCCCTGCTCGAGCAGGTTTTCGGCAAGGCGAGTGCCCAGTGCCACGGCATCCTCGGCGGAGCCGCGGATTTCGGCGCGCAACACCCGGCTGCCGTCCGGCTCGCCGACCAGTCCGCGCAGCCACAGCTGCCCGTTCTCGAGCACCGCGTAGCCGGCGATCGGCACCTGGCAACCGCCTTCCAGGCGTTCGTTCATCGCCCGCTCGGCCTGCACCCGCAGCGTGGTGTCGCGGTCGGCAAGCGGGGCGATCAGGGCCTGCACCGCGGCATCACCACTGCGGCATTCGATGCCGATGGCGCCCTGGCCGATGGCGGGCAGGCTGACTTCCGGCTCAAGGAAACCGCGAATGCGGGATTCGAAACCGAGGCGCTTGAGGCCGGCCGCGGCGAGGATGATGGCGTCATGGTCGCCGGCATCGAGCTTGGCCAACCGGGTATTCACATTGCCGCGCAGCCAGTCCAGCTCGAGCCGGGGAAAACGCTCGCGTATCTGGGTCTGGCGGCGCAGGCTGGAGGTGCCGACACGCGCGCCATCGGGCAAGGCATCGAGGCTGTCGTAGGCGTTGGAGACAAAGGCATCACGCGGGTCTTCGCGCTGCATGATCAGCGCCAGCTCCAGCCCCTCCGGGAATTCCACCGGCACATCCTTCATCGAGTGCACGGCGATGTCGGCGCGGCCTTCGAGCATGCCGGCCTCCAGTTCCTTGACGAACAATCCCTTGCCGCCGACCTTGGCCAGCGGCGCGTCGAGGATCTTGTCGCCCCGGGTTTTCATGGTGACCAGTTCGACTTCGAGGTCTGGGTGGATGGCGCGCAGACGGCGGCTGACTTCTTCGGCCTGCCACAGCGCGAGCGGACTGCTGCGCGTGGCGATGCGCAGGGTTTGGAGTGGAGTCGTCATGGCCGCGCATT
>JALSSV010000080.1 GCA_026984045.1 Chromatiales bacterium | reverse complement strand
TCAGTCCCAGTGTGGCTGATCGTCCTCTCAGACCAGCTACGGATCGTCGCCTTGGTGAGCCATTACCTCACCAACAAGCTAATCCGACGCAGGCTCATCCGATAGCGGTAGCTTCCAAGGAGAGGCCACCTTTCCCCCGTAGGGCGTATGCGGTATTAGCCTGAGTTTCCCCAGGTTGTCCCCCACTACCGGGCAGATTCCTACGCGTTACTCACCCGTCCGCCACTCGTCAGCGCAAAAAGCAAGCTTTCTGCCTGTTACCGTTCGACTTGCATGTGTTAGGCATGCCGCCAGCGTTCAATCTGAGCCAGGATCAAACTCTTCAGTTCAAAGTTTGCGGTTGTTAGGCACAACCAAACCTTGGCGATGAAAAGTTCAAATCCCTCATCAAAACGCTTGGATTTGACTTGGGTAAACTTCCATCGACGTCTCTTGGCAGAGCGTTCATCGACGCAAGCACCCACACAAATTACCTGATCAAATTGTTAAAGAGCGGGTCGGAGTCTTTCGTCCGACGCAGACGAACCATTTTACGCAAGTTTCAGATTTCGTCAACCCCTCGGGGCGGGAATCCTTGCTTGCCGGCGGTGTCGTTCACCGCGTGGCTCGTCTCGAGAGGCGCGCATTATACGCAGCCTGAGATGGGCGTCAACACCCTTTGCGGAAAATGTTGCGTTTTTTTGTCATGGGGTGGCCGCGGCCCGGTTTCAATACCGCAAGCCCCTGTTCGGGCAGGTTTTTTTCGCCCGGCTCAGGCGCAGGCCCGGTCCTGCAGGAAACGGATCAGTTCGGCACAGGGCAGGGGCCGGGCGAAGTAATAGCCCTGACCTTCCTGGCAGCCGAGCCGCTCGAGGCGCTCGAGCTGTTCGCGCGTCTCGATGCCCTCGGCGATGACCCGCATGTTGAGGGTCTCGGCCATGGCGATGATGGTGCGGATGATGGCCTCGTCGTCCTGGTCCAGGGCCAGGTCGCGGACGAAACTGCGGTCGATCTTGAGAATGTCGATGGGAAAGCGCTTGAGGTAGGCCAGCGAGGAATAGCCGGTGCCGAAGTCGTCGATGGCCACGCTGACGCCCAGGTCCCGCAGGGCGCTGAGATTGGCCACGGCCTGCTCCGGATTCTGCATCACGCCGCTCTCGGTGAGTTCGATTTCCAGAAAGCGCTCCTCAAGGGGGCTGCCGGCGAGCAGATCCTGGAACGCGGCCAGGGTTTCCTGGTGGTAGAGCTGGCGGGCAGAGAGGTTGACCGCCAGGCGTCGGGGCAGGCAGCCGGCGTCCTTGAAGCGGACCGCGTCGGCCATGGCCCGCTGCAGCACCCAGTGGCCGAGACTGAGGATCAGGCCGCTTTCCTCGGCGATGGGGATGAAGCGGTCGGGGGCGATCATCCCCTCGTGCGGATGGGGCCAGCGGACCAGGGCCTCGACCCCGGTGATCGCACCGCTGCGCAGGTCGATCTGGGGCTGGTAGTGGACCTCGAGCTGGTCGTTGCGGATCGCGCAGCGCAGATCGTTCTCGATGTTGAAGCGGTTGGCGGCCGCCGCCTGGATCTCGTCGGAGGAGAACTGGATGCTGTTGCCGCCCCGTTCCTTGGCGAAGTACATGGCCGATTCGGCATGCTTGATGAGAATGTCGGGCTCGCTGCCGTTTTCGGGATAGCGGGCGATGCCGATGCTGGCGTCGAGATAGATCTCCTTGCCGTCGAGCCGAAAGGGCTGGGCGAAGCGGGCCTGGATGCGACGGGCCAGCGCCAGGGCGGCCTCCCGGTCGGGCACGTCGGAGAACAGCAGCACGAAATCGTCGCCCCCGAGCCGGGCCAGGGTGTCCTGCTCGGCGATCACTTCGCGCAGCCGATCAGCCACCGCGCGCAGGAGCTGATCGCCGAGCAGGTGGCCGAGGGTGTCGTTGAGGTTCTTGAAGCGATCCAGATCGAGGAACATGACCGTGGGTCGGGTGTGCTGGCGGCGGGAAAAGGCGAAAACCTGCTCGAGGCGATCCCGCAACAGCCAGCGATTGGGCAGGCCGGTGAGGATGTCGTGATAGGCCTGGTGACGCAGGGTCTGCCGGGCCAGGCGCAGGGCCCGCCGTTCGTCGGCATCGTTCAGCTCGCGGCGGATGGCCGGCACCAGCCGGGCCAGGTTGTCCTTCATGAGGTAGTCCTGGGCGCCGCTGCGCATGGCTTCCACGGCCAGTTCCTCGCCGATGGTCCCGGAGACGATGATGAAGGGCAGGTCGGGACTGCGTTCCTTGACCGTGCGCAGGGCATTGAGGCCGTTGAATTCGGGCATCTGGTAGTCGGACAGCACGATGTCCCAGTCCTGCTGGCGCAGGGCCTCGATCAGTTGCGCGCGGTTCTCCACGCGCAGGTGTTCGACATCGAAGCCGCCCTTGCGGATGCTGCGGATGATGAGGGCCTCGTCATCCGGGTTGTCCTCGATCATCAGCAGCCTGAGACTGATCTTCTCGTCGACCATCTTCAGGATTCCGGTACCTCGTTGAGCACCAGCCAGTAGAGCCCGAGCTGGGCCACGGCCTCGGTGAACTGGTTGAAGTCCACCGGCTTGCGGATGTAGCTGTTGGCCCCGAAGTCGTAACTGTCGACGATGTCCCGCTCCTCGGACGAGGAGGTGAGGATCACCACCGGCAGGCGCCGGGTCCGTTCATCGGACTTGATGCGCTTGAGTACTTCCAGGCCATCCACCTTGGGCAGCTTGAGATCGAGCAGCACCACCACCGGCAGATCGCAGGGCGCACGATCGGCATGCTGCCCTTCGCAGAACAGGAAGTCGAGGGCTTCCACGCCATCGCGGGCCACGGCGATTTCGTTGGCCAGGTTGCTTTTCTTCAGGGCCCGCAGGGCCAGGGCCTCGTCGTCGGGATTGTCCTCGACCAGCAGGATCATTTTCTTCTTGAACGCCATCATTCCTCCCCGGTGTGCTCGCTGCCCGCCAACGGCGGGGCAATCTCTCAGCCTAACCAATTCCTCGCCTCGCGGCGACAGGCTGGGCCATTTTTAACATTCGACATGGTTCAACGTCGACCGTGGCCGGGTAGGAACTTCTATCGACCCGGCGCCGCAAACATTTAACAGCACGGGAAAAACGGTGATTCCGTGCACACTAAATGCGCACTAATTATATGGTTCCTTGCCCGCTTCGTCATCGTATAACGCCGGATCCCCGAGGGTGAAGCAGAAACATGCCCCTTCGCCTGGCGCCGCCCGCGCCCAGATGCGGCCATGGTGGCGCTGAATGATGCGCTGCACCGTGGCCAGGCCGATACCCGTTCCCGGAAACTCGGCCTCGGTGTGCAGGCGCTGGAAGGGCTCGAAGAGCTTGCCGGCATGGGCCATGTCGAACCCCGCGCCGTTGTCGCTGACGCACCAGGCCAGGCCGTCCTCGCAGGGCTCTGCCGCGAAGCGGATCCGGGGATTCGGTGTCCGGGCGGTGTACTTCCAGGCATTGCCCAGCAGGTTCTCCAGCACGGCCCGCAGCAGGCCGGGATCGGCCTCGGCCTGCAGATCCGGTTCGATGTTCCATTCCACCTGGCGCTGCGGATCCCGGCGGCCCAGCTCGGCGGCGATCTCGCCGGCCAGGGCGGAGAGATCCACCTTCTGCCAGTGCAGTTCGCTGCGGGACAGTTTCGAGAGCTTGAGCAGGGCATCGATGAGGTCGCCCATGCGCTGGGCGGCTTGACGCACCCGTTCCAGGTATTCCCGGCCCGTGGTATCGAGGCGCTCGCCGTATTCCTCGAGCAGGGCATGGCTGAAGCCGTCGATGGCCCGCAGGGGCGAGCGCAGATCGTGGGAGACGGTATAGCTGAAGGAGGCCAGCTCCTGATTGGCCCGGGTCAGCTCGGCGGTACGCTGCGCCACCTGTTCCTCGAGCCGGTCACGGTACTGCTCGAGCGCGCGCTGGGCCGCCAGGCGTTCGCTGATGTCGACGAAGGTGACCACCGCGCCGATGATCTCGCCCTCGCGACGAATGGGATGGGACCAGTATTCCACCGGAAAGGCGCTGCCGTCGGCACGCCAGAACACGTCCCCATCGCCATGGGCCGACTCGCCCCGCCGGGCGGCCCGCAGGATGGGGCATTCTTCCGGGGGAAAGGCCGTCCCGTCGGCGCGGCTGTGATGTATCAGGGCGTGCATGTCCCGCCCCAGTACCGTGGCTTCCGAAACCTGTCCCAGCAGGTGCAGACAGGCCGGATTGACGAAGATGCAGCGACCGTCGAGATCCACCCCATAGATGGCCTCGGCGGTGGATTCGAGCAGCAGGTGCACCATGGCCTCCCGTTCCCGATGGGCCGCCTCGGCCGCCAGGCGCTGTTCTTCCAGCCGCTGGGTGTGGATGGCGATGGCGGCCTCGCGGGCCATGTTCTCGAACAGCAGGATTTCCTGTTCGGTGTAGTGATGGCGCCGCTCGCGGCAGACGCTCATCAGCACGCCCAGCCGTTCTGCGTCCACCTGCAGCGGCGTGGCCAGGGCCGAACAGACCTGGAACTGCTGGCGCATGCGCGGGCTGACCCGGGGATCCCGGGCCACGTCGTCCAGCGCCAGGGTCTTGCCCTCCCGGTAGACGCTGACCGCCATGGAGGTCTCGTCGAGGGCGAGCCGGAAACGGCCTTCCGGCGCGTAGGCCGCGCCGCTCTGGATCACGCCCACCAGTTCCTCGCGCTGCGGATCCTTGAGGATCAGGAACACCATGTCGCCAGGGATGGCCTCGTCGGCGAGGGCAACGATGGTCTCAAGCAGATCCGGCAGATCCCGCTTGCGACCGGCACTGCGCAACAGGCGGTTGGAGACGTCGAGCACGGCATTGCGGATCCGCAGGGCGTCCAGCAGCTGGCGATAGCCCTCGGTCAGCACGCCCAGTTCGTCGGTGGAACGGGGCCGCAGGCGGGCACCGGGTGCCGGCACGTCGGATCCGCTGGCGATGACCGCCTCCAGCGGCTGGAGCGACTGGCCGAAACTGCGCACGAAAATCAGGCTGCCGCCCACTGCCAGCAGTTCCAGGCTCAGCCACACGGCGAAGGTTTCCAGGGAGAAGAAACCGGTTCGGGTCCAGTAATACTGGACCAGGATGGTATCGATCAGCAGCGGCACGAGGGCGCCGATCAGGAACACCTTGGTGCGGATGGTCACCAGCGGCCGCTGCAGGGGCAGCGCATCCAGGGCCCGTCCAAAGAGATCGAGGATCAGGAAGAAGATGGGCAGGCCGACGATGATCGAGACGATCAGCGCCACCAGATGGATGCGAAACCAGTCGATGGGCGGCGCCAGGTAGCCGGTGCTCAGCCAGGTGCCGAGGATCACCGATCCCGGGGCCAGCAGCAGATAGAGCAGGAACAGGCTCCAGTAATGCCAGGGAAAGCGCCGCAGGCCGTGCCGGGCAGCGTCGATGCGCGCCGGCACGGGCTGTTCGAGATAGTCCGCAAAGGGCTGGATCTGGCGTGGGAAGTACCACAGGGCGAAGACCAGCCAGCCGACGATGAACGCCGGCTCCAGGGGATGGGCCAAGAGGTCCAGGAGCTGACCTGGCGTGAGGATGCCCAGATAGAGAATGAACAGCAGGCCGAAGACCGGGGGGATCAGCCAGGTCAGGAGGATCAGACGATAGAAATGGCGCCGGAATGTGGCGCGGCTCAGGCGAAACTGTGCATCGGACTCGGAGGACATCCGTTACTCGCTGCATGACCGGGGGTGGGTCCGCTCTCAGGATAGTCCATTTCGCCCCTGCGTTCCTGCCATCAGGTCAGGCCCACTTTTGCGAAGCGGCGCTTGCCCACCTGGAACACGTGGGTCTCACCCGCCGGCAGGCGCAGTTTCGTATCGCTGATCCGCTCGCCGTCGAGGCGTACCGCACCCTGGCGGATCATGCGCAGGGCTTCCGAGGTACTCTGGACCAGCCCCGCCTCGCGCAACAGGTTGGCGATGGGCAGACCGTCGGGGCCGGCGGTGAGTGTCACTTCCGGCATCTCGTCGGGCATGGCGCCCTTCTGGAAGCGGGCGATGAAGTTCTCGCGCGCCTTGCGCGCCGCTTCCGGCGAATGGAAGCGGGCCACGATCTCCTCGCCGAGCAGGAACTTCACGTCACGGGGATTGCGGCCCTCGGCCACCTCCTGGCGCAGTTTTTCGATCTCGCTCAGGGGGCGGAAGCTCAGCAACTCGAACCAGCGCCACATGAGATCGTCGGAGATGGACATGATCTTGCCGAACATCTCGTCGGGGGGTTCGTCGATGCCGATATAGTTGCCGAGGGACTTGGACATCTTCTGCACTCCGTCCAGCCCTTCGAGAATGGGCACGGTGATCACCACCTGGGGCTTCTGGCCATAGTGTTTCTGCAATTCCCGCCCCACCAGCAGGTTGAACTTCTGATCGGTGCCACCCAGCTCCACGTCGGCCTTCATGGCCACCGAATCGTAGCCCTGGATCAGCGGATAGAGGAACTCGTGGATGGCGATGGGCTGACCGGACTGGTAGCGCTTGGCGAAGTCGTCCCGTTCGAGCATGCGGGCCACGGTGTATTGGGCAGCGAGCTGGATCAGGCCGGTCGAGTCCATCTCGTTCATCCAGCTGGAATTGAACATCACCAGGGTCTTTTCCGGATCGAGGATCTTGAAGATCTGCTGCTCGTAGGTGCGGGCGTTCTCGATCACCTCGTCGCGGGTCAGGGGCGGACGGGTGGCGCTCTTGCCGGTGGGATCGCCGATCATCCCGGTGAAATCCCCGATCAGGAACAGCACCTCGTGACCGAGATCCTGGAAGGTGCGCAACTTGTTGATGAGCACGGTGTGGCCCAGGTGCAGATCCGGCGCGGTGGGGTCGAAACCCGCCTTTACCCGCAGGGGCCTGCCGCTTTCCAGGCGCTCCACCAGTTCCGACTCGACCAGGATCTCCTCGGTTCCCCGCCTGATCTGTTCCAGTGCCTCGGCCACGGACATCTTGCGCAACTCCTCGCTGAAAAAAGGGCGCGTAGATTAGCACAATCACCCGGTCGGCCCGGCATGGGACAATCCCCGGATCTCCCATGGACATGAAATCGGGATATGACCGATTGACCCGGCCCCCGTTTCGGGCTATCTTCGGGTGGAAACAAAAAATCAATAAATTCCGTGGATTATAATTCCTTCTTCACAAGGGACTACAAGTCGCTGCTGGAACCGGCCCCCCGTCGCAGATTGCGCTGGACGGGGTTGCACACCCTGCTGCTGGCCAGCGCGATGACCGCCCTGGGCACGGTGCTGGTGTTCGTCTCGTCCGATGCCGAGGCCACCCGTCCCCTCCCTGCGGCCAATGCCGAACGCCGGCCGCAGCGGATCACCGTTCCCCTGGAATTTCCGGCCCTGCAGTCGGAGACGGCCCCGGCAGCCGCCACGCTCTCCTCCGCCCCGGTCAGCGAAGCCGCCGATGCCCTGCCCGAGGCGGCCTCCTCCCCCTGGCACCGCGTCACGGTCCGCCGGGGTGACAGCCTGGCGCGGATCTTCCGCCGGCAAGGACTCAGTCCGGCCGATCTGCATCGCATCATGAAGCTGGGTCCGCTGACTCGTGCCCTGCGCCGTCTCCAGCCGGGGCAGGCCTTCCGCTTCCGGCTGGACGAACAAGGGCGCCTGCAGGCCATGGAATACGTGATCAGCCGGCTCGAATCGCTGATCGTCACTCGAAAGGACTCGGGGTTCACCGCACGCCATGTGCAGCATCCGCTCGAGGCGCGGCTGGCCTATGCCGGCGGCGAGATCGACCGTTCCCTGTTCGAGGCCGGCAAGAGCGCGGGGCTGAGCGATGCCCTGATCATGGAACTGGTGGGCATCTTCGGCTGGGACATCGACTTCGCCATGGACATCCGCCAGGGCGATCGCTTCTCGCTGCTCTACGAGGAGCAGTACCTGCAGGGCGAGAAGCTCCGCAACGGTCCCATCGTGGCCGCCGAATTCACCACCCGCGGCCACACCTACCGGGCCGTGCGCTATACGGACGCCCGCGGCCACAGCGACTACTACACGCCGGACGGCCATTCCATGCGCAAGGCCTTCCTGCGCACGCCCGTGGACTTCCGCCGCATCAGCTCCCGTTTCGGCCGCCGGCATCACCCGGTGCTCAACCGCATGAAGATGCACAAGGGGGTCGATTACGCCGCCCGGCGGGGCACCCCCATCAAGGCCGCCGGTGACGGCCGAATCGTCTTCCGGGGGCGGAAGGGCGGCTACGGTCGGGTGATCATCATCCAGCATGGCGGCCGCTACAGCACCCTCTACGCCCACATGTCGGCCTTCAGAAAGGGGTTACGGGTCGGCTCGCGGGTTCGCCAGGGACAGATCATCGGCTACGTCGGCAGCTCCGGCCGGGCCACCGGCCCGCACCTGCATTACGAATTCCGCGTCAACGGCGTGCACCGCAATCCGCTGACCGTCAAGCTGCCAGACGCCGCGCCCATCCGCCGCGCCTATCTCGATGATTTCCGGCAAAAGACCGCAGGCCTGCTGAGCCAGCTCGACCTGTACAACCGCACCCGCCTCGCCCTGCGTCAACCCTGATGGGCAAGCCTGGCGATCTGTTCATCGGCCTGATGAGCGGGACCAGTCTCGACGGCATCGATGCCGTGGTGGTGCGTTTCGGCGACTCGCCCATGCCGGAACTGCTGGCCAGTCATCAGCATCCCCTGCCACCGGAACTGCGTCAGGAGATGGCCGCTCTCACCTGCCCCGGCGAGAACGAGCTGGCCCGCATGGCCGCAGCCGACGTGCGCATGGGCCGGGAACTGGCCGAAGCGGTACGGGAACTGCTGGCGCTGGCCGGCATCGACGCGGCCGACGTGCAGGCCATCGGCAGCCACGGCCAGACCCTGCGCCACTGGCCCGGCGGCGACACGCCCACCAGCCTGCAGATCGGCGATCCCAACATCGTTGCCGAGCGCACCGGCATCACCACCGTGGCCGACTTCCGCCGCCGCGACATGGCCGCCGGCGGCCAGGGGGCTCCGCTGGTGCCCGCCTTTCACGCGGCGGTGTTCCGGCATCCCGAAGAACCCCGGGCAATCCTCAACCTCGGCGGCATCGCCAACCTGACCCTGCTGCCCGCCGATCCCGATGCCCCCGTGCGAGGCTTCGACACCGGCCCCGGCAACGCCCTCATGGACGCCTGGATCGCCCGCCACCGGAACCGGCCCCACGACGCCGAAGGCCAGTGGGCCGCCAGCGGAAAGGTCCGTTCCGACCTCCTGGCCGCCCTGCTCGCCGATGTCTATTTCCGTGCCCCGCCGCCCAAGAGCACCGGCCGTGACCACTTCCATCTGGACTGGGCGGCGCGGCAATGGCCAAAGCTCGACGAACTGCTGCCGGCCGACGTGATGGCCACCTTCCTGGAGCTGACGGCCGTCTCCGTCCGCGACGCCCTCGAGGCACACGCGCCCGAAACCCGGCGCCTGCTGGTCTGCGGCGGTGGCGTGCACAACACCCGGCTCCTGCAGCGCCTGCAGGCCCTGCTGCCCGGCCTCCCCCTGGAGTCCACCGCCCGCCACGGCCTCGATCCCGACTGGGTCGAGGCCGTGGCCTTCGCCTGGCTGGCGCGGGAGAGGCTGGCGGGGCGGCCCGGCAACCTGCCCTCGGTCACCGGCGCCGGGCGGGGGGTAATCCTTGGGGCAATCTATCCCCCTGCCAAATCCGATACAACATGGTTCTAGCGGGCTTCATGCCGGCCCACAAATCTCGGTGACAGGATCGCACCACGCATCCTGTCCGCTTCGATCGACGGTAAAGCGCCTGACCTCTTCGCCGCTCCCGTTGATGAACCGGATATAAATATCCCGTCGATTTGCATCGGGAAGCGTAATGGAGAGGCTATTTTGCAGCAGATTGTTCCTGCCCAGAACCGCGGCGTTCGTGAGATCGGTTGCCGTGGTGGCAACATAACCGTATTCGATCGCATCGGCTCCCTCGACATCCCAGGAAATCAGGTAGGTGTTGAGTCCACGCGATGGATCCCACGTCACGTAAGCCGAACGAATGTACGGTGCAGAATTTGCAACGTACATGACGTTCAACTGACCGGATACAGAGCCGGACACGTTTGCGGCCTCTAGCAAAAACGAGGCATTTCCCGAAATGGCCGTTCTGACCAGCTTCTGCCGCGGCAAAAGATTTGAAACTTCCCCGATTGTCTGGTTGGTCAGTGTCAGTGTGTTTGCACCAAGCACGTCGGTAGTCAGCATGACATCATTCCCGGTAACGACAAACGATCCGTTTGCATCCTTGGAAAATACCGGCTGCACGCGTGCCTCGAACCGGCGGATTTCCGGTGGACGTGCTGTCAGATCCAAGATTAGCGTACCACTCGCACCACAGGTATCCATCTCGATCGGTCCTGCCATGTAGAACAGCCCCTGTTCGTCTACAAGCGCTTCGAAAGTCACCCGACCCGCCGGCACCAACACGGAAATGTCACCATTCCTTCCCACTTGCCGGGACGCGAAGCGGGGGGCACCATAAACCACCGTCCGCGCGCGCAGAGTCGCCTCCCTGCCGGGTGGAATCCCACGAATACTCACCTGTTGATAACAGGTGCCACCGGCAACGGGCTTGATGTCGTAGTTCCACCAGGAAAAGTGCGTCACTTTGGCCCGCAGAGCCAGGCCGGTGGGTGAAGCGGTGGATTCCACGACCACACCCGTATCGCTCTCCTGTATCCACAACCCCGTGGTCTCGTCCAACGACCAGACGGCCTGGTTCGAATTCCCTGCCTGGATCGCGCTTCCATCGGGATGCGTGGTCACGAACACCGGGATTTCGATGGTGGCCGGCGGAGCCGATGCGCTGAGATTGACCGGCGTGCCGTCCGGGAGAGTGAACACGAATTCCACCGTGCCGTAAGAGAGGATCATCTCGGCCGGATTTCCGCTGATGTCGGTGCCGGCGAATCGGCCCGGGAACGCCCAGACCTCACGGTCATCGGAAACGTCCACCGGCGTCACCTGCAGCAGAACGTCACCTTGCACCGGCTGTTCCTGGCCCTGGCCATCGAGGTAAACCAGGCCGCCCGGCGGGATGACGACCCGGGCACCCTGCGGATCGGTGTACTCGAAACCATTCTCTGCATTGGGGATCCGTACCACTGGACCGCGCTGGCGCAAGCTGAAATCCCGGCCTTGCAACGTATCGCCGATGGTCACCGGGAAACTCTGGCTCGTGTAACCGTCCTTTCGCAATCGCAGGGTTCGCTGAGTACCGGCAGGCAAATGTAGGACGTACTTGCCCTGGGCGTCGGTGCGGGCAAGCACTCCGTCTTCGGTGGTATAGATTTCCACTCCCGCCAGCGGCTCACCATCGGGGACGGCCAGCACCTGCCCGCGCACGCCCGGCCCTTCATCAGCCGACGTCGGTGCATCAGTACCTCCCCCACAGGCTGCAAGCCACACGGCCGCGACCGCCAACCACAAAAACCGGAACCAGTCCCGTTTCAACTTCATCATCCCTCTCCCTTGTTTCGCTGATATTCTTTCCGGACGCAAAAAAGCCGGTGACGCGGCAAACAGGAATCGTCGCGAGCCTCCATTGCGGGACGTGGCGAGTTCCCTTTCACCGTGACCTGTCTGGCACGCCACCGGCTTGCGAGAATGCATTACCGGGGTGTCATGACATCTTACAATCATGGGAATCCAAAGACATATATGACCAAATTCATATCCTGGGTGGAGCCGTTTCTTTAATGCTGTCGGTGCTTGCGCCTTGCAATCATCACAAATACAAAATACAATCATTCTCATTTAGAGACATTCAACCCGCTGGATATGCTCATGTGCTCACGCTGCAAGCCACTCGTTCTTCTCTTTCTTCTGTCGTTGACTGCCTTCACCGTGCAGGCGGAGCCGCGCAAGGATCCGGCGGCGGAGCTGATCCATCTGCTCGACTACATCGGCGTGGACTACCCGGGCACGGTGCAGGATGGCCGCGTCATCAACCCGGACGAATACCGGGAGCAGATGGAGTTTGCGCAGCGGGTGCCGGCGCTGATCGAGCAACTGCCGGAAGGCGAGCTGCGCCTGGAACTGGCCGCGCTGGGCCAGGAGCTGATCGCTGCCATCGGGGCGAAGGCCCCGGGCGGGAAGGTCGCCGGAATCACCGAGCGCATGCAGCAGAAGGTGATCGCCCTGACCGGCACCGCCACCGCGCCGCGCCGTCCACCTTCGCTGGCCAGGGGCGCAGCGCTCTATCAGGCGCATTGCGCCGCCTGTCACGGCGCAAGCGGCCGTGGCGACGGCCCCGCCGCCCGGAAGCTCGAACCGCCACCCAGCAACTTCCACGATCGCGAGCGCCAGTTCGTGCGCAGCCTCTACGGCCTGTACAACACCATCACCCTTGGCGTGAACGGGACCGGCATGCGGGCCTTCACCGAGCTGACCAGTGCCGAACGCTGGGCCCTGGCCTTCCACGTGGGCAGCCTGCCTTTCACGGCGGAGGAGATCGCCCGGGGCAAGGCGCTCTTCGAGGCCGGCAAGCTCACCGATCTGATCCCCAACCTGGGTACCCTGGCCCGTCTGACGCCGGCACAGGCCCGGCAACAGGCCGGCGAGGATGGCGTGGCCCTGCTGGCGTATCTGCGCCGCCATCCGGAAGTGTTGGGCGGCGGCGCCACGGGCCTGAACAAGGCTCAGGTGCTGCTGGACAAGAGCCTGAGCGCCTATGAGGCGGGGCGGGTGGAGGATGCCTACCGGATTGCCGTCTCCGCCTATCTGGACGGTTTCGAAGCGGTGGAAGCCGGCCTGCGCAACCTGGACGCAAAGATCGTCAGCGAGGTGGAGCGCACCATGTCCGCTTACCGGGCGTCGATCAAGGCCCATGCCTCTCTCGACGAGGTCAGGGCGCGCCATGCCGAAGTGAGCCAGTTGCTGGACGAAGCCCGGGAACTGCTGACCGGCACCGCCCTGACCCCGGCCATGACCTTCGCCAGCGCCCTGGTGATCCTGCTGCGCGAGGGTCTGGAGGCGCTGCTGGTGCTGGCCGCCATCATCGCCCTGCTGATCAAGGCCGAGCGACGCGACGTGCTGCCCTGGGTGCACATGGGCTGGGTGAGCGCCCTGCTGCTGGGCGGCGTGACCTGGTGGTTCTCCCAGTACGTGGTCACCATCAGTGGTGCCAGCCGAGAGGTCACCGAAGGGGTGACGGCCCTGCTGGCGACCGCCATCCTGCTCTACGTGGGCTTCTGGCTCCACTCCAAGACGCATGCGAAGAGCTGGCAGCGCTTCCTGCAGGAGAAGATCCACGGCGCCCTGCAGGGCCGTACCCTCTGGGCCCTGACCGGCATCGCCTTCCTGGCCGTCTACCGGGAGGTATTCGAGACGGTGCTGTTCCTCGAGGCCCTGAACCAGCAGACCTCACCGGGCGAGGGCGAGCGCATGCTCTGGTGGGGACTCCTGGCGGGGGTGGGACTGCTGCTGGTGCTGGCCTGGATCCTGCTCAAGACCAGCCTGCGCCTGCCACTGCGACTGTTCTTCAACGTCAATGCCTTCATCCTGTTCATCCTGGCCATCGTCTTCACCGGCCACGGTATCGCCGCCCTGCAGGAAGCCGGCTACATCGACGCGCGGCACCTCAACCTGCCCACCTTCGACTGGGTGGGCTTCTATCCCACCGTGCAGACCATTCTGGGTCAGGCCCTGGTGATCACGCTGATCGCCGGACTGTTCTTCTGGGAGCGTTATCGCAACCAGCACGAAACGGCCTGATCACGGCTGCCGGATCGAAAACGCCCCGGTGCGTTGCATCCGGGGCGTTTTCTTTCGGGCCGGTCAACGCTGATCGATGGGCACGTAGGGACGCAGGGGTTCGCCGGTGTAGATCTGGGTGGGGCGGAAGATCCGGTTGTCGGCGAGCTGTTCGCGCCAGTGGGCGAGCCAGCCGGCAGTGCGGGCGATGGCGAAGATGGTGGTGAACTGATCGGAGGGGATACCCATCTCCGAATAGAGCAGGCCGGAGTAGAAGTCCACGTTGGCATAGACGCCCTTCTTCGCCAGGCGCTCCTCGCAGACCTTCTCCACGGCCTTGGCCACCTCGAACAGGGGATTCACGTCGCCACCGCGGGCTTCGATGAACTTGTCCATCAGCTTCTGCAGGATGATGGCGCGGGGATCCTTGGTCTTGTATTCCCGGTGGCCCATGCCCCAGATGACCTTCTTCTCGGCCAGGCGCCTGTCCACGTATTCCTCGGCCCGCTCGGGCGTGCCGATCTCCTCGAGCATCTGCAGCACCTTCTGGTTGGCGCCGCCGTGCAGGGGACCGGAGAGGGCGCCGATGGCCGCGGCGATCACGCTGTAGGGGTTGGCCAGGGTGGAGGCGTTGACCAGCACCGCGAAGGTGGAGGCGTTGATGGTGTGCTCGGCGTGCAGGATCAGGCACACGTCCATGATCCGCGCCAGCAGCGGGTCGGGCTCGCGGCCGGTGAACATCCAGAGGAAGTTTTCGGCATAGGAGAGGTCGTCACGCGGCGGCACCGGATCGTAGCCGGCGCGGATGTGTTCCCACATGGCCACGATGGGCCCCATGCGGGCCAGAATCTTGACGGTGGTGTTGTGGATGTAGTCCAGATCGTTGCAGGTGTCGGCGCCGGTGAGGCAGTCGCTGCCCGGATAGAACATGGCCAGGGAGGAAACCACCGTCTGCAGCATTTCCATGGGATGGCCGTTGGCCGGCAGGTTCTTCATCAGGCCCCGGGTGTGGAACTTGATGCGCCGGTTCTCGACCAGCTGGCGGCGGAATTCGGCCAGTTCCTGTTCGTTGGGCAGGCGGCCGTCGAGCAGCAGCAGAGCGGTCTCTTCGAAGGTGCTGTGCTCGGCCAGCTCCTCGATGCGGTAGCCGCGATAGGACAGGATGCCCTTCTCGCCGTCGATGTCGGAGATGTTGGATTTGGTGGCCGGCACCCCGGCCAGGCCGGGCAGATACTCGCTCATGTCCTTCACTCCCGTCGGTTCGGCCTTCCGGCGCCGGAAGGCGGGCAGGCGGGCGGTTCCCTTGTCCGCCGCGCAGAAAACGAAACACCGGGCCGCGGCTCGCGCCGCGCCCCGGCAGGGCAAAGTTTACTCGAAAAGTCGGGGATCAGACAGAAAACGAGGAACCGCAGCCACAGGTGGTGGTGGCGTTGGGATTGCGGATCACGAACTGGGAGCCGGAGAGATCTTCCTTGTAGTCGATCTCGGCGCCGGTAAGATATTGAAAACTCATGGGATCGATGAGCAGGGTCACGCCGCCGTTCTCGACCTTGGTGTCGCCTTCCTGCTCGTTCTCGTCGAAGGTGAAGCCGTACTGGAAGCCGGAGCAGCCGCCGCCGGTGACGAACACCCGCAGCTTGAGGTTGTCGTTGCCCTCTTCCTCAATGAGCTGGCGGACCTTCTGCGCGGCGCTGTCGGTAAAGGTCAGGGGACTTTCGGTTTCGGTACTCATGTCACTACTCCACGGATCGGTACTGTGCCAGGCACAGGATAACAATAACCCAGCATTTTGGTCAACTTTCGCTGGCCGCCGGTTCCCCCTCCGAATCGGTGTTCTTCAGGGGCACCACGGTCTCGTCGGCCCGATGGACCAGGTTGCCGTTGACCTCGGCGCCCATGGCCATCTCGATCAGGCTGTAGTACACGTTGCCCTGGATCCGGGCCTGGGCGGCCAGTTCCACGTGGCCGCTGGCATGCACGTCGCCGATCACGCGGCCATTGATGACCACGTTGGGCACTTTCACCTCGCCTTCAATGGTGCCCCGCTCGCTGAGGGTCAGCACCGAGTCCTCCCCCTCGGCGGCGATCACGCTGCCCTGCACGGTGCCGTCCACGTGCAGGCCACCGCTGAAGATGACGTCGCCCTGGATCCGGGTGTTCTGTCCGATCAGGGAATCGATGTGCGCAGTCTGCTTGGGTTTCCGGGATTTACCCCACATGGTCTGGTTTCTCCTGTGTCGGCCAGTCGATGGTCTTTTCGATGGCATCCTTGCGGCGGCCCCGTGGCAGGATGCGCACGGTGATCCGCAGGGGGGTGAAGCCGTCAGGCAGGATCAGATCCCCCTCGAGGTTCTGAAAGTACTTGAACCGGTACGGCAATTCCTTGACGGGCTTCTCGCTCAGGGCAGACAGATCGAAGCTGCGGGGCTGGCCGCCCTGCAGGCCTTCCACCTGCAATCTTACCGCGCCCCTCGCCAGCCTGTCATTCTTCAGCACCTGGGTGAGCACCACCTTGTAGCGCCAGCTGCGGGGGCCGTTGGGCTCGAGGGTGAAACTCTGCAGGCGCAGGCCCCGGGAGGCCTCCCGGGGCGAGACGATGCCGCGATAGAAGGCCAGCTCCTCCTTCAGCTCCAGGATCTCGCCCTGCAGGGCCTTGAGGGTCGCCTCCTGTTCCTCGTAGGCTTGGCGCTCGATCTGTGCGGCCCGCTCGAGCTGGGCCTTCTGCTCGCGCAGTTTCTCGATCTCGGCGTTCAGGGCGTCCACGCTGGCCAGGAGTTGCACGATCTCGCGGCCCGATTCGGCGCTGTCGTAGCCGGCCATGTAGCGGCCGTAGTCGTAGAGGCTCCAGCCACCGACCGCCAGAGCCACGATCCCGAAGGCGACGAACAGCCGGGTCTTCCAGGGATGGTGGGGCTTGACCTTGAGATGCATGGGTTCAGGGCAGCAGGGCGATGCCGTCGATGCCGGCATGCTCGTCGAATCCGAACAGGATGTTCAGGTTCTGCACCGCCTGGCCCGCGGCACCCTTGACCAGGTTGTCGATCACCGAGAGCACCACCACCGTGTCACCCTCCTGGGGCCGGTGCACGGCGATCCGGCAGGTGTTGGCGCCACGCACGCTGCGGGTCTGGGGGTGGCTGCCGGCCGGCAGCACGTCCACGAAGGGTTCGTCGGCATAGCGCTGTTCATACAAGGCCTGCAGGTCTTCTGCCCCAGCTTCGAGAGTGGCATAGCAGGTGGCATGGATGCCTCGGATCATGGGCGTCAGATGAGGCACGAAGGTCAGTTCCACCGGCTGATCGGTGGCCACCCGCAGCCCCTGGCGGATCTCCGGCAGATGCCGGTGGCCGGCCACGGCGTAGGCCTGGAAGTTCTCGCTCGCCTCGCCCAGCAGGGTGGTCACGCTGGCCTTGCGCCCGGCCCCGGAGACGCCCGACTTGCAGTCGGCCACCAGGCCCTGCGGCCGGACCAGCCCCTTTTCCAGCAGCGGCAGGAAGGCCAGCTGCACGGCGGTGGGATAGCAGCCGGGGTTGGCGATCACCCGCGCCTGGCGGATGGCCTCGCGGTTGACCTCGGGCAGGCCGTAGACCGCCTCGGCAAGCAGCCCGGGACAGGCGTGGGGCAGGCCGTACCAGCGTTCCCATTCGGCCGGATCCCGCAGCCGGAAATCCGCCGCCAGATCGATGACCCTGACCCCGGCCTCGACCAGCGCCGGCGCATGCTGCATGGCCACCCCGTTGGGGGTGGCGAAGAACACCGCGTCGCAGGCGCTCAGATCCGCTTCGTCGGGATCGCTGAAACACAGATCCACGTGCCCGCGCAGGTTGGGAAACATGTCGGCAACCGGCGTGCCGGCCTCGGAACGGGACGTAATGGCGCGCAGGATCACGCCCGGATGAGCGGCCAGCAGCCGCAAGAGTTCCACCCCCGTGTAGCCGGTCCCGCCGACGATCGCCACCTGAATCATGTGCGCATCCCAGTCCTGCTGAAGTCATGCCTGAACGGCACATGATAAATGCTGGCGAAACAATCGGAAAGGCGGGAGTTTTCAACCGGGTTCACGAAACCGGCCGCCGGGCGTGCTCGCGGCAAGAAAAAAGCGGCCGCAGCCGCTTGTCTCGAAAGTTGTCGTTATGCTTGTTGTTGTGGTGGTTGGCAGATGGTTACCCCCTGCGCAGAATCGAAATTACCGGGATGGCCGGGTCGGGTCAAGCCATTTTTTTCTGATCATTGGCACGCCTCTTGCCGGGCTGCGGGAGGAGTGGCGCCCCATGCTACACTTGCGCGCCATGTACCGCCGCCACCTCCGCCGCACCCATCGCCGCCTGTTCTCGCGCCGCTCCTGGCAACTGCGACTGGTGTTCTGGGGCGGCGCCCTGGCCGTGGGTGCGCTGGCAGCGGCCTTCGCCCTGCTGGCCCGGTTTGCGGACGAACGCTTCCGTGCCCTGCATGCCCAGGCGCCCTGGCTGGCCTATGCCCTCACTCCGCTGGCCCTGGCGGCCATCGCCTGGCTGACCCGCAAGGTCTTCACCGGCACCGAGGGCAGCGGCATTCCCCAGGCCATCGCCGCCATCTCGGTCCCCAGCCACGAGGTGCGGAGCCGGGTACTGTCGCTGAAGGTGGCTTTCGGCAAGATCCTGCTGACCAGCCTGGGCCTGGCCAGTGGCGCTTCCATCGGCCGCGAGGGCCCGACGGTGCACGTGGGCGCCGCCATCATGCACGCCCTGCGGCGCATCGCCCCCTTCCGCGGCAAGGACATGAACCGCTCGCTGATCCTGGCCGGTGGCGCGGCCGGCATCGCCGCGGCCTTCAACACCCCGCTGGCCGGGGTGCTGTTCGCCATCGAGGAGATGAGCCAGTCCTACGAGCATCGCACCACCGGTACCCTGATGGTGAGCGTGGTGCTGGCCGGTCTCACGGCCCTGGCGATCCTCGGCAGCTACACCTATTTCGGCTCCACCAGCGCGGCCCTGCCCCTCTCGCCCCTCGCCTGGCTGGCGGTGCCCTTGTGCGGGGTCATCGGCGGGCTGCTGGGCGGCCTGTTCGCCACCTCGCTCATCGAGGGAACCCGGCACATCGCCCCGCTGGCGCGCCGGCATCCCGTGCTGCTGGCCTTCGGTTGCGGCCTGCTGCTCAGCGGCATCGGCTATCTCTCGGGCGGCATGACCTATGGTACCGGCTATGACGAAGCCCGGCACCTGCTCGAAACGGGGCAGGAAGCCAATGCGGCCTATCCCCTGCTCAAGCTGCTGGCCACCAGCATCTCCTATTTGAGCGGCATCCCCGGCGGCATCTTCGCCCCCTCCCTCTCGGTGGGCGCCGGCCTGGGTGCGGATCTGGCCGGGCTGTTCCCGGCCATCCCCTTCGGCGCCATCGTGTTGCTGGGCATGGTGGGCTATTTCACCGGGGTGGTGCAGACCCCCATCACCGCCTTCGTGATCGTCATGGAGATGACCGACAATTCCCACATGTTGCTGCCTCTGATGGCCACGGCCTTCATCGCCCAGGGGATTTCACACCTGGTCTGCCCGCGCCCCATCTACCGGGCCCTGGCCGAGGCCTACCTGCGGCGGCAACCCGGCTGACACCGAGGAGGTTCCCATGCTCTGGCTCAAGGCCCTGCACATCGTCTTCATGGTGAGCTGGTTCGCCGGGCTGTTCTACCTGCCCCGCCTGTTCGTCTACCACGCCATGAGCGAGGACGACCCCACCCGCCAGACCCTGGCAGTGATGGAACGCAAGCTCTACCGCTTCGTGACCCCCATCATGTGGCTGACGGCCGGCTTCGGGATCGCCCTGATCGCCGCCTACGGTCTGGACTGGTTCCGCCAGCAGGGCTGGCTGCATGCCAAACTGGTGCTGGTGGGCCTGCTCATGGGCTATCACTTCTACTGCGGGCACCTGCTGCGCGAGTTTGCCGCCGGGCGCAATGCCCGCTCCCCCGTCTTCTACCGGGTGTTCAACGAAATCCCGGTGCTGTTCCTGTTCGCCATCGTGATCCTGGCGGTGGTCCGCCCCGGCTGAGCGACGCCCCCTCATCGGCAAGGCTCTTTTGCCCGGCCGATCTCTCTTCATTAAGAAGCAAGCATTCACAAACCTGCTGTCCCCCTGCGTGCAATGCCCGTCATCTGATTCTAAACGATAATGATTTGCATTCAGTTACGTTTTTCGATATGTTTCTCCGCCCCAACATTTCTGACAACCCACAAAACCGCGGAGAGTTGCACGCCATGAAAACACGCAAGCCCCCCATCGCCCTGGCCCTGTCCCTGATGCTCGCCAGCCCGCTGGCCGCCCAGGCAGACACCGATCTCAAGGCCGAGGTGGAACGCCTCAAGGCCCAGAACCGGGAAATCCTCGAGCGGCTGGACGCCACCGCCGAGCTGCTGGAATCCGGCCGGGCCGGCCAGCCTGTCGGCACCACCGAAGCCGGCCCACACGATCACGCCATGCCCACCACGGGCAGCATGCGCCAGCGTACCTTTGGCATCCACGGCCGTACCGGCTCGACCCTGATCGGCGGCTACGGCGAGATGCACTACAACAACCTCGAGCAGAAGGACAGCGGCAGCCCCAAGAGTGACAAGAAGGCAATGGACTTCCACCGCTTCATCCTGTTCATGGGCCACGAGTTCAGCGAGCGGATCCGCTTCTGGTCGGAGCTGGAGGTGGAGCATGCCTACCTCAATGACAACAACGATGGCAGCGGTGACACGGCGCCCGGGGAGGTCTCGGTGGAGCAGGCCTTCCTGGAGTTCGATCTCAATGACAACACGTCGGCCCGGGCCGGCATCCTGCTGATCCCCGTGGGCTTCATCAACGAGACCCACGAGCCGCCCACCTTCTACGGCGTGGAGCGCAACAACGTGGCCAAGAACATCATCCCCACCACCTGGCGCGAGGGCGGCGCGGGGCTGACCGGCCGCTTCGGCCAGGGCTTCAGCTATGACCTGCTGGTACACACTGGCCTCAAAACCAGCGGTTCCAGCAACTATGCCGTGCGCAAGGGCCGCACCGGCGTGGGCGCGGCGCCGGCCGACAACCTGGCCGTGACCGCGCGCCTGAACTGGGTGGGCATGCCGGGCCTGCTGGTGGGCGGCGCCGTGCAACGCCAGACCGACATCACCCAGGGCACCGATGCCAACGCCGGTGCGGCCACCCTGCTCTCGGGGCATTTCTCCTGGCAGACCGGCCCCTTCCAGCTTCTGGGCGTGTACGCCACTTGGTCGCTCGATGGCAGCGGCCCGGCCACGGCGGGTGCCGACAGGCAGACCGGCTGGTACGTGGAGCCTTCCTGGAAGGTGACGCCGAAATTCGGTGTCTTCGCCCGCTACAGCACCTGGGACAACCAGGTCAACAGCGGCACCGACACGGCCTACTCGCAGCGGGACATCGGCTTCAACTACTGGCCGCACGAGAACGTGGTGCTCAAGTTCGACTACCAGGATCAGTCCACGCCGACCGGTTCGGCCGAATACGACGGCATCAACCTGGGCGTGGGCTACATGTTCTGAAGTCCGCTGTCCCTGACCACCACGGGCCGGTCGCGCATTGCGCGGCCGGCGTGATTATTGAAACGAAGCATGAAAATGAAAAATCTCCTGTTCCCGCTCCTGCTGCTGGGCCTGGTTCCTCCACTCGCAGCGAAGGGCGTGTACGAGGCGCCCGCGGCCTTCCTTGCGGATGCCTTCGAGGGCGCACCGCCCACGCCGGCCGTGATCTGGCTCACCGGCGCAAAGCGCAAGGCGGTGACGCAGATCCTCCAGCACAAGCCCGATCGCCTGCGGATACGCTACTGGGCCCGCGCCGGGCGCTCGGCCTGGATCCTGGAAGAGATCGGCAAGGAGAAGCCCATCACCGTGGGTGTCGTGATCGATGACGGGCGGATCAGCCGGATCCGCGTGCTCGTCTTCCGCGAGAGCCGGGGCGACGAAGTGCGCCATGCCTTCTTTACCCGCCAGTTCGAGCGGGCCGGCCTGGCCCCCGGCAATCGGCTCGACCGGCCCATCGACGGCATCTCCGGCGCCACCCTGTCGGTGCGTGCCCTGACCAAGCTGGCCCGGGTGGCCCTGTATCTCGACCATCAGAGAACCGCCCCATGAATCGCCGGCGCCGACACCGGCTGAAGCTCAAGTCGTTCTACGTCTGGCACCGCTGGCTGGGGCTGGTGGCCGCCCTGTTCGTGATCCTGCTGGCGGTGACCGGCCTGATGCTCAACCACACCGACGCCCTGCGCCTGGATTCGCGGCACGTGCACAGCGACTGGCTGCTGGATCACTACGGCATCCACGCCCCCGCAACCGTGCCGGCCCATGCCGCCGGAGAACACTGGGTCAGTCAGTGGGCGCGGCGGCTCTATCTGGATACGCGGGATCTGGGCGAGACGGCGGACGGCCGCCTGATCGGCGCCGGCCGCTTCGGCGAGCTGGTCCTGATCGCCCTGGAGCGTGCCCTGCTGCTGGTGACCCCGGAGGGCGAAGTGGTGGAGCGGCTCGGCGCCGAAAGCCTCCCCGCCCTGCCCCTGCTGGGGCTCGGTCGCAGTCCCGAAGGCCGGCCGATGCTGATCACGCCGACCGGTCGTTTCGTGAGCGATGCACAACTGCTCGCCTGGCAGACAAGCACGGGGCAGCCGGCCTGGATCGCCCGCTCTGGAGAACTGCCCGCCCCTCTGCGCGAGCGCCTGCTGCGCGCCTGGCGTGGCCAGGGCCTGAGCCTGGAGCGGGTGATCCTGGATCTGCACAGCGGCCGGATCCTCGGCGCGGCCGGGGTCTTCGTGATGGACGCGGCCGCCGTGCTGCTGCTCCTGCTGGCCTTCTCCGGAAGCGGGATCTGGATCGTGCGCTCCCTGCGCGAGCGGCAGCGTAGACGGCATTGAACATTCGAACGGCATCATCTTCGATTCCCGGAGCAGTTTCACCATGTCTCGTTGTTCAGGCAAATTTGTCGGCCTCCTGGCCTTCTTGTTGTCTACCCCCGTGTGGAGCGATACGCCCAGTGAGCGCCATGGCACCATTGAAATCGTCCAGCCGGGAATCCAGGTTCGCGGCGGCTTCACCCTGACCTTCCAGCACGCCACCCTGCCGGGCGTGCGCAACGAAGGCCTGGGGTCCTTCGATCTGGTTTCCGTGATGCCCTGGCGTGCGGGTCACTGGACCCTGTATGTGGAAGGCAACCTGAGTCCGCGAACCGACGGGGTCGCCACCCGACTCCCGCAGGTCAACGCCGATGCCGGCTCGGCGCTCGATGGCGATGGTGCCGGCCGGCTGCAGGTCTCCGAATTGCGCTACAGCCGGCGTTTCGGCAAGCGGCTGTTGAGCCTGGGGCTCATCGATCCCACCGACATGCTGGACAACAGCGCCGTGGCCAACGACGAGACCCAACAGTTCCTCAACCGTGCCCTGGTGAACAATCCGCTCATCGAGTTTCCCGATTACACACTCGGCCTGTCCTGGCACCGGGACGTGGAACCGAACCGCCTGGATCTCACCGCCTTTCTCGGCAGCTCCCATGGCCTGGCAGACAATCCCGATGCCAGCTACGCCCAGCTCGTGGATGTGGGCGCACCGGGCAAGGGTGTCTTCCTGGCCTTGGAAACCTATTGGCGAAGCCGTGCATCCCTGCTGAGACTGGGCGGCTGGCTCAACAGTGCGCCGCATCCGCGTATTGATGCCCCCACGCGAACGACGACCAATCAGGGCCTGTATGCGGTTTACGACTTGCGCCAGGGCAATGGCCTGTGGATGTTACGCATCGGCATGGCCAATGGCGCGGTCGCTTCTCACGATCGATTCCTGTCGCTGGCCACGAGCTGGCCGGTGGGGATGGCCGAGGCCGGCGTGGGCGTGGCCTGGTCGGGACACGCCCGTCATGCGACCTCGGACACGGAGGATGAATGGACCGCCGAGGCCTATCTGCGCATTTCGAGCCGGGGCAACCTGCAGTGGACGCCGGGCATCCAGTGGCTGCGCCATCCCGGCTCATCGGTGGCCGGCACCCAGCGTCAAGCCGCGATATGGGTGTTTTCGCTGCGCGTGAATTATCTGTTCTGAGGGTCGGAGAGTCTTGGTGCCGGTCTTGCCCGCATCCCGCACCGTCACATGAGGAAATAGGCCCGTTCGAGTTCGTCGATACGCGCCCGTGCCGAGGCCAGGGCCTCAGGGGCCCTGGCCGGCGCTACCCCCGCCCATTCCCAGGCCTCGTCGGCCACCGGCAGATCCGCCAGCACCTCCTCGTCGGGCAGCAGGTGCCGTTCGGCGATGCGGTTGGCGATCGCGATCAGGGCCACGCTGGGGCGATGCGCCGGTTCGGCCACGGCTGCGTCATGATGCCCCGCGATGACGGCGATGTAGCGCTCGGGCAGGCGCCACTGGCGGGCCAGGGCCGCGCCCACCTGGCAATGATCGGTGCCGATGAAGCGGCGCTCGGCCTCAGCCATGTCCAGCGGCTCGCCTCCCTCGACCTGCTGCAGAATGGCTTCGCGCATCTGCTCGGGATAACGGTGGAACAGGATGAGCTGACCCACATCGTGCAGGAGCCCGGCCGTGAACAGGGTGCTGAAACGGCTGTCTCCCCGCTCGCCCAGGGCCTGGGCCACGAGGCCGCAGAACAGGCTGTGCCGCCAGAAGTCCTTGAGGGTGATGAGTTCCTGGGGAATGCGCTCGAAGACCGAGCTGACCGCCGAGGCCAGCACCAGGTTGCGCACCTGCTGGAGGCCCAGCAGGGTCAGGGCCTGGGCGACGTTCTCCACCTGGCGGGCCAAACCGTAGAAGGGACTGTTGGCAATGCCCAGCAGGCGCATGGTCAGGGCCGGGTCCTGACTGATCACCTTGCCCAGCGCCTGCACGCTGCAGTCGGGATCGTCCACCATTTCATTGACCCGCAAAGCCACTTCGGGCAGCGAGACCAGATCCCGGTAGTCCCTGACCAGGCGGATTTCGAGGGGGATGTCGGCCATGGTTTCCTCACTTTTTTCGGCAAGGTTATCGGCCGCACATCGAAAAATTGTACCTGAACGGTGACAGCGGGTGATAAGATCACCGCGACCATGGATCCGAAACAGGAACTCATCCGCCATTACCGCTGGCTGCGCCAGTACGGGCTGAACGACTCCCACAGCGGCAATGCCTCGGTGCGCGATGGCGAGGTGATCTGGATCACCCCCACCGGGGCCTGCGCCGACACCCTGACCCCGGAACAACTGATCCGCTGCAGCCTCGACACCCCCGGGGAAGGTGCCTCGCTGGATGCGCCCCTGCACCTGGCCGTGTACCGGGCCGCGCCCGGCACCGGCGCCGTGCTGCACAGCCACGGCCCGCACACGGTGGGGCTGACCCTCGCCGGCCGCGGCGACTACACCCCGGTGGACTTCGAGGGCCAGTACTACTTCCCCCGGGTGCCCGTGATCGACATCCCCTATGATCGGTATGTGGCCGAGGCGCCGCAGCGGGTCGCCGAGGCCCTGCGCGAGACGATCATCGCCGTGGTACGCGGCCACGGGGTCTATGCCCGGGCCGAAACCCTGAACCTGGCCTACAAGTGGACCTGCTCCCTGGAGCAGTCGGCCAGGACCGATTTCGTCGCCCGCCTCGGCCGGACAGGGGAATGATACAATCGGGGCAACCCCGCAACGGCAGACGCGCCATGCCCCAGACCGCCAGCCTTCCCGTCGTGATGTGCTTCTCCGGCCTCGACAGCACCGGCGGTGCCGGCCTGCAGGCCGACATCGAGGCCATCGCCAGCATGGGCGGCCATGCCGTGCCCGTGGCCACCGCCCTCACCGTGCAGGACACCCGCCAGGTACTCGATTTCTCGCCGGTGGACACGGCCCTGCTCATCGAGCAGGCCCGTGCCGTGCTGGAAGACATGCCGGTCTCGGTGTTCAAGATCGGCATGACCGGTCAGGTGGCCACCGTCGAGGCCATCCATTCGATCCTCGCCGACTATCCGGACATACCGGTGGTGCTCGATCCGGTGCTCGCCGGCGGCGGAGGCGGGGCCCTGAGCGATGACCCCGACGCGCTGGGCGCGGCCCTGAAGGAACTGCTCTTTCCCCTGGCCACGGTGGCCACCCCCAACAGCGAGGAGGCCCGCCGGCTGGCCCCGGAGGCCGACACCCTCGAGGCCTGCGGTCAGGAGCTGCTGGACACCGGCTGCCAGTTCGTGCTGCTGACCGGCACCCACGAGGATTCGGCACACGTGGAAAACCGCCTGTTCGGCAACCACCGTCTGCTGGAGACCTTCACCTGGGAACGGCTGCCCGACAGCTATCACGGCTCCGGCTGCACCCTGGCCGCGGCCGTCGCCGGTCTGCTCGGCCAGGGCCTGGAAGTGTTCACCGCCGTGCACGAAGCCCAGGAATACACCTGGGAGTCGCTGCGTCACGGCTACCGCCTGGGCATGGGGCAGTTCCTGCCCAACCGCCTGTTCTGGGCCCGCGGCGAGGAAGAATGAACCGCGATCCCCGCCTGCGCGGGCTGTACGCCATCACCGATCCCGACCTGTGCGGCGACGATCTGCTGTCCCTGGCGGAGGCCGCCCTCGAAGGCGGCGCGCGGCTGCTGCAGTACCGCAACAAGCGCGCCGATGCCCAGCGGCGGCGCGCCGAGGCCACCGCCCTGGCCGATCTGTGCCGGCGCCATGACGCCCTGTTCCTGGTCAACGACGAACCCGAACTGGCCCTGGCCTGCGGCGCCGACGGCGTGCACCTGGGCCAGTCCGACACGGGGCTCGACGCGGCCCGGGCATTGCTCGGCCCTCACGCCATCGTCGGCATCACCTGCCACGCCGATCCCGACCTGGCCCGCAAGGCCCAGGCCCAGGGCGCCGACTACGTGGCCTTCGGCCGCTTCTTCCCCTCCCACACCAAGCCCAACGCCCCGCCCGCCGAGCTGGCGGTACTGGAACGGGCCCGCGCCGAATTCGACCTGCCCCTGTGCGCCATCGGCGGCATCCTGCCCGAACACGTGCCCGTCCTGCGCGAGGCAGGGGCGGATATGGTGGCGGTCATTCATGGTATATTTGGCGCCGCCGACATCCACGCCGCCGCGCGACAATATGTCGATGCGTTTTTCTCTTGATTCACTGGAAAGAACGCAGAGGCCGCAGAGGCGCAGAGATCGCAGAGGAGATCCTGCGCAAGGTTCCGTTTCACCGTGACCGAGCAAGACACTGAAAGCATCTCGGCGACCTCTGCGCCTCTGCGGTCTCTGCGTTTCTTCCATCCCAACCCGCCACAGGATCCGCCATGACCCGTTCGCATGATCTGTTCGTCGAAGCCCAGAAATTCATCCCTGGCGGCGTGAATTCGCCGGTGCGCGCCTTCAAGGGCGTGGGGGGAGATCCGGTGTTCTTCGAGAAGGCCAAGGGGCCGTACGTGTGGGACGTGGACGGGCGGCAGTACATCGACTACGTGGGCTCCTGGGGGCCGATGATCCTGGGGCATGCCGATGACGAGGTGCTGGCGGCAGTGAAGGCCGCCGCCGAGAAGGGGCTGAGCTTCGGCGCGCCCACCGAACTCGAGATCCGCATGGCAGAGAAGGTCTGCGAACTCGTGCCCTCCATCGAGCTGGTGCGCATGGTCAGTTCCGGCACCGAGGCCACCATGAGCGCCCTGCGCCTGGCCCGTGGCTACACGGGTCGCGACAAGATCGTCAAGTTCGAGGGCTGCTATCACGGCCACTCCGATTCGCTGCTGGTCAAGGCCGGCTCCGGCGCCCTGACCCTGGGCGTGCCCACCTCGCCCGGCGTGCCGGCGTCGCTGGCCGAGCACACCCTCACCCTCACCTACAACGACGCCGAGCAGGTGCGCGAGGTGTTCGGCCGGATGGGCGAGCAGATCGCCGCCATCATCGTCGAACCGGTGGCCGGCAACATGAACTGCGTGCCGCCGGTACCCGGTTTCCTCGAGACCCTGCGCGAGGTCTGCGACGAATACGGCAGCGTGCTGATCTTCGACGAAGTGATGACCGGCTTCCGGGTGGATCTGCGCGGCGCCCAGGGCCGCTATGGCGTCACCCCCGATCTGACCACCCTGGGCAAGGTGATCGGCGGCGGCATGCCGGTGGGCGCCTTCGGCGGCAAGCGCGAGATCATGGAACGGATCGCTCCGCTCGGCCCCGTGTACCAGGCCGGCACCCTGTCGGGCAATCCGGTGGCCATGGCCGCAGGCCTCAGGACTCTGGAACGCATCAGCGAACCGGACTTCTTCGCGCGCCTGGCCGATCGCACCGCCGCCCTGGCCGAAGGGCTGCGCATGCGCGCCGAGGCGAAGGGCATTCCGCTTGCCACCAACGAAGTGGGCGGCATGTTCGGCTTCTTCTTCACCGACAAGGCAAGGATCACCCGCTTCGACGAGGTGGCCGCCTGCGATCAGGAACGCTTCAAACGCTTCTTCCATGCCATGCTCGAGGAAGGCGTGTACCTGGCGCCCTCGGCCTTCGAGGCCGGTTTCGTCTCCGCCGCGCACACCGACGAGCACATCGGCGCCACGCTGGAGGCCGCGGAACGGGCCTTCGGGCGGCTGTGAGCCCCGGCCTCTGCCTTTCGGCAGGTTGACGGTTTCATCGACCCTCAACTATATTCCCTACAAACAACAAGACAATATCGACCGGCCACCACGACCCGTGGCCCAGTACGGTTCCGTGGGGGCGACAATCACAAGAACGAACGCCTGCCAGCGGGCCTTGACCCATCGCTGGAGAAGTGCCATGCGCAGTCGTCTTGTCATTCCCAACATCGGGCGCCTCGACCAACTCATCCGGATCCTTCTCAGCCTGGGCATGATCTACCTCGGCTTCCTCGACAAGCGCCTGATTCCGGATCCGGTCAGCGGTTTCGTTCTCGGTGTGTTCGGCGTCATCAACCTGATCGTGGCCTTCGTGCGCTTCTGTCCCCTCTACGCCCTGACCGGGATCAATACCTGTACGACCCGGCGGGACTGAGTGGCTTCGCCGATGCGGGTCTCCCGTCAGCTCCTGGGTGCCGTCATCGGCGTGACCATGCTGGCCCTGCTGGTCTACGGCGTGCTGGCCTACTGGCTCACCCAGAATGCCGACCTGCAGAAGCGACTGGAACTGCTCGGCCAGATCGGGCAGGAAATCGCTCAACGCCTCGCAGACACGAAGGGCACACCGGCACCCCATACCCTCGAGCGGCTGCGCAGCCAGCTGGCGCCAGCCCATAGCGTGCTGCTCTGGGAAACGGGCAACGAGGCGCTGGTCATTGCCGCCGACCCGCAAACCGATGAAGCCCTGCTGACCGCCCTGCTGTCCTGGCAGCAAAACCGGCAATCCCGGGAAGCCACGGAGGAGGGACGCTTCGACTCTCCCGGCGGGGATTACCTGTGGGTTCAAAGCCCTCTGCCCGGACGGGCCGAGGAAGCGCTTCTGCTCCTCGAGCCCTATGGCGAATCGCCCAGCGCCTCCACCCTGCGCAGCCGGCTGGTGGTTTCGGGCATCGCCATCCTGTGGATCGCCGTCTGGGTGGCGCTGTTCCTGTCCGCCCGCATCTCGCGGCGCCTGGAGGAGAAGAACCAGGCCCTGCGTCACCAGGCCCTGCACGACGAGCTGACCGGCCTGCCCAACCGCAACCTGCTGCTCGACCGCCTGCGCCAGGCCCGTTCTGCCGCCCAGCGCCATGGCCTGCCCTTCGCCCTGTTCCTCATGGATCTCAACCGCTTCAAGGAGGTCAATGACACCCTTGGCCACCACTTCGGCGATCGCCTGCTGCAACAGGTGGGAAAGCGTCTCGGCGCCTCGCTGCGCGAGAACGACTCCATCGCCCGGCTCGGCGGCGACGAATTCGCCATGCTGCTGCCGGAGACCGATCGCCATGGCGCCAGCGTCTGTGCCGGTCGTATCCACCAGGTTTTGCAGCACCCTTTCGACATCGAAGGGGTGCGGATCGAAGCCGGCGCCAGCATCGGCATCGCCCTGTATCCGGAACACGGCGAGGATCCGGCCAGCCTGCTGCAACACGCCGACGTAGCCATGTACCAGGCCAAGCGCAGCGGCGGATACGCCTTCTACGATCCCGGCCAGGATTCCCACAGCGTGCGCCGCCTGCGCCTGATGGGCGAGTTGCGCAGCGCCATCGAACAGGGCCAGCTGCATCTGCACTATCAGCCGATGCTGGATCTGCGCCGGGGTGAACCCGCCGCGCTGGAGGTACTGAGCCGCTGGCGGCATCCGGATCTGGGCAGCGTGACACCCGACGAGTTCATTCCCATGGCCGAACAGACCGGGACCATCCACGCCCTCACCGTCTGGTCACTGCAACAGGCTCTGCGGGAAGATCCCGCACCGGATCTGACCCTGTCCCTGAACCTCTCGCCCCAGTGCCTGCAGGACGCGGCCCTGCCCGAGGCCATCGCCGACTTGCTGGCAAGATTCGACTTCCCCGCCACCCGCCTGCAACTGGAGATCACCGAAAACGCCGTGATGCACGATCTGCAGCGCGCCCGGCAGCTGCTCAACCGCCTGCACGACCTGGGGATCCGCCTCGCCATCGACGACTTCGGCACCGGCTTCTCCTCCCTGGCCTACCTGCGCGAGCTGCCGTTCGACGAACTGAAGATCGACAAGTCCTTCGTCATCGACATGGCCGAGGAAAACAACCTGGCCATCGTGCGCACCATCATCGATCTGGGCCACAACCTCCACTACCAGGTGGTGGCCGAGGGCGTGGAAGAGCCGCTCGGCCTCGAACGCCTGCGCGCCCTGGGCTGCGACCGGGTGCAGGGCTTCCTGTTCAGCCGGCCCCAACCCGCCGACGCCCTGCGGGACTGGCTGCGCGAGGGCGCCTGGCGGCAGACGGGCAGGGCCGCCTCACGCGGCGCCTGAGATCCGCGCTTCCCGCATGCGCCGCGCCGCGGCCACCATGGCCGCCAGCGCCGCTTCCACCTCCGGCCAGTCACGGGTCTTGAGACCGCAGTCGGGATTCACCCACAGTCGCTCCAGCGGGATCCGTTCGGCGGCCCGGCGCAGGAGGGCATGGATTTCCTCCACCGTCGGCACGTTGGGCGAGTGAATGTCGTACACCCCGGGACCGATGGCATTGGGGTAGTCGAAAGCGCGGAACGCCTCCAGCAGTTCCATGTGGGAGCGGGCGGTCTCGATGGTGATCACGTCCGCATCCATGGCGGCGATGGCCGGCAGGATGTCGTGGAAGTCGGCATAGCACATGTGGGTGTGGATCTGGGTGCCGTCGTCCACGCCGCCGGCGGTGAGCCGGAAGGCATTCACCGCCCAGTCCAGATAGGCCTGCCATTCACCCCGGCGCAGAGGCAGGCCTTCGCGCAGGGCCGCCTCGTCGATCTGAATCACCCGGATCCCCGCGGCCTCGAGATCCTGCACCTCGTCGCGCAGGGCCAGGGCGATCTGCCGGGCCGTCTCCCGCCGCGGCTGGTCGTCACGCACGAAGGACCAGTTGAGGATCGTCACCGGGCCGGTGAGCATGCCCTTCACGGGCCGCTCGGTCAGCGACTGGGCATAACGGATCCAGTCCACGGTCATGGGGGCGGGGCGGAACACGTCGCCGTACAGGATCGGCGGCTTCACGCAGCGCGAGCCGTAGGACTGCACCCAGCCGTGTTCGGTGATGGCGAAGCCCCCGAGCTGTTCGCCGAAGTATTCCACCATGTCGTTGCGCTCCGGCTCGCCGTGCACCAGCACGTCCAGCCTCAGGGTCTCCTGGCGGCGGATCGCCTCGGCGATCTCGGCCTGCATGCGCCGGCGATAGGTGGCATCGTCCAGTTGCCCGCGCCGCCAGTCGCGGCGGGTGGCGCGGATGGCCGCGGTCTGGGGAAAGGAGCCGATGGTGGTGGTGGGCAACGGCGGCAGCTTCAGCCAGGCCTGCTGGCGGGCGTAACGCTCGGCAAAGGGCGTGCCCCGCCTGCCCATCGCCGGCGTGACCGCCGCCAGCCGCTCGGCCACCGCCGGCCGGTGGATGCGGGCCGAATGACGGCGGCCGTTGGCCGCGGCGCGCGCGGCGGTCAGTTCGGCGTCCACGGCCGCCTCACCGGCATCGAGGGCCGTACGCAGCAGTTGCAGTTCGTCCAGCTTCTGCCGGGCGAAGGCCAGCCAGCCCCGCAGTTCGTCGTCCAGCCCCGTCTCCCGGCCCAGATCCTGCGGCACGTGCAGCAACGAACAGGACGGCGCGAGCCACAGGCGATCACCCAGGCGTCCGGTCACCGGACGCAGCCGCGCCAGCAGGGGATCGGGATCGGCCCGCCACACGTTGCGCCCGTCGAGGATCCCCAGCGACAGCACCTTCCAGGCCGGCAGCTTGTCCAGCACCGGCTCAAGCTGCCGAGGCGCGCGCGCCAGATCCACATGCAGCCCGTCCACCGGCAGGTGGCAGGCCAGGTGCAGATTGTCCTCCAGGCCGCCGAAGTAGGTGGTCAACAGGGTCTTCGGGCCCGCGCCCGACAGGCGGTTGTAGGCCGCCTCGAAGGCCGCGCGCCATTCGCCGGGCAGATCCAGCACCAGGATCGGCTCGTCGATCTGCACCCATTCCACGCCCTGCGCGGCGAGCCGCTGCAGGATCTCGCCGTACACCGGCAGCAGGCGATCCAGCAGTGTCAGCCGGTCGAATTCGCCGTCCCGACACTTGCCCAGCCACAGCCAGGTGAGCGGCCCGAGCAACACCGGCTTGACCCGATGCCCTTCGGCCCGGGCCTCGGCCACCTCGTCGAACAGCCGGGGCGACGCCAGCCGGAAGGTCATGTCCGCATGCAGTTCCGGCACGAGGTAGTGATAGTTGGTATCGAACCACTTGGTCATCTCGCAGGCGGGCGCCGGCGCCCCCGAAGGCGCCCGGCCTCGCGCCATGCGAAACAGGGTATCGATGTCCACCGTCTCGCCCTGCCAGCCGAACCGGGGCGGCACCGCGCCGAGCATGGCGCTGGTGTCGAGCACGTGGTCATAGAGGGAGAAATCACCGGCGGTCACGAAATCCAGCCCGGCCTCGCGCTGGGCCTGCCAGCCGGCCAGCCGAATCGCGCTGGCGGCGCTCTCCAGCGCCGCCCGGTTCAGATCCCCGCGCCAGTAGCCCTCGAGGGCCTTCTTCAGTTCGCGATCCGCGCCGATCCGTGGATAGCCGAGAGTGTGAATCGTGGTCATGTTCGCTCCTTGTGGACTTGCGGGCCGAGGAACGGGAGTCTGGCGCGGAGCAAACAATTAGTAAATCTCAAATATCTTTTGTTTTTGTTGAGTATTTTTCATATATTTCTTCCATGATCGACATCCGTCACCTGCGCACCCTGGCCGCCATCGCCGAACACGGCACCCTGGCGCGGGCCGCCGAACACCTGCACGTGAGCCAGTCGGCCCTCTCCCACCAGGTGCGGGAGCTGGAGGGCCGGCTGGGCGTGGAACTGCTGGCCCGGCAGGGACGGCGCCTGCGTTTCACCGCCGCCGGCGAACGCCTGCTGCAGCTGGGCGAGCGGGTGCTGCCCGAGATCCGCCGCGCCGAGGCCGACTTGCGCCGCATCCGCGACGGCCAGACGGGCCGCCTGCACATGGCCCTGGAATGCCACAGCTGCTTCGACTGGCTGCTGCCCACCCTGGAGCGTTACCGGCCCGCCTGGCCGGATGTGGAGCTGGACGTGAGCCTGGCTTTCCACTTCGAGCCCCTGCCGGCCTTGGTGCGCGGCGATCTGGATCTGGTGATCACCTCCGATCCCGAACCCCTCCCCGGCGTGCGCTACACGCCCCTGTTCCGCTTCGAGGGGGTGCTGATCCTCCCCCCGCGCCATCCCCTTGCCGCCCGCCCCCACATCGAACCGGCGGATCTGGCCACCGAAACCCTCATCACCTATCCGGTGCCGCCGCAACGGCTCGACGTGTACCGCCACTTCCTGTTCCCCGCCGGCGTGCATCCGGCGCGGCGCACCACCGAGCTGACCGAGATGATCGTCCAGCTCGTGGCCGCCGGGCGGGGCGTCGCCGCCCTGCCCCACTGGGCGGTGCAGGCGGCCGAGGCGCGGGGCGTGATCGTCTCCCGGCCCCTGGGCGTCCAGGGGATCTGGCGCACCCTGCAGGCCGCAAGCCGCGAGGGCGAGGCCGACACCCCCTGGCTGCAGGCCTTCCTCGCCACCGCCCGTCAGACCGCCTGCGCGACCCTCGGCACCATCGAACCGGCCTGATCCCCTGCCGTTCCACAGGGCAGCACAATCGAAGTGATGTTGCCATTCACGAAAAAGCACAGTATCTTGTGCCCTGTCTCCGGTGCGAACCCAGATATGGGGTCGCCAAAAGGGAACCCGGTGAGAATCCGGGACTGACGCGCAGCGGTATTGGGGAACGAGGGCGCACCATGACACTGTCCGCAAGGACGGGAAGTCGCCGCCCGAGGCCAGCCGGTTTCCGGCCCGCCCCTGAGTCCGAAGACCTGCCGGAGACGGATGCCGCAGGCCGGCATCCGCACCCGGGCCTTCGCGCAACAGGCACGGGGCGAGAGCCGATCCCCGGGCCGTGGTGCGCCCGCCGTGCGTCTCTTTCCCCGTTCGTTGCCGCAGGCCGCCGACGACAACGAACGCGAGGAGAGGCGTCATGCAAACCCCGACATTTCCCACCGAAACTCCCGATCCCGCCCCGGCCCCGGCCAGCGTCCCGCCTGGCCACGACACGCCCGCCGACCAGGCCCGGGTGATCCGGCGCAACGGTAAGCTCACCGCCTTCGACCGCAGCAAGATCGCGGTGGCTCTCACCAAGGCCTTCCTGGCGGTGGAGGGCCGGCAGGCAGCCGGCTCGCCGCGCATCCACGAAACCGTTGAGCGGCTCACCGACCAGGTGGTGGAAAGCCTGTTCCGGCGCCGCCCCGAAGGCGGCACCGTGCACATCGAGGACATCCAGGACCAGGTGGAACTGGCCCTGATGCGCGCCGGCGAACACAAGGTGGCCCGCGCCTACGTGCTCTACCGCGCCGAGCGGGCCGAACGGCGCGCCCACGGCGAGGGCGAGACGCACCAGGCCGATCTGGCCGACTTCCGCCTCCGCCTGCAGGGGGAAGACGGCCGGCCGGTGATCCTCGAGCGGGCCGCCCTGCAGCAGCGGGTGGAAGCGGCCTGCGCCGATCTGCCGGAAGTGGCGGCGGCGCGCATCGTGGACGCCACCTGGCGCAACCTCTACGAAGACATGCCGGCGGCGGATCTGGACGAAGTGCTGCTGATGAACGCGCGCACCCTCATCGAACAGCATCCGGCCTACAGCCAGGTGACCGCCCGGCTGCTGGCCGACCGCCTGTGGCGGGAAGCCACCGCCTTCCTCGGCCTGGCGGCCGAGTCCGACTACGCCGGCCTGTTTCCCCGCTACGTGCAGCGCGGCATCGACGCAGGCCTGCTCGACGAGGAACTGGGCCGCTTCGATCTGGAACGGCTGGCCGCGGCGCTGCGCCCCGAGCGGGATCGGCAGTTCACCTATCTGGGTCTGCAGACCCTCTACGACCGCTACTTCCTGCATCGCGACGGGGTGCGCTTCGAGCCGCCCCAGGCCTTCTTCATGCGCGTGGCCATGGGCCTGGCCCTGCGGGAGATCGATCGCGAGGCGCGGGCCATCGAGTTCTACGAACGGCTCTCGTCCTTCGACTTCATGAGCAGCACGCCCACCCTGTTCAATGCCGGCACCCGGCGGCCGCAACTCTCCTCCTGCTATCTGACCACCGTGCCCGACGATCTCGAGGGCATCTACAGCGCCATCCGCGACAACGCCCTGCTGTCCAAGTACGCCGGCGGCCTCGGCAACGACTGGACCCGGGTGCGGGGCATGGGCGCCCACATCCGGGGCACCAACGGCACCAGCCAGGGCGTGGTGCCCTTCCTGAAGGTGGCCAGCGACACGGCGGTGGCCGTCAACCAGGGCGGCAAGCGCAAGGGCGCCGTGTGCGCCTACCTGGAAACCTGGCACATCGACATCGAGGACTTCCTGGAACTGCGCAAGAACACCGGCGACGAGCGCCGCCGCACCCACGACATGAACACCGCCCACTGGATTCCGGATCTGTTCATGCAGCGGGTGGCCGAGGAAGGCGAATGGACCCTGTTCTCCCCCGACGAAGTGCCGGATCTGCACGACCTCACCGGCCGGGCCTTCGCCGAGCGTTACGCCGAATACGAAGCCATGGCCGAGCGCGGCGAGATCCGCCTGTTCCGCAAACTGCCGGCAGTGGACCTGTGGCGCAAGATGCTGGGCATGCTGTTCGAGACCGGCCACCCGTGGCTCACCTTCAAGGATCCGTGCAACCTGCGCTCGCCCCAGCAGCATGCGGGCGTGGTCCACTCCTCCAACCTGTGCACCGAGATCACCCTCAACACGTCCGACGACGAGATTGCCGTGTGCAACCTCGGCTCGGTGAACCTGGTGAATCATCTCACTACCGACGGCGAACTGGATCGGGACAAGCTCGAGGCCACCGTGCGCACCGCCATGCGCATGCTCGACAACGTGATCGACATCAACTGGTACAGCGTGCCCCAAGCGCGCAACGCCAACCTGCGCCATCGGCCAGTGGGCCTGGGGATCATGGGCTTCCAGGACGTCCTGCACCGCCTGGGCATCCCCTACGCCTCGGAGGACGCCGTGGAATTCGCCGACCGCAGCATGGAACTCGTCAGCCACTTCGCCATCGCCGCCTCCTGCGACCTGGCCGCCGAGCGGGGCCGCTATCCCAGCTTCGAGGGCTCCCTGTGGAGCCAGGGCATCCTGCCCATCGATTCCCTGGATCGGCTGGCCGAGGCCCGCGGCGGCCTGCTGGAGGTGGATCGCCGTCAGCGCCTCGACTGGGACGGGTTGCGCGAACGGGTGCGCAGCGTGGGCATGCGCAACAGCAACGTGCTGGCCATCGCCCCCACCGCCACCATCGCCAACATCTGCGGCGTGAGCCCCTCCATCGAACCCACCTACCAGAACCTGTACGTCAAGTCGAACCTCTCGGGCGAGTTCACGGTGGTCAATCCCTATCTGGTCGAGGCCCTGCGCGAGCGCGGCCTGTGGGACGAGGTGATGGTCAACGATCTCAAGTACTACGACGGCAGCGTGCAGCCCATCGACCGGGTTCCCGACGAACTCAAGGCCCTGTACGCCACCGCCTTCGAGATCGATCCCCGCTGGCTGGTGGAAGCCGCGGCCCGGCGCCAGAAATGGATCGACCAGGCCCAGAGCCTCAACCTCTACCTGGCCGAACCCTCGGGCCGCAAGCTCGACAACCTCTACAAGCTGGCCTGGGTGCGCGGCCTCAAGACCACCTACTACCTGCGCACCCTGGGCGCCACCCACGTGGAGAAGAACAGCGAACCGGCCGCGCCGAAGGCCTGCGCCATCGACGACCCCGACTGCGAGTCCTGCCAGTGAACGGCAGAGAAAAGCGCAAAGAGGCAAGCCGCCGCTTGCCTGCCCCCATCATGCAATCCGAGGAAATGAACATGCTCGACTGGAACGATCCCCTCGCCACGCCAACCCCGCAACCCGCCACGCCGGCAACCGCAAGCACGCCAACGGCGCCTCCGTCCCCCCCAGCGGCCCCGGCCGAAACCCTGGCGCCGGTCCGCGCCGAAGACAAGCGGGTGGTCAACGGACTGGCCGACATCAACCAGCTCGCGCCCTTCCGCTATCCCTGGGCCTGGGAATTCTTTCTCAACGCCAACCGCAATCACTGGACGCCGCTGGACATCAACATGAGCCGCGACGTGCAGGATTATCATCACCGCCTGACCACCGAAGAACGGCACGTGTACGAAAACGTGCTGGCCTACCTCACCACCGCCGACATCCTGGCCATGCGCAACGTGGGCCTGGCAGTGATGGAGAAGATGAGCGCGCCGGAACTGCAGATCTACCAGGCCCGGCAGGTCTACGAGGAGGCCCTGCACACTTGGACCTACCAGCACTGCATCGAGTCTCTCGGCCTCGATCAGGGCGAGATCTACAACCGCTACCGGGTGGTGCCGGCCATCCAGCGCAAGATCGCCATCGCCAACCGGCGCCTGGACTCGGTGCTGCGCGCCGACATCGATCTGCGCGACCCGGCGGAACTCGACAACTTCCTGCTGGCCTACGTCTTCTTCGCCGCGGTGTTCGAGGGCGGCTGGTTCTACAACGGCTTCTCGCCCATCTTCGCCCTGCAGCGGCGTGGCCTGATGACCGGCACCGCCGAGCAGCTCCAGTACATCATGCGCGACGAGGTGCTGCACTGCGCCTTCGGCATCCGCACCTGCAAGCAGATCATGGAGGAGAACGCCCTCCGCCCCGATCCCGCCGCCGTGCAGGCCATGTGGGAAGAGGCCCACGACGCCGAGCGCGACTACGCCGAATACCTCCTGCGCGATCCCATCCTCGGCTACAACGCGGAAGACCACCTGGAACAGTTCCGCTACATCGCCAACCGCCGCGCCCGCCAGCTCGGCTTCGAGGAACCCTTCCCCGGCGCCCGCAACGCCCTGCCCTGGCTCGACGAACAGGCCAACCTGCGCAAGGAAAAGAACTTCTTCGAGACCCGCGTCACCGAATACCAGACCGGCGGCGCTCTGCGCTGGGACTGAACAGGCACGGTCATTGCCTCTTCACCATGCCATGGACGGCAAGCCCGAAACAGCATGACGGAACCGCATTTCGAATGCGAATTCCATCACAAATCGGCGCAAAGCCCTTTCCCCAACCGGCTCCCGGCGGTAGCATGGCGGGCAGGACAGTCACGCCAGGGAGCACCACATGGCGATCGAGGAACAATCCGTTTACTACAAGGAAATCCAGGCGGAGCAGGACGCCTTCTGGAAACGCCGCCGGGCCCGG
>JALSSV010000079.1 GCA_026984045.1 Chromatiales bacterium | reverse complement strand
TCGCGGGCTTCGACGATCCGCGCGCGCAGCTCGGCCCGGCGCCGGGTGCCCAGGGCGGTCTGGATGTCTTCGAGGCTCAGCCGCTTGCGCCATTCGGCGCGCAGCTTCCGGGCCTGCTCCCATTCGCCCTGGCGCGGTTGACCGGGGTAGGTTTCGACGTTGGCGGTTTCCACTTCCGGGTGTTCGACGAAGAAGTACTGGTTGGCCAGCACCGCCGAGTCGAACCAGGGCGCATAGGGATGCCGGCGCCGGTTGGCCGGATCGGCGAGCTCCTCGATGTATTCGGCCAGTTCCCGCCAGGCGTTCTGATGCTCGGCGGCCAGGGCGCGGGCGACGCCGAGGGGATCGTCGAGATACACCACGGGGATGTTGGCCTTGCGGTGCAGGCGGATGTGGATGAGCCGCTCGTTGGCGTGTTCGACGTTCTCGACGCGGGCCTTGCGGCCTTCCGGGGGCTGGACGGGAAAGCCGGCGTCGAAGCCGGACAGGTCGATCTGCTGGAGGCGGGCGGCCTGCTGTTCGGCAATCTGCTCCTGCGTGTAGCCCTGTTCTTCGGGCATGGGCGGCAGGTGGTCGGGGTGGAGGCGGAAGTCGTCCGGATCCATGCCGCCGAGCATGTTGATCCGGGCCCAGGACCACTGCACGTCGGCATAGGCCATGCGGATGTCCTGCTCCACGTCGTCGAGGCGGTAGGGCAGGAGGATCCGGTCGTCCTTCTCGACGGTGGCGGGGCGTACGTCCCGGCCGGCGTATTCGTGCAGGTTGACGTCACGGAACCGGCCCTGGGGCAGCACTTCGAGTTCGCGCCAGAGGTAGCCGCCCTTGAAGATGTAGAGCCAGCCGGGGGCGCGGGGCACGGCGCATTTCGCCGGGTCCGGCTCGGGGGTGGTGTAGACCCGCGGCAGAACGGGCACGAGGACGTTCTTCTCGGGCGTGGGGGCTTCGTCCCGGCCTCGCGTGGCGGCCTTGCCCAGCGGGAGGGTGTACCAGGTGAAGCGGGTGTCCTTGTACTTTAGGAAGACCTTGCCGGTGCCCCGGGAGGGCATGACCAGCTCCCGGTTGCGGCCTTTCTGCGTGCCGGCGCCGAGGGGCACTTCCAGACACTCGCCCCGGTGGATGCGGGCGTAGGCCGGGTTGACGGCGGTTTCAGTCATCGCGATCTTCCTCCTTGAATTCCGGCCACGGTAAGGGGCGTGCGTGCCGGTCCATGGCCTGTGTCGGGATGCGGGGTCGGCGGTTTCGCCCTGCGAAAACCGCGATCAGATTAGCAAGACCGCAGGCTGAATCTTGTGAAATAGGTCACATTTGAAGTGTGGTGGTGCGGAAAATTTGTCCGGGTGGACTAGGCCGGCGATGCCACATTCGCCTCCCCCGTCGCCTGCAGCCTGAGGCTTTCGGCGAAGTCGAGCATGCGTTTGATGGATTTGCGTGCTTCGCGGCCGATGGTCGGGTCCACGTGGATTTCGTGTTCGGGGCCGTCGTGTTCGAGGGCGGCGGCCAGGTTGGCCAGGCCGTTCATGTTCATCCACGGGCAGTGGGCGCAGGAGCCGCAGGAGGCGGCCAGGCCGCCGGTGGGGGCTTCGATGAAGGTCTTGCCGGGGGCGGCTGCCTTCATCTTGTAGAAGATCCCGCGATCGGTGGCGACGATGAAGGTGTCGTTGGGCAGCGTCTGCGCCGCCTGGATGATCTGGGTGGTGGAGCCCACCACGTCGGCCAGGGCGATGACGTCGGGCGGCGATTCGGGGTGCACCAGCACTGCCGCCTCGGGGTGTTCGGCCTTGAGCTGCTTCAGGGCGTCGGCGCGGAATTCGTCGTGCACGATGCACGAGCCCTGCCACATGAGCATGTCGGCGCCCGTGACCTCCTGCACGTAGGCGCCCAGGTAGCGATCCGGCGCCCAGAGGATCTTCTTCCCCTGCCGGTGCAGATGCTCGGCCACCTTCACCGCGATGGAGGAGGTCACCGTCCAGTCGGCGCGGGCCTTCACCGCCGCGCTGGTGTTGGCGTAGACCACCACGGTGCGGTCGGGATGCTGATCGCAGAAGGCGCTGAAGGCATCGGCGGGGCAGCTCAGATCCAGCGAGCACTCGGCCTCGAGGGTGGGCATCAGCACCCGCTTCTCCGGATTGAGGATCTTGGCCGTCTCGCCCATGAAGCGCACCCCGGCCACCACGATGGTTTCGGCCGGATGGGCGTGGCCGAAGCGGGCCATCTCCAGCGAGTCGGAGACGCAGCCGCCGGTCTCGTCGGCCAGGGACTGCAACTCCTCGTCCACGTAGTAGTGGGCCACCAGCACCGCGTTGCGCGCCTCGAGCAGGCGCTTGATGCGCTCGCGCAGAGCCTGGCGCTGCGCCGCGTCCAGGGGTGCGGGGCAGGGTGCGTTCCAGGCCTGGCGGCGGATTTCGTCGAGGTCGATGGGAGTGGGCGCTGTGGCCTTTTCGGGAATCATGGGGCTGTTTTCCGGGGTGGAAAAATGGCTGGGCGTTCCTGTCGCAATGGGGTCGCAAAAGTGTAAAACAAGCCCTTGCCGGGTCGCACCTGCTCCGAATGGATGCGAATTTAATGTATTTTACGAAAAAGTTGTTGTAAATTCATGTTTGTATTATAAAATCGAGATAAAACAATCCGAAACAACCAGGGAGATGCGGGTGGATCAGCGAAAAATCATCGAAAAGATCGCCAAGTGCCTGCGGCTTTCCGACTCCGCCAATCCCAACGAGGCGGCCTCTGCCCTGCGCCAGGCCCGTCGCCTGATGGAGAAATACCGGATTTCTGAAGCCGATCTGGAATTGGCCGATATACAGGAAGCAGGTTTCGATACCGGCAACGCCTATTCCCCGCCGTTCTGGGTGCTGGCCCTGGCCAACCTGGTGGCCAACGCCTTCGACTGCCGGGTGATCCTGGCCCGCCGTTTCGGCTGCCGGCCCGAGTATCGCTTCATCGGCATGGGCCACAGCGCCGAAGTGGCCACTTACACCTTCAAGGTGCTGCTGCGCCGCCTCGAAACCGCCCGCGCGCGTTTCCTGGCCGCCCTGGAGGATACCGACGACGAGCGGGAACGGCGCGCCGACGTGTTCGCCCAGGCCTGGCTGTTTCGCGTGGCCCGCACCGTCGAGCGTTTCGCCGGCGATCCGCGGGTCGAGGCATCGGTGGAGGCGCACATCCGCCGCCACTATGGCGAGGTGGACGCGCACATGGCCGAGCCCCGGGAAGCCGAGCGGGCCGATTTCGACGATATCCTGCAGGGGATCCGGGCCGCCGACGGGGTGGCCCTCTTCCAGCCGGTGCGCCGGCAGCGGACCCGGTTGCTGGCCGGGACGGGAGCGGCCTGAACGGTCACACGCGCGTTTCCCGGTTCATGTATCATCGCGGTTTGGGTGTGGCGGTTTGCCGCGGCAGGATGATGGGGTGCCATGTCGGCCTTTATCCGGTACAAATTTCAGGGTGAAGTCAAGGATGTCCCGTGCAAATCGGTACTGACCATCGGCCGTGACCGCAGCTCCGACATCGTCCTGCCCGATCTGCATGCCTCCCGCAATCATGCCATGATCCGGCGCTTCAGCTCCGGCGACTACTACCTCATCGACAGCGGCAGCTCCAACGGCACCTTCATCAACGGCCAGCGGATCACCACGCCGCGCCAGCTCAAGCCGGGCGACCGCATCCGCATGGGCCACATCGAGATGGAGTTCCACCAGACGGCGGAAGAGGCCATCTCCCTCGATACCCTCTCCCTCCAGGACACGGTCATCTCCGACACCCCCGAAATCCGCCAGATCACCATTCTCGTCGCCGACATCCGCGGCTTCACCACCCTCTCCGAACAGGTCCACATCCGCACCCTCACCAAGCTGATGAACAGCTGGTTCCACCAGGTGTCCGACGCCATCCTCGCCCACGGCGGCATCGTCGACAAGTTCATCGGCGATTGCGTGTTCGCGCGCTGGGAATCGGATCGCCAGCCGGAACGCACCGTGCTCCAGGCCCTCTCTGCCGCTGCCCGCATCCACAAGGTGACCCGGGATCTCAACAAGACCTTCACCGAGGTGCCCGAACCCATCCGCATCGGCGTGGGCATCAACACCGGCGCCGCCTCGGTGGGCGGACAGGACAATTCGGCACTGGGCGATGCGGTCAATATCGCCTTTCGCCTGGAGAGCGCCACCAAGCTGCTGGGGACCGACGTGATCCTCAGCGAATGTGCCTATCGCTACCTCCCCGGCGATTTCGTGGCGTCGCGGCGCAAGCACCTGCGCATCAAGGGCAAGCGGGATCCGGTGCGGATCTGCATGCTCGACTTCGCCGAAGTGGATCAGGTGCTGGACACGCTCCGGGTCGAGGTGGCGGAATGACCATCGCGGTGAGTCAACGCAGGTAGATCTGCACGTCCTGCACCAGGTTCTCCATCTCCAGCTTGATGCGGTTGATGATCCGTGCCGCCTCGTCGGCATGGGGCAGTTCGGACGGGTCCGGTGGCTGGGCCCCCAGGGCCGCCTGGCCACGCCGGACCGTCTCTGCCTCCTCATCGTCCACGAACTGGGCCAGGTAGACGTAGCTCTGGGCCAGGCTCTGACAGACGGCGGAATCGGCATCGGCCAGAAACGCCAGCAGCCGGTGAATGGCCGCCATGATTTGGTCGGGGGGGGCGGGCAGCAGTGAACGGGGATGGGCCCAGCCGCTGCCGTCCAGCGAGGCCAGGACCTGTCCATAGGCGCTGACCAGCCGCTGGGCGGCTTCCAGATCCGGGGGCAGGCTCATGGCCGGAAATCGGATGCAGGTTGCAGACGGCGGCTCACGGCATTCTCCTTGCGGGCAGGGTTTGGGTAAGATACCCAATTTCGCGCCGGCTGGCATCGTTGGCTCGTGCGCAATCCCGACCTGGAGAGAATGCCTGCATGACCGACTGGCTGGACTGGCAAGGCCCCGTGGCGACCTGGGGGGTGCCGCTGTTTCTTCTGGCCCTGGCCGCGTGGCTGGGGACGCCGGCATGGCGACGGTATCTGGCCGCGCGACGTTTGCGCCGTCGCCTGCGGCGGGCGGGTGTCGGCATGCTCGAATCCGTGGTCCTGCCCGACGGGCTGGAAGGCGAGGTGTTCATCGACTACCTGCTGCTCACGCCCCGTTCCATCGAAGTCCTGATGGTACAGCGCTATCGGGGAGCAATCTTTGCCGCCGAGGGCATGGACAACTGGAGCCAGGTGATCGGTTCTCGCACCTGGCGCTTCGCCAACCCCCTGCCCGAGCTGGAACGCAACGTGATGGCGGTGCGCCAGCAGGTGATCGGAAACGTGCCCGTGGAAGGGTATCTGGTGGTCTCCGGCGAGGCCCGGTTTCCCAAGGGGCAACCGGCCGCCATCCGCCGCGTCGAGACGTTCGCGCCCTGCACGGAAAAAACGCTGCCCACGCCGCTGCGCCAGGCCTGGCAGGCCCTGCGCCAGGCCGCGCGGCCGCTGGATCGGCAGGAACGCCGCCTGTGGCAGGAAGCCAGCCGTCCCGCCGACGGCATGCGTGATGGCCTGCTGGCCCTGATCCTCGCCGCCCTGGCCGCCGCCTGGCTGATCTGGCGGCTCTGACAGGCGGTTGAAAAAGCCCATCCCTGGGCTTTTTCAACCCGGAAACGGAAAACGCGGTTTCCCGTTTCCTCACATTTTCAATGACTCGACGTCATTGAAAATGGCGATGCCTCCCTGCATCGCACACAACAGGCTGTTGCAAAACGACGTTTTTCAACAGCCTGCCATGGCTCACCTGAAAGGACGGTTTCATGCTCGAACGTCTGCGCGAATACCTGCAACGGATCCCCGCCTTCGAGGCCTCGAGCCGCGACGCCGACGAGCAGGCGCTGGTGCGCCTGGCCGCCGCGGCCCTGCTGGTGGAAGCCATGCAGGCCGATCACGTGGTCCAGCCGGCCGAGCGCGACGCCGTGGTGCGGGCGCTCAAGCGCCAGTTCGGCCTCGCCCGCGCCGATGCCGAACGCCTCTTCCATGCCGCCGAGGAACGGGTGCGCGATGCCGTCTCCCTGCATGAATTCACCGCCCTGCTGCACCGCCACCTGAGCCCGGCGGAGAAACGCGAGCTGCTGGAAAACCTCTGGCGCGTGGTCCTGGCCGACGACGAGCTGGACCGCTACGAGGAACACCTGGTGCGGCGCATCGCGGATCTGCTCTACGTTTCGCACAGCGATTTCATTCGCACGAAACTCCGGGCAAAGGGCGAATAATTCAGAGAAAAGCGGCAAGAGGAAAGGATGCGCAGGGCGGCTCAAGCGCAGCGGAGCCGCCGTTGCCATCCGGTCTCAATCCCCCGCATTGAGCAGCAGCCCCTTGCGGCGGGCGATGTGGAACACCCGCAGGAAGGTGGCGATGCCCAGGACCAGGTAGACGGCGTTCAGGGCCACGGCGTGGCGGAACAGGGCCCAGTCGAAGTGGCCGTCGATGAGCACCTGGCGCATGCCTTCGAAGACGTGGCTGGAGGGCAGGCTCCAGGCCACCGGCTGCAGCCAGTCGGGGAGGGTGCTCACCGGGTAGTAGATGCCGCTGACCGGGGCCACGGCGAAGATCACCGCCCAGGCCAGGCCCTCGGCGCCGAGGCCGTAGCGCAGCACGATGGCGATCACCATCAGGCCGATGGCCCAGCTCATCACCAGCAGGTTGCTGAAGAAGGCCAGCAGGGGCAGGCCCATGTCGAAGATGGAGTACTGGTAGAAGACGATGGCCAGCAGCGCCGCTGCGCCCACCCCGATCACGGTGCGGATCAGGCTGATGGTCAGCAGCGAGACGATCAGCTCCCAGGGGCGCAGGGGCGAGACGAACAGGTGCCCCAGGTTGCGCGAATACATTTCCTCGAAGAAGACGATGGACACGCCGAGCTGGCCGCGGAACAGCACGTCCCACAGCAGCACCGCCGAGATGAACAGCCCCGCGGCCTGGGCCAGCCAGGCGCTCTGCTGCACCAGGAACCGGTTGATGAAGCCCCACAGGATCATCTGCATGGTGGGCCAGTAGGCCAGCTCGATCACCCGGGGCCAGCTGTTGCGCAGCAGGAAGGTGTAGCGGATCAGCATCGCCAGGATGCGGTTCAGGGAAGCGGCGATCGCGTCAGGCACGGGCCGCCTCCGCGCCGTTGCGGGCCACGGTCAGGAACACCGCTTCCAGATCGGCCTGCCCGTAGCGATCGATCAGTTCCCGGGGGCTGCCCTGGTCGACGATCCGGCCCGCGCGCATCAGGATCACCTGATCGCACATGCGCTCCACTTCGGCCATGTTGTGGGAGGCCATGAACAGGGTGGTGTCGTGCCGGCGGCGGTAGTCGAGCAGATAGCGGCGCATGCGGTCGGCGGTGTCCGGATCCAGCGAGGCGGTGGGCTCGTCGAGGAACAGCACCTCGGGCCGGTTGAGCAGGGCCTTGGCAATGGCCACACGGGTCTTCTGTCCGGCCGAGAGGGTGCGATAGGCACGTTCCAGCAGGTGGGTGAAATCGAGCTCCTCGGCCAGTTCGGCAATGCGTTGGTGTCGCCCGGGCACGCCGTAGAGCCGGCCGTAGACGTTGAGATTCTCCGCAACCGACAGCCGCCCCGGCAGATCCACGTAGGGCGAGGTGAAGTTCAGGCGGCCGAGCACCCGGTAGCGGTGGCGCAGCATGTCCTCGCCGAGCACCCGAATGCTGCCCCGGGAGGGCAACAGCAGGCCGAGCAGCATGGCGATGGTGGTGGTCTTGCCGGCGCCGTTGCCGCCGAGCAGGGCGGTGATGCTGCCGCGTGCCACCTGGAAGTCGATGCCGTCCACGGCGGCGACGGCACCGAAGCGCTTGCACAGATCCTGCACTTCGATGACCGGCGGGGAGACGGGGCTGTTCACGATGGGGGTTCTCAGGGAATGAACCCGGCGGCTGCAGGGCAGCGTCGGGTGTGATAGGTTTGCGACAGGCCGGCTCTTTCCCGCCTGTTGAATTCGCCACACAGGGTAATCGACGACACATGCAAGGTAAACCGTTCCCCCGCCGTCGCTTCCTGCGCCGACTGGCCGGCCTGTCGTTCGTGGCGGGCCTGCCCCGCGCGGGCCTGGCGGCGGCCGGCAAGCCCCGGGTCGCACGCGGGGTGTTCACCACGGCAGTGAAGGATCGCGAACCGGTGGATCAGGTGCTGCGCCTGACCAACGATCACCGCGAGATCTACTTCTTCACCGAGCTGCGCCATTTCACCGGCCAGACCGTGATCCATCGCTGGGAATACGAAGGCAACATGGTGACCGAGCGCAAGTTCGAGGTGGGTGGCCCGCGCTGGCGGGTGGCTTCGCGCAAGGGGCTCAATCCGGGCATGACCGGGCGCTGGAGCGTGGTGGTGCTGGACGGGGAGGGCTGGCCGGTCTACACGGCCATCTTCGAATACGTGAAGAAGTCCGACTATCCCGAGAGCGCTATTCTGCCGCCGCCACCGCCGCCATAGGCGGGGCGGCGGCGCGCTCGTCGCCACCTGCCGGGTCGGTCGCAGGCGCCTCGTCGTGGGGCTCGTTGCCGGAAGCATCGGTGGCGGCCGCCTCCGTGTCGGCAGCGGCGGTGTCCGCTGCGGTGGGCAGCGAGCCGCTTTCGGCGTCGGGGGCAAGCAATTCGTTCTGTCCGATCACCTCGCTGACCGGCGGCAGGGGGCCCTCGGGGGCTGCCGGCAGGGGCGGCAGTGCCACCTCGGGCGGGGTGAGCGCCGCCACCGCTTCGGCCGCCGTGGCCGTCTCCGCTTGCGCAGGGGGGGTGGTCAGAGCTGCTTCGGCCTCGCTGGCAGGCGCGTCACGTCGGCTCTGGGCGGCGGCCGTTGCGGTCTCGGGAGCCTCACTCTCGGTGCGGCTCTGAGTGTTCAGCGGTTGTCGGGCCCGCTGTTTCTGCCAGGTCTCGAGCAGGCGTTCGAAACGGGCCTCGGCCTCCTCGCGTAGGCGGCGTTCCTGACGGATACGCTCGGCCAGCGAAAAGCGCGGTTTTTGCGCCTGCGGGCGGGTCACACTGGCGGTGGTCTTGCCGGTGTCGGCCTGGTGGGCAGCGATGGCCGGTATCTGCGGCTGCGGCCGGAACACGAACAGGCTCACGCCGAGGGTGACGGCAGCCACCACCGAGGCGGCGATGGCATAGAAACGGCGCAGGTGCTGTCGGCGCGTTTCGGTCGTTTCTGCCTCATGGCGGGAAAGGGTCTCGTCCAGCGCATCCCGGGCGATGGGCACATAGTCCTGGTCCGGCGAGTCGAAATGGAACGACGGCAGACCGTCATCGGGTTCGTCGCCCGTGTCCGCCGCGTCGGTCTGCGCTAAAAAATTCTCGGCAGGGCCTTCCTCCTTTTCGGACGCTTCCGGTTTGATCGAGGGCTCCTTGAAGATGAAGATGTCCTGCGCCCCTTCCAGGATGATCCGGTTGCCCACCCGCTTGAGCACGGCTTCGGAGAGGGACATGCCTTCGCTTCGCTGGCGAGCCTCTTCGTCGCGCCGGGCCTGCTCGGCCTCTTCCAGCTTGCGACGGATTTCCTCGGCCTTGCGGCGCATGGCTTCGGCCTTGCGCGCCTTCTTCCGGGCTTCGGCCTCCCGTTTCGCGGCGGCCTGATTGGCGGCCGCTTCCCGGCGGGCCTTTTCCTTGGCCAGGCGGCGGGCCTTGGCTTCCTGATAGGCCTTTTCCTCGGCCAGGCGGCGGGCCTCTTCCTCGCGCCGGGCCTCTTCCGCGGCCAGCCGTTCCAGCTCTTCGCGGTGCCGGCGTTCGGCCTCTTCCGCAGCCCGGCGCTGTTCGGCCAGGGCGGCCTCGCGCCGCTGGCGTTCGGCTTCGATCAGTTCCTGGCGCTTGCGCTCGGCGGCCTCGGCCAGCTTGCGGATCTGTTCCTGCTCCTTGCGTTCGGCCTGGTGCTTGGCCTCGGCCACCTGGGCGGCGAGCATCTCGCGGGTGGTCTGGATCTCGTGGCGCAGCCGCTCGGCTTCCTCCATGGCCTCGCGCCGGATCCGTTCGGCTTCCGACTCGGCCTCGGCGGTGCGGGCCCGGGCCAGCTCCTCGGCCTGTTGCCGGGCCTGTTCCAGCAGTTGCTGCTGGTGTTCCTTCTCGCGATCCACCAGCAGCGAGGCCTGCTCGGCCAGTTCCCGCCGCGCCGCTTCCATTTCCCGGCGCAGCTTCTCGGCTTCTTTCTCGGCGGCGCGGCGGATGCGCTCGGCTTCCGACTCGGCCTCGGCGGTGCGGGCCCGGGCCAGTTCCTCCGCTTCGCGCCGGGCCTGTTCGCGCAGTTTGGCCTGCTGTTCCTGCTCCTGTTCGGCCAGGCGGGCGGCCTGTTCGGCCAGTTCCCGGCGTGCGGCCTCCATTTCCCGGCGCAGCTTCTCGGCTTCTTCCTCGGCGGCGCGGCGGATCCGTTCGGCCTCGGCCTCGGCCTTGCGGCGGGCTTCTTCCTCGGCCTGGCGCCGGGCCGCCTCGAGCGTGGCCTGGTGCTCCTGTTCAGCCTTGCGGCGGGCTTCCTCGAGCGCCGCCTGGTGTTCCTGCTCGGCCTGGCGCCGGGCGGCTTCCAGCACCTGCCGGTGTTCGCGGCTCTGCTGTTCCTTGAGCTGGCGGGTCTCTGCCTCGAAGCGGCGCCGGGTTTCCTCCATCTCCTGGCGCAGGCGTTCGGCCTCTTCCCGGGCCTTGCGCCGGATCTCGGCGGCTTCCTTCTCGGCCTGGCGGCGGGCGGCCTCGGCCTCGCGCGCGGCTTCGGCGGCCACCTTGCGGGCGTGTTCCAGGGCGCTGTCGAGGGCGGCCTGGCGTTTGGCGTTCTCATCGGCCTCGGTCTTGAGGCGCTGCAGTTCCTCTTCCGCCTTGCGCTTGGCGGCCTTGGCTTCGAGCTTGAGTCTGGCCGCCTGTTCCTCGGCGGCCTTGGCCCGTTCCGATTCCTTTCTGAGGCGCTGGCGGGCGGCGGTGAGGGCCGCCTCGCGCTTCTCCGCCTCTTCGGCCTGCAGGCGCTTGATGCGCGCCTCGGCCTCGCGGCGGGCGGCTTCGGCGGCTTCGGCCTTCTCGGCCAGCTTGCGGGCCTCCTCGCGGGCCTGGTCGGCTTCGGCGCTGATCTTGCGGGCCTTGGCCTCGGCGGCTTTCTGGGTCTTCTGCGCGGCCAGGGTCTTGCGCCCTTCCGGCGTGTCGAGCACCGGCACCGACAGGTTGGGTTCGGGCATGGCCAGATCGTTCTGGTTCAGGCCACCCTCCAGCACGTAACAGTCGAGACCGTGCTGGGCCAGCAGGAAGGCGGCCGCCGCGCTCTCGTTGCCGTCGTTGCACAGCAGCACGTATTCCCGCTCGGGATTGAGCCCGTCCAGCTTCAGACGCAGCATGGACAGGGGGATGTTCACCGAGCCTTCCACCCGGCGGGCCATGAACTCGTCGTTGCGCCGCACGTCGATGAGCAGGCAGCCGGCGGCGATCTTGGCCTCGGCGGTCTGCTTGTCGATGGGGTTGATGAGCGGTTTGGCCAGCAGCTCCAGGAACTTGTCCTTGGCGAGGCGCATCAGCACGCCGTCTTCGAGCATGGTCACCGAGGCGTTGCGGCGGCCGCCGGTGATCAGCGACTCCTCGCCGAAACCGTCGCCCACGGTGAGGATGGCGAGCTGGATGGGATCCAGTTTCGGCGCGGGGCGGCGGGAGACGGCGCAGCGACCGGAATGGACGATGTAATAGTAGTCGTTGGTCTCGCCCTGACGGATGACCTCGTCGCCCCTGGAAAAGGGCACTTCCTCGAGGTTCATCAGCAGGGTCTGGATGTTCTCGGTGGGCAGCTTGAGGAAGGCCCGCGACTGGAGGAAGCGCACCATCCAGGCGCTCTCGTCGTCGCCGGAGAGTTCTTCCACCTCGATGAGGCCCGAATTCTCGTCCTGGGTCAGGATCTCGAGCAGATCGCTGTCCACGAACAGCAGCTTGCAGGCGGTCTTGGTCTTGGCGGTACAGGGGCGCGGGATTTCCGGCTCGATGGCGTCGGGCAGGGGTGTGCTGCGGGCGCGCAGGTTGCGGGCCTTGGGACTGCCGGCGCTCTGCAGGCTCAGGGTGCCCGAGAGCAGGTAGATCACCCGCTTGTCGCGCTCGCCCTGGCGGAACAGGGTGCGGCCGGCGGGGAATTCCTGGATGGTGGACTTGCTGGCCAGTTCTTCGAGCTTGTCCTGGCTGAGATCGCCCAGTGGCCTGAGCCCCTTGAGCAGGCTGATGGCGATTTTTTCAGGACGGGCAGCGGCCATGGGCTACGGGCTCGGTTCGGTTCTCGGAAACAGGCGGCAGCCTGCTTTAGTACTATCGGCATACTCGGCGCCGACAAAAGGGCAAGTTAAATTTAGTCCATTATCGTTGCCGGTATTGTGACGGGGCTCACAGAAGCAGGGCTGCATGGCGGAAACCGGTCTCAAAACGTGTTGCCGAAGGCGAGATAGCCGCCGGAACGGCTGCCGGCATAGTAGCGCAAGCCGATGAAACCGGCGCTGCCGAGGTTCAGACGCAGGCCGGCGAAGCCGTAGGCAGGCTCGTCGAGTTCGAAGTTCCGTCGCAAATCGAGGTTGTTGCCGGTGATCCGCTCCTCACCGCCGATCCGCTCGTAGGCGCCGCCGCCGAACAGGGTCACCGCCCGGCCCAGCGGGACGCCGAGCTGCAGCCCGATCCGGCTCTGCCACCAGTCGCGCTCGGTGGTGTTGGTGCCGTTGTCCCCTCGGGTGGTCTGGTAGCCGATGTTGCCGAACAGCGTCAGCCCCAGCGAGCGGCTCTGGATGAGGCGATAGTGCAGGCCCACGCCCAGGCCCTGGCCGGTGGAACCGGTGGCGGCGTACGGTCCGAGGCTGGACTGGCTCAGGTCGAGATAGGTCAGTTCCAGGGTGCCACCGAGGCGGGGTCCCAGATCCTCGTCCCAGACGGCCCGGGCCCGGGTCACACGGGTGTCGTTGCGAAGGCCGGAGTCGGGATAGCGCCAGGTCTGCCGGCTCTGGTCGATGACCAGACGGAAGCGGGACACCTGACCGCCGTGGGCGTGTGCCGGAAGCGCCAGGATCCAGATCAGCAACGGCGCGACCAGACGGCGGACATGCGGCATGAATCCATCCTTGATATCGGGCGAGAAGACCCCGAAATAGTATCGGTGCCCTGCGAGCAGGGTCAACCTTGCCGCTGTGGCGCAACTGGGGCAACATGGGTGGCCAGTTGCCGTATGTCCTGGTCAAGGAGGTCACCGGCGCGTGTCTGACAGGCGCCGGAACAACAACAGGGGGAAGCTCGAGATGACGTCACGGGAAGAGAAGTCACAAGGCACAGCCAGCCTGTCCGTGGAGGAACGCCGCCGCCGTGCCTGGGGACTTGGCGGTGAGGCCGAACGCAACAAGATCGGCATTCGCCTGGGCGGGCGCCGGCCGGGCTCGGGCCATCCCTTCGCCCATGTCACGGCCATGGATCGCTGGCTGGTACGCAAGATGCTTGACGTGGTGGGCAATCCGCCCATCGCCATCCGCCTGTGGGACGGGCAGGCGGTGTCCGAGCCCGAAGGCGAGGCCGCCGCGACCATCACGCTCTACGATCGGGCTGCCATGTTCAAGCTGATTGCCGATCCCGAGCTGCATTTCGGGGATCTCTACAGCAGCGGCCGGGTGGAACTGGAAGGCGATCTGGTGCGCTTTCTCGAAGTCATCTACCGCAGCATCCGGCACAACACCCGCATGAGCTGGCTGCGGCGCTTCATCGTCTGGCTCGGCCACCGGCGCATCGCCAACTCCCTGGCCCGGGCCCGCGACAACATCTATCACCATTACGACATCGGCAACGATTTCTACTCCCTGTGGCTCGACCGGGAGGCCATGCAGTACACCTGCGCCTATTTCCCCGATCCCGACATGAGCCTCGAGGCGGCGCAGATCGCCAAGCTCCATCACATCTGCCGCAAGCTGCAGCTCAAGCCCGGCGACACGGTGGTGGAGGCCGGCTGTGGCTGGGGCGGTCTGGCCCGCTTCATGGCCAGGCATTACGGCGTCACGGTGCGCGCCTACAACATCTCGAAGGAACAGATCCGCTTCGCCCGCCAGAAGGCCGAGGAGGAGGGCCTGAGCGATCGGGTCGAATACGTGGAGGACGATTACCGCAACATCAGCGGCGAATACGACGTGTTCGTCTCGGTGGGCATGCTCGAGCACGTGGGCACCCGCGATTACCGGACGCTGGGGGAAGTGGTCAGGCGCTGCCTCAAGCCGGAGGGCCGGGCGCTGATTCACACCATCGGCCGCAACACCCCCGGGCCCATGAATGCCTGGATCGAGCGGCGCATCTTCCCCGGCGCCTATCCGCCCACCCTGGGCGAGATGAGCGAGATCTTCGAGCCCCAGCGCTTCTCCATCCAGGACGTGGAGAATCTGCGGCTGCACTATGCCAGGACCCTGGAACACTGGCTGGCACGCTTCGAACAGCATGCCGGGGAAATCGAGGCCATGTTCGATCCGGCCTTCGTGCGTGCCTGGCGGCTGTACCTGGCCGGGTCCATCGCCGCCTTCACTTCGGGTGAGCTGCAACTGTTCCAGGTGGTGTTCACCCATGCCGAGAACAATCAGCTGCCCTGGTCCCGCGCCCATCTCTACGCGGCGCCGGCCACGGAGACGGGAGGCGTGCATGAAGCGGTATGACGTGCTGATCGTCGGCGGTGGGCCCGCCGGCTCGACCCTGGCCTGGGCGCTGCGCGACGCGGCGCTTTCGGTGGCCGTGCTGGACAAGCGCGACTTTCCCCGCGACAAGGTCTGCGCCGGCTGGGTGACGCCGGCGGTGATGCAGGAGCTGGCCGTGGATCTGGACGATTACCGGCGCGAGGGACGGGTGCTGCAGGCCATCCACGGCTTCCGCGTGGGCCTGCTGGGCGCGCCGGAGGTGGAAACCCGCTATGGCGAGGAGCCGGTGAGCTACGGTATTCGCCGTTTCGAATTCGACGAATATCTGCTGCACCGGGCCGGCGAGTGCGGCGCCGAACTGCTCACCGGCACCGCCTTCAAGGGCATGCGGCGGGAAGGCGATCACTGGATCGTCAACGACGAACTGGAAGCACGGGTGGTGGTGGGCGCCGGCGGCCACTTCTGCCCGGTGGCCCGGGCCATGGGCGCGAAACCGGGCCGCAGCGAGCGGATCGTCGCGGCCCAGGAGATCGAGTTTCCCATGACGGCGGAACAGGCCGCCGCCTGTCCCGTGGATCCGGCCATCCCCGAGCTGTTCTTCACGCCGGATCTGGCCGGCTACGGCTGGATCTTCCGCAAGGGCGACTATCTCAACATCGGCCTCGGCCGGGAAGACAATCACCAGCTCTCACGGCATGTGGCCGAGTTCGTGCGCCATCTCAAGGCGCGGGGCCGCATTCCCGACGCCACGCCGGAGAAGTTCCACGGTCATGCCTATCTGCTCTATCCCCATGCCCCGCGTCCGCTGGTGGATGACGGCCGCCTGCTGATCGGCGATGCCGCTGGCCTGGCCTATCCGCAAAGCGGCGAGGGGATCCGCCCGGCGGTGGAGTCGGCCCTGCTGGCCGCCCGCACCCTGCGCGAATGCGCCGGCGATTTCTCCCGCGCCCGGCTCGAGGCCTACCGCCAGCGGATGGAGGAACGCTTCGGCCGCCGCCAGCCCGCCCCGGGCCTGCTCGAGCGTCTGCCCGCCGGCCTCAAGCAGGCCGTCGCCGCCCGCCTGCTGCGCAGCCCCTGGTTCGCCCGCAACGTGGTGATGGATCGCTGGTTCCTGCACAGCCACCAGCCGCCCCTGGCGGCCGACACCCGCCCGGCGGCGTGAAGCAACGTGTAGGAGCGGCGCCCTCGCCGCGATGCGGTGCTAGCGGGTTGCGGGTAGCTGGTGGCTGGTAAACCAAAAGGCCTTTCCCCGCTACTCGTCCCCAGCGACCAGCAACCGCATGATCGCGGCGAGGGCGCCGCTCCTACGGATCAGCTCGACCGCTTTTTCTCACCCTTTCTTGCGCTGGCGCCTGACCCAGCGCCGATCGAATTCGTGCAGGATGGCCACGAGGCTTTCCGGGGCGATGGCCTCGGTGGCGGCGAATCTGCCTGGTGAGCGGGGCGGCAGGGGTTTGCGGAAGCCGAGATGTTCGAGGCGGGTGGCGAGGCCGGGCATGTCGGGCCCGTCCGGCTCGGCGAGGGCCTGGTCGAGAGCCTGCTGGAGAAAGGCCCGATCCATGCCGGCGGCGGCCACCTTGCTCAGGCTGGCATAGGGCAGGTGGCGGGGCGGATCCTCGCGCCCGGCCAGTTGGCGGATCTTGGGCCAGAAGCGCTGCCGCAGGAAACGGCGCGTGACCGCTTCCTGGGCCAGGACCTCGGCCAGCTCCCGATCGTTGACGAACTGGATGGCGCCGGTGTCGGCGGCCAGGGTGTCGAGCCGGCAGACCGGTTGCGCCGCGCGGCGATAGAATCGGGCCACGGCGGTGAAAAGCCGTTGGCCGAGCCGCTGGTGATGGCGGCGGAAGTGATCGGCGTACTGATCCCAAATCCGGGCCAGGTTGGCGAGCCGGCCGGTCAGCAGCGCATGCTGGTGGGCGGCGCGGCCGATCTCCCGGCCCAGTAGGGCGCGGAACTGTTCCGCGGACAGGGTCAGCAACAGCGGCAGGCCGATTTCCAGGCTGCGCGTGGGGGGCCAGGGCAGGCCGCGGCGGGGTGTGGCCACCACGCGCAACCGCCAGCCGCTGCGCAGCACGATCCGATCCACCACCGGTTTGCCCCACTGGTTTTCCGCCTCGCTGATCCAGCCGAACAGCCCCGGCGCCATGGCGTGCTCGAGCGACAGGCCACGCGGTTTCTGCTGGGGCCGCAGCAGGCCGGGCAGCAGCCAGAGGCCGATGCCGCTCAGCGCGAGGCCCGCACCGGGCAGGGGCCATTGTCGGGGGTCAAACGGATCCGCCGGCCAGGCGAGGGCCAGCAGCGCGAGGCCCGCCGGCAGGGCCAACAGGAGCAGGAATCCGGGCAGGTCGGCCAGCAGGGCCTGGATCAGGGCCAGGGCGGGATGGGCGGCGAGGAAGGTCTGCCAGCGATGCTGCGGCGGGCTTTCGGCGGTCGGCTGGCGGGCCAGGAACTGGCGAAGATGGGCGAGGCTGACGGTCATGGCGGTTCCGTATCGTTGTTCTTGTCATGGAACCGCAATATTGGATCAATTCCAGACACGGGACCGGAACCGGGTTCACATTTGCGGCGGTTTGGCAGGCTGGTGGTCCGGCTGCCGGTTGTTGGCGGTGATCACGTGTTCGTGGAGGGGGAAGGTGCCGCGCCGGCGATCCTCGAAGTAGCGTTCGAGGGTGTAGCGGATGGTGCGGAAGGCGAGGCGATCCCAGGGGATCTCGGCCTCGCGGAACAGGGCGGTCTCGAGGCTTTCCTCGCCGGGGGCGAAGTCGGTGTCCTGCAGTCGGGCGCGGTAGAGCACGTACACCTGATTGATGGTGGGCAGGCTGATCACCGTGTACAGGCCCTGGAGTTCGAGGCGGGCGTTGGCTTCCTCGCCGGATTCGCGCAGGGCGGCCTCTTCCATGCTCTCGCCGTTTTCCATGAAGCCGGCCGGCAGGGTCCACAGGCCGTAGCGGGGTTCGATGGCGCGCCGGCACAGCAGCACCCGGTCTTCCCACACGGGCAGAGCGCCGGCGACGATCTTCGGATTCTGGTAGTGGATGGTGCCGCAGGCGTCGCAGACGTGGCGGGGCCGGTTGTCGCCGGCGGGGATCTTCAGCCGCACCGGCTGGCCGCATTCACTGCAGTACTTCACGGGCCGGCGCTCAGTCGGCGGCGAGCCAGCGGGCCCATTCGCCATGGGTGCTCACGTCCACGCCGTCTTCGCCGGTGCGTCGCTGCAGGAACCGCTGCAGATCCTGCAACAGCTGCGAATCCATCAGGGCGGGCTGCTCGGGCAGGCAGGCGTGCAGGCAGCGGTAGACGATCTTCAGTGCGGCCAGATCGTAGGCGTCGAGGCGCTGCATCTACTTCTTGGCGCCCTGGGGCACGAAGCCCTGGGGAAGCTGGCCGTATTCGCCTTCGTTGAACAGGAAGCCGAGCATGTGCTGCTCGATCACGTCGAGGCTGGCGGGATCGGCGGTGCTGATCCCGTTCTCGTTGATGATGATGGTCAGGCGCTCGAGCCACTGTTTCCACCCTTCGGCGGAGACATTCTCGTAGATCCGCTGGCCCAGCTCGCCGGGGTAGGGCGGCGCGTCGAGCCCTTCGGCCTCGCGCTGGAGAACCTGACAGAAGACCATGCGTGACATGTGCGATACTCCCGGAATGGAACGGCTGCCCGTGACGGGCGGGCGTTCGGGTGTGGGGCTGGGGTCCGTCCCCGGCCTGTGGTAAAATCCCTAGCGTATTTCTAGGTTATTATCCGGCTTGCGGCCACGGCGCGCAAGCCGCCGATGCACAAGGAGCAGGATCATGACACAAGCGACCCAGACGAGCTACAGCCCGACCATCAGCGACGACGAGATCCGGGTCTCCCCCACCGCCGCCGAGCAGCTGGCGGGCCTGATGAACAATCCCGACGTGGAGGCCGCCGGCATCCGCGTGTTCGTCAGCGGTGGCGGTTGCGGCGGCATGACCTACGGCATGACCTACGCCGAGTCCATCACCGAGCGCGACAAGGTGCTGGAAGGCGACGGCTTCAGGCTGGTGGTGGATGCGGTGGCCATGAACTTCCTCAAGGGCTGCGACATCGATTTCGCTTCCGACGGCCTCAACGCGTCCTTCGTCTTCAACAACGTGTTCAAGAGCATCGGCGGCAGCGGTGCCTGCAGCGCCTGTGGCGCCGCCGGCGGCGGCTGCGCCTGAGGACCGCCCCATGCCCGGCACCGACCGGGTGCTGGTGATCGCGCCCCACGGCAGTTACCGCACCGGCGCCTTCCTGGCCGCCGCCCGTCGGCTGGGCGTGGAGGCGCTGATCGCCTCCGAGGGCCGCCATTCCATCGTCAGCGACTACGCCCGGGGCCTGCACGTGCCGCTGGCCGAGCCGGAGGCGGCGCTGGCGGCGATTCTCGAGGAGGCCGAACGGGGCGGCGGATTTCGCGGTATCGTCGGCACCGACGACATGACCGTGGCGCTCGCCGCCCGCGCCGCCAAACGCCTCGGCCTGCCACACAATCCGCCCGCGGCGGTGCAGTTTTCCCAGCGCAAGGATCGGGCCCGCGAACGGCTGCGCGCGGCCGGCGTGCCGGTGCCGCGTTTCGTGCGCCACACCTTCGGCTCGCCCCTGCCCGAACTGCCGGGCTTTCCCCTGGTGGTCAAGCCGGTGGGGCTGTCGGGCAGCCGCGGGGTGATCCGGGTGGACGACCGGCCGGCCCTGGAGAAGGCCTTGGCGCGGGTGGAGGCCATCGTGCGCCGGACCGGGCATCCCGATCCGGCGGTGGCCCGCCACTGCCTGCTGGAGTCCTTCGTGCCCGGCGCGGAAGTGGCGGTGGAGGGGATGCTCCACCGCGGCCGCCTGCAGGTGCTGACGGTGTTCGACAAGCCCGATCCGCTGGACGGGCCGTACTTCGAGGAAACCTATTACACCACCCCTTCGCGTCATTCGCCCGCGGTGCTGGAGGCGCTGGCGGAGACGGTGCAGCAGGCCTGCCGGGCCTACGGCCTGGTGGAAGGGCCGGTGCATGCCGAATGCCGGATCAACGCCGCGGGCGTGTGGCTCATCGAGATGGCCGCGCGCACCATCGGCGGCCTGTGCGGGCGCCTGCTGCGCTTCGGCACCGGCCTGTCGCTGGAAGAGCTGGTGCTGGCCCAGGCCATGGGCCGGCCGCTGGCCCCCCGGCGCGAGGCCGGCGGCGCCGGGGTGCTGATGCTGCCCATCCCCCGGGCCGGGGTGTTCCGACGGGTGGAAGGGCTGCTCGCCGCCCGCCGGGTGCCCGGCATCGAGTCCATCGACATCCAGATCCGCGAGGGACACGAACTGGTGCCCCTCCCCGAGGGCAACAGCTATCTGGGCTTCGTCTTCGCCCGCGCCGAGGACGCCGCCGCGGCCGAGGCGGCCCTGCGCGCGGCCCATGCCTGCCTGAACATCGTGGTGGCGCCGCTGTGGAAGGCGGCCGTCGCCTGAACCCCGAGGAACGCCCATGACCGCACTCACCCGTCCCGCCGACTACCGGCTCGTGGAGACCCGCCTGCAGGAGAAGCTGGCCGACGGCACCACCCGTTGCCATCTGTGTCTGTGGCGCTGCCGACTCAAGCACGGCCAGCGCGGTTTCTGCCAGGCCCACGTCAACCGCCACGGCACGCTCTACAACCTCTCCTACGGCATTCTCTCGGCCATCGACGTGGGGCCGGTGGAAGACAAGCCGGTGCGCCACTTCCGGCCCGGCACCAAGGTCATGTCCATCGGCAGCTACGGCTGCAATTTCCGCTGCGGCGGCTGCCACAACCTGGAGATCTCCTGGGGCGTGACGGCTCTGGACGACCTGGCCCGGGGCGAGTCCACGGCGGCCTGGGTGCCACCGGAGACGATCGTCGCCGCCGCCCGCCGCCACGGCGCCGAGGGGATCGCCTTCACCTATTCGGAACCGGCGGTGTGGCTGGAATACGTGCTCGACGTCTCCCGGCTCGCCCGCGAGGCCGGCCTGTACACCGTGTACGTGACCAACAGCTTCGTGACCGCCGAGGCCCTGGAAGCCATGGCCCCGGTGATGGACGTGCTGTGCTCCGACATCAAGAGCCTGGACGACGCCTTCTACCGGGAGATCTGCCCCACCGCCAGCGTGCCGCCGGTGCTCGATTCCATCGCCCGGGCGAAGGCCCTGGGGATCCACGTGGAGACGCGCACCAACGTGATCCCCGGGCGCAACGACGATCCGGCCATGCTGCGCGGCATTGCCGAATGGATCCGCGATCATCTCGGCGCCGACAGCCCCTGGCACATCACCCGCTTCTTTCCCGCCTACCGGCTCTCCCATCTGCCGGCCACGCCGGTGGAGACGCTCCACGCGGCCCGCGACGCGGCGCGCGAGGCGGGACTTGCGAACGTCTACGTGTACGGCGACAAGGGCTGCGACTGCGCCGGGGAAAACCTGCCGGTCCACGCCTGGCTGGATGCCGATCCGCAGGCCCTGCACCAGGTGAAGAAATGCGCCGCGAGCTGCTGCGGCGAGTCGGGCGTGGTGTTGAAGAAATACGAGGACGGCGGGGCCGCCTGATGGCCGTCAACCTCCTGCGGCTGATCCGGCGACTGTCCTTTCTCTCCGATGCCCGCCGCCTGGAATGGTATCCGCCCTTCTGGCTGATGCGGGTGAAGGTGCTGGAACTGGCGCCCGACTGGTCGCAGGTGCGCCTGCGCCTGCCGCTGAACATGGTCTCCCGCAACATGGGTGATACCATGTTCGGCGGCTGGCAGGCGGCCCTGGCCGATCCCGTTGCGGCCCTGGCCTGCGCCAAGCGTTTCCCCGGCCACGACGTGTGGACCCGCCGCCAGACCCTGGACTTTCGCAAGGTGGGCAACTCGGATCTGGAACTGCGCTTCGTCTTCGATCCCCGGCAGGCCGAGGCCATCGCCGCCGAGCTGCGCGAACGGGGCCGCAGCACCCCCACCTTCACCTACGGCTTCTACCGCGCCGACGGCGAACTGTGCACCTGGGTGGAGAACACCGTGGCCATCCGCCCCGAGGGTTACCTGACCGGCCACCGCGGCGCCTGGCGGGACGGAAAGGGCCGAGGGCCGAGGGACGAGTGACGAGGAAAAACATTGTTGTCACGGCCTCGACCGTTCTGGCCACTCGTTCCTCGTCCCTCGGCCCTGTTCCCTCACCCGGGCGGAAGCCCGGGTGTCTGGTACCATTGGCTTTCGCTTTCTGACCGGGATTCCGCGACTTGAACAATCACATCCATCCTGCCGCTCATGTGGATCCGGCAGCCGAGCTGGGTTCGGGCAACCGGATCGGGCCGGGCGTGATCGTCGAGGCGGGCGTGCGCCTGGGGGATGACAACGTGCTGCAGGCCGGCGCGGTGCTCAAGCGCGGCACGGTGCTCGGCCACGGCAACGTGGTCCACGAGTATGCCGTGATCGGCGGTCTGCCCCAGGACATCCACTTCGATCCGGCCACGCCCAGCAGCGTGGAAATCGGCGATCGCAACGTGCTGCGCGAGTACGTGACCATCAACCGTGCCAGCCAGGCGCAGGGCACCACCCGGCTGGGCGACGACAACTACCTGATGACCCAGGTCCACCTGGGCCACGACTGCGTGCTGGGAAATCGGGTGATCATCGCGCCCGGCACCGGCCTCGGCGGCTTCGTGGCGGTGGACGATCGGGCCTTTCTCTCCGGAGGGGTGATGGTGCACCAGTTCGTGCACGTCGGCCGTCTGGCCATGGTCGGCGGCAACGCCAAGATCACCCGCGATGTCCTGCCGTTCATGATCACCGATGGCGTGCCCGCCGCCGTGCACGGCCTGAACCGGGTGGGGTTGCGCCGCGCCGGTTTCACCCCGGCGCAGATGAAGGTGCTCAAGGCGGCCTACCGGCTGATCCACCGTTCCGGCGAATCCCTGCAGGCCATCCTCGACGGCCTGGAGGCGATGGCCGATCCCCTGGCCGCCGAGCTGGCCGCCTTCGTCCGCGGCGCCGAGCGGGGTTTTCACCGGGAAGCGCGCAGCGGCTGAGTCCCGGCCTTTGTTTTCGCCTGCCCGAATCGGTACAATGCCCGTCCCGGCGTCCGTGCGGCGCCGTTTGCATCCCGAAATTCAATCCAGATACAGGCCCGCCATGGAAACCGCTCAAGCGCCCGCGTTCGAGAAGAAGAACAGCTATACCTATGAAGAACTGATCGAATGCGGTCATGGGCGGCTGTTCGGCCCGGGCAATGCCCAGCTGCCGTTGCCACCGATGCTGATGTTCGACCGTATCACCCACATCAGCGACCAGGGCGGCGCCTACGACAAGGGCCATATCGTGGCCGAACTCGACATCAAGCCGGATCTGTGGTTCTTCTCCTGCCACTTCGAGGGCGATCCGGTGATGCCCGGCTGCCTGGGGCTCGACGCCATGTGGCAACTGGTGGGCTTCTATCTGGGCTGGTCCGGCGGGCCGGGCCATGGCCGGGCGCTGGGTGCCGGCGACGTGAAATTCACCGGCCAGGTGACGCCGGAGAACAGGCTGATCACCTATTACATCGATCTGAAACGGGTCATCATGCGCAAGCTGTTCATGGGTATCGCCGATGCCCGCATGGAAGTGGACGGACGGGAAATCTACACGGCGAAGGATCTGCGCGTCGGCCTGTTCACGTCCACCGAGGGTTTCTGATCGCTTATGAGTGCGCGTCGTGTCGTCGTGACCGGTCTGGGGATCGTCTCCAGCATCGGGAACAATGCTGCCGAAGTCGTCGAATCCCTGCGCGAAGGGCGCTCCGGGATCGAATTCTGCGAGGAATATGCCGAGCTGGGCTTCCGCTCCCGCATCCACGGTCCCATCCACATCGATCTGGCCGCCGAAATCGATCGCAAGCTGAAGCGCTTCATGGGCGACGGCGCGGCCTTCAACTACATCGCCATGCGCGACGCCATCGCCGACGCAGGCCTGGAGGAGAACGAGGTTTCCAACGAACGGGCCGGCCTGGTGATGGGCTCCGGCGGGCCCTCCACCTCCAACATCGTGCTGGCCGCCGACATCCTGCGCGAGAAGGGCATCAAGCGGGTAGGGCCGTACATGGTCACCCGCACCATGTCCAGCACCAACTCCGCCTGCCTGGCCACCCCGTTCAGGATCAAGGGCGTCAACTATTCCATCAGTTCGGCCTGTTCCACCTCGGCCCACTGCATCGGCCACGGCGCCGAACTCATCCAGATGGGCAAGCAGGACGTGGTTTTCGCCGGCGGCGGCGAGGAGGTCCACTGGACCATGACCGTGCTGTTCGACGCCATGGGCGCGCTGTCGTCCAAGTACAACGATGCGCCGGAAACCGCCTCGCGGCCCTACGACGCCACCCGCGACGGCTTCGTGATCTCCGGCGGCGGCGGCGTGCTGGTGCTGGAGGAGCTGGAGCACGCCAGGGCCCGCGGCGCGAAGATCTACGCCGAGCTGGTGGGCTACGGCGCCACCTCCGACGGCTACGACATGGTCCAGCCCTCGGGCGAGGGCGCAGTGCGCTGCATGCGCCAGGCCATGGCCACCGTAGAGGCGCCCATCGACTACATCAACGCCCACGGCACCAGCACCCCGGTGGGCGACATCCGCGAACTCGAGGCCATGCGCGAGGTCTTCGGTGACCAGGTGCCGCCGGTGTCTTCCACCAAGTCCCTTACCGGTCACGCCCTGGGCGCGGCCGGCGTCAACGAGGCCATCTATTCGCTGCTGATGATGCAGGAGGGCTTCATCGCCGCCTCGGCCAACATCACCGAGCTGGACCCGGGCGCGGAGGGCTTCCCCATCGTGCGCGAGCGCATCGACGATGCCGAGCTGAACTGCGTGATGTCCAACAGCTTCGGCTTCGGCGGCACCAACGCCACCCTGATCTTCCAGCGCTACACGGCATAGCAGAATATCATCGGTGTCGGTCCAGCATCCGGCACGCCCCTACAGGCTGTTGAAAAAGCCCATCCTTGGGCTTTTTCAACCCGGGAACGGAAAACGCGGTTTCCCGTTCCCTCACATTTTCAATGACTTGCCGTCATTGAAAATGGCGATGCATCCATGCATCGCACACAGGCTGTCGAAAAACGGCATTTTTCAACAGCCTGCTAAGCCCGGGGAGACGTTTCGTGACACGCCGTGAATACGTCCCTGTAGGCTCGACGGCCGCGTCCCTGCGGCCGACGGTCACGAAACGTCTCCCCGGCCTCAGGGGCTCTGTACTGGGAAACAACCAGATGTCCTGGAGTCCGGAATGGCCATAGGGCTGATTCACGCCGACTTGCGGAACTTCTCCAGGCCCCGCGGCTTGCGGCGCTTGAGGTAGGGCGTCACGTCCACGTCGATCGCGCCCACCGTGTCCAGCGTGTCCCGCTCCAGCACCAGCACCGAGCGGCCGTAGCGGGAGTGGAGGGGAACGAACAGATAGCGGTTCGGCAGTTCGGCCCGGATCCGGTAGAAGGCCTCCAGGGCCTGGCGGGCCTCCGGGTCCGTCTGCAGGTAGGTGTAGAGATCCTCGCTCTCGCGGATCATGTGTGTTTTCATCTCGCCATCGATCCGCCGGTAACGCTCCGTGAACAGGTAGAGCGGTACGCCACTGCGCACCGACTGCTGCAGGAGGCGCTGGCGGGCATCGAAATCGTCCGGCACGTCGAGGGCCACGTACACGGGGCGGTGGGTGTCGAAGTCAGCCAGGCTGCGGAAGTCGCGGCCATGATCCAGCATCTCGCCCGCCGTCACCGGGGTGAAATGGTCGATGGTGTAGACCACCGCCACCGGCCGTTCGTACCAGGTGATCCAGATCCCCCAGGCCAGGGCCGCGGCCTGGATCAGGGCGATGACGGCCAGATCCAGTTTCAGGTGTTTCTTGCCCGGCTTGTAGACGATCAGGGTCAGCAGGGGGCCGAGCACCAGATCCACCCCGGCGACGATGCGGATCCCCTGCCAGCCGCCGTCGTACTGGAAGAAGGGAAAGGGGTACCAGATTTCGACGATGATCCACGCCAGCACCAGGAAGATGACCAGGCTGATCCCCAAGTGGATCAGGAATGCCTGCCAGCGGTTGGTGGGCTTGTGCATGGTTCGTTCGGACCTCCGTGAGACGAGTGGTTTCCGGGTGGCGGCATGGTAGCCGGATCGGGCCGCAGGTGGCGAGGCCGTCTTGCCCGCTGGGGACTGGAGGCGCTGCTGCTGGCGGCGCTCTTCTTCGGTTTGCGCGCCTGGCTGCAGCAGGACATGGCCGAGGGCACGGCGCCCGAACTTGCCGGCACCACGCTCGACGGCCGCGCCTTCGATCTGCAGGCGTTTTCCGAGCGGCCCGTGCTGGTCCATTTCTGGGCCACCTGGTGCCGGATCTGCCGACTGGAGCAGGACGGCATCGATGCCATCGCCCGGGACTGGCCGGTGATCACCGTGGCCATGCAGTCGGGCGACGCGGCGGCCGTGCGCGCCTTTCTCGCCCGGGAGGGCCTGGGCTTCCCCGTCATCAACGATCCCGACGGCGCGCTGGCCCGGCGCTGGGGGGTGACCGGCGTGCCGGCCAGTTTCATCATCGACCGGCAGAACCGCATCGTCTTCCGGGAACGGGGCTACACCACCGAGACCGGCCTGCGCGCCCGCCTGCGGCTGGCGCAGTGAGTCAGCCGTTGTCCGCCAGCCGTTTGCGAATGGTCTCCAGTTTTTCGGCCGCAGGTTCCTCCAGGTTGCGGGCCAGGAAGTCGAGCAGGGGCAGGATCTGGCTCACCAGGCTCTGGGCGTGGGGCCGCACGGCGTCCTCGTGGCCGTGGGCCAGCAGCTGGAGGGCCGCCGGGATGGAGATGGTCCGTTCGCTGGCGATCTTGCGCAGCGACTTGACCGCCACCTGGTTGCCGCCGGCTTCCACGGCCCGGGCCAGATAGACCTCGGTTTCGCGGATCAGAACCTCGATGTCGGCGTCGGCATCGAGGGCCGGCTCGAACAGCCCGATGCTGGCCGTGACCCGCAGCGTCTGGCCCTGGATGTCGAAGCTCATGGCGTTGACGCCCTCGAGGATGCGCCGGGCCGTGTCGGTGGCCTCCTCCATGCCGGCATCGCGGAACAGCATGGCGAACTTGGCCAAGCCGACCCGCGCCACCATGTCCTCCTTGCGCACGATGTCCTGCAGGGTCTGGCCGGTGCGGCGCAGGATCTCCTCGGCCCGCGCCTTGCCCAGATTGATGAACAGGCGGTCGAAATCGTCCAGATCCATGCGCAGCAGAATGAAGGGCGCGCCGTGGCGGCGGGCATAGGCGAGCTGCTCGCCGGCTGCCTTGCAGAAATAGCGCCGCCCGCCCAGGCCCGTGAGGGCATCCACCGCCGCCTGTTTCTCCAGCCGGTCGGAGGTCTCGTCGAGCTTGCGGGCGGTCTGTTCGAAGCGCACGTGGGCCCGCGCCCGGGCCTGCAACTGTACCGAATCGAAGGGCTTGGTGATGAAGTCCGAGGCGCCCTTTTCCAGGGCGGCCTGCTTGGTGGCGTCGTCGTCGTCCTTGCCGGTGATGATGATGACAGGCAGTTCCTGCAGGCGCGGGTCGTCGGCCTGGCGGATCCGCTCCAGCAACCCGAAGCCGTCCAGGTAGGGCATGGACAGATCGGTGAACACCACCTGGATGCTGGGATCGTTGATCAGCAGCGTCCAGGCATCCTCGCCGTGTTCGGCCTCGACCACGTCGTACTCCTTGCCGAGCACCTTGCTCATGGCGCGGCGCATCACGCGCGAGTCGTCCACCGCGAGGATGCGGGGCTTGTCGTTCTGGTTCATGGGGACCTCGGCCGTGCAGTCCTGGTGATTCTATCGGCAATTTTCGGGAATAGCTTAGGGATATTTGGCGTCTCCCACCCGAACACCGGTCACATTTGGCGCCGCTTTTGTCGGCCCGGCCGGATCCGCTATAGTGTGCCCAATCCCAGCCAACGGAGAACATCATGCTGCGTCATCTCGTCCTGTCCCTGTTGCTCGTCATGAGCGCCTGCGCCACCGCCACCGAACGCGACAGTTACATGCGCCTGTATACGGTGCAGGGCAATTTCGAAGACGTGCGCGACGACGTGGAGATGGCCATCACCGATCGGGGCATGAAAATCAACAACGTATCTCATATCGGCAACATGCTGGCGCGCACCGGCAAGGACATCGGGGCTACCCGGCAGATCTTCGCGCAGGCCGAGGCCCTGGAGTTCTGCAGTGCCGTGGTCTCGCGGCGGATGATGGAAGCCGATCCCCACAACATCGTCTTCTGCCCCTATATCATCTACGTTTACACCCTGCCGGGAGAGAAGGACCGGGTCTACGTGGCTTTCCGTCGGCCGTTGCCGGTGGGCACGGCCAAATCCCGTGCTGCGCTGGCGGCGGTGGAGAAGTTGCTCACGGACATCATCGCCGACGCCATCCAATAACAGGGACGAGGGGGGAACGGGCTTTTCTCACGGGCAGCTAACAGACTGTTGGAAAACATTGTTTTTCGAGAGCCTGTGTGCGGTGCTTCGGATGCATCGCCATTTTCAATGACGCCAAGTCATTGAAAATGTAAGGCAACGGGAAACTGCGTTTTCCGTTCCCGGGTTGAAAAAACCATGGATGGGCTTTTTCAACAGTCTGCTAAAGTCGGGCGGGTGGTGGCCGCTAGTCTCGGCAGGTAATTGCGAGACACGCCCCGCCGGCCCATGGATAACGACGCTTCCACTGCTTCCCTGCCCGCAAGCCCGGCCGAACTGGTCGGCGGGGTGGTGCGCCTCGTTTCCCTGCCGGAGGTGTGCATCCGGGTCAACGAGATGCTCGACGATCCCCATGCCTCGGCGGCAGATTTCGGCAAGGTGATCGGGCAGGACACGGGGCTGACCGCGCGCCTTTTGAAGATCGTCAACAGCTCCTTCTACGGTTTTCCCTCACGCATCGAAACCGTCTCCCGCGCCGTGACGGTGATCGGCCTGCGGGAACTGCGGGGGCTGGTGCTGGCTGCCTCGGCAGTGGAGACCTTCTCGCGCATTCCCACCGAGGTGCTGAACATGGTGCGCTTTTGGCGCCACAGCGTCTATACGGGGGTCGTGGCCCAGGCCCTGGCGGAGCAGGCCAATGTGCTGCACAGCGAGCGATTGTTCGTGGCCGGCCTGCTGCACGACATCGGCAAACTGATCCTCTGTCACCGCCTGCCAAAGGTCGCCCGCACCATCCAGCAACGCCTGCAGGCGGCCGACAAGCCGGATTTTCTCATCGAGCGGGAACTGCTGGGCTTCGATCACGCCGCGGTGGGCGGGGAACTCATCCACGCCTGGCAGATGCCGGCCTCGCTCGAGGCCGCCGTCCGCCATCATCATGAGCCCGCCGCGGCAGCAGACTTTCCGCTGGAGGCGGCGCTGGTGCACATCGCCAACAGCATGACGGGCCTGGCCGAACAGGGGCTCGACGTGGATGTGGAGATGGTGATCCAGCCCGTCGAAGCCAGCGCCTGGGAGACGGTGCAGCTCGACGAATCGGTGATGGAGGCGGTGTTCGCCACCGCCAGCGAGCGGTTCACCGAAGCCCTGGCCATCATCCTGCCCCGCACGACGCCAATCTGAGTCCTTTTCCCCGAAGCCTGCACAGTTAGATTCATCACACGTGGCCGCACACGGTATAGGATCGGGCGGCATTCAGGCAACGGGAGCGTGCCACCATGGCGCACATCGACGAACTGCTGGCCCTCATGGATCGCCTGCGGGATCCCGAGCGGGGTTGCCCCTGGGACCGGCAACAGACCCACGTCACCCTGGTCCCCTATCTGCTCGAGGAGGCCAGTGAAGTGGCCGAAACCATCGAGGAAGGGGATTTCGAGGCGCTGCCCGACGAACTGGGGGATCTGCTGTTCCAGATCGTGTTCCACGCCCGCCTGGGCAAGGAGGCGGGACGTTTCGATTTCGACACGGTGGTGGCGCGGATCTGCGACAAGCTGGTGCGACGCCATCCCCACGTGTTCGGCGACACGCGTTTCGCCTCCGCGACCGAGCAGACCGCCGACTGGGAGGCGCGCAAGCAGGCCGAGCGCGAGGCCAGGCAGGGCGGGCGCAGTGGGGTGCTCGAGGGCGTGAGCCGGGCCCTGCCGGCCCTGACCCGGGCCGAGAAGCTGCAACGCCGGGCGGCCCGGGTGGGCTTCGACTGGCCGGAAGCCCACGGCGTGCTGGACAAAATCCGCGAGGAGACCGATGAAGTGGCGGCGGAAATGGCGGCCGGCGCACCGCCCGAGCGGCTGCGCGAGGAAGTGGGGGATCTGCTCTTTTCCGTGGTCAACCTCGCCCGTCACCTGGGCGTGGACGCCGAGGGCGCCCTGCGGGCAGCCAACCGCAAGTTCGAGCGCCGTTTCCGGGCCATGGAGGATCGCCTGGCCGGGCAGGGCGGGCTCGAAGCGGTGGACGCGGTTGCCCTGGAGGCCGCCTGGGAAGCGGTGAAAGGCCAGGAAAAGTAAGTACTTGCCCCATTTTGTTGCGTCCGGCCAGCTCCGTGGACATAATAGTGCGCCATCCGGACAGCGCTGCCCCACCGGTTGTTCATCCAGGTTATTGATTCTTCAGGGACAGGGGATCATGTCTGTTCCCTTCCGGTGCATTGGTGCGTTGCGTGATCAAAAAAAGCACAAAACCATCCACTGGGGAATCTCATGGAAAAACTCGTCGCCGCTTCCGATGTCCTGTTCGTTCTGCTGGGCGCGATCATGGTCCTGGCCATGCACGCCGGTTTCGCCTTCCTCGAGGTGGGGACGGTGCGCAAGAAGAACCAGGTCAATGCCCTGGTCAAGATCATCACCGATTTCGCCATCTCCACCATCGCCTACTTCTTCATCGGCTATCAGATCGCCTACGGGACCGACTTCTTCGCCAGTGCCGGGCAACTGGCCGAGCGCAACGGCTTCGCGCTGGTGAAGTTCTTCTTCCTGCTGACCTTCGCGGCGGCCATTCCGGCCATCATCTCCGGCGGCATCGCCGAGCGGGCCCGTTTTCATCCGCAGCTTGCGGCCACCTTCGTGCTGGTGGCCTTCGTCTATCCCTTCTTCGAGGGGATGACCTGGAACGGCAACTTCGGCATGCAGGCCTGGCTGAACGACACCTTCGGCGCCGAGTTCCATGACTTCGCCGGTTCGGTGGTGGTGCATGCCATGGGCGGCTGGCTGGCCCTGGGCGCGGTGATTCTGCTCGGTCACCGGCTCGGCCGCTATGGCAAGGGAGGCGAAATATACGCCCATCCGCCGTCGAGCATTCCCTTTCTGTCGCTGGGCGCCTGGGTGCTGACCGTGGGCTGGTTCGGTTTCAACGTGATGTCGGCCCAGAGCATCGAGGGCATTTCCGGCCTGGTGGCGGTCAACTCCCTGATGGCCATGGTGGGCGGCATCCTCGCAGCCCTGTTCGCCGGTCGCAACGACCCCGGTTTCGTCCACAACGGTCCGCTGGCCGGCCTGGTCGCGGTGTGCGCCGGATCCGATCTGATGCATCCCGTGGGTGCCCTGATCACCGGCCTGGTGGCCGGGGCGCTGTTCGTATATCTGTTCACCGTCACCCAGAACCGCTGGAAGATCGACGACGTGCTCGGCGTCTGGCCACTGCACGGTCTCTGCGGTGCCTGGGGTGGCATCGCCGCCGGGATCTTCGGTCTGAAAGCCCTGGGCGGGATGGGCGGGGTCACCTTCGCCGCACAACTGGCCGGCACCCTGATCGGCGTGGGTATCGCCCTGGTCGGCGGTTTTGCCGTGTATGGCCTGCTCAAGGCCACCGTCGGGATCCGTCTCACCCAGGAAGAGGAATTCCAGGGCGCCGACCTGGCCATCCACAAGATCGCCGCCGAATCCATCGTCGACTGACCATTGGATGCACCGCTCCCCGGGTCGTGCGCGCCGGTGGCGCCGGTCTTCCGCCGCCGTCCCGGGGGGCTTCAGCGTCGATTGCGCTGTTCCGAATCCCTGAACGCCTGCGGCGGTCGGACCGCTCTCCGGGGCTCCGTCCTTGACACAATCCGTTGTTCGGGAATTCGGCAGGGTCTATCCGGCGTGAACACGCAGGGAGGCTTCTGTCTCTCTGCCATTCCGCCGCAGAAAATGCGGCTTTCTACCGGTTTCCATGGGGATTTTCATACCATCGCCCGATAGGCAGACAACCGTTTCCGCCTATACTCGGGAATGACAGGCCACGAGGTATGTCTGCTGCCTCCCCCGGTAGCACGAGCAGTTTCGAAGGCGCTTTTCCTGTCCGGTATCGTGGCGGCCTGTAACGTCCGCCAGCCCGTCCCTACCGTTTACCAGACGAAACCGACGACATCGTTTCCGGTGACGGAAACCCCATGTGATCGCGCATCTGGCAGATGCGCATCAAGGAGGAGCATCATGTTCGAGACCGAGATTCAAGCCAAGCACGTCGAAAGTGCCGAAGAACCTTTGCAGGATGAAGTCACGGCCGATTTCTTCGAATCCATGGAAGCCGAAACCGCGGCGTTTCCGCGGCCGAACCCGATACCGGTACCCATTCCGCGCCCCTGGCCGCTGTTTCAGGGCTCCCGCTTCATGATCTGGAAACAGGATCCCACCGTGACGACGCTGGGGCGTCGACTGCTCTACCTCCCGCGGCGAATCCTCAATGGCCCGCGGGATGCGCGGATCAACACCGTACTGCCAGGCACCACACCGGTGAACCGCAGTATCAGCGGAGACTTCATCTTTCCGCCGGATACCCCGGAGGCCGATTGCGCCCATACCTTTGCCGTGGTCCGCGAAACCCTGACCCTCTACGAACGCAAGGGCGGAGGAACCGCCATCCCCTGGGCCTGGAACCGCAACGGCAACACCGATGTGCTGAGCGTTCAGCCGCGCGGATTCAATGGGGCCAATGCCTATTACAGCCGCAATGCCAAGTCCCTGCGGTTTGGCTATTTCCGGCCACGAAACAGCAGCCAGACGGTCTATACCTGCCGCTCGCTGGACATCGTTGCCCATGAAACGGGACATGCCATCCTCGATGGCCTGAAGCCGGGTTGGCTAGGCTATGGCAATCCGCCCCAGACCGGTGGCCTGCACGAATCCTTCGGCGATCTCACGGCCATCTTCCTGGCGCTTTCGCAACTGGATCAGGTCGAGGCCGTCATCGCGCTCAGTCGCGCCAATCTGCACAACAGGAATTTCCTCAAGCGGCTGGCAGAACAGTTCGGACAGAGTCTGGGACGTAGCGAAGGGCTGCGCAACGCCGACAACGATCTGAAACTGAGCCAGGTGAGCAACGAGGTGCATGCCATCTCCAAGGTGTTTACCGGCGGAATCTATGACGTGTTGGCAGACATTTTCAATTATGAACGCCATCGCCAGCGGGATACGGCGGGCCCGGCCCGGGTGCTGCTCGAAGTCAGCCGGCAACTTTCCGATTTGTTGCTGGATGCCCTGATCCAGGCGCCGGATACCGGCGCCACCTATGCGGATGTGGTCAATCGCATGTTGCAGATTTCCCATGCCAATGGGGAACCGGCCATTTATCGAACCTTCATCCGCAACCGCTTCACCTATCGCGAGGTAGTGGTTTCGCCGACCCCCCTGACCGCCATGACCCAGGGGCAGATCGATCTGGACAATCCCGACTTCGTGGAAGGCGAAGATCTGATGGAACTGGAAACGGCCTTTCCCGATCATCCCTCTCTGGTGGCGACCCAGGATCGAAGTGGCTGCTGTGGCACCATGCAGAGCCCCGAGTACTTGCAGGATCAGAAAGTGCTGGATGCCAATCTGGCCAGACTGAGCAAGCCCGGGGTGGTGCTCGACGAGGAAAGTCTGCTCGAGGATGAGATGAAACATCTCGCCAAGAGCTTCAAGTAGTTCCATGATGGACGATCCGGCCGTTTTGGCCGGATCGCGGCGGGAGAGACTCGATGAAAATCGTGGTTCAGGCGTCGGGCGGTTTCGCCGGACTGGAGGCCGAAGAAGTGGCCCGGATCGATACCGACGTGCTACCGTCCGATCGCCGCGAGCGTATCGAATCCCTGATCACGCAACTGGTTCGGGAGGGGGAAACGGCCGTGGGTGCCGACATGTTCCGCTATGACATTCTCATCGAGGATCGAAACGGACAGCGTCGCATCACGGTCACGGACAGCGGAGAACCCGATTCGCCGGTCCAGAAACTGCTGCTGGAACTGGGGTCAGGCTAAGCCGGCTATGGCACCCCGGCGGCCAACCTGCTTTGCCCGCTTCGCCCTGAGAATCGAATCCCTGGTGCAATATCCGGGCAAAGCCGTTCGTTTTGCAGGCAGCCGAAACCGGCCCGCCCATGCCGACCTCGGGTGCCGGCCGTGGAAAATGCGTTTGCCGCCGTTTTCCGAAATGGCTGAAGGATCAGGAGGAACCGCTTTGCAGTCGTTCGAGGAGCCGGCGGGTTGTCGACCAGGCCCGGCGTTCCCGCCAGCGAGCCAGCAGGCCCTCCACCTCGGACAGCCGGTTCATCAGCCACGGTTCCGGTCGCTGCGCGATGGCCTGGCGCAGCCAGCGCCGTTCTGCCTGCAGGGTTTCGATCATCTGGACGTCTGGGGACATGGCAATCTCATGCTGCTAACAGCCTGCCAGGCAGGCTCGTCGGGATGGCGGGTTCCCGCACAGGCCGATGGCCGGGGGGGCGATGGCTGCACACTGCTCTGCAACCCCGTCATTGCAAAAATTCGGTCCTGTATGGTGGGCATCGTGTAGCCCGGATGCAGGCCCACCGGCCGGAATCCGGGGAAAACCCCTTCCCGGATTCCGCTTCGCTTCATCCGGCCTACGGCTTGGGGCGCTGCCTGGATTTCACCTTCGGGGAAATCCGCAAAGAACGACACCAACGGCGTTTCGTTCTGCATACAAGCCGTTTTGGCGGAAAACCGTACCGGTTTTTTGGCAACGGTCAGGTAAAGCCGCAACGCGTCGGAAACGGCCCCTTCCGTAAACCTGTATCGGTCCGAACGTCGTGGACTTGAGCCGTCCCGATGGCGTGCTTCAGTTGCTGATGTCTTCGGCGATGCGGCGCAGTTCGGGAACCGTGATGCCGGCTTCGTCGGCTTGACGCAGGGCGCGTTCCAGCCTTGCCGGGGCCGAGCGGCCCATGCACTGATGTTGCGGATCCCCTTCGATGCCTTCCACCAGGCCGGCCAGCAGCCGTTCCCGATCCAGTGGCCCTGTCACCAGCGTGGCCTGGATGTCCATCACCTCATGGGCGACCCGCGTGGCCAGTTCGCGATGCTGCTGCCACAGTTCCTCCACCGTGCCACCGGTCACCAGGCCGGCGATGTTGGTGGTGAGGATGTAGACGTTCTTGCGCACCAGCTCGTATTCCAGTGCGGCGGGGCTGTCCAGCTCGTGGGCCGGAATGTCGAGTTTCGCCAGGGCGGCCACCAGCAGGCCGGCCTTGGGACCATAGACTGGTGAGGGGATCAGGACCCTGAATTCCTGCCCCGGTTTCTTTTCGAACCACACCGAGATGACCGTGGGATGGTCGAGGCCGTGGGTCTGCCAGTCCCGCGGCAGCAACTCGTTCTGCAGCAGCGCGACCCGGTCGCGCCAGGTATCGGGCAATCGCGCCAGCGTGGGATGCAGATCCTTTTCGGCCACTGCCACCAGCACCAGTTCCGGTGCGGGCAGTGTCCAGGCCTCGGTGGCGGGATCCATCTCGCGGGTGACGGGATAGACCGGATGGCCGAGTCGCAGCAAGCCGCGGGCGAAAACGCCGCCCATCTCGCCAAGACCGATGATGACAACGGGGGATTTCATGCTGGCTGTTTCCTGGTTTCTTTACTGAAGACAGAAGGGGAAGGCGGTCAAGAATAGAGGAGTCTCGCAGGCGGGCCAAGTCTTGACGGCAGCACTGTCATGTTGATCTGTATCAACGTCTGCTAATGGAGTTCGTCGTCCAATGCAGTTCGCCACCCGCCGGTGGCAGTGGCCAGGAAGGGATTCGAAAACAGAAAAACCCGTCAGATCAATCTGTTACGATATCCTTGTGGTTGCATATTGCGACCCGGTCTAATATCAGGTGAATCCATGACCGGATAAAAAGACACAATATCCGTTCGGAAACTTTTGGCGTAGCATTGGTCGCCGATTGCATTCCAATTATTTCAACCGGGGGGAACCTATGTCAGAGGGTTTGGTGTTTGCACTCGTCGCCGCAGGCGCGGCCATTCTGTATGGAATCATCACGGCGTTCCGCATCCTCAGTCTGCCCCAGGGCAACGAGGAGATGCAGCGGATCGCCAGGGCGATCCAGGAAGGCGCCTCTGCCTATCTCAAGCGTCAGTACATGACCATCGGACTGGTGGGCATCATCCTTGCCGTCCTGATTCTGTTCACCCTGAACACGGCGACCGCCCTGGGCTTCGTCATCGGCGCCGTGTTCTCCGGGCTGGCCGGCTTCATCGGCATGAACGTCTCGGTCCGCTCCAACTCGCGCACCGCCGAGGCGGCCAAGAACGGCGTGCAGGCGGGCCTGTCCGTGGCCTTCCAGGGTGGCGCCATCACCGGTCTGCTGGTGGTGGGGCTGGCCCTGCTCGGCGTGGCCGGTTACTACGCCATCCTGGAGTCCATGGGCGTGGAAGATTCGGTGCACTCGCTGGTGGGGCTGGCCTTCGGCGGCTCGCTGATCTCCATCTTCGCCCGGCTCGGCGGCGGCATCTTCACCAAGGGCGCCGACGTGGGCGCCGACATCGTCGGCAAGGTGGAAGCCGGCATCCCCGAAGACGATCCCCGCAACCCGGCGGTGATCGCCGACAACGTGGGCGACAACGTGGGCGACTGCGCCGGCATGGCCGCCGACCTGTTCGAGACCTATGCGGTGACCATCGTCGCCACCATGTTCCTCGGCAGCATGGTGCTCAAGGACGCCGGTGCCACCGCCATCGTCTACCCGCTGGTGCTCGGCGGGGCGTCCATCATCGCCTCCATCATCGGTACCTTCTTCGTGCGCATCAAGGAAGGCGGCAAGATCATGGGCGCCCTGTACCGCGGCGCCATCGCCTCGGCCGTGCTCTCGGCCATCGCGTTCTACTTCATCACCGACAGCATGATGGGCGAGAACCTGCCCTACAGCGTCAACCAGCTTTATGGCGCCTCGCTCATCGGCCTGGCCCTGACCGTGGCCATGGTGGTGATCACCGAGTACTACACCGCCACCGAGTTCGCGCCGGTGCGTCGCATCGCCGAAGCCTCCACCACCGGTGACGGCACCAACGTGATCGCCGGCCTGGGCATCTCCATGAAGGCCACCGCCCTGCCGGTGCTGGCCGTGTGTGCCTCCATCTGGGGCGCCCACGAACTGGCCGGTCTCTACGGCATTGCCGTGGCCGCCACCGCCATGCTTTCCATGACCGGCATCATCGTGGCCCTGGATGCCTACGGCCCCATCACCGACAACGCCGGCGGCATCGCCGAGATGGCGGATCTGCCCTCGGAGGTGCGCAACACCACCGATGCGCTCGACGCCGTGGGCAACACCACCAAGGCGGTGACCAAGGGCTATGCCATCGGCTCCGCCGGCCTGGCCACCCTGGTGCTGTTCGCCGACTATACCCACGCCCTGACCAACGTGGGCAGCGGACATGTGCTGTTCGATCTTTCCAACCACAAGATCATCATCGGCCTGTTCATCGGCGGCCTGATCCCCTACCTGTTCGCCGCCTTCGCCATGGAAGCGGTGGGCCGCGCCGCTGGCGGGATCGTCAACGAGGTGCGCCGCCAGTTCCGGGAAATGCCGGGCATCATGGATCGCACCCAGAAGCCCGACTACTCTCGGGCCGTGGACATGCTCACCATCGCCGCCATCAAGGAGATGATCGTGCCCTCCCTGCTGCCGGTGCTGGTGCCCATCCTGGTCGGCTGGGTGCTCGGTGTGGAAGCCCTTGGCGGGGTGCTGATCGGCACCATCGTCACCGGCCTGTTCGTGGCCATCTCCATGACCACCGGCGGCGGCGCCTGGGACAACGCCAAGAAATACATCGAGGACGGCAACTACGGCGGCAAGGGCTCCGACGCCCACAAGGCCGCGGTCACCGGCGACACCGTGGGCGACCCCTACAAGGACACTGCCGGCCCGGCCATCAACCCGCTGATCAAGATCATGAACATCGTGGCACTGCTCATCGTGCCCATGCTGGTTTGATCCCGCCATCGCCATGACCGGGGAAACGGGCGCCGCTGGCGCCCGTTTCCTTTTGCGGGAGCCGCGCACGGTCTATGGTGAGAGGGCAGACCGATCTTTCCCAGGGAGAATGCCATGCCCGCACCCAATCACGCCCGGAAACGCTTTCGCCGTACTCGCGATCGATTCATCAATTCCCTGAATACCGGCCGTTTTCTCGGCCACTTCCGCCTGCAGTGGATCGGCCCCGATCTGTTCGAATACGCACCCGACCCCGACGATCCCTTTCGCTACGAACGCCGGGACAGCCAGGGCAACGTCATCGAGATCATCCAGCCCGAAGCCATGACCACCGACGGCGGCAGCATCCCCCGTCTGGCCCAGTCCCTGCCCGGCTACTCCCCCTGGGAATACGGCCCGGCCTACCTGATCCACGACTGGGAGTTCGAAGCCCACGACCGCGCCCGCAACGGCGGCCCGCCCTTCGACAAATCCTTCGAGGCGGTCAACCGCACCCTCGCCGAAGGCATCCTCACCCTCATGCGCCACGGTTACCTGGACTATGCCAGACCGGCCATCAGCAAGGATCGCGTATTCAGCATCTACAATGCCGTAAATTCGGAGATTGGGTAAGGGGATCTGGAATGGCTGAGGTCCAAGCGATGTAGTGATGATCTCCCCCGTTTCGAAAACGAAAATGAGAACTGGTTCACATATCAAATGTTGATTCTGTTTTGATTTTCATGAATCATGTAGCTCGGTTCTGCGTTTCGCAATGGATTCTTCGTCGTTTTTCCTCGATCGTGTACCGCAAGCAATACATTCCAACAGGGATGATGAAAATGAAAAAAGGGATTGCTGCCTTTCTGTGTCACATTTTGCTGACGGTCGTTTCGACCTCCCTTCACGCGGAAAATGGATATCGAGCCTATACGGAAGGTGTAGGTAGTTCGACACCACGCTCTGCCACTTATACGGATCCACAGTTGGCGGCCGATGAGGCCTGTCAGAACCAAGCTGTGGCAGCCAACAGCAGTGGTCGGGGAGACCTCGCCTGTGTGACTGCCGAGATTGAGCCGGAATATTGCAGCACGATGACGGGTGAATGTTGGCATTCATTGAGGATGCTCAATGCATCTGGAACGGATGTCAACGGACGATTCTGGAATTCGCTCAGGATTCTGGTATGGAAAAACTGGTATTCGTATTACCTTCGGTTTGAAGAAGGCAAACCAGCATGTGATGAGAAAACACCCTGTGGCCGATACTGCGCCGTGCCCACGGTGGGGAATCCGATATCGACCTACACGGGCAACAAGATGCAGGTGGAAACTGATTTGGTTTCATCGATGTTGGATGGTTTGGATTTCGTCCGTTATTACAACAGTCATGAGCGTCTGCCGTCGACGCCGGGGTGGAATGGCGCGGTCGGAGCAGGCTGGCGGCACAGTTACAGCAAACGGCTTGTGGCGGAGAGGATGCAGTTTGGTGGTGCGCCGTCATCCGGAGACCCGCGCTCTTCGGGACTGTATTCAACGGCGCAGGAAGCCTGTCTTTCCGGCTGGTCTGCCCTGTCCGGTCGCCTGGGTAACGGATTGCCGCCAGGGAACATTGAGGCGAGGTATGCCGGAGGGCGTTGTGAGTTGTATGTGGATGGCAAGTTCTGGAGAT
>JALSSV010000078.1 GCA_026984045.1 Chromatiales bacterium | reverse complement strand
TCAATATATTCCGGACTGAAAAACATCCGTTCCAACAGTTTCTTCCTCAATTCTGGATTCATCACAGCTCCGGCCAGTTGGTCAGGTCAATCGTCAGCTCTTCTGTCTTCAGGGCAGGCGGGTCCACGTATAGCTGGGTTTTTCCGCCAGGCAAATAAAAATCGTTTCCATCTGCCACCTCATAGCGTTGTCCCGCTGCCGGCCCTTTCCAGGCCTTGAGGCCGCCCTCGGGGACTTCATATTTCACATAATACCCGTTGTCGTTCCACGAATCCTTCACGGCGTAGTTCCTGCGCCATTCGGTCTTGTTCTTCGGCAGCTCAAAGGCCCACCAGGCACCATCGTCTTGCGCCGTCTCGTCCACGATGCGGTAAATCCGGGTGCCCGGCGGCAGATCCACCGGCTCGGCATCGATGAAATTGGCGAATTCCTTTCTGGGTCTGCCATTTGTTCCAAGGGGGTCGAGTCGAGGCCAGCCTTTTCTGGCATACTCATCATGCTGTTCTGGTAATTTGTACAAACCTTCAAGCTCGGTGGGCATCTTTCCTGATTCCGCCCCCATCGGTTTGCCATCAGGCATGAGGGTGTATTGGTCGTCAGGATGCCCGTCCTTGTGCACCCGCTTGAAGATGGGTGCGCCTTCGACCTTCGAGCCTTTTGCGACAGCTTTGGGGTGGGGCTCGTAGGGCAGACTCAGTTCGTGGGTGCGCACGGCCAGCGGTTTGCCGGTTTCGCCCTTGACTCGCCGTTTCGGTGCTGCGCGGGCCAGCAGCGCATCGATCCGGGCCTTGAGCAGGTCGATGGCCTCGTCCAGTTTCGTCCGGCCGGCCTCGCGGATGGCAGCCAGTTGTTGCTGGATGCGGGCGAGTTGCTCCAGCCGCTCGGCGCCGGCCAGAAAGCGCACGGTCTCCGATTCGCGCAGGGCGCCGAAGACGCTGTCCAGCCGGTCGATGACGTCTTCGAAATGGCGGTGGATTTCCTCGCGACGGGTGGCCCAGTCGAACTCCCGCAGCAGCCGAAGCGGATCGCCCTTGCCGAGCTTGCGCAACAGGGCCAAAACCATGTCGAGACTGGCATCGAGGTTGCGGATGACGACCTTGAACACGCCCTTGAGTGCCGAGCCCAGCACGGGGATGAGGCCGATGAGGGTGACCACCAGCGCCAACCAGTTCCACGGGTCTTCCCGCGCCTTTTCGTCGGACAGGCGGCTGACGTTGGCGATGATGTCCCGGGCGTCGGCGAGCTGGTCGATGCCCGGGATCATGGTGATGACGGCCGCCACCACGGTCTGGGTGGTGGTGGGGTTGTCGTTGAAGTCGCCCTGGAGGACGCCCCAGATCCAGGTGGCCACGCCGGGATCGTTCTCTTCAGCTGCACGGCGGAGTTCGGCGTCGTTCTCCACCCGTGCCAGCAGGGCCCGGCCGTCGGGGTCGTCTTCGCGCCAGGGGTTGGGACGCGGGCGACCGCCATTGTTGGGCGTCCAGTCACGGGTATCTTCGCCGAGCCGGACGTCCACCGGGCCGGCCACCGGGGCATTCAGTCTGGCGCGGCCCCGGGCATCGAGGCGGCCCTGGCGCGTGCGCCCGTCGTAGAAGGTAACCTCGAAGGGGGCGCCGACCACCGGCGTGTCGTCCTGGTAGCGGTATTCGAGTTCCAGGATCGATTCCGAGCCGGCCGTCGCTTCCGTTTCTTCGCTCTTGAGTTCGGGGATGGCCGAAGTGGCCAGCGGCGCGGCCACGCCTGCCTCGCCGGGCATGTTCGGGCTGCCGATGTTCCAGTTCACCGGCCCACCGAAGGACACGCCGCCGTCGCCGCCGAGCTGGATGTTTTTGCCCCACATTTCGATGTTGCCGGCGGGGTCGATTTTGAAGCCGGCGCCGGATTGCTCGAAGGTGATGTC
>JALSSV010000077.1 GCA_026984045.1 Chromatiales bacterium | reverse complement strand
GCCGGACGTGATTCAGTACGAGACGGATGCCCTGGATGCCGCCACCCGCGCCCGGCTGGAGGCCATCGGCCACCGGCTGCGGGCGTTCGAGCCCTGGGGCAACATGCAGATCGTGGTGCAGGATCGCGCCAGCGGGCGCATGGACGCGGCCAGCGATCCCCGTGGCGAGGGCTGGGCCGCCGTGCGTTGAGCCAGATCAATTCGCGTGCAGATGGAACCGCCGTCCTGCGGATCCTGTGCTAGGTTTGGAGCAGGCACTCCTTCCACGCACGGCAATACCGAAGCCAGGCGCTTCGGGGAGGCAAGCCATGAACCTCGTGCGAAAGATCCTGGGGCCCGGCTCCAAATACGACGCAAGCCTGCCCTACACCTACGAGGCGCGGATACCCGTTCTCGAGGGCGAGGCGCTCACCAATTCCTGTTTCGCCGACACCATCTGCGGCCTGGTCGACTACCTGGACGCCAGAGGCATCTCGCCGGCGCAGGTGCAGATCCTGGAAATCTACGCCGGCGAGGAAGACCTCATTCCGCCCGAACTCTACAGCGCCGATGGCGAAACCTGGCGCAAGCGGCCCGACATCTGCCGCACCTTCTCCGCGCACTATCCCGGCCACATCGGTGAAGGCACCTGCTCGTTCCGGGATCGGGATCGCGCCGGGATCGGGCCCTGAACGGAAAGAACCGTTATCGCTGGCAGCGGGGGCAGAAGTAGCTGGCCCGCTGGCCGAGGACTTCCTGGCGAATGGCGGCGCCGCAGGCGGGGCAGGGTTCGCCCTCGCGGCCGTACACGTGCAGCTGGCGGGCGAAGTAGCCGGGGCGGCCTTCGCTGTCGGTGAAGTCGCGCAATGTGGTGCCGCCCGCGTCGATGGCGGCCTGCAACACCTGGCGGATGCACGTGGCCAGCCGGTCGTACCGCGTAGCGGCGATGCGCCCGGCCGGCCGGCGCGGATGGATACCGGCCAGGAACAGGGCTTCGCTGGCGTAGATGTTGCCCACGCCCACCACCACCTTGCTGTCCATGATGAAGGGTTTCACGGCCAGCCGACGGCCGCGGCTGAGGGTGAACAGGTGCCGGCCGTCGAACGCCGGCCCGAGGGGTTCGGGGCCGAGACCGGCCAGCCGTGCATGCTGCAGCGGATCGCCGCGGGTGTGGAGCACGGCACCGAAGCGGCGGGGATCGGTCAGGCGCAGGCAGCGGTCGCCGCTGAAGGCGATGTCCACGTGATCATGTTTCCCCGGCGGCGTCTCGCAGGGCACGATGCGCAGGCTGCCGGACATGCCCAGGTGCAGGATCAGGCTGCCTTCCTCGAAGTCCAGCAGCAGGTATTTGCCGCGTCGGCGCACTGCCTGCAGGATCTGTCCGGCGAGCGTCTTGCCCAGTCCCTTGGGCACCGGCCAGCGCAACTGCCGCTGGCGGACCACCACGCCGGTGACCTTGCGGCCCTCGAGATGCGGCGCAATGCCCCGGCGGGCGGTTTCGACTTCGGGGAGTTCGGGCATTGAAATCAGTGGAAAGAGGAAAGGGGAAAGAGGAAGGAAGTGATCTTCCGTAGGAGCGGCGCCATCGCCGCGACAATGTGGTGGCGGGTTGCTGGTGACCGGGAACAGCAAGGTTTTCCCAGCTACCCGTTCCCAGCCCACCCGCTACCGGCCAATCGCGGCGATGGCGCCGCTCCTACTGGGTGTCTTTCGTCTCGGTTTCGGGTTTCTCGGCTTTTTCCGGTTCGGGCAGTTTGCGCAGTTTTTCCGCGTTTTCCCTGGTCACCTGCCAGGCGAGTTTTACGTCGTCGCGCAGGAAGTAGACGTCGTCGTCCTTCTCGATGAGGGTGAAGCGCAGGGGGCTGTCCTGACCTTCGAGCCACACTTCCACCGTGCCGGCGGGTTTGCCTTGCGGCAGCTTGTCCTTCGGCTTGACGTCGATGGCTTCGGTGGTGCGCCAGGCGTTGACGATGTCGAGGCTGGCGTCGGCCGACAGATCGGGCCGCGCGGGGACCCGTTGCCACTTGCCGTCCTGCAGGGTCAGGGTGAGGCCGGGCAGTACCAGCCTGACGGGGTTCGCGCCCGGCGGCAGCAGGGCGGTGGCCACGAAGGATTCGGGGGTGGCGGCGATCTGGTAGTAATAGGTGTCGACGATGGTGTGCAGATCCTCGCCGATCCGCACGTAGCGCTGCTGGGAGAGCGGCTCGGTGCCGCCGAAGTCGATGGTCAGTTCGCCGTCGAAGGTGACCGAGGCGCGCGGCTTGTCGAGGCCGAACTTGGCCAGGTCCAGCCCGGCGAGATCGTGCCGGCTGCGGCTGTCGGTATCCAGCAGGCGCAGCACGCCCTGCACGCGGAACTCCTTCGCCGGCAGGTTCCAGGGGCGGGTGAGCCACCAGCGCCCCTGGCGTTTCTCCAGTTCGATCACGTCTTTCTCGCCCCGCACCAGCTTCAGGCGGGTGACGGTCTCGGGCTCGAGGGTGGTGAGCGGTTCCGGTTTCGGTTCCGGTTTCTTGCCCGGTTCGAAGATCACGATGGCGACCAGCACCGCCACCAGCGCCAGCAGTCCCAGGTTGAGCCACAGCCGCGAGCGCATCATTGGCGGCGCCTCCGGATCCAGATGGTCAGTCCCGTGCCGAGCAGCAGGCCGGGCAGGCCGAAGAGGAAGAACAGGCCGAGCAGCGACCAGGTGGATTCGCTCAGGGTCAGGCGGGTGTCGGGGGCCGAGCGCGAGGGGATGGCGATGAAGGCGTCGTCATGGCTCAGCCAGTTGACGATGTTGAAGCCCATGTCCCGATTTCCCTGGTTGCCGAGGAAGGCATTGGACAGGAAGTCGCCGTCGCCGACGATCACCACCCGCTGTTCGGGTTGCGGTTTCGGCTTGTCTTTCGGGGTGACCGTCTTGCCCTTGCCGTCCTTCGCCTGCTTGTCGCCGGCTTCGGGCAGCTTGCGCGACATGGCCAGGCCCACGGTCAGCGGCCCCGGCGTTTCATCGCCGCCGTCATAGGCGATGGCGCCCTTGAGCGGTCCGGTCTCCGACCAGCTGCGCTCTACGGTGAGCAGGAACTGGGTGTACTGCCAGGGACGCTCGTCGTCCTGGTTGGCCTTGGCCAGGAAACGGATCCCGACCGCCCGCGGGTAGATGGTCATGTAGCGGAAGTCGCGGGTGATGGGGTGCTTGCCGTAGCGGGTCACCACCACGAAGGAGGGATCGGGGATGCCCAGCATCTGGGTGCTGGGGTCCACGATCAGCCCCTTCACGAAATCCACGTGCAGGGCCCTGGCAAGATCGGCCAGCCCGTGCAGGGGGCCGGGATCGTGCAGCCACAGCAGGTTGCCGCCCTTTTCCAGGTATTCGCGGATGAGTTTCACTTCGCCCGGCAGGTAGTCGGTCTGCGGGCCGGCGATCACCAGCACCGCGGTGTCTGCGGGGATCGTCGGCGACTGGTTCAGATCCAGCGTCTCGCCCTTGAGGCCCTTGCTCTCGAGAAAACGCAGGAAGCTGCCGTAATCGTGATTGGCGCGGCCGCCGGGGTCGCGCTCGCCGTGGCCGCGCAGGAAGACGAGCTTGCGCTCGCCGCTGCGCAGCAGCCGCTGCAGGGTGTTGGTGAGGGTCTCCTCGGTGGGCCGGGTGACGTGCTCGCTGCGGTTGCCGTAGCTGACGATCAGCTCGCCGTCCACCGTGACCTTGAGCTGGCGCACCTTGTCCGGTTCGGTGTCGGGGTCGATGAACTCGAGCCTGATGTCGGGCTTGACGGCCTGGTAGCGGGCGATCAGCTCCTCGATCTTGCGCCGGGTGGGGGCCAGATCGGTGTTGCGCGCCACGGCCACGATGGTGACCGGTTCGGGGATCCGCTTGAGCAGTTCGACGCTGGGCTCGGCCAGGGTGTTGCGGCCGTTGGCCGTCCAGTCGGCCTCGAAGCTGTAGCGGTGGGAGATCCAGGCCAGCAGGCCGATCACGGCCAGGAACAGCACCAGGAACAGGCCGCTCTGCAGGCGGTATTGCCAGCGGGTCTTGGGGGTGATTTCCATGGCGGTCTCAGTGTTGCAGTCGGTCGGCATCCAGGCGGCGGATGCCCAGTACCAGGAAGACGGTGATGAACAGCAGGTAGTAGGCCACGTCGGCGGTAGAGAACACGCCCCGGGCCAGGGCCTCGAAATGGCGCAGCAGGGACAGGTAGGTGAGCAGGCCGGAGGCCTCGGGATTGCTGACCTTGTCGCCGGCCCAGTCGATGATCCACAACAGCAGCAGGGCGCCGAAGCTGCTCACCGCGGCCACCGTGGGCTGCACGGTGAGGCTGGAGAGGTACAGCCCCAGGGCGGCGAAGCTGGCCACCAGCAGCAGCGTGCCGAGCACGATGGCGGCGAAGTGACCCATGTCCAGCGTACCGGCGCTCAGCAGCGACAGGGGCATGAGGGTGATGAGCCCGGTGAGGAGGAGGAAGAAGGCGGCCACGCCCAGATACTTGCCCAAGATGATCTCGGTCATGGAGACCGGCGCGCTGAACAGCAGGGCGATGCTGCGGTTGCGCCGCTCCTCGCTGATCAGGCGCATGGTCATCAGCGGCACCACCATCATGAAGATGAAGCCGGCGCTGCCGTACAGGGGGGCGACGATGAGCTGGGTGGCGCCGGGGGCGTTGTCGATGAGCGCCAGTTGCGGCTGGATCTGGATGAAGTCCTGCACGTGGGCCAGGAACAGGTAGGCGAGAATGAACTGCACCACCGCCAGCACCGACCAGGCCAGCGGCGAGAGGAACAGGCTGCGCAGTTCCCGCAGGGCCAGGGTTCCGATCATGCGGCGTCCTCCACGGCGTGCTCCGAACTGGTGATGTCGATGAAGATCTGTTCGAGGGTCTTGTGTTCCGGGGTCAGTTCGCGCAGGCCCCAGCCGCCGCTGACGGCGGCCTCGGCAAGGCGTGGCGCGGGCGAGGCGCCGGCCGCGTGCCGGAGGCGGAAGCGGCCGGCGCCGAGATCCTCGGCCCGTTCGACGCCGTCGATGGCTTCGAGGGCGGCGACCGGGGGCGGGGCATCGAAGGCGACCAGCAGGGTGGTGGTGTCCATGCGCCGGTCGAGGTTCTCGATGCTGTCGCTGAACACCAGCCGGCCCTGGTTGATGATCTGCACGCGGCTGCAGGTCATCTGCACTTCGGGCAGGATGTGGGTGGAGAGGATGACGCCGTGTTCCGCGCCCAGATCCCGGATCAGGTCGCGGATCTCGCGGATCTGGATGGGGTCGAGCCCCACGGTGGGTTCGTCGAGCACCACCACCGCCGGGCTGTGGATGATGGCCTGGGCGATGCCCACCCGCTGCTGGTAGCCCTTGGAGAGATTGCCGATCAGGCGCCGCCCCACCGCCTCCAGGCCGCAGCGGGACTTGGCCCGCTTGACCGCGGCGGCCACCTTGTCGCGGCGGATGCGGTTGAGCCGGGCGCAGAAGCGCAGGTACTCGTCCACCGTCAGCTCCCGGTACAGGGGCGGTTGCTCCGGCAGGTAGCCGATTTCGGCCTTGGCGGCCTTCGGCTGCTCGAGCAGATCCTGCCCGGCGATGTGCACCCGCCCCGCGCTGGGGGCCAGGTTGCCGGTGATGATCTGCATGGTGGTGGACTTGCCGGCGCCGTTGGGGCCGAGAAAACCGAGCACTTCGCCCTTTTGCAGGCTGAAGCTCACGTCTTGCACGGCCTGGAGCTGGCCGTAGTGGCGGGAGACATGTAGTACACTTACCAGAGGCGTATCCGTCATGGGCGTCCTGTGCTCCGGAAAGTTGCGAGAAGGCGACGACCGGCTCCCGATCGTCGCCGGGAATTATATGAATTATTCATTGTGTGACAAGTACGGGTTCGATGAAATCGGACGTCGCCGGCGGATCGAACTGTTCGGCTTCCAGGCGGGCGATCACGATCTGGCCGGGCTACTGCATGCGCAGGTTATCACACCCCATGGTGCGCGCATCATCGATGCCTTCTACGACTATCTGGTCACCCGGCCCGAAACCGCGCTGTTTCTCGACGGCGGGCGCAAGGTGCCGCAGTTGAAGGTCACCCATGCCGACTATCTCGATACCCTGGGCATCGGTTTCGACACCGCCGACTACTTCGAGAACCGCCTGCGGGCAGGCATGGCCCATGCTCACATCGGCCTGCCCCTGAGTCTTTACCTGGCGGCCTATCGCCTCCTGGAAGACCTGATCATCGACCACTTTCCGCACGAAGGGTTCCGCGAGTCACCGCAAAAACTGGATCTGATTCGGTTTCTTGGCCGCATCATCAAGCTCGACATGAGTTTGGCCATCGAAACCTATCATCAATTGCAGATCCAGGATCTGATCCGCTCGGTGCACACGCTGGCCGACGAGAAGGAGGAACTGTCGCAGCAGGTGCGGGTGGATTCGCTCACCGAAGTGGCCAGCCGGCGGCATCTGGAGTCGGTACTGGCCAACGAGATCGCCATGGCCTGCCGCCGCGGTCAGCCGTTGACCGTGGCCATGGCTGATCTCGATCATTTCAAGCGCGTCAACGACGAACTCGGGCACCTGGTGGGCGACGAGGTGCTCAAGGAAGTGGGCCGGCGCCTGGAGGCGGCGGTGCGTGGCTGTGACATCGTCGGCCGCTACGGGGGCGAGGAGTTCCTGCTGGTGCTGCCGGCCAGCTCCCTCGAGACCGGGCGCCAGGTGGCCGAACGGGTGCGCGAGCGGATCGGCTCGGCGCCGGTGCAGGTGGACGCACACCGCATTCCGCTGACCGTGAGCCTCGGCGTGGCGGCCCTGGAAGACGGCGACACGCCCGAGGCCCTGCTGGAACGGGCCGACGCGGCCCTCTACGCCGCCAAGCTGGCGGGACGCGATCGGGTCGTTGCCGCATGACGCCGTGGCTTGGCATCGACACCGGTGGCACGTTCACCGACTTCGTCCTGTGGCGGGACGGTGCGCTCGTCACCCACAAGGTGCTTTCCACCCCGGCCGCCCCGGAGCAGGCCATCCTGCAGGGGCTGGCCGATCTGGGCCTGAGCCGCGAGGCCCCGCGCATCGTGCACGGCTCCACCGTGGCCACCAACGCGGTGCTCGAGGGCAAGGGCGTCAGATGCGTGTTCGTCACCAATCGCGGCCTGCGGGACATGCTCACCATCGGCCGCCAGACCCGCCGCGAGCTGTATGAACTGCAGCCGCAACCGCTCGCCCCGCCGGTGCCCCGCGACGACTGCCTGGAGACCGGTGGCCGACTTGGTCCGGCCGGCGAGATCCTGGAAGACCTGACCGAGGCGGATCTCGAGGCGCTGGTTGCGACCGTGCGCCGGCGCCGGCCCGAGGCGGTGGCCATCAACCTGCTCTATGCCTGGCAGGACGACCGCTTCGAGCGGCGCATCGAGCAGGCTCTTGCCGCCGCCCTGGGCGACGCGCTGTTCGTCTGCCGTTCCTCGGAAGTGCTCCCCGAATTCCGGGAATACGAACGGGGCATGGCCACCTGGCTCAATGCCTACGTGGGGCCGCTGGTGGACGGTTATCTGCGGCGCCTGAAGGCGGGTCTGCCGCCGGAAGCCGGCCTGTCCGTGATGCAAAGCTCGGGCGGCACCATCGACGCCGCCCAGGCCGGCCGCCAGGCGGTGCGCATGCTGCTCTCGGGGCCGGCCGGAGGCCTGGCCGCGGCCCGCTTCCTGGGCCAACTCACCGGCCGCGAGCGGCTGCTCACCTTCGACATGGGCGGCACCTCCACCGACGTGGCTCTCATCGAAGGCGAGATCCGCCTGACCACCGAGGGGCAAATCGCCGGCTGGCCGGTGGCGGTGCCGATGGTCGACATGCACACCATCGGCGCCGGCGGCGGCTCACTGGCCTGGGTGGACGCCGGCGGCCTCCTGCAGGTGGGCCCCGAGTCGGCCGGCGCCGATCCGGGCCCGGCCTGTTACGGCCGCGGCGGCCGCCGCCCCACGGTCACCGACGCCAACCTGCTGCTGGGCCGCCTGCGCCCCGAGGCCTTCCTCGGCGGCGGCATGCGGCTGGACGCGGCGGCGGCCCGCGAGGCCATGGCGGCGCTGGCCGCGGAGCTGGACATGCCACCACTGGCCGTGGCCGAGGGCATCGTGCGCATCGCCAACGAACACATGGCCCATGCCCTGCGGGTGATCTCGGTGCAGCGGGGCATCGATCCGCGGGATCACACCCTGGTCTCCTTCGGCGGGGCGGGTGGCCTGCACGTCTGCGCCCTGGCCGAGGCGCTGGGCATGCGCCGCGCCATGGTGCCCATCCATGCCGGCGTGCTCTCGGCGCTCGGCATGCTGGTCGCGCCCCGGGCCCGGGAACGCTCCCGCAGCCGCATTGCTCCCCTGGCGAGCCTGGACGCCGCGGAACTGGCCGGATTGTTCGCCGAACTGGAAGCGGCCGGCCGGGCCGAGCTGCAGGCCGAGGGCGTGACGGAAGGGGAAATCGCGGTCTCGCGCAGCCTGGATCTGCGCTACCAGGGCCAGTCGTGGGCGCTCAACGTGCCCTGGACGGATCCCGCCGGCAGTGAAGCGGCCTTCCACACCCTGCACGCGGCCCGCTATGGCCACCGCCTGGCGCGGCCGGTGGAACTGGTCAACCTGCGCGTCTCCCTGCGCAGCCGTCAGGCCCCGCCGGCCCTGCCTCCGCGCCCCGCCGCGGCGCCGGGCACACCGGCCGATCACGTCAGCCTGGCCGGGCACGACGTGCCGGTGCCCGTCTGGCCGCGCGACGCGCTGGCTCCCGGTCAGGTCATCACCGGGCCGGCCCTCGTCACCGAAACCGTCTCCACCACCTGGCTGGCGCCGGGCTGGACGGGCGAGATGGATGCCTGGGGAAATCTGCTGCTGGAACGAAGCGCGTAGGCCACGGCCTTTCGCGGGACCACATCCCGGTCACTCGGGGCTGTACTTGGTGTCGATGGCCATGATGTGGGTATTGATCCACAGGCTCAGGAAGGCCATGAAATCCTCGGGCAACTCGGTGGCCTCGCTGTTGCGGAAGGCTTCCGTGTGGCGGCTGAAGTCCGCGAGCAGGTTGGCGTGGAGCTGCCGGTGGGCGTCGAGGCCGGGAAAGCCCTGTTCGGCCATCATGGCTTCCTCGTCGCGAAAGTGCTCGATGACGAAAGCCCCCAGATCGTCCACGGCGGCGAGGATCTCGTCACGCGAGGCGCCGCCGCGATTCTTCTGGTAGACCGTTTCCATCAGATCGATCAGGTGCCTGTGCTGATCGTTCATCGACTCGACGCCCACGTCGAGATCCTCGTCCCACACGAAATAGGCCATGTTGCGCTCCCTCGGAAATGTGCCGGTTGTCATGCAACGTATCGGCAGCGGCATGTCGGGGCTTGACCGGGAAAAGCGTGAACCCGGTCACACTGGTGGAGGCGGGGGCGATCAGGCCAGCAGGCCGGCCGTCTCACCGGCTTCGTCGATGGCCTCCAGGTAGGCCGCGCTGAGGACTTGCGGATCGATGCCGCTGGCGCAGACCCGGTCCCAGTCGGCCTCGTCGTAGGCGATCACGGTCGCCAGTACCTCGCCCACCGGGCCGCTGCGGTCGCGCAGGGCGCGCGTCAGTTCCGCGGAGAGGGGCAGATCGGCGAGCAGTTCGGCCATGGGCCGATCCAGCAGGGCGTCGAGCACCGAGAACAGGCCGGCCGTGTAGCAGGTATCCGGGTCCAGTTCGCCACTCAGGCGGCGGGCCATGTGGGCGCGGATCAGGGCGGTCATCATCAGCTCCGGCGGCTTGTCGCCGAGTTGGGCCATGGCCAGCAGGGAGGCGATCTGGCAGAGGATCCGCCGGCCGAGCAGGGCGATGGCCTGGCGGATGGAGTCGATCTCGCGGGACAGGCCGAAGCGCGCCGAGTTGATGTAACGCAGCAGGCGCCAGGCCAGCCCCACGTCCTGGCCGATCAGTGCCTCCAGTTCGGCATCGCCGAGATCCGGATCCCGCAGCGCCGCCAGCAGTTGCAGCAGGGCCATCTGGTTGGCGGGCATGCGCCGACCGGCCACCACGTTGGGGCGGGCGTAGTAGTAGCCCTGGAAGTAATCGAAACCCAGATCCAGGCACAGGGCGTGCTGCTCGGCGGTCTCCACCTTCTCCGCCAGCAGCTTCAGCGGGTAGCGGCGCAGCCGCGTCACGTGCTCGCGCAGCGCCGCCTCATCGAGAGCGAGCAGATCGATCTTCACGATGTCTGCCAGTTCGACCAGCGGTTCCAGTTCCGGCCGGTAGAGAAAGTCGTCCAGGGCGAGGCAGTAGCCCAGATCGGCCAGGCGCCGCACGGCAGCGATCACTTCCGTGTCGGGCGCGATGTCCTCGAGGATCTCCAGCACCACCTGATCGGTCATCTCCGGCAGGGGCTGTTCGCCGAGCAGGAAGCGCCGGGTGAGATTGATGAAGGCCCGGTGTTCTCCCACCAGCCGGTCGAGGCCGATCTCGGTCAGGGCGTTGAGCATCACCTGGGTGGTGGCCAGATCGCCGTCGGCGAACCCGGCCCGGTTGTCGGTACTGCCACGCCACAGCAGTTCGTAGGCGAAGACCCGGTTGTCCCGATCGAAGATGGGCTGACGTCCGATGTACACCTGGGCCATGGGCGGATTCCGGGGGAAGGGCTTCCCCCGATCTATCGGCGGCCCCGGCGGCGACTTGACCGCGAGCGGGGCACGAAAAAACCCGCACGAGGCGGGTTTTGTCGCAGGAAGGGGACGAGAACCTACTTGATTTTCGCTTCCTTGTAGATCACGTGCTTGCGCACCACCGGATCGTACTTCCGGATCTCCATCTTCTCCGGCATGGTGCGCTTGTTCTTGGTGGTGGTGTAGAAATGGCCGGTGCCGGCGCTGGAGACGAGCTTGATTTTCTCACGCATGACGAATTCTCCCTCAGACCTTTTCGCCGCGGGCACGCAGCTCGGCCAGGACGGCGTCGATGCCCTTCTTGTCGATGATGCGCATGCCCTTGCTGCTCACGCGCAGCTTGACCCAGCGCTGTTCCGACTCGACCCAGAAGCGGTGGCTGTGCAGATTCGGCAGGAAACGGCGACGCGTCTTGTTGTGCGCGTGAGACACGTTGTTGCCGGTCATCGGCCGCTTGCCGGTCACTTGACAGACTCTCGACATGGTTCCTTCTCCAGAAACTGAAAATGGCCCTGGCGGGCGAAAAAAGAGGGCGAATGGTACTGAAAGCAGAGGAAAGATACAAGAGACAAGAGAAAAGGGTCTTCCATCAAAATCATCCAAAAAAATGCGGGTACTTTCCCGCCCCCCTTTCCTCTTGATATCTTTCCCCTTTGCTCTGCCTTTCTCACATGGAGGTGAACCATGGCCATTCCCGACTGGCCGGCGGCCGAGCGGCCGCGCGAGAAACTCCTGCAGCAGGGCCCGGGCGTCCTCTCCGACGCCGAGCTGCTGGCCATCTTCCTGCGCACCGGCCTTCCCGGACGCACCGCGGTGGATCTGGCCCGCGAGATCCTGGGCCACTTCGGCGGCCTGCGGGGCCTGCTCGGCGCCGGGCGCCGCGAGTTCTGTTCCCGGCCCGGCCTCGGCGAGGCCAAGTATGCCCAGCTCCAGGCCGTGCTGGAACTGGCCCGCCGCCATCTGGATGCCACCCTCCGCCGGGGCGACGCCCTCACGGATCCGGCCACCACCCGCCGCTATCTCGCCAGCCGCCTGCGGGATCATCCCCACGAGGTGTTCGCCTGCCTGTTTCTCGACAACCGCCACCGGGTAATTGCCTTCGAGGAGCTGTTCCGCGGCACCATCGACGGCGCCTCGGTCCATCCCCGCGAGGTGGTGCGCCGCGCCCTGCATCACAATGCGGCCGCCCTGATCCTGGCCCACAATCACCCCTCGGGCGTGGCCGAGCCCAGCGAGGCCGATCGGCGGATCACCCGCCGCCTGCAGGAGGCGCTGGCCCTGGTGGACGTGCGGGTGCTCGATCACGTCGTGGTCGGCGACGGCGAGACCGTGGCCTTCGCGGAGCGGGGCTGGTTGTAGAGACGCAGAGGAAAGAGAAAGGATAGCAAGAGGAAAAAGGGCGTTTCTCACTTGTATCTTGACACTTTCCTCTGTTTCATTCAGCACTGCTACAATCGCCCCATGACCGATCCTTCCCGCTTTCTGGCCGGCAAGCGCATCCTTCTGGGCGTGACCGGCAGCATCGCGGCCTACAAGGCCGGCGAGGTGGTGCGGCGCCTGCGCGAGGCGGGGGCCGAGGTGCGGGTGATCATGACCGCCGGGGCCGGCGAGTTCGTCCGGCCGCTGACCTTCCAGGCCCTCTCCGGCCATCCGGTGCACCGGGAACTGCTCGACGAGGCGGCCGAGGCGGGCATGGGCCACATCGAGCTGGCCCGCTGGGCCGATGCCATCCTGGTGGCGCCGGCCAGCGCCGACTTCCTGGCCCGGCTGGCCCAGGGGCGGGCCGACGATCTGCTCGCCGCCGTCTGCCTGGCCTCCGAGGTGCCGCTGGCGGTGGCGCCGGCCATGAACGCGAAGATGTGGGCCAGCCCGGCCACGGCCGACAACGTGCGCACGCTGGGAGCCCGCGGGGTGGTCCTGCTCGGGCCCGACGAGGGTCCGCAGGCTTGCGGCGACACCGGCGTCGGCCGCCTGCTGGCCCCCGAAACGCTGGTGAGCCGCTTCGGCGAGCTGTTTGCCAGCGGCCTGCTGGCCGGCCGCCGCCTGGTGATCACCGCCGGGCCCACCCGCGAGGCCATCGACCCGGTGCGTTACCTGAGCAACCACAGCTCCGGCAAGATGGGCTTCCACTTGGCGCGGGCCGCGGCGGAGGCGGGCGGCCAGGTGGTGCTGATCAGTGGCCCCGTATCCCTGGAGACCCCGCCCGGCGTCGAGCGGGTGGACGTGGAAAGCGCCCGGGAGATGTACGAAGCGGTGCTCGCGGCGCTGCCGGGCACCGACGTGTTCATCGGCGCCGCGGCGGTGGCCGACTACCGGCCGGTGCAGGCGGCCGAGGCCAAGATCAAGAAGACCGCCGAAACGCTGACCCTGGAACTCGAGCGCACGCCCGACATCCTCGCCGAAGTGAAGGCCCGGCGTCCCGATCTCTTCTGCGTGGGTTTCGCCGCCGAGACCGACGATCTGGAGCGCCACGCCCGGGACAAGCTCGTCCGCAAGGGCATCGACCTGGTGGCGGCCAACCGGGTGGGCCCGGCGGCCCCCGAGGCCGGTGGCGTGTTCGGCAGCGATCTCAACGCCCTGCACCTGTTCTGGCCCGGTGGCGAGGCCAGCCTGCCGCTGGCCGGCAAGGCCCGCCTGGCGCGCCAGCTCATCGAACACATCGCCACCCGTCTCGAGGCCTTCCACGCCGCGCGGCCGGAACCGGCCAAGGTGGTCCCATTGGGAGGGACGACGACTGCAGGGATGCAGGAGGTAGAGCGACGCAGGAAGCCGAAGCCGGGGGACGAGGGGCGAGGGACGAGGTAGGGCAACCATTCTGGCTGCCCTGCAAATAACGCAGAGGGCGCAGAGACGCAGAGGACACAGAGGAAATTCGAGAAGAACCGGTCTCTGTGTGTTCTGTGTGCACTCAGTGGTAAATACCCTTGCGCAGCCGTAACCCCTGGTGGGTGATCCGGAAGGCGGTAGGGTGGTCGGCGATGGTCGGTTATACTCGCGCCTGGTATCCTGATCAGCCAGCGAGCGTCATGCAATCCATCCAGTTGAAGATCCTCGATCCCCGCCTGGGGGAGGCCATTCCCCTGCCCGACTATGCCACCGACGGCTCCGCCGGCCTGGATCTGCGGGCCTGTATCGATGAACCTCTCACCCTGCCGCCGGGGGCCACCGAGCTGATCCCCACCGGCATGGCCATCCACATCGGCGATCCGGGGCTGGCGGCGGTGATCCTGCCCCGCTCGGGGCTGGGCCACAAGCACGGCATCGTGCTCGGCAACCTGGTGGGCCTGATCGATTCGGACTACCAGGGGCAGCTCTTCGTCTCCTGCTGGAATCGCGGCCAGGACAGTTTCACCATCGAGCCGGGCGATCGCATCGCCCAGCTGGTCTTCGTGCCGGTGGTGCAGGCCCGTTTCGAGGTGGTCGAGTCCTTCGAGGCCAGCCAGCGGGCCGAGGGCGGGTTCGGGCATACCGGCCGCGGCTGATCGGTTGCCGCCAGCGGGACGAACAAGGCTTGTCACGGCAGGGTTTCCGTTATATTAAGGTAGGCAATACGCAACCGAATCGCTAAAGACCGGCGACCCCCCGCCGCTGATATCCGTTGATTGCCCCGGGCCGTGGCCCGGCCGACTTGACGAACAACGACGGCAATCACGCAGCGAATCATTGGCCTTGCTGTTGAGAAACCGCGTTTCCAGCAGCCTGTAACAGCATTCACCGACGGGAGACATCCGGCGTGGCAAGAGCAGGGAAACTACGAGCCCGCAAGCGGCGCAGCGGAAAGGGCAGGAAGGGCACCGGCCTCAGTCTGCGGGCGGCCAGCTTCATCGCCATCGGCACTTTCATCCTCATCTTCACTACCGGCATCTTTCTGGCCGAGCTGTTTCCCTTGCAGCAGCTCCAGGCGTTGCGCACCGTGGCGGTCGATGCCCGGGCGCGCCAGGTGGCCGACAACCTGGCGCTGAAGCTGGCCGAATACACCCAGGGCGCCCGGACCCTCGCCGGGGATCCGGCCATCGTGGCCCTGGCGCAAGCCGGTGACTGGCAGGGCCTGGCCCGGCGGGCCCGGGAACTGCAGTCGCTGTTTCCCTGGGCGCTGACCCTGCGCTTCCTGCCGGTGGGGCTGGCCTCGCCTGACCGGCAGGCGCGCCCGCCCATCGGCTTCGCCTGCATCGACATGATGCGCGAGGCGGAAAAGCACCGCGCCGCGCCGCCGGTAGAGGTGCACGTGCCCGGCACGCCCCGGCAGCACGTGGACATCATCCAGCCGGTGCTTGCGAACGACAAGGGGCCGGTACTGGCTCATCTGCAGTTGGTCCTCAAGGTGGAGGCCATCAACCAGTGGCTGCGGGAAGTGGCGGACAAGGCGGGCTACGTGAGCCTGGTGCAGACCGTCTCCGATCGGGCCGGCGTGCAACTCGCCCAGCTCGGCGACGCGAACCTGCGCTCCGAGGGCCGCTCGGCGGAAGTCCCGGTGCCCGGCACCCGCTGGAAGGTCAATCTCTGGCTGAGTCGCCATGGCGAGCCGGGGCTGCTGGACACCCGCATCCTGCTGGTGTTCGTGGTCGGCGCGCTGATGAGCTTCCTGCTGATCCTGCTGCTCTGGCGTTCCCTGAGCCGGGCCATCGGCCACGATCTGGAAAACTTCATGCACAAGATGGCCGCCGAACTCTATGGTCGCAAGGCCCACGAGTATCAGTTCCTGTTGCCCGAGTTCCGCGATGCCAGCCGGCGCATCGCCAACCTGGTGGAAGAGGGCAATACCATGGAGCGGGAGCGGGACGACGATGCCACCAGTCTCAGCCTCAAGGAACTGCGCATCGACGACATGGACGATTCGCGGATCATGGACGTCTCTTCGGTGGCGGTGGAGGAGCTGGACGATCTGTCCGCCTTCGAGGCGGCCCAGGCCGCGCAGGCGGCGCCGGAAAGCCCCCCGGCGGCTGCGGCACCGGCGCCGGCCGCCCCCGCCACGCCTCCGGCACTGCCGCCCGAAGAGATCTTCAAGGCCTACGATATCCGCGGCATCGTCGGCCACACCCTCACCGCCGCGCACATGGAGCTGATCGGCAAGGCGCTCGGCAGCGAGGCCATCAGCCGCGGCGTGCACCGCATTGCCTTCGCCCGCGACGGCCGCCTCTCCGGGCCGGAACTGGGTCAGGCGCTGGTCAAGGGCATCCTCTCCACCGGGGTGGACGTGGTAGACGTGGGCATGGTGCCCACCCCGCTGCTCTACTTCGCCGCCGCCGAACTCACCGACGGCAGCGGGGTGATGCTCACCGGCAGCCACAATCCGCCCGACTACAACGGCCTGAAGATCGTGCTCGACGGCGAATCGCTGGCCGGCGATGCCATCCAGATCCTCAAGGAGCGGGTCTACACCGAGGACTTCGTCACCGGCCAGGGCCAGTACGAGACCCATCCGGTGAGCAGCAAGTACGTGGAGCGGGTGACCTCGGCGATCCGCCTCCAGCGGCCGCTCAAGATCGTGGTGGACTGCGGCAACGGCGTGGCCGGCGGCATCGCGCCCAAGCTCTACCGGGCCCTGGGCTGCGAGGTGGTGGAGCTGTACAGCGAGGTGGACGGCCGCTTCCCCAATCACCACCCCGATCCCAGCCAGCCCGAGAACCTCAAGGATCTGATCGAGATGGTGCGCGCTTCCGGCGCCGATCTGGGCTTCGCCTTCGACGGCGACGGCGATCGGCTGGGCGTGGTGGGTCCGGACGGCAGCATCATCTGGCCCGACCGGCTGATGATGCTGTTCGCCGCCGACGTGCTCTCGCGCAACCCCGGCGCCCAGATCATCTACGACATCAAGTGCAGCAACAACCTCACCGCCGCCATCTGGGAGCGCGGCGGCGAGCCGGTGATGTGGAAGACCGGCCACTCGCTGATCAAGACCAAGATGAAACAGTCGGGCGCTCTGCTGGCCGGCGAGATGAGCGGCCACATCTTCTTCAAGGAGCGCTGGTACGGTTTCGACGACGCCCTCTACGCCGGCGCCCGCCTGCTGGAGATCCTGGCCGCCGACGCGCGGCCGGTGCAGGAGGTGTTCGCCAGCCTGCCCGACGCGGTCAACACCCCCGAGCTGCGGGTGGAACTGCCCCAGGCGGAGCTGGAACCCTTCATGGACGAACTGCTCTCCCGGGCCGACTTCCCCGAAGCCAACATCACCATGATCGACGGCATCCGCGCCGACTTCGAGTACGGCTGGGGCCTGGTGCGCGCCTCCAACACCACGCCGAGCCTGATCCTGCGTTTCGAGGGCCGCGATGCCGAGAGCCTGGCGAAGGTGCAGGAACAGTTTCGTGAGCTGCTGCTCTCCATCCGGCCCGATTTGCGCCTGCCCTTCTGATTTGGGTATCCTGCCGCGCCGCGTTTCGACAACCTGACAACAGACCGACCGGAAACCGAGCATGCCCATCCCGCCCGCCGACGCCCACCAGATCGCCAAGGTCCTCTCCGAGGCGCTGCCCTACATTCAGCGCTTCCATGGCAAGACCCTGGTCATCAAGTATGGCGGCAACGCCATGGTGGACGATCGGCTCAAGAGCGGCTTCGCCCGCGACATCGTGCTGATGAAGACGGTGGGCATGAACCCGGTGGTGGTGCACGGGGGCGGGCCGCAGATCGGCAACATGCTCGAGCAGATCGGCAAGGAATCCACCTTCGTCCAGGGCATGCGGGTCACCGACAGCGAGACCATGGACGTGGTGGAGATGGTCCTCGGCGGGCTGGTGAACAAGGAAATCGTCAACCTCATCAACCAGCACGGCGGCAAGGCCGTGGGCCTCACCGGCAAGGACGGCGGCCTGATCCGCGCCCGCAAGCTCACCTTCGAGCGCCAGGACCCGGAGATGAACGCCCCCGAGATCATCGACATCGGCCACGTGGGCGAAGTGGCGAGCATCGATCCGGCCGTGCTGCGCATGCTCGAACACAGCGACTTCATCCCGGTCATCGCCCCCATCGGCGTGGGCGAGGATGGCCAGTCCTACAACATCAACGCCGATCTGGTGGCCAGCAAGCTGGCCAGCACCCTGCAGGCGGAGAAACTGATCCTGCTGACCAACACGCCCGGCGTGCTGGACAGGGACGGCGAGCTGCTCACCGGTCTCAAGGCCGGGCGGGTGGCGGAACTCATCGCCGACGGCACCATTCATGGCGGCATGCTGCCCAAGATCCGCTGCGCCCTCGACGCGGTGCAGTCGGGGGTCAACACCGCCCAGATCATCGACGGCCGGGTGGCCCACGCCGTGCTGCTCGAAGTGCTCACCGATGCCGGTGTCGGCACCCTGATCAAGCGGTGATCCCATGAGCGAGACGGGCCGCAAATCCTCCCGCCGCCAGCAGATCCTCGAGACCCTGGCCCAGGAACTGGAACGCTCGCCCGGCGAGCGCATCACCACCGCCGGCCTGGCGCGGGCCGTGGGCGTGTCCGAGGCGGCGCTCTACCGCCACTTCCCCAGCAAGGCCCGCATGTTCGAAGGGCTCATCGAGTTCATCGAGGAATCGGTCTTCGGCCTTGCCAACCAGATCCTGGAACGGGACAAGACCGTTCTCGGCCGCTGCGAACGGCTCATGACCCTGTTGCTGGGCTTCGCCGAGCGCAACCCCGGCCTGTGCCGCCTGCTGGCCGGCGACGTGCTGGTGGGCGAGACCGAACGCCTGCGCCAGCGCATCAACCAGTTCTACGAACGCCTGGAAACCCAGTTCAAGCAGATCCTGCGCGAGGGGGAGCTGGCCGGCCAGCTCCCCCCGGATCGCCCCGTCCCCCCCCTGGCCAACCTCCTGCTGGCGGTGGCCGAAGGCCGCATCAACCAGTTCGTGCGCAGCGGCTTCCGCCGCCGCCCCCTGGAGCTGTGGGAGGACCAGTGGGCCATGCTGGCGGGGTTGTTGCAGGGGTGAGCGGAAAAACCAACGCAAAGACGCGAAGACGCAAAGGACGCGAAGCCGGCTTTTCTCCGAAGACATGACTTCGCGAGCGTACCCTGCGATATCGGGATCGGGATGGTGCGGTTTGCGGCTTGCGCTGCTCCTACCCTAGCTGGGAAAACCAACGCCTTTACCCGCTACCCGTTCCCAGCGAAAATGCAGGGACGACTGACGAGGGCCAAGGGCCGAGGAATACATGGGGTTCCGGGCTTCGATTCCCTCGTCACTCGTTCCTGGGCCCTTTTCGTCGCGGCGAGGGCGCCGCTCCTACAGGGGAGTGTTTCAGTGGGTGTGACTTTCGCCGTGCGCCTGGGAATCCGGCGTTTTCTCCGCTGAAGGCGCAATCCCCTTCAGCTCCCGGAAGCGCTTGAGATCCGCATCGAAGCGTTTTTCCAGGGCGATGATGTCGCGCTGCTTCTTGGCCACGAAGTCCTGATTGTCCTTGATCTGGCGCTTGAGGCTTTCCATCTCCTCGAACAGTTCCTTGGGCGGTGTCTCGCCGCTGCGTTCGAAGTCGGCGGCGCGTTTTTGCACCTTGGCCAGGTTGGCCTTGAGGGAGCGGGTGTTGCTGTTGGTGATGGCGATGATGCTCTCGATGGCCTGGATGCGGCTCTTGCGGGCCAGCTCGATGTCGCGCTCGGTGGTGAAGGTGTTGAGCAGGATCTCGTCGCGGCGTTTCTGCTCGGCCCGCCGGCGGCGTTCGGCCGCTTCCCTGGCCAGTTGTTCGCGGCTCTTGGCCGCCTCGATCACGTCCACCACGATGCCGCGCTCGTTGATGATCTCGATACGCTGCTGGGCATATTCGGGAGGGACGAACTGGCCGCATTCGCGGACGCCGTCCTTGTTCTTCCAGCACTTGATGCGTCCGCCGGCAACGGCCGGACCGGTGGCCAGCAGCAGGACAAGCCCCAGCAGTGGCCAGAGTGGGGTTTTGCGCCCGCGCGGGATTCGGAGTATATAGCGGCTCATCCTTTCCTCTTCCTGGTCTCCCCGGCGCATGTTCGAATACGTCCTCTTGTTTGTCGTCTCGCTGGTGGCCAATGCCTTTTCCGCCTTCGCCGGGGGAGGCGCGGGGCTGCTGCAGCTGCCGGCGCTGATTTTTCTCGGACTGCCATTCAGTGTAGCACTGGCCACCCACAAGCTGGCAAGCGTGGCCCTGGGGGTGGGGGCCACCGCGCGCCAGCTCCAGGAACGGGCGCTGGACTGGCGCTTTGCCCTGCTGATCCTCGCCACCGGCGTGCCCGGGGTGGTCCTCGGCGCCAGCCTGGTGCTGCGGGTGCCGGACCGCCCCGCCGAAATCGCCCTCGGGATTCTCACCCTGGGCCTCGGTCTCTATTCCCGCTCGAAGCCGGGTCTCGGCCTCGTGGCCCAGGCCGCCCACCGCAATCGGCGCGGTTACCTCATCGGCGGCGGCGTGCTGTTCGCCATCGGTATCCTCAACGGTTCCCTCACCTCCGGGACCGGGCTGTTCGTCACCCTCTGGCTGGTGCGCTGGTTCGGTCTCGATTACCAGCGGGCGGTGGCCTACACCCTGGTGCTGGTGGGGCTGTTCTGGAACGGCAGCGGCGCCCTCACGCTCGGTCTGCTCGGCCAGGTGCAGTGGGACTGGGTGCCGGTGCTGCTGGTCGCCTCCGCCCTGGGCGGCTATGTTGGCGCCCACTTCGCCATTGCCCGCGGCAGCCGCTGGATCAAGCTGGCCTACGAGATCGTCACGGTGCTGGTGGGGATCAGGCTGATTGTGGGGTAGCTGGTGGCTTGGGAGGGCGTGGCCTGTTTTCCTCGCTACCCGCTGCCGCTACCCGCCACCCAGGTTCAAACGCCATATTGCTCGCGGTAGGCCTGCACCCTTTCCAGGTGTGCCTGCATCTCCGGCCGTTCGCCGAGATACCGGATCAGATCCGCGAGCCTGACGATGCTGATCACGGGAATCCCGTAGGTCTCCTCCACTTCCTGGATCGCCGATTTCTCGCCGGTGCCCCGTTCCTGGCGGTCCAGGGCGATGACCACGCCGGCGGGGGTGGCGCCGTGGGCCTCGATGATGGCCATGGATTCGCGGATCGCGGTGCCGGCGGTGATCACGTCGTCGATGATCAGCACCCGGCCCTCGAGAGAGGCGCCGACCAGGTTGCCGCCCTCGCCGTGATCCTTGGCTTCCTTGCGGTTGAAGCACCAGGGGATATCGTGGCCGTGTTGCTCGGCCAGGGCGATGGTGGCGGCGCTGGCCAGGGGGATGCCCTTGTAGGCGGGGCCGAACAGCACGTCGAATTCCGGTGCGCCACGCACGATGGTTTCGGCGTAGAAGCGGCCGAGGCGGGCCAGCGCCTCGCCGGTGTTGAACAGGCCGGCGTTGAAGAAATAGGGACTGACGCGGCCCGACTTGAGGGTGAACTCGCCGAAGCGCAGCACCTGGCGCTCGAGGGCGAAATCGATGAAAGCCTTCTGGTAGGGGAGCATGGGATCGTTTCGGGTGGTTTCGCGGGGCGTGTATGATACACGCTTTCGCGTTCACGACGGGAGTCAGCCATGCTGCGGGTCATCACCTTCAACGTCAACGGCATCCGCGCCGCCGCGCGCAAGGGTTTCTTCGACTGGCTGCGCCATCAGCGGGCCGACGTGGTCTGCCTGCAGGAGACCAAGGCCCAGGAACACCAGCTCGACGACAGCTATTATCCCAAGGCCTTTCACACCTGGTATTTCGATGCCGAAAAGAAGGGCTACAGCGGCACGGCGCTGTTCGCCCGCCAGGAACCCCGGCGCATCGTGCGCGGGCTGGGCTGGGATCCGGTGGACAGCGAGGGCCGCTGGCTGCAGGCCGACTACGAGGACCTGAGCATCGTCTCCTTCTATCTGCCCTCGGGCTCGGCCAGCCCCGAGCGGCACCAGCGCAAGCTCCGGTTCATGGAGCGGATGTTCGAGGAGTTTCGCCGCCTGCGCCGCCAGCGGCGGGAGTTCATCATCTGTGGCGACTTCAACATCGTGCACCGGGAGATCGACATCACCAACTGGAAGAGCAACCAGAAGAACTCGGGCTGCACCCCCGAGGAACGGGCCTGGCTGGATCGCCTGTTCGACGAACTGGGCTACGTGGACGCCTTCCGCGTGGTCGACCCCCGTCCCGGCCAGTACACCTGGTGGTCCAACCGCGGCCGCGCCCGCGAAAAGAACGTGGGCTGGCGCATCGACTACCAGATCGTCACCCCCGGCCTGAAAGACCGGATCCGCAAGGCGCGGATCTACAAGGACAAGTGGTTCTCGGATCACGCGCCGCTGATCATGGATTACGACATCGAATTGTAGGTTTCGATGGGCTCGGTGGAAGGAACGCAGAGGGCGCGGAGACGCAGAGGACGCCGAGAATTTATTTGGTGATCTACGGTGGCAGGGTGCCCAAGCGCCCCTGCGCCCCGAGGAAGGTTGGTCGTTATCTTTTCCGTGAGGCCTGTTTTGTTCCTGGAGGTTTCACCAATCCAAACGTGATTATGGTGGCGCGCTGAGGCACAAGCGTACCCTACGAAACGATTTTCCTGCTCTGCGCTCTCTGCGTCTCTGCGCCCTCTGCGTTCCTTCCACGCAGTATCAAAAAAAGCTATTCCGCCCGCAGCGCCACCACCGGGTCGAGGCGGGCGGCGCGGCGGGCGGGGAGGACGCCGGCGGCGAGGCCGATGAGGAGGGAGAGGCTTTCGGCGAGGATCACGAAGGTCAGGGGCGTGTGTACCGGCAGGGCCGGGATCAGGGCGTGCAGCAGCCAGGCGGTGCCGATGCCCAGCAGCAGGCCGGCCAGACCACCGAGGGCGGAGAGGACCATGGCCTCGCCGAGGAACAGGACCAGCACCTGGCGGCGGCGGGCGCCGAGGGCGCGCAGCAGGCCGATCTCGGCGGTGCGTTCGTTGACGGCGATGGTCATGATGGTGATGATGCCGATGCTGCCCACCAGCAGCGAGATGCCGCCGATGGCGCCCACGGCAAAGGTCAGCACGTCGAGCACCGAGCCGAGCACGTCCAGCATCTGCTGCTGGGTGGTGATGGTGAAGTCTTCCTTGCCGTGACGGGCGATCAGGGTCTTGCGGATCCCTTCCACCACCTTCTCCACCGGGGTCTGTTCCCGGTACAGCACGTCGATCTCGAACAGCGAGTCGCGGTTGAACAGGCCCAGCGCGCGGGCCGCGGGGATGTACACCGTGTCGTCCAGATCGAAGCCCAGCACCGTGCCCTTGGACGCCATCACGCCGATCACCCGGTAGCGGCTGCCGGCGATGGCGATGCGCTGGCCGAGGGGATTCTCGCTGCCGAACAGTTCCTGGCGCAGCTTGCTGCCGAGCACCGCGAAGGCCCGCGGCGCGGTCGGATCGTCGGGCGGCAGGAAACGTCCCGAGCGCACGTGCATGCGGAAGGCTTCGGGCATCTGCGGCCCGGCGCCGTAGACGTTGGTGCGCCGGCGGCGTTCGCCGGCATCCACCTCGGCGTTGCCCATCACGAAGGGCACCACCGCCTCCACGTAGGGCAGGCGGCGCAGGGCCTCGGCATCCTCGAGCGTGAGCGGCCGGTTGGTGCCGAACACGCCCATGCTGGAGCCGGCGGTGGTGGCCTTGCCGGGATTGACGGCGATCAGGGTGGTGCCGAACTGGGTGAACTCGGCGAGCACGAACTTGTGCAGGCCCTCGCCGATGGCGGTGAGCACGATCACCGCGGCGATGCCCACGGCGATGCCCAGCGCCGTGAGCACGCTGCGCAGGCGGTGGGTGACGAGGGCGGAGCCGGTCAGATGCAGGAAGTCGCGGGCGCGCATGGGGTCACCGTCGTGACAGGGCCAGGACCGGATCCAGCGCCGCGGCCCGCCGGGCCGGCAGCAGACTGAACAGCAGGCCGGTGACGATCGCCACCATCAGGGCCGAGAGCAGCGCCCACAGGGGCGTCTGCGCCGGCAAGACGGGCAGGATCCGGCGGATCACCACGTTGCCCGCCAGGCCCAGCAGCAGACCCCCGACGGCACCGAGACCCGAGAGCAGGATGGCCTCGGCCAGGATCAGCACGCTGATGGTGCGCCGGGTGGCGCCCAGGGCCTTGAGCAGGCCGATCTCGGCGGTGCGCTGGGAGACGGCCACCAGCATCACGTTCATGATCAGGATCCCGGCCACGGCCAGGGAGATGGCGGCGATGCCGCCGACGGCGTAGGTGAGGGCGCCGAGGATCCGGTCGAAGGTGGCCAGGACCGCATCCTGGGTGATCACGGTCACGTCCTTCACCCCCTGGTGACGGCGCTGCAGGGTGTCGACGATGAAACGCTTCACCGGCGCGATGGCCTCCCGCGAGCGCGCCTCCACGAGGATCCGGAACAGCGACGGGGTGTTGAACAGCTGCAGGGCCGAGGCCACGGGAATGATCACCAGATCCTCCACGTCCACGCCGATGGATCGGCCCCGTGAGGCGAGGATGCCGATCACCCGGTAGCGGCGATCGCCGATCCGCAGCCACTGGCCCAGGGCGCGCCGGGGGCCGAACAGCTCGCGGCGGATCTTGCTGCCGATGACGGCCACCGGCAGGGCCTGCTCCCACTTGGCGGCGGGCAGGAAGCGCCCCTGGCCCAGCTTCCAGTGGCGGATGGCCAGGTATTCGTGGGTGGCGCCGACGATCACCACCTCCCGGGAACGACCGCCCCAGCTCACTTCCGCCTGGCCCACGTTCAGGGGCGCCACCCGGCGCACGTTGACGCTGCGGGTCAGGGCCCGGGCGTCGGCGATGGTCAGATCCCGGGGCGTCTCGCCCATCAGGGTGCTGGGATTGAGGCCGCCGGTCTCGGAACGACCGGGAATCACGATCACCAGGTTGGTGCCGAGGGCGGAGAATTCGTCCACCACGTAGCGGCGCGCGCCCTCGCCGAGGGCGGTGAGCACGATCACCGCCGCCACGCCGATGGCCATGGCCAGCAGCATCAGGAAGGTGCGGCCCGGATAACTGCGCAAGGCGCCCCAGGCGAAGTGGCCGATGTCGCGGCTATGCAGGTGCATGGTGGGTCTGCAGATCCCGCTCCAGGCGGCCGTCGAGCATGTGCAGCTGACGCCGCGCCCGCTCTCCCACCAGCGGGTCGTGGGTCACCACGATGAGGGCGATCCCCGCGGCGTTGAGTTCCTCGAGGGTGCGGATCACCTCGCCGCCGGAGCGGTGATCCAGGTTGCCGGTGGGCTCGTCGGCCAGAATCACGTTGGGTCGCATGATGGTGGCGCGGGCGATGGCCACCCGCTGGCGCTGTCCGCCCGAGAGCTGGTCGGGCTTGTGGTGGGCCCGTTCCGTCAGTCCCACGGCGGCGAGCGCCTCGCGCACCCGGCGCTGCCTTTCAGCCGGTTCCACCCCGGCCAGAATCAGCGGCAGCTCCACGTTTTCGAAGGCGTTCAGCCGCGGCACCAGGTGAAAGGCCTGGAACACGAAACCGATCTCGCGGTTGCGCACCTCGGCCTGCTCCGTGTCGGAGAGATCGGTCACGTCCCGCCCGTTGAGCCGGTAGGTGCCGGCCGTGGGCCGATCCAGCAGACCGATGATGTTCAGCAGCGTGGACTTGCCCGACCCCGACGGCCCCATGATCGAAACGTAGTCCCCGGCGTCGATGTGCAGGCTCACGTCGTCCAGGGCGTGAACGATCTGATCGCCGACCCGGAAATCGCGGTGGATGTGTTCGAGATCGATCATCTCATCGGAAGGCACTGGAAAGAACGCAGAGGGTGCAGAGACGCAGAGGGCACAGAGACGGGTAACGTCTCTGGCCGGGCACCATTTGCACTGTGGTGCGAGGGTTCGAACAAGGTTTTTCAATCAAACACATTCTCTGCGTCCTCTGCGTCTCTGCGCCCTCTGCGTTTCTTCCACCCGCCCCGGTTCAGGGTTCCACGGATTCCCGCACCGCCGGGACGCCGGGTTCGACGCCCTTGCGGTCGACGGAGACCACCACGGTTTCGCCTTCGCGCAGGCCCCGGATCACTTCGGTCCATTCCCAGTTGCTCAGCCCGGTTTCGATGCGGCGGGCTTCCAGCGCTTCGCCGTCGCCGTGGAAGATCAGCACCTTGTCGCCCTCGAGGATGGCTTCGGTGGGCACGCGCAGCACGCCGGGCTTTTCGGCCACGATCACTTCGATGTCGGCGCTGTAGCCGGGGAGCATGCCACGGCTGTCCTCGGGGTGGTCGAATTCGGCTTCCACGTCCACGGTGCGGGCCTGGCGGGCCACTTCCAGCACGTAGGGGGCGACCCGGCGCACGTGGCCGGCGAAGATCCGGCCGGGATAGGCGTCGAGGGAGAGGCGGGCCGGCATGCCGGCGCGGATCTTCGGCGCGTCCACCTCGTCGATGGGCGCCGAGATGTAGAGGCACTGGCGGTCGATGAGATCGATGGCCGGCGGGGTGGCCACGCCCACCGGCGAGGGGGTGACGAATTCGCCGATCTCGCCGTTGATCTCGGCCACGATGCCATCGAAGGGGGCCTTGAGGCGGGTCTGATCCAGGGCCGCCTCGGCCACGTGAATGCGGCTGCGGGCGACTTCGGCCTGGGCCTGGGCGGCGCGGCAGGCGGCCGCCTTGGCCTTGGCCTCGCCGTCGGCCTGATCGATAGCCTCGTCGGAGGCCAGGCCCTTCTTCTTCATCGTGCGCAGGCGTTGGGCGTTGCGCCGGGCCACGTCGGCCAGCACGCAGGCCTGGTTGGCGCGGGCCTGGGCCGCGGCGAACTCGTTGCGGGCCAGGGCGAGGCGGGCGCGGCGATCGGTGTTCCAGAATTCCATCAGGATCTGGCCGGCCTTGACGGCATCGCCTTCGCGCACCGGCAGGCGGACGATCTGGCCACCGATGGTGGGCGACAGGCCGGCCCGGCGGCAGGCCTTGACGGTGCCGGCCCGGGTGTTGGCCACCGTGTCCTGGACGAGGCCGGTGGCCACCGTCTGCACCACCACGGCCACCGGTTTGGGACGGGTCAGCCACCAGATCACGGTCGCCGCGAGCGCGAGCGCGGCCAGCACGATGACCAGGACACGAACGTGTTTCGGTGACATGCGGCCTCCCTGGACGCGGTGAAAGCGGGGTTCATGGTAAAGTACCAGCACTCCATCCCGATTGCATCCACTTTCCCGACATGCCGCTTCCCACCCTGCACAGCTGGCGCGAAGCCTGGATCGTCTATCGCCGGCCGCAGGTGCTGGCCATGCTGTTGCTGGGTTTCGCTGCCGGTCTGCCCTTTCTGCTGGTGTTCAGCACCCTGTCGCGCTGGCTGGCGGAAGCGGGGATCAGCCGCACGGTGATCGGCTTCTTCAGCTGGGTGGGGATCACCTATTCCATCAAGGTGCTGTGGGCGCCGGTGGTCGACCGCCTTCCCCTGCCGGGACTGACCCGCTGGCTCGGCAAGCGCCGCAGCTGGATGCTGCTCGGCCAGCTCGGGATCGCCGCGGGCCTGCTGGCCATGGCGCACATCGATCCGCGCCTGCATACCGGCCTGTTCGCCCTGGCCGCCCTCGGCGTGGCCTTCGCCTCGGCCACCCAGGACGTGGCCCTGGATGCCTACCGCATCGAGATCATCGGCGACGAATACCAGGGCGCCATGGCCGCCATGTACATCGGCGGCTACCGGCTCGGCACGCTGGTGGCCGGTGCCGGCGCCCTCTACCTGGCCGCGTTTCTCGGCTGGACCCAGGCCTACACGATCATGGCGGCCCTGATGGCCGTGGGCATGTTCACGGTGCTGAAGGTCCGCGAGCCGGATCACGCCATCGGCCGCGCCACCTGGGAGAACGAGGCGCGGGTGATTCGCTATCTGGCCGGCGATTCGCGCCTGCCGCCGCGCCTGCGGGCGGCGGTGGCCTGGTTCATCGGCGCGGTGATCTGTCCCTTCACCGATTTCTTCGCCCGCAACGGCCGGCTGGCCATCGTCATCCTGCTGTTCATCGGCCTGTTCCGGATCACCGACATCACCATGGCGGCCATGGCCAATCCCTTCTATTACGATCTGGGCTTCAGCAAGATCGAGGTGGCCAACGTCACCAAGCTGCTGGGCTTCTTCATGACCCTGCTCGGCGCCGGCCTCGGCGGCGTGCTGGTGGTGCGCTATGGCATCGGGCGGCCGCTTCTGGCCGGGGCGGTGGCCGTGGTGCTGACCAACCTGCTGTTCGCCCTCATGGCCTTGATCGGGCACGACCTCGTGATGCTGTCGGTGGTGATCAGCGCCGACAGCTTCAGCGGCGGCTTCGCCACCTCGGCCTTCATCGCCTACCTGTCGAGCCTCACCAACCGTGCCTACACCGCCACCCAGTACGCGCTGTTCAGTTCTCTCATGACCCTGGTGCCGAAGATCGTCGCCGGCTTCTCCGGCCTCGTCGTCGATGCCAGCGACTACGTCACCTTCTTCCTCTACGCCTCGGCCCTCGGCCTGCCCGCCATCGGCCTGGCCTGGTACCTGCTGCGGCAGTCGTCGCCGCTTGCGAACAGCAGTGGAAGGAACGCAGAGGGCGCAGAGACGCAGAGGGCGCAGAGCAATGGATGATGGGTGGCGTCGGGGATTTCCGACACGAGGGATTCAGATGATGCTCGTCCGGCGAGACGAACGAAAAAATCGGATCGTCCTCTGTGCCCTCTGCGTCTCTGCGCCCTCTGCGTTATTTGCAGCGAACCCGAAGGAGGCGGCCGGATGATCGAATATTCGTTGCTGGCGGCGTTGGTGGTGGGCCTGTTGGGTGGGGTGCACTGCGTGGGGATGTGCGGGGGGATCGTGGGGGCGCTGAGCCTGGGGTTGCCGGGAGGCCAGGGCGTGCGGCAGACCCTGCCCATGCAACTGGCCTACAACCTGGGGCGGCTGGCGAGCTATACGGCCGCCGGGGCGCTGGTGGGGGGCGTGACGGCGGTGGCCGGCCATCTGCTGGACATCCGCGCCTGGCAGCAGATCCTGCTCGGGGTGGCCGGGGGCTTTCTGATCCTGCTGGGGCTCTATCTGGCCGGTGGGTGGGGCGTGTTGCGCCGGGTGGAGGCCGTCGGCGGGCGGCTCTGGCGGCGCATCGAGCCGGCCGGCCGCCGCCTCTTGCCGGTACGCCATCTCTGGCAGGCACTGCTGCTCGGCGCGCTGTGGGGCTGGCTGCCCTGTGGCCTGGTCTACAGCATGCTGATCTGGGCGATGGCCGCCGGCAGCGCCGCGCAGGGCGCCCTCCTGATGCTGGCCTTCGGGCTCGGCACCCTGCCCAACCTGCTGGCCATGGGCCTGTTCGCGCAACACCTGAGGCGGTTTGTCGCCCGGCCGGGGGTGCGACGGGCGGCCGGTGTGCTGGTGATCGGCTTCGGGTTGTTGGAGTGGTGGCGGGCGGCAGGGGGTAGCGGGTAGCTGGGGACGGGTTACTGGGAAAAACCGGATGCCTTTCACCAGCAACCCGTCCCCAGCTACCCGCCACAGGCTATCGCGGCGAGGCGCCGCTCCTACACGGAAAATCTTTGCGCCTTTGCGCCTTTGCGTTGGATTTTCGGTCCGTAGGGCGGCTCAAGCGCAGCGGAGCCGCCGTCTCGGGATGACATGATTTTTGCCGGCTCCGCTGCGCTTGAGCCGGCCTACACCCGCTGCAGGAACGGAAACCCGTGGGAGCGACGCGAGTCGCGAAGCGGGGGTTGAATGTTGAAAACCGGCCCGTTATCTGCAACCCACGACGCTTTTCCAAGCTACCCGCAACCCGCTCCCCGCTACCGTATTCATCGGATCCGCAGCTGGAGGGAGGCTTCGTCGTCCGGTTCGTGGACGAAGTCGGGGCCGGGCATGGCGATGTGGTAGCCCTGGGCGTAGTCCACGCCCAGTTCCTCGAGCTTGTCGAGGATGGCGCGGTTCTCGACGAATTCGGCCACGGTCTGGATGTCCATGCCGCGGGAGAGATCGGTGATGGCGCGGACGATGGCCTGATCGGCGCGGTTCTGGTGCAGGTGGCGGATGAAGCTGCCGTCGATCTTGATCATGTCCACCGGCAGGTTCTTCAGGTAGTGGAAGGAGGAATAGCCCACGCCGAAGTCGTCGAGGGCGAGGCGGCAGCCCAGCTCGCGCAGCGGTTCGATGAAGCGTTCGGCGGCGGTGAGGTTCTCCACCGCGGCGGTTTCGGTGACTTCGAAGATCAGCCGGGCGGGATCGGCCTGGCTCTCCGCCAGGCATTCGCGCACCAGAGTCACGAAGTCGGGATCGCCGAAGTGGCGGCCCGAGAGGTTGATGGCCAGGGTGACCGGCAGGCCGTCGCGGATGCTGTGCGCCTGCTCGGCGATCGCGTTGCGGATCACCCATTCGTCCACGTCGCGGATCAGGCCGAAGCGCTCGGCGATGTCGAGGAAGGCGCCGGGATAGATCAGTTCGCCATCCTCCTCCTGCAGGCGCAGCAGGACTTCATAATGGCTGATCCGGTGGTCGGGCAGGGAGACGATGGGCTGGTAGTGGAGGACGAAGCGGTCATGGCGCAGGGCATGGTTGATGCGGTTCTCCCAGTGCACCTTGGCCTTCATGTTGAGCAGTTCCCGGTCGTCGGGCTGGTACACGTGCACCCGGCTGCGGCCCTGGCGCTTCGTGGTGTACATGGCCGCATCGGCCTTGGCCAGCAGTTCCGCGGGCGTGGTGCCCTGCTCGGGGAACAGGGCGATGCCGATGCTGGCGCTGAGGCGGATGTTGGGATCGGCGGGGATGCGCACTTCCGACTCCAGGCGTTCGATGAGATTGCGGGCCACCGTGCTGGCCCCCTCCTCGTCCACGTTGGGGAGGATGATGCCGAACTCGTCCCCGCCCATGCGGCCGAGGATGTCGATTTCCCGCAGGTGGGAGCGGAAAACGTGGGCGACGGCAATCAGGCACTGATCGCCGGCCTGGTGGCCGAGAGTGTCGTTGATGTACTTGAACTGATCCAGATCCACGAACAGCAGGGCCGAGCGGATCTTGAAGCGCCGGGCATAGGCGATCTGCCGTTCCAGGTGTTCCTGGAAACGGCGGCGGTTGTAGATATTGGTGAGCGGATCGTGGTTGGCCAGAAACACGATGCGTTCCTCGGTCTGCTTCTGTTCACTGATGTCGATGAGCAGGCCGCGGACCAGCGGGGGGTCGTTCTGGGTCTCGATGCTGTACAGGCTGCGCACCCAGACATATTCCCCGCTGCAGTGCTGGAGCCGGTAGTCCAGGGTGTGTTCGCCGGGCAGCCGGAGCTGTTCCTGCAGGGCATTGACCACCCAGTCGTGATCATCGGGGTGCAGGCGCTGGTGCCAGAAGCCTTCCTGATACCACTCCTCCACCGGGTAACCGAGCAGGGTTTCGGCTTCCTGACTGACGAAGAGGAAGCGCATGCTGACCGGATCGGCCTCCATGATCACGGCCTTGATGTTGTTGAGCAGCGTTTCCATGCGCTGCTTTTCCCGAGTGAGGGCCACATGCTCATCACGCAGGGTCCGGCGAGTGTGTTGCAGGTGGTCGGCCAGGCGGTTGAAGGCGCTGGCCACGGCGCCGATCTCGTCGTCGGGCGGGATATCGATGCGGTGGTCGAGTTCCTCCCGACCTAGGGCTTCGGCGCCCAGCTCCAGCTTGCGCAGGTTGCGGGTGAGATACAGGCCGAGGAGGATGGTGAGCAGGATGGAGAGGAACAGCTCGGCGGCGGCAATCAGGCTGTTCTGGCGCCGGGTGGTGTCGATGAGATCCTGCACGTAGCCGATGTCGTAGCCGATGTGCAGCGTCCCGAGGGTCTGGCCATAGAGCGCCACGGGCTGGCGCACGTCATACACCCCGTCCTGCTGGGCCGTGGTGAAGCGGGAGTCGGGTTCGGGCAGCGCGGCGGGCGGGGTCCCGAGTGTGGCCATGGTCCGGCCCTCGCGGTCGGCGACCACCACGTAGCGGATGCCGGGATTGCCCTGCAGCAGGGTCAGGGCATCGGCCAGCAGGGCCCGATCGTTGCTGGCCAGGCCCGGTTGCAGGGAGGCGGCCAGCAGGCGGGTCTGGGCCTCGATGTTCTTCAGCAACTGGGCCTCGTGGCTGGAGCTGATGAGTCGCACCGAGTTCCAGACCAGGGCGCTGAGCATCACGATCTCGATGAGGATGACACTGAGGATCAGCCGGGTGGAGAAGCGCAGGCGCATGGAGCCGGGCCTCACTCGCAGGCGGGGGCGGCGGTTGCCGGGACGACATCGGGACACAGGGCAACGGCTGCCGTTGGCAATGAGAGTGGGTGCGACATGTTCATGGCCGGAGGGATGATAGCCGATTTGTCGGCAGAACGGCGTCGGGCTTTAGCCCGGATATTGCGCCAGGAAGGCGACGGAAACCCCATGAACGGCAGGGTCAAGGCAGGCGTTGGGCTCGCCCGACCCTGCCGCGAGGCCGGTTTCAGTTGGTGTAGAAGGTCTTGCGGAACGTGATGGTGAACGGCTCGGCGGTCCCTTCGGGCTGGATCCGGAATTCGAAGGTGAGGGTCTCCCGGTGGGCGACGGACAGTTCGCCGATGTAGTAGATGGCCGTGCCGTCGACGACTTCCCGCGGCTTGAGCTGCTTGACCTGGTTGTTGAGATTGATGGCCCGCCCCGTGACCTTGGCGTGGACCGGCTTGCCCGGCATGCCCATCACCTTCTTCTGCACGGCGATGCTGAACATGGCCCGGTTGCGGGAACGCTTGATGCCGTATTGCTTGGCGACCTGGGGGGCCAGGGTGTCGGTGGTGAAGGCATTGTAATAGACCACGTAGTCGCCGACGGTGCGGGAATACTGGTCGTCGGCCAGGGCCGGGCCGGCCAGGGCCAGGAACAGGGTCAGGATTCCGGTTTGCAGGAATCGAATCATGATGCACCTCCGCGATTGTTGTTGTGGTTGTTGGCTTGACCAAACGCACCACACCACGATACCAGTTGATTACCCTCATCGGGTTCCGCCCGCCCCTGGCGGGCTCAGTGCCTGAACTGGACCGTGGACTGATATTTGGCGCTGTTACTCAAAGCATAGTCAAGAAGACCGGGAAAATCCCCTTGACAAGGCGGATATGGTGGCGTCTTAGCCGCTGCGCAAGCGGTAGAGGGCCACTTCGCCCATCAGATTCGGCAGCAGGCGCATGGCCAGGGTGCTGCGGTGGGCCTGGTCGGCCACCGTGCGCTCGAGGATGGCGAAGCCCTTTTCGGCGCACAGTTCCTCGAAATCGCGCAGGGTGCAGAGGTGGATGTTGGGAGTGTTGTACCAGGTATGGGGCAGGGAGGCGGTCACCGGCATGTGCCCGCCGAGCAGTTGCAGGCGGCAGCGCCAGTGGCCGAAGTTGGGAAAGGTGATGACGCCTTCGCGGCCGACCCGCAGCATGTCCTCCAGCAGGCGGTCGGGATAGTGGACCGCCTGCAGGGTCTGGGTCATGACCACGTAGTCGAAGCTGGCGTCCTCGAACTCCGAGAGGCCCACGTCGAGATCGCTCTGGATCACGTTGATGCCGTTGTCGATGGCGCGCACGATCTTGGCCGGGTCGATTTCCAGGCCGTAGCCGTCCACCTGGCGTTCGCGGCGCAGGTGGGCCAGCAGGGTGCCCTCGCCGCAGCCCAGATCCAGCACCCGGCTGCCGGGGGCGATCCAGTCGGCGATGGTGCGCAGCTCGGGACGCAGCGTGGTCATGGCCGGCCCTCCCGCACCCGGGTCATGTAGGCCGCGAAGGTGGCCAGGTAGTCGGGGATCGGCATCAGGAAGGCGTCGTGGCCGTGATGGGCCTCGATCTCGGCGTAGGAGACGGCCTTGCGGCTGTCCACCAGGGCCTTGACGATCTCCCGCGAACGGGACGGGGCGAAACGCCAGTCGGAGGTGAAGGACATGACCATGAACTCGGCCCGGGCCCGGGCCAGGGCCCGGGCCAGGTCGTTGTCGTAGTCGGCGGCCGGATCGAAGTAGTCCAGGGCCTTGGTCATCAGCAGATAGGTGTTGGCGTCGAACTTCTCGACGAAGGACTGGCCCTGGTAGCGCAGATAGCTTTCCACCTGGAACTCCACGTCGAAGCCGAAGTTGAGCTTGCCCTCGCGCAGTTCGCGGCCGAACTTGGCGCGCATGGCCTCGTCGGAGAGGTAGGTGATGTGGCCGAGCATGCGCGCCAGGGCCAGGCCGCGGCGGGGGAGGGTGCCGTGTTCGTAGTAGCGGCCGTCGTGGAAGTCCGGGTCCGACATGATGGCCTGGCGGGCCACTTCGTTGAAGCCGATGTTCTGGGCCGAGAGCTTGGGGGCGGCGGCGATCACCACGGCATGGCGCAGGCGTTCGGGGAAGTCGATGGCCCATTGCAGGGCCTGCATGCCGCCCAGGCTGCCGCCGATCACGGCGGCCCACCGTTCGATGCCCAGGCGCTCGGCCAGCCGGGCCTGGGAGCGCACCCAGTCGCGGACCGTGACGATGGGAAAGTCGGGCCCGTAGGGCTTGCCGGTCTCCGGGTTGATGCTCATGGGGCCGGTGCTGCCCTTGCAGCCGCCGAGGTTGTTAAGGCAGACCACGTGGAAGTGGTTGGTGTCGATGGGCTTGCCGGGGCCGATGCAGGTCTCCCACCAGCCGGGCTTGCGATCGTCCAGGCGGTGATAGCCGGCCGCGTGATGGTCGCCGGACAGGGCGTGGCAGATCAGCACCGCGTTGGTGCGTTCGGCGTTCAGCTCGCCATAGGTCTCGTAGACCAGCTCATAGGCGGGCAGGGTGCGGCCGCAGTCGAGCGCCAGCGGTTCGTCGAAGACCAGCTTGTGCGGTGTGACCAGTCCGACCGAATCGGCAGGCAGGGTATCGGGCATGGAAATACGGGACGGGGCCGGCTACGGGAAAGTGGAAATACTACGGCATGAGAGGGAGAAGGGACAAGGGATCCCGGTTCATCAGCGGCACGTTGCAAATCCCGAGCACTTAGTGACCGTTGGGTATCAGCCTCCGGCACGCCCTTGCAGCCGGGGAGCGGTTGCGTGACACGCCGTGAATACCTCCCTGTAGGCTCGACGGCCGCATCCCTGCGGCCGACGGTCACGCAACCGCTCCCCGGCTGCAAGGGCTCTGTGCCTGCCTCGAGCAGGATTACTAGGAATTCGGAACGGGGTTTGTGAAGGGCGATCAGGCCACTTTCTCCGCTTCTTCGCTCCCGGCTTCGAGGGGTTTGCCGAGGGTCTGCATGAGGCCGTCGATGTCGGCGAGCTGGGTGGAGAGCTGGGCGGCGGCCTGTTCCAGTTCGGTGATGCGCTGCTGGAGGGTGTCGCGGGATTCGTTGATCTTGCGCAGGCTCTCCAGGCGCTTTTCCATCTGGTGCTTGTGTTCCTTGATGCGCGAGACCAGCGGCGCCATGGCCGACTTGCCCCAGGCGTCGGCTTCCTGGTGGGCCTGGAAGAAGGTGTTGCGGGCGTGGCTGACCATGGAGATGAAGAACTTCTTCACCACGAAGGACTGCTCGGTCATGGTGGTGACGGGGCTCTTGCGGTAGGCCTCGGCCTCGTGGTGCAGGCGTTCCAGATCCCGCTTGTAGCGGGCCATGCTGAAGAACTTGGGCTTGACCTCGGACAGGCCGTGCTCCTTGTGGAACTGGCGGTAGATGGTCTGCAGCAGGGTGTTGATCTGATCGGTCTGGGCGCTGGCCTCGCGGATGGTGGTGGTGACGATGTCGAAGAACTCCTTCATGGCGTTCTTCAGGCCAGCGGTGGTCCAGGTGCCGGTCATCTCCTTGCGGGTCTTGGCCATCAGCCGGTCGAGCTTGTTGAGGCTCAGCAGGTTCAGCAACTGGGCGTGCTTCTCGGCGAACATGCGCTTGTTGACGGTGAAGCTCTCCACCGACTTGTGGTAGGTGGCCTGTTCCTCGCGGGTCTTCTTCATCAGATGGGCGATCACGTCCTCGTTCTTGCCCGACAGGCCCTTGAGTTCCTTGAGCTGGCGGTTGGTGTTGGCCAGGCGCGAGGCGACGAGGTCGTGGGATTCCCGGGCCATGCCGCCGATCTCGCCGACGATGGTCTCGCGCACGATGTCCTGCTTGCGGGGCAGGATGTCCTGGGCGAGGATGGATTCCAGGGCCAGGATGTTGCTCTTGTCCAGCAGTTCCTGGTCGGTGCGGATCTTGGCCAGCAGGCCCTTCTGGGCCGAGACCGGGAAGATGGCCGCCTCGTCCAGTGCCAGCATCCGCGCCACCGACTTGCACTGGCTGTGGATGGATTCCTGCACGGCCTCCTCCCCCTTGAGCTCGTCCCACAGGGTGTCCACCTTGTTGAGCACCACCAGCCGCGAGTGCTTGGTGTCGGCGCCCAGGGGCTTGACGAAACTGTTCCACATCTCGAGATCCGACTGGGTCACGCCGGTGTCGGCGGCCAGCACGAAGATCACCGCCTGGGCGGCCGGCAGCATGTTGAGGGTCAGTTCCGGTTCGTTGCCCAGGGCATTGAGTCCCGGGGTGTCGAGGATGGTCAGACCTTCCTTGAGCAGGGGGTGGGGGAAGCTGATCATGGCGTGACGCCACATGGGGATTTCGACCATCTCGGCCGATTCGGCCTGGGCCGGATCGTGCAGGCCCAGTTTCGCTGCCACCGGGGCCGGCACCCGCTTGGTGCGGATCACTTCCTTGAAGGATTCGGCCATCGCCTCGGCCGAGTTGGTGTCGAGCTTGATGGTGGTCCAGTTGATGGGCTCGAGCTTGTGTTCCTGGATGGACTTCTCCTCCAGGCGGGTCTCGATGGGCAGCAGGCGGATGTAGCTCTCGTCGGCATCCGAGTCGTAGAACAGCTCGGTGGGGCACATGGTGGTGCGCCCGGCTTCCGAGGGCAGCAGCCGGCGGTCGTATTCGGAGAAGAAGATGGCGTTGATGAGTTCGGTCTTGCCGCGGGCGAATTCGGCCACGAAGGCGATGGTCAGGCGGTCCGACTTGAGGGCTTCCACCAGCTCGAAGATCCGCAGCTCGGTCTCGGGGCTGCTCATGCCGTTGGCTTCGAGCCATTCCCGGTAGCGATCGATGGCGCCGATCAGATCGGTACGCCAGCGTCCGTAGGCCTGCATCTGGTCGGTGAAGCGGTCGCTTGCCATATTACGTGAACCTGGTGCGGTAGCTGATTGAATAAACGGGATTTTATTGTCGGCGATCGATTGTGACCGATTGTACGGTTTTTGCAAGCCGCCGGGGCCGGGCGCGGGCCCACTGAACAAGTTTAGCGGCAATTTGGCCACCGGGTTTAATGGGGGGAGGGGGACGGCACAGGCGAAGATACCGGGAAAGAAACCGGATTTTAAAGCGCAAGCCGTTGTCCTGGAAAGGAAAATGGCGATGTCCGGGCGGAGGCTCACGGGCCTCGCGGGTCCCGGCCATTTTCCGGAATTGTGACAGGGTTCTCACTTTTGCGGAGCAACCATGCCTTCGAGCAGTCGCCGCGGCTGGCGGATCCGGAAACGCTTGCGGCGACCGCTGTCGCCGCCGGCCAGTTCCACCGCGCCCTTGGGTACGCCGAAGGTCTTGGCCAGCAGGGCCGTGAGCTGGCGGTTGGCGCGGCCTTCGACGGGGGGCGCGGTGATCCGGATCTTGAGGGCGTCGCCATGGGGGCCGACGATCTCGTCCCGGCTGGCGCGGGGCTGGACGTGCACCTGCAGGAGCAGCACGTCGTCCTGCCAGCGGTACCAGCCGGCGTCCATGGCTCAGGCGGCCAGGCGGAAGGCCAGATCCCGCAGCGGGGCCACGAGCAGCATCTGCGCCAGGTAGAGGGCCAGGATGGCCAGCATGGGGGAGAGATCCAGCCCGCCCATGGGGGGCAGGAGGCGGCGCACCGGCCTGAGCACCGGCTCGCTGATCCGGGCCATGAGGGCCAGGGCCGGGTTGTAACTGCCGGGATTGATCCAGCTGGCGATGGCCAGCACGAAGATGCAGAACAGCCAGATCCAGATCAGCAGGTTGAGCATGTCGGCCAGGGCCCACAGCAGCAGGCCGGCGGGGGCCGGAAACGGGCGGCCGAGCAGGAGGAGGGTCAGCGACAGTTCGGCCACGGTCAACAGCAGCCACAGCACCAGTGAGGCGCTGTCGAAGCGGCCCAGCGGCGGGATCACCCGGCGCAGGGGCCGCAGCAGGGGATTGGTGGCCTTGACCACGAACTGGGCGAGGGGATTGTAGAAGTCGGCCCGCACGTGCTGCATCAGCAGGCGCACGGCCACCAGCACCTCGAAGAAACCGAACAGCACGCTCACCAGGAACACGCCGGCGTTGCCCAGATAGCTCATCGTCCGTGCGCCCCGCTCATTCGCCCAGTTGGGCCGCCAGCTCCACGGCCCGATCGCGGGCGGCGGCGATGGCCTTTTCGAACAGGGCCTCGAGCCCGCCCTCGCCCAGCACCCGCAGGGCCGCCTCGGTGGTGCCGCCGGGGGAGGTGACGTTCTCCCGCAGCACGGCCGGATCCTCCTCGATCTCCAGCGCCAGCTTGGCGGCGCCGAAGGCGGTCTGCACGGTGAGCAGGCGGGCCGTCTCGCGCGGCAGGCCGAGATCCACCGCGGCCCGCTCCATGGCTTCCATCACCAGGAACAGGTAGGCCGGGCCGCTGCCGGAGAGGGCGGTCACCACGTCCATCAGATCCTCGTCGTCGACCCACTGCACCAGGCCCACGGCGCGCAGGATCGACTCGGCGGCCTCGCGCTGGGCGCCGCTGACCCGGGGGGTGGCATACAGGGCACTGGCGCCGGCCTGGACCAGGGCCGGGGTGTTGGGCATGGCGCGCACGATGGCGGTCTCGCTGCCCAGCCAGCGGGCCAGGGAGTCGGTGCGGATCCCGGCGGCCACGGTCAGGAACAGCTGGCCGGGGCGGCGGGCCGGTTCGAGGGCCGTGGCCACGGCCTTGAGCACCTGGGGCTTGACCGCCAGCACCACCACGTCGCAGCGGTCGACCACGGCCTGATTGTCGGTGTAGGTGTCGATGCCGGCTTCCCGCTGCAGCCGTTCGCGGGTGGCCGGATCGGGATCGGCCACGCAGATCCGCTCCGGGGGGTGGCCGGCGGCGAGCATGCCGCCGATGAGGCTGCGGGCCATGTTGCCGCCGCCGATGAAACCGATGCTGAGGGTGTCCATGGCGGCTACGTTACCCCGTGTCGGCATCCGGTTCAATCGGTTTGCATGGTGCCTCGCCGTCCACGCATACCCGGTTGCGGCCCGATTGCTTGGCGCGGTAGAGCGCGGCGTCGGCGCGGGAGAGCATGTCCCGCAGGCTGGCGGTGGTGTCGAGACGGGGATCGGCCTCGCTGACGCCACAGCTGATGGTGAAGCCGAGGGTCTGGCCGTTGCAGGCCACACGCAGGGTGGCCATGGCCTGCCGCAGTTTCTCGGCCAGGGCCACCACCCCGGCGCGATCCCCGGTTTCCGTGAGAACCAGGAACTCCTCGCCCCCCATGCGGAACAGGTAGTCGTTGGCCCGGGAGTGTTCCCGCAGGCGGGCGGCGAAGCGTTCCAGGACCCGATCGCCGCAGATGTGGCCGTGGGTGTCATTGATGGGCTTGAACTTGTCCAGATCGATCAGGATCCCGAACAGGCTGCTGCCCTGGCGCCGGGCCCGGGCCAGCAGCTTGGGGAATACCTCGCCGAGATGGCGCCGGTTGTACAGCCCGGTGAGGCTGTCGGTGGTGGCGGTCTTCTGCAGCTCGGCGCGGGCCTGGGCCACTTCCTCCTCCTTGCGGCGCAGGGCCTGCAGCATGTCGGCGAAATGGTTGGCCAGCACGGCGATCTCGTCCTGGCGCGTCGACTTGGGCAGTTCCGGCAGGCGGCCCTCGGCCACTTCCCGGGTGATGGCCACCAGTTCCGAAAGGGGCCGGGTGAACTGGCGGATGATGAGCAGACCGAACAGCAGGATCACCAGGGCGCTGCTGCCGGCGATCAGGAAGATGATCCGGCGGTGGCGATCGAGGCGGTCGCGCAGGGCCGTTTCGTCCAGTCCCAGCCACAACACGGGCACGTCGCCCACCGCGGGCAGCAGCTGCAGGCGGGTCAGCCGGTAGCGGTGCGCGGCGCCCTCCACGGTGGTGGCACCGTCGTCGATGGGCAGGCCCGCCAGGGCGGTCCGGGCGCTGTCGATGATGCGCCCGCCATAGGAGAGAAACAGCACGCCGTTGCGGTTCTGGGGCTGCTCCCGCAGCCAGCGGCGATCCAGCACCCGGCCGATGGCGGCGGTGCCGAGGAAACGGTTCTGGTAGTAGATGGGGGCATAGGCCACGTGCTGCAGGCCTCGCCGGTTGTAGAAGTAGAAGGTACCCTCGGGGCGGCGGTGACGGGCATTGCGCACCTGCAGCGCGAGGTCGGCCGCGTCATCGCCCACCAGGATCCGGTTGTCGCGGCTGAGGATCAGGAACCGGTCGGCGGGCATCCAGCGGAATTCCCGTTCGTAGAGGATCCGCAGGGGTTCGGGCTCGGTGCCGATCTCGACCACCGCGAACAGGTATTCGCCCACCCGCGGATAGCGGGCCACGATCTTGGCATTGCGCAGATCGTCGAGCCGTTCCGCCTCCAGGTGGCTGTGGAGGAGGGTGGCCATGGCGGCCAGGTGCTGCCTGCCTTCCTCGTCGATCAGGGCATAGACATAGCGATAGGTAAAGCCCAGCGAGGCCACCAGCAGAACCAGCAGGGCCAGGGTGTAGGCCAGCAGCTTGACGCGGTAGCTGTGCATCGCCGGGCCGGAGCAGGCTCAAGGCCGCTTGCCGGTCAGGGGCAGCAACTCGTACTTGCGGGCCACCTTGCGCAGGGCCCGGCTCTGTTCCACTGCCGAGATCACCTTGAGCACGTCTCCCCGGGCATCGGCGCGTACCACCGCGCCGAGCTGGCGGTAGAAGGGATAGCGGCCGGCGGCCAGGTTGGCGGCGGTGGGCGCGTGGCCGTCGATGGTCAGGGCCCGCACCCGGTCTTCGGGTCGGAAAGCCCAGGTGGCGCCCAGGTGGCCGATGGCCCAGCGGAAATCGTCGAGCTTGCGCACCATCTCCTCGGCGCTGGCCACGTCGATCCGGTCGCGCCGGAAGTCCTCGGCCCGGGGCAGGATCCGCTTCCAGTGACCGGGGCGCTGCTTGCAGTGCAGACGGGTGACGACCACGATGGGCTGATCCGGACCGCCCACTTCCCGCCAGTTGCGGATCGTGCCGCGGAAGATGGCCCGCACCTGTTCGGTGCCGAGGTTGCGCACGGGGTTGGCCGCGTTGACCAGGATCAGCAGCGGTTCGCGGGCCAGCGGATGCAGCACCAGGCCGCGCCGGGCCAGTTCGGCGTCGTCGATGGCGCAGCAGACGAAACCGAAGGTTTCGTTCATGGGGCTGTGGCGGGCGGCGTTCTTGAGCCCGGCACTGCAGCCCATGCCGAGGGCCGAATGGCGCCCGTGCAGTTCGAGGTGCCGGCCGCTGGCCCGTTCCAGTTCCGGTTTCAGTTCGTTGAAGATCACCCAGGCGAAATGGGCGCCGGCGCCGACGATGGGCGGTGCCGGTTTGTCTGCGGGATCGGCCCGCAGGGGCGAGACGAGGCACAAAGGCATGAACAGCAGCAGGCGCAGCAGGTGGGGATGGCGGTTGAGCATGGGTCGCTTCCGGTCGGACAAGTGTGACATTCCGGGATGGAACGGGCAGTTTGCCATAAAAATTGTGAACAACATCACATTATGTCGGCAGGCGTGGGCATGATTTGAGCGGTTTCAGGCGTGGCGGGGACCGAAGATGGCCGTGCCCACCCGCACCAGGGTCGCCCCTTCGGCGATGGCCGCCTCCAGATCGCCGCTCATGCCCATCGACAGGGTGTCCAGCACCAGTCCTTCGGCGCGCAGGGCCTCGTACAGCTCGCGCAGGTGGCGAAAGGGCAGGCGCTGACGCGCGGGATCCGTCTCCCGGGCCGGGATGGTCATCAGGCCCCGCAGTCGCAGGTTGGGCAGCTCCCGCACGGCGGCGGCCAGTTCCGGCAGGGCCTCGGGGGCGACGCCGGCCTTGGCCGGATCCCGCGAGACGTTCACCTGCAGGCAGATCTGCAGCGGCGGTCGTCCGCCGGGCCGCTGTTCGCTGAGGCGCCGGGCGATCTTCAGCCG
>JALSSV010000076.1 GCA_026984045.1 Chromatiales bacterium | reverse complement strand
ACCGTTCCACCGGCCTTCTGGCCAGCCTGGCCGCGGTCCTGATCGTCACCGCCACCGGCACAGCGCTGCGCGAGGCCGGCGCGGCACCCAAGTCGATCGGCCCCATCAAGGCCAACGTGGGCGATTGCGTCTACGGCTTCAAGCAGACCGGCAAGGATGCCAGGGGTTCCTATCGCTGCGTGAGCCAGCGACTCCGTTGCCCCAATCCGCCCGCCGTCATGCTCACTCAACCCCGCTTCAACAAGGCAACCGGGCGCTTCGAGTACGTCTGCGCGGTGCCAGCCAGGTAGCGTCAGGCGTGCCGGTCGGCCCCCTGGCCGACCGGCACGCAGGTTCGACCGAATACCATCCCGGCGGCGCGCTTCGCGACAGGGACGAGGAGCGGATAACCAGGGAGACACTCGGCCCTCGTCCCTCGGCCCTTTATACTGCGGCCATGGAACCGGCCTATCTCACTCCCCTGTTCGACTGGCTGCAGGCCCATCCGCTGACGGCGCTGGGGCTGGTGTTCCTCACCGCCTTCGGCGAGTCGCTGGCCTTCGTGGGACTCCTGGTGCCGGGAGCGGTGCTGATGGTGGCTTTCGGGGCACTGGTGGCGCTGGAGGTGATGCCGCTGGGTGCCACCCTGCTGGTGGCCATCCTGGGGGCCATCGCCGGCGACGGCCTGAGCTACTGGCTGGGCCACCACTACCGGGATCGCCTGCGGGAGTTCTGGCCCTTCTCCCGCCATCCCGAACTGCTCACGCGCGGTGAGACTTTCTTTCACCGTCATGGCGGGAAGAGCGTGCTGCTGGGCCGCTTCTTCGGTCCGGTGCGGGCGGTAGTGCCGGCCGTGGCGGGCATGCTGGGCATGCCCGCCGGTCGTTTCCTGCTGGTCAACGTGCTCTCGGCGATCCTCTGGGCACCGGCCTATCTGCTGCCGGGACTCGTGTTCGGCGCCTCGCTGGATCTGGCGTCCGAGTTCGCCGGCCGTTTCACCGTACTGCTGGTGGGATTGCTGGTGGCGCTCCTGTTCCTCGGTTGGCTGATCCGCCAGATCTATCTGTGGCTGCAACCGCTGGCCCTGCGCGCCATGGCCCGGGCACTCGAATGGAGCCGCCGCCATCCCCTGCTGGGCGAAGTCCCCGCGGCCATCGTCTCGCCCACCCATCCCGAAGTGCGCGGCCTGACCCTGCTGGCCCTGATCCTGCTGGTGGCCGCGGCCGGCTTCGCCCTGCTGGCCCATTACGGGGATCGCCTGCCGCTGGTGCACAATCTCGATCTGCTGGTACACAACGGCCTGCAGGATCTGCGCTCGCCGCCCTTCGACGGGGCGATGGTATTCCTCGCCAGCCTCGCCGATCCGCGCCTGCTGGCCGCCATCGGGGTGCTCACTGCCGGCCTGCTGTTGCACCAGCGCCTTCATCTAGCCCTGTGGCACTGGCTGGCCGCTTACGGGGTCACCCTGCTGCTGGCCCTGGTCGCCGGACAGGCCGGCCACTTCAGCGGCCCGGCCCCCTCCTTTCTGCCCGGTACGTCATCCGGCAACCTGATGCTGGCCGTGGCGGTCTACGGCTTTCTCGCCATCCTTGCCGGGCGCAGCCTTTCCCCGCGCTGGCATCTGCCCCTGTACCTGCTGTGTATCCTCCTGCTGTGGCTGATCGCCTTCGCCGATCTCTATCTCGGCCTGCTGTGGGCCAGTGACGCCCTGGCCAGCCTGCTGCTCGGCGCGGCCTGGACCGCCCTGCTCGGCATCGCCTACCGCCGCCATGCGCTGGCCACCCCTTTCGACCGCCGACATGGCCGTGCGCTCGTCCTCGCGCTGGTGCTGCTGCTGGGCTGGCCCCTTGCGCAGCAGGCCGACCACGCCGCCGCCCACGCCCCGGCACGCAAAACCTACATAATGAACAGGGCCGCCTGGCGCGAGAGCGGCTGGCAACTGCTGCCCGCGGTGCGCGCCGATCTGCGCGGCGACCGCCGCTTCGTCTTCAACCTGCAATGGGCCGCCCGACGCCCGGCCATCGAACACGCCCTGCGCGTGGCGGGCTGGCAACCGGCCCGCCACGGCGCCCGCCGCTGGCTCAACTGGATCAACCCGCTGGCCACCGCCGACACCCTGCCGCTGCTGCCCCAGGTCCACGCCGGGCACTACGACGCCATCCGCTACTGGCGGCGCGAAGACGACGATCACCTGTGGGTGGTGCGCCTGTGGGAATCCGACTACCTGCTCCGCGACGGCCAGCGCCGGATCCCGCTGTGGTACGGCCAGCTCGCCCGCATGCGCCGGGTGCAGCGCTGGGGGCTCAACTATCTGGTTACCGATCCGGACGCCGCCACCGCCCTGGCCACCTGGCGCGCCCGCCCCGGCCCCTTCGCCCACGGCCACCTCGCCCCCCGCGACGTGCCGCTCCTGCTGGTCGAAACGCCGGCTGCCACGAACGTGCACCATGAAAACGGGAAAACCGAGGGAGGCGCGGCGCAAACCGCGAATGTGCGGTAGCCGGATGGCTGTTCCGAAATGTGCGTCATTTTGACGCTGAGCACAGGGTTCGAGAACGCCCTCATGACCGGAGGGGTGTTGCGTGACGCGCCGTGAATACATCCCTGTAGGCTCTACGGCCGCATCCTTGCGGCCGAAGGTCACGCAACACCCCTCCGGTCATGAGGGCTTCGTGGCTGTAGCGAGTCATGTCCGATATTTCGGAACAGCTATCTGGTAGCTGGGGAATACGCGTTGTTGCCAGCCACCCGCTAACGCATATTCGCGGCGTGGGCGCCGCGCCTGCATGACAAGAACGGAACCACGCTGCTGGCAACCGCCTTGCGGACCGGTTTCACTCGAGTTCCAGGCCGGCGAGCTGCCGGGCAATCACGTCGAGGCGGGCGCGGGCGTCGTTCTCGGCCAGCAGGGCCTGCTTGTCGGCCAGCTCCAGGGGCAGGAGTTCGGCGAGCCGGCCGCTGACCCATTCGGCGTCTTCCCAGCTCGGGGTGAGGGTGCTCCAGGGGGGCTCGAGCTGGCCCAGGATCTGGCGCAGGAGATCGACCAGGCGCGCGTGGCTGGCGTTGACCGTGGCCCCGTCCGGCGGCGGCAGACATTCCACGTCGGCTCGGATCAGGCCATCGGCACGGACTTCGGTGCTGCGCACCCGGAAGCGTTGTTCGCCCTTGAGGGTCACGCCCAGCAGGCCGTCGGATCGGCGGTGCCAGTAATGGATGTGCGAGAGGGTGCCCAGCTCGTGGATCTCGGGCACGTCCCCCACTTCGCTGCCGTGGCGGATCAGCACCACGCCGATCCCCGTGTCGTGGCGCAGGCAGTCGGAAATCATGTCGAGGTAGCGGGGTTCGAAGATCCGCAGCGGCAGCACGCCGCCGGGAAACAGCACGGTCTGGAGCGGGAACAGGGGAATGATCTGCCGCCCGCTCACCGGCTCATTGCTCCAGCCCCCAGCGGGGCAGCAGATCGTGTTCGACCCCCAGATGATCGAGCACCCGGGCGACGATGAAGTCCACGATGTCGTCTACCGATTGCGGGCGATGATAGAAACCGGGATTGGCGGGCAGAACGGTGGCGCCGGCCTCGGCCAGGGTCAGCATGTTGCGCAGGTGAATGAGGGAGAAGGGGGTCTCGCGCACCACCAGCACGAGCTGGCGGCGCTCCTTGAGCATGACGTCGGCGGCCCGCTCCAGCAGATCGTCGGCGCTGCCCTGGGCCACGGCCGCCAGGGTGCCGGTGGTGCAGGGACAGATCACCATGGCCCGCGCCGGGTGGGAACCGGAAGCCATGGGCGCCAGCCAGTCCTCGCGGCCGAACACCCGCAGGGGCGCCTGCGGCAGATCGAACAGGACGCGGAAGTACTCGCGCATCTCCTCGGGCCGTGCCGGCACCTCCAATTCCGCTTCCAGCCTGAGCACCATGCGCCCGGCCTTCGAAACCAGCAGCCAGACCTCTCGCCCCTGGCGCAGCAGCACTTCCAGCAGGCGCAGGCCGTAGGCGCTGCCGGAGGCGCCGGTCATGGCGAGGATGATGGGCGGTGCTGTCGTCATGCCGAGGAAGTCCGCTGGCCCGCGCGTGCCTGCAGGGCGTCGAGCAGGCGAGCGTGGATGTTCTCGAAGCCGCCGTTGCTCATGATCAGCACATGGCTGCCCGGCGGCGCCGCGGCCAACAGGGCCGCGATGATCTCGTCGGTGTTCGCATGCAGGCTGGCCGCGGCCAGCTCCTCAACTATAGCAGTCATGTCCCAGTCGATCCCCGCTGGCTGGTGGATCAGCACCCGATCGGCGGCACGCAACGAGGCGGCCAGGCGATCGGCATGCACGCCCATGCGCATGGTGTTGGAGCGGGGTTCGAGCACGGCGAACAGGGGCGCCTCGCCCACCCGTCGGCGCAGGCTGGCCAGGGTGGTTGCGATGGCGGTGGGATGGTGGGCGAAATCGTCGTACACGGTCACCCCGTCGGCCACGCCGCGCACCTCCAGGCGCCGCTTCACGCCGGCGAAGCGCGCCAGGCTGGCACAGGCCTGCGCGGGGGGCACGCCGGCATGACGCGCCGCGGCGACGGCCGCCAGGGCATTGAGGCGGTTGTGGGCACCGGGCACGTTCCAGGCCACGTGGCCGATGGCCTCGCCCTCCAGCCTGACCGTGAAGCCCTCGCCCTGCGCATCGGGCTCGCCACGCCAGGCGTTGTGCGCGCCGTCGCCGAAGGTCTCCACCGGCGTCCAGCAGCCCCTCTCCAGTACCCGCGTCAGGTTGGGATCGTCGCCGTTGCGGAACACCCGACCGTTGCCCGGCACGGTGCGCAGCAGATGGTGGAACTGGGTTTCGATGGCCGCCAGATCGGGAAAGATGTCGGCGTGGTCGAACTCCAGGTTGTTGAGAATGCAGGTGCGCGGCCGGTAGTGGACGAACTTGGAACGCTTGTCGAAGAAGGCCGTGTCGTACTCGTCGGCTTCCACCACGAAGAAGGGTGCCGCCCCCAGCCGGGCGGAGACACCGAAATTGCCGGGCACGCCGCCGATCAGGAAACCGGGCGCAAGACCCGCATCTTCCAGCAGCCAGGCCAGCAGGCTGGCGGTGGTGGTCTTGCCGTGGGTGCCCGCCACGCCCAGCACCCAGCGATCCCGCAACACATGCTCGGCCAGCCACTGGGGGCCGGAGACGTAGGGCAGGCCCCGGTTCAGCACGTGCTCCACCGCCGGGTTGCCCCGCGAAAGGGCGTTGCCGATCACCACCAGATCCGGTTCCGGATCGAGATGGGCGGGATCGTAGCCTTCGCGCAGGGTGATGCCGGCGGCCGCGAGCTGGGTGCTCATGGGGGGATAGACATTGGCGTCGGAGCCGCTGACCGCGTCGCCCCGTTCCCGCGCCAGCAGCGCCAGCCCGCCCATGAAGGTACCGCAGATCCCGAGGATGTGGATGTGCATGGCTTCAACCGGCTCCGACGAGGCTCTTGACCACGCCATTGTAGAGCAGCACGCTGAGCAGGAAATAGCCCAGGCTCAGCACGCCGGCCAGCACCGGATTGATGGACAGGGCATGACGCAGCACGTGCATGGTCACCAGCAGGCTCCAGATCACCAGGATCTGGAACAGCAGCGCCACGCCCGTGCCAACGCCCGGCGCGAAATGCAGCACCAGGACCAGGGGCAGATCGATCAGCCCGATCAGCAACATGGCGCCGAACCAGGCAATCAGTGTCTGCACCAGTCGCGCCCGGTAGCCCGCAATCACCACCAGCCCCCCGAAAAAGGCCAGATTGAAGATCAGCGCTGCCACGGCGAAGACCAGCACGCCGCCGAAATCCATGCCCGTGTCGGCCAGGGCCAGGCGCAAAACGTCCACCCCCATGCCCACCGCGATCAGGATCGCCAGCAGCTCCCGCGAGAAGGGCATGTCCTGGGGACCCTTGCGCAGGAGGCAGACCTCCCAGAACAGCCGCAGCAATGAACGCATTCCCATCCCGGTCTTGGTGGTTTCGAAGCGGGCTATCATACCTTACCATTGCTGTTCCGAACCCGCCCGGGTTCCAGACGCACGATCGACAACCATGACACCCCCCACTCCCGATGACGTCCGCTACGTGGACACACCCCAGGCCCTCGAACAGTTGTGCCGGGATCTGCAGCCGGCCACTGTGCTGGCCCTGGACACCGAATTCATTCGCGAAAAGACCTACAGCGCACGCCTGTGCCTGATTCAGATCGCCAGCGACGATCTCATCGCCTGCGTGGATCCCCTCGCCCTCCCCGATCTCGATCCGCTGCTCGAGATCCTGCACGATCCCGGGCGCCTCAAGGTGCTGCACGCCGCCCGCCAGGATCTGGAAATCTTTCACGATCTGGACGGCCGCATCCCCGCGCCCGTGTTCGACACCCAGATCGCCGCCACCCTGCTGGGCTTTCCCGATCAGGCCGGTTACGGCAGCCTGGTGGAAGGCCTGCTCGGCGTGCGCCTGGAAAAGGGCCATGCCCGCACCGACTGGGCCCGGCGGCCGCTGGAAGCCGAACAGATCGCCTATGCCGCCGACGACGTGCGTTACCTGCGGCAACTCTATCCGCTGATCCGGGAGCGCCTGGATGCGGCCGGTCGCGCCGACTGGCTGGCGGAAGACTTTCGGGCCCTGGTGGACCCGGCCCTCTACGCGCGGCCCGACGCGGACGCCTGGCGCCGGGTCAGTGGCCACGGTCGGCTGCGCCCGGCCCAGCTCGTGGTGCTGCGGGCCCTGACCGCCTGGCGCGAGGCCCAGGCCCGGGAACGGGACAAGCCGCGCAAGTGGATCCTCGGCGATGAGGTGCTGCTGGAACTGGCCCGCCGCGCCCCGGCGGATCGGGCCGCGCTGGAACGGATCCGCGGCCTGGCCCCGACCGTGATCCGCCAGCATGGCGACACCCTGCTGCGCCTCGTCCGCGACGCCCGCGCCCTGCCGCGGGAACAGTGGCCGGACGCGCCGAAGCGCGAACGGCCCACCCCCGAACAGGAAGGGCTGGCGGATCTGCTCATGGCCTGCGTGCGCCTTCTCGGCCAGCAGCACGGGGTCAGTCCGGCCACCCTCACCACCCGCAAGGAGGTGGAACGCCTGGTGCGGGGCGAACGGGATCTGCCGCTGCTGCAGGGCTGGCGGGCCAAGCTGGCCGGCCACACCCTGCTGGCGCTGTTGCAGGGACGGCTTGCCCTGCAGGTACGGGAGGGGCGGGTGGTGACCACCCCGGCGGTCACCGAGGGCGCGGCATGAACCAGCGCTTCGGCGCCAACGGTCGGCACCGCTATCCCTGGCGGGACGGCAATCGTTTCCATCTGCTGGTGGACGGACCGCGTTTCTTTCCGCACATGCTCGAGGCCATCCGCCAGGCCGAGCAGTTCGTCTGTCTGGAAACCTACCTGATGGAATCGGGCCGCGTGGCCCGGCAGTTCATCGACAGTCTGTGCGAGGCCGCCGGCCGCGGGGTGAGTGTTCTGGTGCTGCTCGACGACTACGGTTGTGCCGGCCTGTCCGACGCCGATCGGCAACGCCTCGTCGCTGGCGGCGTGCAACTGGCGATCTACAATCCCTTGCGCCTGCGCAAGCTGCTGGGGAACCTGCCGCGAGACCACCGCAAACTGCTGTTGGTGGATGGCAAGCTGGCCTTCACCGGGGGCTTTGGTATCACCGATGACTTCCAGCGCCTGCGTGCCCCGGAGCGCACCTGGCACGAAGTGGCGGTGACCATCCGCGGGCCGGTGGTGCAGGACTGGCTGGATCTCTTCGCCCGCGGCTGGCAGCAGGCCACGGGCAAATCCTGTGGCCTGCCCATCGTCGCCCCCGCCGAAGAGGCCGATGGCCAGGTTGGGCGGGTGAGTGTGGCCGAAGGCACCGGCCATCAGGAGATCATCGCCAACCTGGTAAAACGCTGCCGCAACGCCGAACGGCGGATCTGGATCGCCAGTCCCTATTTCGTGGTCTCGCGCAAACTGCGCCGGGTACTGCGTCGCGCCGCCCGCCGGGGCGTGGATGTCCGCGTGCTGGTGCCTGGGCCCATCAGCGATCACCCCTGGGTGCGTTACGCCGGTCGAGGCTACTACAGTCGCCTGCTGCGTCACGGCGTGCGCCTGTTCGAATACCAGCCCCGTTTCCTGCACGCCAAGCTGCAACTGTGCGACGGCTGGGCCTCCATCGGATCCAGCAACCTGGATCGCTGGAACCAGTACTGGAACCTCGATGCCAACCAGGACGTGGAAGATGCGCGCTTCGCCCGGGAAGTGGCCGTGCAGTTCGCGAAGGATTTCGTCTACAGCCGGGAAATCATCTATCAGGACTGGCGGGTCCGCCCCTGGCGACTGCGCTTTCTCGAGTGGCTCTGCGGCCGCCTGGTGCGGCTGCTGGAATGGCTGAGTCACACCCGGCGGCGTACCCTGCCCCCTTCGGGCTGGTCATCCTCCGCTTCAACCTCGGGTCAGCCTGTGCGCGAGGCGGGGAGGCGTCGCCGTTTTCAATGACGCCAGGTCATTGAAAATGTGAAGGAACGGGAAACCACGCGTGCCGTTCGCGTGTTCGCAAGCGGCAGAGCCGGGAAAACGACCTCCGGGATCCGGCGGATCCCGGGGGGTCCGTTTGAACGATCGACGTAAACGTCGAGGTTCAACCGCCCGTCAGGGACGAACGTAGGCGTAACCCTGCTCCTGCAACTCGACGATACGCAGAACACCCGCCGGAACGACCCGCACGCCTTCCACGAGCTTGGGCATGTGCCCTTTCTTCTTGGCGATCTTCTTCATCGTGTTGTTGCAGGCACTGAAGGTGAACTCGTCATACATGGCCAGGTTCTTCACCCGGTTGGCCTGCGGGCTCTTTCTGGTCAGCAGGGACAGGCCAGGGCCGTAGGCCACGATCTCGACGCGCACATTGCCGGAACCGAGAGCCTTTTGCAGGTTGACGGCATTGTTCAGGGCGATCTTCTGGGTACGGAGATCATCGGTGCTCACCTGGATCACGACCTTGTGGATCTTTTCCCCGGCATGGGCAGCACCGGAAAGGACCAGCAGCGCAAGCAGGGCAATGGATAACAGTTGACGCATGACAGCGACTCCTTTGTTTTCAAGGTTTCGGGAAAGGGGTTCCGCCCGTCGGCCGTCGTTCCCGACCGCCTGACGAGCGGGACGATGGTATCACGGGTAGCACCCCGACTTGCGGGTCCGTGTCCCATTTCTGAATGCAAACGGGGAACCCAAAGGTTCCCCGTTTGCCGGCCCTGTGGTGTCGGACTCAGCGCCGACGAGTCTTCTTCCTGGCCGCCTTCTTCCTGGCGACCTTCTTCCTGGCGACCTTCTTCCTGGCCACCTTCTTCCTGGCCACCTTCTTCCTGGCCACCTTCTTCTTGGCTATCTTCTTCTTGGCTACCTTCTTCTTGGCCGTCTTCTTCTTGGCGACCTTCTTCTTGGCTACCTTCTTCTTGGCCGTCTTCTTCTTGGCGACCTTCTTCTTGGCGACCTTCTTCTTGGCGACCTTCTTCTTGGCGACCTTCTTCTTGGCGACCTTCTTCTTGGCGACCTTCTTCTTGGCGACCTTCT
>JALSSV010000075.1 GCA_026984045.1 Chromatiales bacterium | reverse complement strand
CGACCGGTGGACAAAGCGAACACCCGTGCTTGGAGGCAAGCGTTGGATCGTGCTGGTATCGAAGACTTTCGTTGGCACGACTTGCGCCACACATGGGCATCGTGGCATGTGCAGAACGGCACACCGCTACATGTCTTGCAGGAACTTGGCGGGTGGTCATGCTACTCGATGGTTCAACGCTATGCCCATTTGTCAGCAGAGCACTTGGCGGAATACGCGGATAACATTTCCCAAATCTGCGCTGTTACTAGCACATTTTTGGGCACACATGGAGAGGATGAGAAGGAACAAGCGGCCGGATAACACCATAACCGCTTGTATTTTCTTGTAAAAATGGCGCGCCCGGCACGATTCGAACGTGCGACCGCCTGGTTCGTAGCCAGGTACTCTATCCAGCTGAGCTACGGGCGCTATGGAAAGTGGCGATGGACGAGGGACGAGAGGCGAGGAAAACCGGCCAGGCTCGATGTCGTCCGGGAGGCGAAATATACGCCATTTCTCCCTGCACTGGCAAGCAAAATCCTCGGCCCTCGCCACTCGGAGAGAGGGATTATTCGGCCCTGCGGACCTCACCCCTTCGGGGCCAGCGTCGCTGCGCTCCCCTGTTCTGCGCGGCTGCGCCGCTCGTCGAACCCGCCATTTTGAAATCGAGGGTTCGAACCCTTCTGGTCAGCGAATCCAAACGAAACAGGCCCCGGAACGGGGCCTGTTTCGTTTGGATGGCGGAGAGAGAGGGATTCGAACCCTCGATGGAGCTATTCACCCCATACTCCCTTAGCAGGGGAGCGCCTTCAGCCTCTCGGCCATCTCTCCGGTGTTCGAGGGCGGAAGGATACTAAATGGGCGGGCCGATTGCCAGATCCGGGGGCCACATTCCGGTGAGGGCGTGGACCGGCGGGCGTGCCGGTCCGCGGAGTTCGGTCGGTGTGGGGGGTCAAAGTGCCGGCACGGCGGAAAGCGTGACCGGCAGCGCGTTGCCGCGCGCTTACTCGTTGCCTTCCTCGCCGCCGCCCTGCTGTTTTTCCTGCTTGATGCGCTCATAGATCTCTTCGCGATGCACGGAGACCTCGCGCGGCGCATTGACGCCAATCCGGACCTGATTGCCCTTGACGCCCAGGACGGTTACGGAAACCTCGTCTCCAATCATGAGCGTTTCGCCCACTCGACGTGTCAGAATCAACATGAATTTTCTCTCCTGGTTTTTGCTGAATTTCCTGCCGGTGCGATCCCTTGCAAAAGCTGTCTGGGCACGCTCCCTTGTACTATCGTCAGGATGGTTCGAATCTTTAATGCTCTGCTTCCTTCCTGCGTTGAAGCTCGATGTCAGGCCGCAGGCGCCTGTTCCAGATGGAAGGCGTCGTGCAGGGTGCGCACGCCAAGTTCCAGATACTTTTCGTCCACCACCACGGAGATCTTGATCTCGGACGTGGAGATCATGCGGATGTTGATTCCCTCGTCAGCCAGGGCCTTGAACATGGTGCTGGCGATCCCGGCATGGGAACGCATGCCGACGCCGACCAGGGAGATCTTGACGATGGTGTCGTCTCCGACCACTTCCCGGGCACCGAGTTCACCGGCAGTGCGGGTGAGGATGCCCAGTGCGCGCTCGTAGTCGTTGCGATGCACGGTGAAGGTGAAATCGGTCGTGCCGTCGGCACCCACGTTCTGGATGATCATGTCCACCTCGATGTTGGCCTCGCCGATGGGGCCGAGGATACGGTGGGCGACACCCGGTTGATCCGGCACACCGAGGATGGTGAGCTTGGCCTCGTCGCGGTTGAAGGCAATGCCCGAAATGACCGGGTTTTCCATGTTCTCTTCCTCGAAAGTAATCAGCGTTCCGGGGCCGTCTTCGAAGGCAGACAGCACCCGCAGGCGGACGTTGTACTTTCCGGCGAATTCCACGGATCGGATCTGCAGCACCTTGGAGCCGAGGCTGGCCATTTCCAGCATTTCCTCGAAGGTGATGCGTTCGAGTCGGCGGGCATTGGGCACGACCCTGGGATCCGTGGTATACACCCCATCCACATCAGTGTAAATCTGACATTCGTCCGCTTTGAGCGCCGCGGCCAGCGCCACCGCCGTGGTATCCGAACCGCCTCGCCCCAGGGTGGTGATGTTGCCGTGTTCGTCGCGGCCCTGGAATCCGGCCACCACCACGACCCGTCCCGCCTCGAGATCCGCGCGGATCCGGCTTTCGTCGATGTCCAGGATCCGCGCCTTGGTGTGGGCATCATCGGTCAGGATGTGAACCTGGGAGCCGGTGTAGGAAACCGCCGGACAGCCCCGCTTCTTGAGCGCCATGCTCAGAAGGGCGATCGTCACCTGCTCCCCGGTGGAGACCAGCACGTCGTACTCACGCGGATCCGGGTGCTCGGCGATCCGGTGGGCCAGTTCGATGAGACGGTTGGTCTCGCCTGACATGGCCGAGACCACCACGACCACGTCGTTGCCCGCCTCCCGGGCGGCGATCAGCTTCTCGGCGACCCGTTCGATCTTGTCGACGGTGCCAACGGAAGTTCCACCGTATTTCTGGACAATTAGCGCCATTTCGCCCGGCGTTCCTCGCAAAAGGCGCAATTAAACACGAAATTTCGAGGCTTGGGAAGCGGTTTGGAGGCAGTCTAGACCAATTCCTGCTTCAGATCAGATATCAACCTTTTTTCGTATATATTCTATTGCACTTTGCAATGCTTCTGGCAACTTTTCCGGCTGGTTGCCACCGGCCTGAGCCATGTCCGGCCGCCCGCCGCCCTTGCCGCCAACCCCCTGGGCCACGAGGTTGACCACCTCGCCCGCCTTGATCCGATCGGTGAGATCCTTGCTGACCCCCGCCACCAGGGCCACCTTGCCGCTGCGCACGGTGCCGAGGACGATCACCGCCCGGCCCAGCTTGTTCTTGAGCTGGTCCACGGTTTCACGCAGGGCCTTCGGATCGACGCCCTCGAGCCGGGCCACCAGCACCTTGATGTCGCCGATCTCGATGGCCTGCGAAGCCAGCTCGTCACCCTGGGCGCTGGCCAGCTTGCCTTCGAGCCGCTCGATTTCCTTCTCCAGGCTACGGTTGCGCTCAAGCAGTTGCCGGACCCGATCCACCACCTTCTCGCGATCGGCCTTGAGCAGGCCGGCGATCTCGGTCAGGCGGCGTTCCTGCGCGCGGACGTAGTCCAGCGCATGCTGGCCGGTCATGGCCTCGATCCGCCGCACCCCGGAGGCGATTCCGGTTTCGCCAATGATCTTGAAAAGACCGATCTCGCCGGTGCGGGAGACGTGGGTGCCTCCACACAGTTCCACCGAAAAATCGCCCATCGAAAGCACCCGCACCTTGTCGCCGTACTTCTCGCCGAACAGGGCCATGGCCCCCTGGGCGATGGCCTCCTGGGGCGCCATGACGCGGGTCTCCACCGGCAGATCGTCGCGGATCCGGGCATTGACCAGATCCTCGATTTCGGCCAGCTGCGCGGGCGTGACCGGTTCGAAATGGGAGAAGTCGAAGCGCAGGCGGTCGGCCTCGACCAGCGAGCCCTTCTGGGTGACGTGCTCGCCGAGCACCCGGCGCAGGGCCGCATGCAGCAGGTGGGTGGCCGAGTGGTTGAGGGCGATATCGCGCCGCCGCTCGGCATCCACCAGCGCCTCCACCTTGTCGCCCACTCGAATCACGCCGTCGGTCACCTCGCCCAGATGCATGAATACGTTACCCTGTTTGCGGGTATCGGCCACGCGAAAACGGCCGCCGTCGGCAATCAGGCTGCCGGTGTCGCCGACCTGACCGCCCGACTCGGCATAGAAGGGGGTCCGATCGAGCACCAGCTGGCCGCTCTCGCCCTCGGCCAGTTCTTCCACCGACTCGCCGTCGCGGTACAGCCCGGTAATGGTGGCCATGCCGGCCGTGGACTCGTAGCCGGTGAATTCGGTCTCGCCCTCCACCAGCGGCTCCTTGCCATAGTCGGAAGCAAAGCCGCTGGCCGCCCGGGCCCGCTCGCGCTGGGCGGCCATCTCCCGCTCGAACCCGGCCATGTCCAGTTTCAGGCCCCGCTCGCGGGCGATATCGCCGGTCAGATCCACCGGAAAGCCGTAGGTGTCGTAGAGGCGGAACACGGTTTCACCGGGGATGGTGTCGCCCTCGAGCCCGGCGATGACCTGTTCGAGGATCTGCAGCCCCTGTTCCAGGGTTTCGGCGAAGCGCTCCTCTTCCTGCTTCAGCACCCGCTCGACCAGGGCCTGGGCCCGCGGCAGTTCGGGATAGGCCTCGCCCATCTCCTCGGCCAGCGGCTGCACCAGCCTGTAGAAGAAGGGCTCGCGCACGCCCAGCTTGTGGCCGTGGCGCACCGCCCGGCGGATGATCCGCCGCAGTACGTAGCCGCGCCCCTCGTTGGAGGGCATCACCCCGTCGACGATCAGAAAGGCGCAGGAGCGGATGTGATCGGCGATCACCTTCAGGGAGTTGTCCTGCCGATCCTGGCAGCCGGTGATCTGCGCCGCCGCCGCGATGAGGTGCACGAACAGATCGATCTCGTAGTTGCTGTGCACGCCCTGCATGACCGCGGCCAGCCGCTCCAGGCCCATGCCCGTGTCGACCGAGGGCCTGGGCAGGGGATGCAGCGTGCCCGCCTTGTCGCGGTCGTACTGCATGAACACCAGGTTCCAGATCTCGATGTAGCGATCGCCGTCCTCCTCGGGGGTGCCGGGCGGGCCGCCGGGCACCTCGGGTCCGTGATCATAGAAAATCTCGGTACAGGGGCCGCAGGGGCCGGTATCGCCCATGGACCAGAAGTTGTCGCTCTCGTAGCGCTTGCCGCCGGGCTTGTCGCCGATGCGGGTGAAACGGGCCGGATCCACCCTGATCTCGTTGAGCCAGATGTCGGCGGCCTCGTCGTCCTCCTCGTAGACGGTGATCCACAGCTTCTCGGGCGCGATCCCCAGTTCCGCCACCAGGAAGTCCCAGGCGAACTGAATAGCCTCACGCTTGAAATAGTCGCCGAAGCTGAAGTTGCCCAGCATCTCGAAGAAGGTGTGATGGCGGGCGGTATAGCCCACGTTTTCCAGATCGTTGTGCTTGCCGCCGGCACGCACGCAGCGCTGCACGCTGGCGGCCCGGGTGTAGGGCCGGGTCTCCTTGCCCAGGAACACGTCCTTGAATTGGACCATGCCGGCGTTGGTGAACAGCAGGGTCGGATCGTTGGCCGGCACCAGCGGGCTGGAGGGCACGATCTCGTGGCCGCGCTTGCGGAAGAAGTCGAGAAAACCCTGTCTCAGTTCTGCGCTGCTTTTCATTGGTTGCGTTTCGGTTCAAGGCACCAGCCCGTTTCCGGGCCAGCGGGGGTCAATCCTCGTGCCGCATCACGCGGCGGGTCTGTTCGGCGGTGAAGCCGCGATATTGCAGGAAGCGGCCCTGCCGGGCCTGCTCCCGGTAGTCGGTGGGGCGTTCGGCGCCAAACCTGCGACGGCGCACCGACTCGGCCCGCTCGAGCCAGATCGGATCCCGTTCGTCCAGCCCGGCGTCGATCAGCGCCTCCGGCACACCGCGCTGGCGCAGTTCGGCGCGGATCCGCACCGGCCCCTGGCCCCGTTGGATGCGTCCGTGCACGAAGGCCTCGACGAAACGTTCGTCGCTCAGCAGGCCTTCGTGGGAAAGCGCCTCGAGGGCCGGATCGACCTCGGCAGGGTCGTACCCCCGGGCCACCAGCTTGCCGCGCAGCTCGGCCGTGCCGTGCTCGCGGCGGGCCAGCAGATCCATTGCCGCCTCGCGGACCGAGCGGGCCACGACGTTCGGGATCAGGCTTCGACTTCCATCCCGGCCTCGGCTTCGGCCGGGCGCTCGGGCTGGGCGCCGGGCAGCAGGCGCTCGCGGATCTGGCGTTCGATGTCGGCGGCGATCTCCGGGTGCTCCCTGAGGAACTTGCGCACGTTGTCCTTGCCCTGGCCGATGCGATCGCCGTTGTAGCTGTACCAGGCACCGGACTTGTCGACGATGCCTTCCTTCACGCCCAGATCGATGATCTCCCCCTCCCGGGAGATGCCCTCGCCGTAGAGGAGATCGAACTCCACCTGCTTGAAGGGCGGCGCCACCTTGTTCTTGACCACCTTCACCCGGGTCTCGTTGCCCACCACCTCGTCGCCGCGCTTGATGGCGCCGATGCGGCGGATGTCCAGGCGCACGGAGGAATAGAACTTGAGGGCATTGCCACCGGTGGTGGTTTCGGGGTTGCCGAACATCACGCCGATCTTCATGCGGATCTGGTTGATGAAGATCACCATGGTGTTGGACCGCTTGATGTTGCCGGTGAGCTTGCGCAGGGCCTGGGACATGAGCCGGGCCTGCAGGCCCACGTGGGAGTCGCCCATGTCGCCCTCGATCTCGGCCTTGGGCGTGAGGGCCGCCACCGAGTCCACCACCACGATGTCCACCGCGCCGGAACGCACCAGCATGTCGGTGATCTCCAGGGCCTGCTCGCCGGTGTCGGGCTGGGAGACCAGCAGTTCGTCCACGTCCACGCCCAGCTTCTCGGCATAGACCGGATCCAGGGCATGCTCCGCGTCCACGAAGGCGGCCGTGCCGCCGGCCTTCTGGGCCTCGGCGATGACCTGCAGGGTGAGGGTGGTTTTGCCCGAGGATTCGGGCCCGTAGATCTCCACCACCCGGCCCCGCGGCAGACCGCCGATGCCCAGGGCGATGTCCAGTCCCAGAGAGCCGGTGGAGATGGCGTCCACCTCGCGCACGGCGGTGGTGTCGCCCATGCGCATTACCGATCCCTTGCCGAACTGCTTCTCGATCTGGCTCAATGCGGCGCTCAGCGCCTTCTTCTTCGCTTCATCCATTCCAGTCAACCCCTCGTTATCGTCGTTGGCGCGGCCCGCCCTCCATGGGCCGGCGCCGGATCTCCACGGTGGTCATTATTTCACAATCGGCGGCCCAGTTGTTACCGTCAAACGCTTGAAAAGAGGCGGGGATGGCTTTTTCAACCTCCCACCGGTTTCTCGGCAGACGGCCGCAGGGGCCAGCGCGCCAGTATCCGGTAGAGCGCCCCTTCGGGGCGGGTTTCGGAGGCGGCGAGCACGAATTCCGTCACCGGCCAGACGAGAGGCTCGATGGGCGTGTCGGTCCGGGGCAGATGGCGATGGGCCTTGCGCAAGAGAGTCAGATGGGGGGCGAAATCCCGCGTCTCGGCCGGCAGGCCGCAGCCCTGGCAGGCCGCCTCCAGCGCGGCGGCCAGGGCCAGCAGCTCCGGCGGCGGCCGGGCGACGCCGGCCCACACCACCTTCGCCCGGGGAAAGGCGCCGAGACGATCGATATGCAAGGTGAAGGGCGAGATGCGCACCGCAGCGGCGGCGCGGCGCAGGCAGTCGGCCACCGGCGCCGCCACGGGCCCGACGAAACGCAGGGTCAGGTGCAGGCGCTCGGGATCTATCCGCCGGCCCGGCACCTGCGCCAGTTCCCGCACCTGCAGGCGGCGCAGGCCGCGAACCACCTCGGGTGGGGGCCAGAGGGCGAAGAACAGGCGCGCCCTGACTGCCCCATCAGCGTTCGAAACCATCGAGCAGACCCGTCAGAGCCGCGGCCACCGCCTGACGGCGCACCGCTTCCCGATCGCCGGAGAAGACCCGGTGCCCCGAGCGCAGCCGTACGGTCCCGCCATCGTCGTGTCCCCAGGCGAACCAGACCAGGCCCACCGGCTTCTCCGGCGTCCCGCCCGTGGGGCCAGCGATGCCGGAAATGGCCAGGCTGCGGGTCGCCTGGCCGTGATCGAGCGCCCCCTCGGCCATGGCCCGTACCACCGGCTCACTGACCGCGCCGTGACGGGTCAGCAGGGCCTCGGGCACCCCCAGCATCTCCTGCTTGGCGGCATTGGTATAGGTGACGAAGCCGCGGTCGAACCAGGCCGAACTGCCGGCGATGTCGGTCACCACCTTGGCCACCCAGCCGCCGGTGCAGGACTCGGCCGTGGCCAGCATCTCGCCGGTGGCCTGCAGGCGCTCCCCGACCCGCCGGGCGAGCGTCTGCAGGGCAATGTCGTTGGGGATGGTGCTGCGGCTCATGGGACTCCTCGGCGTTCTGGCCGGCCTGACGGGAGAGGGCGGGCAAGGCGGCAGGATGCCGTGCTACAGTCTACACTGGATCTTTTCCGGGAAATGGAAATCACGACGATGACGATCGTCTCCACCGCCTCTCTTTCCGCCCGCCTGCCGACCGCGCAGGCCACCCCGTCCGCGACGCGGCCGATCCAGCGCCGCGAGGCCGAAGCCCCCTGGCCCCCGGTAACGGCGCCGGGCACCCTGCCGCTACCCGCGCCCCGGAACGTCAGGGGCGAACACCCTGCCCTGGCCCTCTACCGGGACGTGCAGCGTCTGCCCGGCGACGGCACGGACACCTGGATCGGGCGCATCGACGCCCGGGTCTGATTCACTCGTCCAGCATCTCCTGGATCACCGCGCCGATCTCGAAACCCTCGCCCCGTCGGGGCCGGGCCACCCGCACCACCCGCACCCGGGCATGCAGGGGCGGCGTGAGATCGTTCTCGGGCTGCACCACCACTTCCAGATAGGATTCCACCGGCAACTCCCGTTGGGCGATGAACATCATGCCGCGGCCACTGAGGTTGCGCACCTTGCCCGTCTCCGCCTCCGTGCTGCCATCGGCCCGGAACACGATCGGGCAATCCACCTCCACGCGGATGAAATCGCGTTTCTCGTCGTACTCTCGCGGCATGCCTCTCCCCCGTTGTCCGCATCCTGCGCAAGCGTCCTGTTTGTCCTGCCAACTTTAGCCCGGATAGGGCACCAGGTCGAGAGAGGGCGGTGCCGGCGGCGGGCAACCTTGCCGACCGGTCTCGTATTTGAAACTTCCGCCATGGCAACGATTGCAAGGACAGGACTGGCAGCCCCGTTCCCGCCCCCACTGCACCGGCCAGGCGGATCCGGTAAACTCCCCGCCCATGGCGGCGCGACCCGACATGGCCGGACACACGCCCATGATGCAGCAGTACCTGCGCATCAAGGCCGAGCATCCGAACATCCTGCTCTTCTACCGCATGGGCGACTTCTACGAACTGTTCTACGAAGACGCCCACGAGGCCGCCCGCCTGCTCGACATCACCCTGACCACCCGCGGCAAGTCCGCCGGCGAACCGATCCCCATGGCCGGCGTGCCCTGTCACGCGGTGGACAGCTACCTGGCCAAACTGATCCGCCAGGGCCGCTCGGTGGCCATCTGCGAACAGATCGGCGATCCGGCCACCAGCAAGGGGCCGGTGGATCGCCAGGTGGTGCGGATCGTCACCCCCGGCACGGCCACCGACGACGCCCTGCTCGACGCCCGGCGCGAGAATCTGCTGGCCGCCGTCGCCCGCCAGGGCGAGCGCCTCGGCCTGGCGGTGCTGGATCTGGGCAGCGGCCGCTTCACCCTGCAGGAACCCGAAACGGCGGCGGCCCTGGCCGGCGAACTGGACCGCCTGCAACCGGCCGAGCTGATCCACCCCGACGAGACCCCGCCCCCGGCCGGCGCGGCCTGCCTCACGCCCCGCCCGCCCTGGCACTTCGACACCGAACGCGCCAGCCGGCTGCTGTGCGAACAGTTCGGGGTGGACAACCTGGCCGGCTATGGCTGCGAGGCGCTGCCGGCCGCCATCGCCGCCGCCGGCGCCCTGCTCGGTTACGTGCAGGAGACCCAGCGCAGCGTGCTGCCCCACCTGCAGGGCCTGGCGGTGGAATGGCCCCACGAGATGCTCCACCTGGATCCGGCCACCCGCCGCAACCTGGAACTGGAACGCTCGCTCGCGGGCCACGAGCGCAACACCCTGCTGGCCCTGCTCGATCACGCCGCCACGCCCATGGGCAGCCGGTTGCTGCAACGCTGGCTGCGCCGCCCCCTGCGGGTACGGCCGGTGCTCGAAGCCCGGCTCGATGCCATCGACGCCCTGCGCGAAGGGGGCCTGGCCGACGCCCTGCACGACATCCTGCGACGCATGGGCGACATGGAGCGGATCCTGGCCCGCGTGGCCCTGCGCACGGCCCGGCCCCGGGATCTGACGCGCCTGCGCGACGCGCTCCAGGCCCTGCCCGCGCTGTGCGCAACGCTCGGCACGCCCACGGCGGGCCGCCTGCCCGCCCTGCGGGAAGGGCTGCGCCCCTTCCCCGACCTGACCAGCCGCCTGGAACGGGCCCTGGTGGAGAGCCCGCCCCAGGTGATCCGCGACGGCGGCGTGATTGCCGAGGGCTACGACGCGGAGCTGGACGAACTGCGCAGCCTGCAGGCCAACGCCGGCAGCGTGCTGGCGGCCATGGAGGCCCGCGAACGGGAACTCACCGGCATTGCCGGCCTCAAGGTGGGCTACAACCGCGTACACGGTTACTACATCGAAGTGGGCAAGGCCCAGGCGGAGAAGGTGCCGGAACACTACCAGCGCCGCCAGACCCTCAAGGCCGCCGAGCGCTACATCACCCCGGAGCTGAAGGAGCTGGAAGACCGGGTGCTGTCCGCCAACGAACGGGCCCTGGCCCGGGAGAAGCAGCTCTATGCCGACCTGCTGGAAGAAATCGCCGGACAACTCGCGCCCCTGCAGGCCTGCGCCGCGGCCCTGGCCGAGCTGGACGTGCTGGTCAACCTGGCCCGCCGCGCCGAGGCCCTCGACTGGCACCGCCCCCGCTTTCGCGAGGCGCCGGGACTGGCCATCGAACAGGGCCGGCATCCGGTGATCGAACAGGCCCGGGACGCCCCCTTCACGCCCAACGATGCGGATCTGCACGACGCGCGGCGCATGCTGATCATCACCGGCCCCAACATGGGCGGCAAATCCACCTACATGCGCCAGATCGCCCTGATCGCGGTCCTCGCCCACCTCGGCAGCCCGGTGCCGGCGAAAGTCGCCGAGTTCGGTCCGCTGGATCGGATCTTCACCCGCATCGGCGCCGCCGACGATCTGGCCTCGGGCCGCTCCACCTTCATGGTGGAGATGACCGAAACCGCCAACATCCTGCACAACGCCACCGAACACAGCCTGGTGCTGCTCGACGAAATCGGCCGCGGCACCTCCACCTACGACGGCCTGGCCCTGGCCTGGGCCACCGCCCACGCCCTGGCCGAGGAGCGCCGGGCCCTGACCCTGTTCGCCACCCACTATTTCGAGCTGACCCGCCTGCCCCGGGAACTGCCCGCCTGCGCCAACGTGCATCTGGACGCGGCGGAACACGGCGAGCGGATCGTCTTCCTGCACACGGTGCAGGAAGGGCCGGCCAGCCGCAGCTATGGCCTGCAGGTGGCCGCCCTGGCCGGCGTGCCCGAAGCGGTGCTGGCACGGGCCCGCGCCAAGCTCGCCGAACTGGAACGCGCAAGCCCCGCCGAGGCCCCCGTCCGCCCCCCCGCCTCCCCGGCACCGCCCCCCTCGCCGGTCCTGGAGGCGCTGCGCGCCACGGACCCCGATGCCCTCACCCCCCGCGAGGCGCTGGATCTGCTCTACCGGCTGCGAGCGCAACTGGAAAACGCGACTTGATCCAGAACAAGGTGCCCGGCCTGCCGGCCGTGGCATACTCGCGCCCGTTCGCGATTCCCGCTACCATAAGGCGGACAACCGTTCCGAATTTCAGGACACTCGACCGTGACCTGGACAAAGCCCCTGAGGCCGGGGTGGCGTTTCGCGACCGTCGGCCGCAGGGACAATGTCCAGGACGGACAAGTGTCGCGTGAGGGCAGGATGCCCGAAGCGACTGCGGCCGTCGAGCCTACTGGGACGTATTCACGGGGTGTCACGCAACGTCCCCCCCGGCCTCAGGGGCGTGCAAGATTCAGCGTCGACCGCCAACGATGAACGGGGATTCGGAACGGCTGTCCAGCCGAACATTCGCACAAGGAGCACAACATGACCTACGTGGTGACCGAGAACTGCATCCTCTGCAAGTACACCGATTGCGTCGACGTCTGCCCCGTGGACTGCTTCCACGAAGGGCCCAACTTCCTGGTCATCGATCCCGATGAATGCATCGATTGCACCCTGTGCGAACCCGAGTGCCCCGCCGAGGCCATCTTCGCCGAGGACGACGTGCCCCCGGGCCAGGAGAATTTCATCGAACTGAACGCCGAACTGGCCAAGAAATGGCCCGTGATCACCGAGAAGAAGGATCCCCTGCCCGATGCCGAGGAATGGGACGGCAAACCCGACAAGCTCCAGTATCTCGAAACCTGACCCCGCCGCGGGCGGGCGCCGACCGGCCCCGCTCCGCCCCTTGAATTTCACTCCCGGCGACACCAGCTTGGCGTGCGCGCCATTGTGTCCATTCCCCAGGTAACGAGGCATGAACACCCCCGTACACATCGACGTCACAGCAAGCGATTTCGACCGGCAGGTCATCGAGTCCTCCCGCCAGCGACCGGTGCTGGTGGATTTCTGGGCCACCTGGTGCGGTCCCTGCCAGAGCCTGATGCCGGTGCTGATGAAACTGGCCGAGGACTATGGCGGCGCCTTCCTGCTGGCCAAGGTGGAAATCGATCAGAATCCGGATCTCGCCAGCCGCTACGGCGTGCGCAGCGTGCCCACCGTGAAGCTGTTCCACCACGGCGAGGTGGTGGACGAATTCATGGGCGCCCTGCCCGAGAGCGCCATCCGCGAATTCCTCGACCGCCACGTGGAGAAGGAATCGGATCGCCAGATGCAGGCGGCCCGGGAACTGTTCGATCAGGGCAACCGGGACGCCGCCCTGGAGCAGATGCGCGCCGTGCTGGAAGCCGATCCGGGCAACCCCCGCAACTTCCTGCGCTATGCCGAGGCGCTGCTCGAAGCCGGCCACCTCGAGCAGGCCCGTGAACAGCTCGAGGCTCTGCCCCTGGACTGGCAGGACAAACCCGAGGCCAAATCCCTGCGCGCCCGCCTGGAACTGGAAAGGACCCTGGCCGACGCCCCCTCACGCGAGGAACTGGAAGCCCGCCTGGCCGAGAATCCCGGCGACAAGGACGCGCTCTATCTTTCCGCCATGCGTGCCCTGGAAGCCGGCGATCACGACACGGCCATCGACCGCCTGCTGCAACTGCTGATGCGTGACCGCCACTACGGCGACGACATCGCCCGCCGCACCCTGCTGCAGATCTTCGACATGCTCGGCGACGACGACGAACGGGTCCAAAGCGGCCGACGGCGGCTGGCGATGGCCCTGCATTGACGAGGCAGGGGAAAGGGAACACCCATCGGCGGGTGTTCCCCGTTACGCAACGGAACGAGGAGGGCGGAAAAGCCGGCGCAGGTAGAGACTGAGATAGCGGCGCAGGAAGTTCCCCGGCTTTGAATAGCCGATCATCAGAAGGGACAGCCCGCTGTGAACGAGCCGCTCCCCTTCGCGGCGAAACAGCCGCGCCTGCACGACGGCATCCACTCCGGGCTCGCCCGTGGCCAGATAGCGTTGCCACCAGAACCCGTAGTCTTCACCCTTCAGCACCGCCTTGAACGAGCCGTGCACGCGCAAGCCGGCATCGACCATCCGGCCCCCGACCAGCGGCAGGAGCTGCCGGGCGAAGGTCAGCACCGCCGGTGGCACGCTGTCGCTGTCGAGGCGGGGATGGTATTCGCTGAACAGGCGGTAGTTCTTCACCACCTCGGGATTGTGGGTCAGGCAAAACAGCAGAAAGCGTCGCCACAGCCAGAACGGCCCCAAGTGCAGGCGCAGGGTGGCGATTTGCAAACGACTCCCCACATGCCGGCCCCGGGCCTCGGGGATCACGAAGAGCTGACGCTGGTAGACACAGGGAATGGGACGGGCGTGGAACGGGGTCTGACGTCGTTCACAACTGCTGAGCGCATAACCCACGATTTCCTCATCCGCCTCGGCGATCAGCACCCGTGCCCCTTCTGTCAGGTGCGCCTCGAGACGCACCCCGAGATCCAGCACCGGCGGATAGTAATGACGGGCGATCGAGGCCATGGTCGCCACGGTCGTCGGCGAGAGGGTCGCAGCCGAGACTTCCCGAATCCGCAGGGGCATCGCTACTGCATCCGCGATCGGTGGCAGAACGCCGCCAACTTCATCCTTCCCTGGGGGAATCGGATCAGCCTTTGGACGCCACCTTCTCGGCCTCGAGGATCGCCTTGAGGCGATCGGCCGGAACGTAGCCCGGGATCATTTGGCCCTTTTCGGTGACGATGGCGGGCGTGCCGCGGATCCCCAGGCGCTGGCCGAGTTCGAATTCCCGGGCCACCGGATTGTCGCAGGTCTTCGGCTCCGGATCCCTGCCCTGTTTGGCGGCTGTGAGCGCCTTGTTGCGATCCTTGGCGCACCACACCGAAACGGCCTTGTTGTAGGAATTGGAGCGCAGACCGGCACGGGGATAGGCCATGTAGCGCACCCGGATGCCGGCCCGGTTGTACTGAGCCATCTCGCTGTGCAGCTTGCGGCAGTAGCCACAGTCGATATCGGTGAACACGGTCACCGTGTATTTGGCGTCCTTCGGACCGTAGATGATCATGTTCTTCTCGCCCACCTGCTCGATGGCCGCCAGGCGCAGGCGATCCCGCACCGGCGTCGACACGTTGGTGTTGGTGTGCAGATCGATGATGTCGCCGTCGAAGGCATAGCGGCCGTCGGCACTGATGTAGAACAGTTGCGGTGGCATGAACACCTGATAGATACCGGGAATCGGCGCAGGCTGCACGGCTTCGGGGGCCAGCTCGGGCAGGATCTTCTGCATCGCGGCGCGCGCCTTTTCGAGGCCGGGATCGGCCTTCTCGGCAGCCAGGGCGGGGTGCAGCAGGCCGAGCACCAGGGCGCCGGCGATCAGGATGGACTTCATGATACGGATGACCTCGGGGGCTGTTCGGTAAGAGGGAAATGGCTAGCCATTATACGGCAGGCCCTGCTTGAAAAGTGTGACCGCCGGCCGTTGCCGTGGTTCCCGACGGGGCCGGACGTGAGGAAAACGCTCTGCCCGGCCTGGCGGCTCCACTGCGCTTGAGCCGACCTGCGATGCTTGCCGACCCATTCATCTCTCCGTGACCTCCGTGCCTCCGTGTCCTCCGTGTTCCCTTCCCCTCCAGCCCAACACCGTCCCTCACCCCCGCGGATGATGCCGGGCGTGGAGTTCCTGCAGGCGGGCGCGGGCCACGTGGGTGTAGATCTGGGTGGTGGAGAGATCGCTGTGGCCGAGCAGCATCTGCACCACCCGCAGATCGGCGCCGTGATTGAGCAGGTGGGTGGCGAAGGCGTGGCGCAGGGTATGGGGCGAAAGGGGCTTGTGGATGCCCGCGGCCGCGGCGTGGGCCTTGATGCGGTACCAGAAGGCCTGGCGGGTGAGGGGCGTGCCCCGGTTGGAGAGAAACAGGGTCTCCGCCTCCCGCTGGCCGAGCAGCGCCGAGCGGGCTTCGCGCACGTAGCGCACCAGCCAGTCCTGGGCCACCTCCCCCAGGGGCACCAGCCGCTCCTTGCTGCCCTTGCCCCGGATCCGCACCAGCCCCTGTTGCAGGTTCACCTGGCCCGGCAGCAGGCCCACCAGTTCCGAGACCCGCAGGCCGCTGGCATAGATCACCTCGAGCATGGCGCGATCGCGCAGGCCGAGGGGGGTGGCCACGTCGGGCGCCGCCAGCAGGGCCTCCACCTCGGTTTCGCTGAGGGTCTCGGGCAGGGGCCGGCCCAGCTTCGGGGTTTCGATCAGCGCCACGGGATCCTCGCCGATGCGCCCGGTGCGCCGCAGCCAGGCATAGAAACGCCGCAGGGTGGACAGCAGCCGCGCGGTGCTGCGTGGCCGGGCACCGGCCTCCAGGCGCCGGGCCAGGTGGGCCTGGATGTCGGCCCGGGTCACCCGGGCCAGATCGTCGATGCCCGCCTCGCGCAGGGCGCGGGCGAAGCCGAGCAGATCGCTGCGATAGGCGGCCAGGGTGTTCTCGCTCAGCCCGCGCTCCATCCACAGGGCATCGAGAAAGGGTTCGATGAGCGGATCGCCCTCCACCGCCGGGTCGTTCATGTCTCCAGCCTCACCCCTTCGCGCGCCAGCAGGCGCCGTTTCAGCGCCAGCGCCGCCCCCTGCGTGCGCCCGGCGAAGCCGCCCGGGCCGCCGGCCGCCACCACCCGGTGGCAGGGCACCACCAGCGGCAGGGGATTGGCCCGGCAGGCGCCGCCCACGGCCCGGGCGCTGCTGCCGAGCTGGCGGGCCAGCTCGCCGTAGGTGCGCACCTCGCCGGGCGGGATGGCCCGCAGGGCCCGCCAGACCCGTCGCTGGAAGGGGGTTCCCGCCGGAGCCAGGGGCAACGAGAAGACGAAGCGCGGATCCGCCGCCCAGGCCTCGAGCTGGCGCGCCACCTCGGTGGCCAAGCCCTCTACGACCGGCATCGCGTCGCCCGCCTCACCGGCGCCCGGCAAGTCGATAGCCGCCAACCGCCCGTCCCGCAGGGTGAACGCGATGCGGCCAAGGACGGTGCGGCAATAATACCGTTCGACATTCTCCTGCATGGCACTACCCTATCACTCTCGCCTAAACCTTTGCCATGGCGCGCCGATAGGAAGAGCAACCCGCCACGGAGAATACGCCATGTCCCGACGCCTGCTCTTCGCCTGCCTTCTGCTCACTCTTGTCCCCTTCGGTCCGGCGGCCGCCAGCGCCGAGGGCGGCAGTGGCGGCAGCAGCGCCTATCTGCCGCTGAAACCGCCTTTCGTCGTCAACGTGAACGATGGCGAGGAAGTCCATCACATGCAGGTGGACATCCAGGTGAAACTGGCCGGTCCCGAGGCCGCGGGACTCATCGAGGAACACATGCCCGCCATCCGTCACAGCCTGGTGCTGCTGCTCTCGGGGCAGGAAGTGAAGGCGGTGCGTACCGTGCAGGGCAAGGAAAAGCTGCGTCAGGAAGCGCTGGAGGCCGTGCAGAAGGTGCTGGAGGAGAACGCCGGCACCAAGGGCATCGAGGCGCTGTACTTCACGGGGCTCATCATTCAGTAGCCGGCGGCGCCGCCTTGCTCGAGCTGCCCTGCGCGCCGGCCGCGTCCCCTCCTGCGTTTCCCCGCACCTGTCTCAGCAGCAGGAGTTTCTGCAGCTGCCGCTGCAGCAGGGCGCGGCGGCCGGGCTCCTTGGTGACCTTGAGCAGCCGGCGGAAGAGATTGCGGGCATCGCTCACCAGGCCGGCCTGGCCGAGGGCGTCGGCGGCCTGGTAACGGGCCGTCTGGCCCCAGGGATCCATGGCGCCCGGCTCGGGGAAGTTGGCCGACTTCAGATACAGCCGGGCCGCTTCGGCGTAGCGGTGCTGCGCCTTGCGCGACTCGGCCATCCAGTAATACAGCTCGCGGCGCAGCTTGTCGTCCGGTGCCCGCACCATCACCTGTTCGAACAATTGGTAGGCGGCATCATGGGCCTGCACGGTCTGCAGATCAAAGACCACCTGCAGCAGGCGGTCGAGCTGTTCCCGGGTCGGCGCGGCGGTGGCGGCCAGCAGGGCTTGCAGCGCCCGGGCGCCGCGCCCGGCATCGCCGCCGAGCACGAAGATCCGCGCCCGGCGCAGGTGCCAGAAGAAGGGATCGGTCCCTTCCGGCGGCGCGTCCAGGGTGGCCATCAGGGCCGAGGCGCGGCGGATGTCGCCCCGGCGCAGGGCCACGTCGGCCAGCACGTAACGGGCGCCGGGCGGGATGGTCCGGTAATCGGCGAAGTGGCGCGATTCGAGGAACAGCCGCTGCAGCATCACGCCGCCCCGGGGCCGCTCGCGGGCCGAGAGCACGAAGCGCAGGGCGGCGCGGTTGCGATCCGCCTCGCTCTGGCTTTCGAACAGCAGCAGGGCATACAGGGCCCGGGACTGCACCGGCAGCTTGGCGGCGATCTTCCCGGCCTTCTCGAACCAGGGGCCGTCCTCGCCGATGAGGTATTGCTCGCGGTTGCCCACCTGCACCGCGTAGTCGCGGTAGGCCTGCCAGAGACTGTCGGGGGTGAAGTCGAACAGGCCTTCCGGCAGCGGGGTCTTCTCGCCGGCGGCAATCACGTTCTCCAGCGCCAGCGCGGTGGTGGCCCGGTCGCCGGCCTGGCGGGCCGCCTCGGCCACCACTGCCCACAGGTAGATCTTGAGCCGCTCGTCGGCCCACTTGCCGCGCATCTGGCGCAGCCCGGCCTGCATCACCTTGCGCGCCGGACGCTGGCCGGAGCGCAACTGGGCCAGCAGGTAGAGCATGCCGGCGCGGGGATCGGCGGTGTCGCCGGCCAGGCGCTCCATGGCCTCGTCGGGGCGGCCGGCACTGAGGGCGATGCGGGCCCGCAGCAGCCGGTCTTCGAGACCGTGCTCGGGATAGTCGCGAAAGTGCCGCAGGGCCGCGAGGCGGGCATCCTCGGCCAGGCCGGCGGCGAGGTAGGCTTCCAGGATCAGGCGCCGCCAGCGTTGCAGGCGTTCGGCGCTGGCCGTATCCGCGGGCGCCTGCCAGATCAGTCCCCGCAACAGGGCAAGCGCCTCGCGCGGCCGGCCACCACGGGAGAGGGCCTCGGCGCGGGCGGTGCGGGCCCAGAGGACGAACTCCGCCGGCAGATCCGCGGGCAGGCTGGCCAGCCGGGCGGCGATGCCGGCCCAGTTCCGGGTGTCGCGCAGGATGGCGATGCGCAGGCGTTCCCAGGCCATCCACGCCTCGGGATCGCGGGCAGGCGGAGGCTGGAGACGGTCGAGGGTGCGCAGGGCGAGCTGCGGGGTGCCGGTTTCGGCCAGGGACCGGACCTCGGCCAGGGCCGGGTCCGGCCTGTGCGCCGCGGGCGCGGGGGAGGCGGCACTTGCGCCGGCCGGGTCGGAAGGGTTTGCGCCCAGCGCCGTGGCCAGCGGCAGCAGCGCCGCGCACACGAAAACGGGCAGGCCCGATACGAGCCTGCCCGCTGGCTTGCGACGCCCGGCGCCGGACATGGCGGGACGGGGCCCGCTCAGCGGCTGGCCAGCTTTTCCTTGATGCGGGCGGCCTTGCCGGTGCGCTCGCGCAGGTAGTAGAGCTTGGCCCGGCGCACGTCGCCACGGCGCTTGACCTTGATCTCGGCAACTGCCGGGCTGTGGGTCTGGAACACGCGCTCCACGCCCTCGCCGTGGGAGATCTTGCGCACAGTGAAGGAGGAGTTGAGGCCGCGGTTGCGCTTGGCGATGACCACGCCTTCGAAGGCCTGCAGACGCTCGCGGTTGCCTTCCTTCACCTTCACCTGGACCACCACGGTGTCGCCGGGGGCGAAGGCCGGCACGTCCTTCATCTGTTCCGCTTCGAGTTGATCGATGATGTTGCTCATGGTTTTGCTCCCACGCATGTCGCTGGTGTTCGTGTTCAATCGTTCGGCTGCTCGTGGATGAATTCCGCGAGCAGCTCGCGCTGTTCGTCGCTCAGCTGCAGCTCGGCCAGCAGATCCGGCCGCCGCAGCCAGGTGCGGCCCAGGGCCTGCTTGAGCCGCCAGCGGCGGATGGCCGCGTGATCGCCACTGCGCAGCACCGCCGGCACTTCCCGCCCGGCGACGACCTCCGGCCGGGTGTAGTGCGGGTGGTCCAGCAGCCCGGCGACGAAGGAATCCTCCGCGGCCGAGTCTTCGTGGCCCAGCGCCCCCGGCAGCAGCCGGGTGAGGCCGTCGATGATCACCATCGCCGGCAACTCCCCCCCGGAGAGGACGTAGTCGCCGATGGACCACTCCTCGTCCACCTCGGCCTCGATAAGGCGCTCGTCGATTCCCTCGTAGCGGCCGCAGAGCAGGATCAGGCCTTCCCGCCGGCGCAGTTCCTCCAGCCCCCGCTGGTCCAGCCGCCGCCCCTGGGGGGAGAGATAGGCCAGCTTCGCCCCCGGCGCGGCGGCCGCCCGGGCCACCTCGATGGCCGCGCGCAGCGGCTCGTACCGCATCACCATGCCGGGGCCGCCGCCGTAGGGCCGGTCGTCCACGGTGCGGTGCCGGTCGGTGGTGTAGTCCCGGGGGTTCCAGGTCGCCACCTCCAGCAGGCCCCGCGCCACCGCCCGCCCGGTGATGCCGTGAGCGGTGAGGATCCGGAACATCTCCGGAAACAGGGTGATCACGTCGATGCGCATCACCACCCCTCAAAAATCCGGATCCCAGTCGGCCGTGATGCGCCCGGCGTTCAGATCCACTTCCCGGATCACCTGCTCCGGCAGCCACGGGATCAGGCGCTCGCAGGGCTTGCCGTCGCGCTCGCCGCGCAGCACCAGCACGTCGTTGGCGCCGGTCTCCTGCAGGCCGGTCACCGTGCCCAGGGCCACGCCATCGGGCGTGAACACCTCCAGGCCCACGAGCTGGTGCCAGTAGTATTCGTTCTCGCCCGCCGCCGGCAACTGCTCCCGGCGAATGGCGACGGGCCGGCCGACGAGCTGCATGGCCGCGTCCCGATCCTCGAACCCGGCCAAGCGGGCGACGAGGGTCTTGCCCTGGGGCCGGCCCTCGAGCACCTCGAAGGCCTCCCAGCGGCCCTGGTGCTGCAGGTACCAGGGCGAGTAGTTGAAGATGTTGGTCCGCGGATCGGTGTCCGAATGGACCTTGACCCAGCCGCGCACCCCCGAGACGCCGGTGATCCGGCCCAGCAGCAGCATATCGTCGGGGGGCGTCATGGCGCGGTCGTCGCCGGCCGGGCCGCTCCGGCTGCGCAAGGGGCTCAGGCGGCCGAGGCGGCCTTGGCCTGCTCCTTCAGCAGCTTGTTGACCCGCTCGGAGGGCTTGGCACCGAGCCCCATCCAGTGCTGGATGCGATCGGTGTCGACCTTCAGGCGCACTTCGTTCTCGGTGGCCAGCGGGTTGAAGAAACCGACCCGCTCGATGTAGCGACCGTCGCGGCGGTTGCGGCTGTCGGTGACCACGATGTGGTAGAAGGGCCGCTTCTTGGCGCCGCCCCGTGTCAGGCGAATGGTGACCATACCGTTTGCAATTCCTCGTCAGACCAATGAATTCGGGCCGTCACGGCGCGCCGCCGGACAGCCCGGAGAAACAGGATGGCGCATTTTACTGGAATTGGGGGAAAAGTAAATGCAGGGGCGAGGGCCGAGTGGCGAGTGGCGAGGAAAAGCGGGGCGTGGCAACCCGGATGGGGAGGGTGGCGCAGAGAGGCGAGAAGCTTCGAAGGGCGCGGCTTCGACATGGGATAGTACGAAGATTTGGCGGAAATCGCGGCGGGGCGCCGCTCCTACACCCCATAAATCAACAACTTACAATACCTCGCCACTCGTCCCTCGCCACTCGGCCCTGTAACCCCGCGCCATAGGCGCGGGGTTACATGAATCCGGGCGGCAACTGCCCCTTCATGTTGCGCAGCATCTTGCCCATGCCGCCCTTGCCCATTTTCTTCATCATCTTCTGCATCTGGGTGAACTGCTTGAGGAGGCGGTTGACGTCCTGTACCTGGGTGCCCGAGCCGGCGGCGATGCGGCGCTTGCGGGAACCCTTGATGATGTTGGGGAAACGCCGTTCCTCGGGGGTCATGGAGTTGATGATGGCTTCAAGACGGGCGATCTGCTTGTCGTCGACGGCGTTCATGGCGCCCTTGGGGAGGTTGGGCATGCCCGGCAGCTTGTCGAGCAGGCTGGCCATGCCGCCCATCTTCTTGAGCTGCTGGAACTGGTCGCGGAAGTCCTCGAGGTCGAAGCCCTTGCCCTTCTTGATCTTGGTGGCCAGCTTCTCGGCCTTGGCCCGGTCCACGTGCTGCTGGGCCTGCTCCACCAGGCTGACCACGTCGCCCATGCCGAGGATCCGGGAGGCGATGCGATCCGGGTGGAAGGGCTCCAGATCGGCCATCTTCTCGCCCACGCCGAGGAACTTGATGGGCTTGCCGGTGATCTGGCGGATCGACAGGGCGGCACCGCCGCGGGCGTCGCCGTCGGTCTTGGTGAGGATCACCCCGGTCAGGGGCAGGGCCTCGTCGAAGGCGCGGGCGGTGTTGGCGGCGTCCTGGCCGGTCATGCTGTCGACCACGAACAGGGTCTCGGCCGGCTGCAGCACGGCGTGCAGGGCGCGGATCTCGTCCATCATCTCGCCGTCCACGTGCAGGCGCCCGGCAGTGTCGACGATCAGCACGTCGGCGTGCTTCACCTTCGCCTCCTGCAGGGCCCGGCGGGCGATGGCTTCCGGCTGCTCGTCGGGCGAACTGGGCAGGAATTCGGCGCCCACCTCGCCGGCCACGGTTTTCAGCTGCTCGATGGCGGCCGGCCGGTAGACGTCAGCGGAGACCACCATGACCTTCTTCTTCTCCCGCTCGCGCAGCCAGCGGGCCAGCTTGGCCACGGTGGTGGTCTTGCCCGAGCCCTGCAGGCCGGCCATGAGGATCACCGCGGGCGGGGTGACGGCCAGGTTGAGCCGATCGTTGTGCTCGCCCATGAGGCGCACCAGTTCGTCGTTGACGATCTTGACGAAGGCCTGGCCCGGCGAGAGGCTCTTGAGCACCTCCTCGCCCACCGCCCGCTGGCGCACGTGTTCGGTGAATTCCTTGACCACCGGCAGGGCCACGTCGGCCTCCAGCAGGGCCATGCGCACCTCGCGCAGGGTGTCCTTGATGTTGTCTTCGGTGAGCCGGCCGACGCCGCGCAGGTTGCGCAGGGTCTGGCCGAGGCGATCGGTCAGTCCGTCAAACATGGTGCCTCGCTATCGTTTTGTCCGCCTTCAAACGTGTTCCCGTGCCATCGGCCGGCATGACGGCGCTGAATGGCACGGAGCCCCGGAGGGAGGAGAGACGTTTCGGGACCGTCAGCCGCAGGGATGCGGCTGTCGAGCCTACAGGGACGTATTTACGGCGTGTCCCGAAAGGTCTCTCCTCCCTGCGGGGCGGTGCCCGAACGAGCTGCACGATTCGCCGGCCCAACAGAAGTCGACACGACGACTCGCTTATTTTCAACAGCCTGTTAACAGGCTGTTGAAAAACACCGTTTTTCGACAGCCTGTGTGCGATGCATGGATGCATCGCCATTTTCAATGACGTCAAGTCATTGAAAATGTAAGGGAACGGGAAACCGCGTTTTCCGTTCCCGGGTTGAAAAAGCCCATGGATGGGCTTTTTCAACAGCCTGTTAAACGCACAATGCTTGGGATTATAGCGTGAACCGATCCCCGGCGCCGAGCCGGTGGATCCGGTGGCTGGTGATGGCGGCCTGGCATTCGCGGAAGATCTCGTCTTCGGCCCCCGGCTTGTTGTGGCTGATATAGACATCGGGATCGAGATTCAGTTTCCGCAGATCGGCGGCCAGCAGGGACGGACAGTAATGGCCGGCGCGGCGGCACAGCGCCTCGTCCCGGTCCGGGAAGGCGGCTTCCACCAGCAGCATGTCCAGTTCCGGGTAGCGGTTGAGGGCCTGCCAGAAGGTGTCGTTGGTGGAGGTGTCGCCGCTGAAGGCGAACACCTTGCCGGGGGTCTCCACCCGGTAGCCGACGCCCGGGACCACGTGGTTGACCGGGATCATCTCGAGGCGCAGCCCCGCCACCTCGCGGATCTGGCCGGGCATCATCGGCGCGTAACGCATCACCGGGTTGGCCCGGTTGGGCAGGATGGCGAAATCGGGCCAGATCACGTTGTTGAAGATGTGGGTGCGCAGGGCCTGCAGGGTCACCTCCAGGCCATGGATCACGATGGGCTCCTCGATGCGATCGAAGATGCTGTCCAGCAGCAGGGGGATGCTGGCCACGTGATCCAGGTGGGAATGGGTAAGAAAGATGTGGCGGATCTGCGCCATCTCGTCGAGGGACAGATCACCCAGGCCGGTACCGGCATCGATCAGCACCTGACCGTTGAGGCGCAAGGTCGTGGTCCGTAATCCGGCGCCCACGCCGCCACTGCAGCCGAGGACCGTCAGCTCCATGTTTTCCTCCGGCCCGCTCAAGGGGGGGTCGTCTGCGGCCGATCCGACCGCGGCATTGGCATACCCGTTGAGTGTGTTCTGTCGAAAAGGTCGCATTACCCGTGGCACCCATTGTCTGGACAGACTCCATCCTGCCACCGGTCGCCCCTGCAAACTGTTATAGTGGTCACAAGTCGACCCGTGCGCCTCAGGCCCGGTGCCGCTTCCGCTGCCCGGCGCCAGGCGGCCTGAACCTCCAGAGAGCCGCGGAATGAGGCTTTGTCATCGTCTGGCCTAGTATGTCATCATCCCGGCTCCGACAACAACAAACACCCCGTCCATGATCCCGCTCGCGCTCACGGCTGCCCTGTTCTACTGCCTGTCCGGTGTGTGGCTCTATCGCCGACTCCGGCAACCCGCCGACGAGGGGTCACCCGGATGGGCGCTGCTGCCGGCCGTGGTGGCCCTGGTCCTGCATGGCCTGCTGGCCTGGCAGACCCTCGTGACCCCCCAGGGTCTGAACGTGGAGCTGTTCGCCATCGTCGGCCTGGTGGGCTGGCTGGTGGCACTGCTGCTGACCCTGGCCACCCTCTCCCTGCCGGTGGCCACGCTGGGCATCGTGGTCTATCCCGTGGCCGCCCTGGCGGTCATCGGCCTGGCCTTCGCGCCGCCCGGCCACTATCTCACCGAGGCCCTGGACGCGGGCCTGCGCCTGCACATCCTGCTCTCGATCCTGGCCTACAGCCTGCTCTCCATCGCCGCCGTACAGGCCGCCCTGCTCTACATTCAGGACAGTCACCTGCACCGGCACCAACCGGGCGGCTTCGTGCGCGCCCTGCCGCCGCTGGAGACCATGGAAAAGCTGCTGTTCGGCATGATCGGCGTGGGTTTCGTGCTCCTGACCCTCTCGCTGGTCAGCGGCGCGTTCTACCTCGAGGACATCTTCGGCCAGCATCTGGTGCACAAAACGGTGCTGTCGGTGATCGCCTGGCTGATCTTCGCGGTGCTGCTGTTCGGCCGCTGGCGCTTCGGCTGGCGCGGCCGGGTGGCCATCCGCTGGGCCATCGGCGGCTTCGTGGTACTGATGCTGGCCTACTTCGGCAGCAAGTTCGTCATCGAGCTGCTGCTGGGCAAGGCTTGACAGCGCCCCTGCTTCTCCCGCGTAATATCGGGCCGGCCATCACACGAGGTTCGTCCTCTCTTGGATGACATTCCCTTGTGGGTGCTGTTTTCGGCACTCTTCATCCTGATTCTGTTCTCCGGCTTCTTCTCCGGCTCCGAAACGGGGCTGATGAGCATCAACCGCTACCGGCTTCGCCACCTGGCGGATCAGCGGCAGCGGGGCGCCATGCGTGCCCAGCGCCTGCTGCAGCGCCCGGAACGGCTGATCGGCCTGATCCTGCTGGGCAACAACTTCGTCAACATCCTGGCCTCGGCCATCGCCACGGTGATCGGCCTGCGGCTGTGGGGCCAGACCGGCATTGCGGTGGCCACCTTCGTGCTGACCATCGTGGTGCTGATCTTCGCCGAGGTCACCCCCAAGACCCTCGCCGCCCTGCGCCCGGAAAAGTACGCCCTGCCGGCCTCCCTGCTCCTGGAGCCGTTGCTGAGGGTGCTCTATCCGCTGGTCTGGCTGATCAACCGCATCACCGATGGCCTGTTCCGGCTGCTGGGGATCCGTACCGAGGGCGGCGGTCACATGGATCTGTCGGCCGAGGAACTGCGGGTGGTGGTCAACGAGGCCGGGGCGATGATCCCCCAGCGTCACCAGCAGATGCTGCTGTCGATCCTCGATCTGGAAAAGGCCACGGTGGAAGACATCATGGTACCGCGCAACGAGATCGTGGGCATCGACATCACCGATCCCTGGGAGGACATCGTCACCCAGCTCACCGAGAGCCAGCACACCCGCCTGCCGGTCTGGGAAGATGATATCGATCAGGTCATCGGCATGGTGCACCTGCGCAGGGTGATCAAGCTGTTCCAGAAGGGTAACGCCACCCTCGAAGACTTTCGCCAGGTGATCCACGAGGCCTATTTCATCCCCGAAGGCGTGCCGCTCAATACCCAGCTCATCAACTTCCAGAAGGCGCGCCGGCGCATCGGACTGGTGGTGAACGAATACGGCGAGATCCAGGGGCTGGTGACGCTGGAAGACATCCTCGAGGAGATCGTCGGCGAGTTCACCACCGATCCGGCCGCCCGCAGCCGGGAGATCCACCGCCAGGAAGACGGCAGCTACCTGGTGGACGCCAGCATCACCATTCGCGAGCTGAACAAGTTCTTCCACTGGCATCTGCCCACCGACGGGCCCAAGACCCTCAACGGCCTGATCATCGAGCATCTGGAATCGATCCCGGATCCGGGCACCAGCCTGCTGCTGGACGGCCATCCGGTGGAGATCGTGCAGACCACCCAGAACGCGGTGAAAACCGTGCTCATCAATCCGACGCTGCAACCGATAAAGAAGAAGGGCGCGGAAGCCGAACGCGACTGACCGTCCGTCCGGCACCGGGCACCGTCTGTCGCGCCTTGGCAAAAGTTGCCACGGCACTTGACATCACGTCTATAATCTACCGATATATAAAGAGTTTTCTGGAGCGAGCCCATTGTCGAAACTGACCCTTTCCTTCAAAGGTACCGTGCTGCGCGTCTATCCGGTCCTCGCCGGCAGCATGACCATCGGCAATGATCCCGAATGCACCATCCACATCGACAGCCTGGCGCTGGAAGCGAAGCACGCGCGCATCGATACCCAGGACGACACCTCCGTTATCGTGGATCTGGACAGCGAGGGAGGCACCTTCGTCAACAACGAGCGGATCACCAAGCACATGCTCAAGGACGGTGATGTCATCCGGGTGGGCAAGCACACCCTGAATTTCAAGTACGAGCCGCCGCTGCCCGACGAGGAGACCCTGACCATGGAGATCGACCTGGCCCGGGACATCCCCCATGCCAGTGACACCCCGCCGGCCGCCGAAGCGCAACCGGCCGAGGCCGCCTCCGCCGAGGTGCCCGAGGGCAAGCGCCGCGCCTGGCTGCAGATCCTCAGCGGTCAGAACCTGGGCAAGACCCTGAGCCTCAACCGCTCCATGACCAATCTCGGCAAGCCCGGCGTGGCCACCGCGGTGGTCACGCGGCGCAAGGACGGCTACTTCCTTTCCCATCTGGAAGGCGAGAAATGCCCCCTGGTGGGCGACCGGCCCATCGGCGAGCACAGCGTGAAGCTCAACGATGGCGACATCATCACCATCGGCAACGTGCAGATGCAATTCTTCCTGGACTGACGACCATGCCCTTCGAGGAACACCGCCACTTCACCCGCATCCCCTTCGACGCCGAGGCGGTGCTCATCGATCCGGCCAGCGGCCGGCGCTACGAGGCCCGCCTGATCGACGTGTGCCTGAAGGGCGCCCTCACCACCCGTCCGGCGAACTGGCTCACCGAGGCCGGCCATCCCTGGCTTCTGGAGCTGCACCTGGCCGGTGACGAGGTGGTGCTGAACATGGAAGTGACCGTGGCCCACATGGAAACGGATCGCGTCGGCTTCCACTGCGAACACATGGATCTCGACACCGCCACCCACCTGCACCGGCTGGTGGAACTCAACCTGGGCGATCCGGCGATCCTGGAACGGGAGCTGGCGGAGCTGATTCATTCAGGGGGGTGATTTTCAACGCAAAGGCACAGAGATCGCAAAGCGGTTGATTGTGCGTTGGGGTGACCTATCTGGGATGCGGGCGCGGCGCAAGCCGCGATGAGGTGCCCCGCAACCCTGGCTGCGGGATCCGTAGGAGCGGCGCCCTCGCCGCGAAAATGCAGGGACGAGTGACGAGGACCAAGGGCCGAGGAAAAACATTGGGTTCCGGGCTTCGATTCCCTCCGTCACTCGTCACTCGTCCCTTGGCCCTGTTCGTCGTGGCGAGGGCGCCGCTCCTACATTACCCGTCAAACACCCGCCAAACGCGCAACCAACCGCTTTGCGTTCTTTGCGCCTTCGCGCCTTTGCGTTGAATGTTTTCCTATCCTACTCCACTGCCGACAACGCTTCATGCAGGCGCGTGACCGGCGTGATCTGCAATCCCTCGATGGGCTGGCGGGGGGCGTTGGCCTTCGGCACGATGGCGCGTTTGAAGCCGTGCTTGGCGGCCTCGTGGAGGCGTTCCTGGCCGGAGGGCACGGGCCGGATCTCGCCGGCCAGGCCCACTTCGCCGAACACCACCAGATCCTGCGCCAGGGTGCGGTTGCGCAGGGAGGACATCATGGCCAGCACCATGGCCAGATCGGCGCCGGTCTCGGTCACCCGCACGCCGCCCACCACGTTGACGAACACGTCCTGATCGAAGGTGGCCACGCCGCCGTGGCGGTGCAGCACGGCCAGCAGCATGGCCAGGCGGTTGTGCTCAAGGCCGGTGCTGATCCGGCGGGGATTGCCCAGGTGGCTTTCGTCCACCAGGGCCTGGACCTCCACCAGCAGGGGCCGGCTGCCTTCCAGGGTCACCATCACCACCGAGCCCGGCACCGGCTCGTCGTGGCGGGAGAGGAAGATGGCGGAAGGGTTGTTGACCTCGCGCAGGCCGCGGTCGGTCATGGCGAACACGCCCAGTTCGTTGACCGCGCCGAAGCGATTCTTGAAGGCCCGGATCAGCCGGTAGCGGCTGCCGGCGTCGCCCTCGAAGTAGAGCACCGTGTCCACCATGTGCTCCAGCACCCGCGGCCCGGCCAGGGTGCCTTCCTTGGTCACGTGGCCCACCAGAAACAGGGCCACGCCGGTCTGCTTGGCATGGCGCACGAGCTGGGCCGCCGATTCCCGCACCTGGGCCACCGCCCCCGGGGCCGACTGGAGTTCCTCGGTGTAGACGGTCTGGATGGAGTCCACCACCATCACCTCCGGCCGCTCCTTCGCCGCGGTGGCCAGGATGTTCTCCACCCGGGTCTCGCTCAGCAGACGGATGTCGCTGGCGGCCAGGCCCAGGCGATGGGCGCGCAGGCTGACCTGCTGCAGGGATTCCTCGCCGGTGACGTACAGGGCCCGCCCGTCCCGGCCCATGCCCACCAGGGTCTGCAGCAACAGGGTGGACTTGCCGATCCCCGGATCGCCGCCGATCAGCACCACCGAGCCCGGCACCAGGCCGCCGCCGAGCACCCGGTCGAACTCGCCGATCCCGGTGGGCGTGCGCGCCACGTCCTCGGGCGAGACCTCGGCCAGGCGCTGTACCGGCTGGGCCCCGGCGCTGCCGGCGAAGCCGCCGAAGCGCCCGCCCCGCCCGGTCGGCGCGGCGGGCGCGACTTCGCTGAGGGTGTTCCAGGCCCCGCAGTCGCCGCACTGGCCCATCCACTTGGGCGAGGTGGCGCCGCAGGCGCTGCAACTGTAGAGAACCTTGGCCTTGGCCATTGCCGGAAACGGATCGGATGAACGGGAAAGAGGCAGTCTAACACGCCGGCGGGATCACTTCGGCGCACCCGGCGCAGGCTGCTGACGATAAAGGTAGTTGGGCTGGACCCGGATCGCCAGGGGCTCGAGTCGTGCGGCCAGAGCCCGGGGACCGGGATCGTGCCGCAGGCGCACCAGCCAGATCCCGCTTCCAAGCGCACGCAGAGACACGAGACCGTATTCTTCGAGCCGTTGTCGCAGGCGCTCTTCGTCGTAACCGTTCCGGGGCGTCAGCAGATATTCGCCGGGCACCCGTCCGGCCTCCTGTCCGATCCCCTGCGGTATCCGTTCCGGTTGCCGGGGCGCACCGTTGCCGCAGCCGGCAAGGCCGAGGGCAACAATCAACAGCGACAGGATCCGGATTCCCATGATTCAGTTCAGCGTGGCCGTCAGGTTCTGTGGCGGGGCCAGATAGCGCAGGGCGCCCTCGGCGTTGGCCGAACGATCGTTTTCGCTCTTGCCCGCGAAACTGCCCACGGCCGGATCCCCGCCGTTGACCAGGGCTTCGCGCGTATCCAGATATGTGTAGGCCGGATTGAAGGCCCGCACCAGCGCGGCGATGCCAGCCACATGGGGGCTGGCCATGGAGGTGCCGTTGTACACGGCATAACGGCTGCTGCCCGGCTCCAGGGTGCTGATGTACAGGCCGAACAGGCCCACCCCCGTGGCGGTGGTCGTATCCCCGTTGGCCTGCAACTGGAAACCCAGGGCACAGTTGGACGTGAGACAACTGCTCAGATCATGCGTGAAAGGCTGCGCGGAGGGCAGCGAACTGCCACTGACCGGTGACTGGAGCAAAACGCCACCGCCGGCAAAGGGATTGTTGCCACTGGCATCGTATGCCACGTTGAAAGCATCGCCGCTGGCTACGTCGAAGAAGGCATAGTAGCTCACCACCGCAGCACTCGCCGCCGACAGATCGAAAGTCCTGTAGATCACGTCAGCGGCATCCTGTGCATAGTTGCCGGCATTGAGCGAGCACCAGTCGGGCGGATCGACGAGCATGTTCCAGGGACCATAACCCACGTCGCAAGCGAGGCTGGTCCAGCCACCGGTGGCCGGCACCGGTGTCCAGCCGGAAAAGTCATCCGACCATTCCTGCCCCGGAACCGTGCTGCGGATGTTGGTGCCGGGCGCGCCGAGATCCACGCCCATGGTGCCGTAATTGGAAAAGTCTGCCAAATCGTAGTTCTGATCCAACGCCGCCACGCACAGCAGGTTGTCATGGGGAAAGGCACAGGGATAGACCCGGGTCACGGTTCCGAAACCGTCATCCCCAACCTGCACGTCGTCACCCACCCCGTCCAGCCCGCCATTGCCGGCGGCCACCACCACCAACACGTCATGCTGCCGGGCGTAGTCGATGGCATCTGCAAAAGCCGTGTCGTAGGGTTGCTCACTACCGAGGCTCATGTTGATCACCTTTGCCCCGTGATCCACCGCGAAACGAATGCCTTCGATGAGGTCAGCGGTGGTTCCGATCCCGTTCTCGTCGAGCACCCGCACGGCCATCAGGCGTGCCTGCCAGCAGACCCCGGTGCCACCCGTGGCGTTGTTGCCTGCCGCGGCGATGGTGCCGGCCACATGGGTTCCGTGGTGCTCGCCGCCTCCCACCGGTCGCGGGTCGCTGTCGCCGGCACCCACGAAATCCCAGCCGTGATGGGGCCAGTCGGTACCGCCGTCCCACATGTTGCCGGCCAGTTCCGGTCGGGTGTAGTCGACACCGGTGTCCAGAACCGCCACCACGCTCGCGGAACAGTCGGTGCTGATGTCCCAGGCCGCTTCTGCCGAGATATCGCGCCCTGGCGTTCCCGGATTGGCTTTGGCGTAAACGGCGCCCGTGATGGCCTGTCCTGCGTTGTTCAGGCCCCAGTACCGGCCATAGTCCGGATCGTTGGGTACACGCTGGGCACGATACACGTAGTTGGGCTGCACCAGAACCACATCCGGATCGTCAGCCAGTCGGGAAACGGCGTCGGCCACCGTCTCCCCTGGCGTGAGGCGGAGGCGGGCAAGACCATCCGCGATTGGCTCGAGCACCCGCCCCTGCGGTGCGGTCAGACGCTGTACGGCCACCGGGGCGGCATCGGCCCGCAGGCGTACCAGCACTTCGTCCGGCACCTGGGAGACAGGAACAGGTCGCGGAAGTTGCAGCACCCCACCGGCCTGCAGCGTTCCCCCCGCCAGTTGCAGGAACAGTCCGATGAACAAAGACAGGAAAAGCTTCATCCAGGCCTCAACGGATCGAGATCATGATTTCCGCCGAGGGCGGGCTCTGGCTCCCTCCACCCACGGCGGAATAGGCAACGACCTTGAAATACCAGTTACCGGCGGTCAGTGGAAGCGACAATTGCGTCGGGGTCTGGCCGAAACCGGGCCAGGCGACATCCTTCGAGCTGGCGGTGGCGATGGCAAAACCCGGTGTGTTGCTGTAATAGACGCGATACCCGCCTCCCGTGTCATTCACCCCGCGGGCATGGCTGGGTGCCCACTGCAGTTCGACACGACCCAGACTGGCCGTGATGAAGGACCATTGCCGTCCAGAGGCCAGAGAATTTCCCGCCAGATCCCGGATCCCGGAAGTGAGTGTGACGGAATAGGTACTGCCGGTCGCAAAGCCGCCGTCGGCCGTGAAACGGACCACCTCTCCCTGCACGCTGCGGGTGCCGGGGACCGCGACACCGCCGCGTTCCACCCGGAAGCTGTCGGCGGTGACGCTGTCGGACCGCACCGGTTCGCTGAAGGTCACGGTCACCGCACTGCCGAGCGTCACGCCCGCGTCGCCGTCGCTCGGCACGACGGTCAGCACCCGGGGCGGGATGTCGTCGGATTCCCCGGCACCGCTGCAGGCAACGAGCAAGGGCAGCAACAGCCAGAGCCAGGTACTTCGGTGAAGGGACAGTGGCATGGATTTCCGGTTGGACTGGGTCACCTGCCCCATCATGCCGCGCCAGCCGGCAGGGTCAAGCTTCCCTGAGGAGACGAGCGCCAAAATGTCGATGCGTTCACATTTTTTCGGCGGACTGGTCCCGCGCACGCTGATCCGGGAAAATGCCGCCATGCCCCGTCTGCGGATCCTTCTCCTGCTCTTGTTCCCGCTGCTTGCCGCCCGCCCGGGACTGGCGGCAGACGAAGAATTCCTGCTGGCGTTCCCACCGCCGCCCGACCATCGTTTCTGGATGGAGTTCAACAGCGGGCTCGAGAATTCACGCAGCGTGTATGGTGAGCTGGATCTGCTGTTCGGAGACGAGCAACACCTGCTGCTCGGGGCCGGACAATCCGACCTGGAGGACGTGGATCGGCGGGTCAACCTCTACAGTTATACGCTGGGTTTCAATTCCGCTTATGGCGCCCCCTTCGAAATCGGCGGGCTGTACGAATTCTGGGGCAACACGGACGTGCTGTGGACCCACAGCTTCTCCCTGCCCCTGCGCTGGAGCACCCGTGACTGGTCCTTTGACCTGCGGCCCGGTTACACTGCCATTTCACTCTACCTCCAGCCGCCATTGCGGCCCCGGCGACAAATCGACACCTCCAGCGAGTTTCTGGAAGGTCGCATCATCTATTGTGGGCTGCCCCGGTGGCGACTCTCCTTGGGCGGGAGCCGGTATGCCTATGCCCAGGATCTCAGCCGCTTGCAACAGCCTCGGGCCCGCTCCCTGTTCAGCGACGTGACCCTGGTGCTTGGCTACGGTTTTCCCCGCAGCCGCATGACGGTAGAAGCCACCCGCCACTTTTCCCGCTGGCAGCTGGGCGCGGCGTTCGAGCGCACCATCGCCGAAGTCGATGGCAGCCGTGTGGACATCGCCTCACTCAAGGGCGCCTTCGACCTGAACGTGCAATTCTCCCTGCACACCCGGATCGGCCGCATCGAGAGTTCCGCCCCCTCATACAACTATCTGCAGCTTGCTGGCGAATTGCGCTTCTGAACACCCGCTTTTTCCACGCACTACCGGGGGGGTGTCGGCCACCGTTGTCCATGGCCCCGTTCGCGATCACGAGGCAGGCGGGATCAGCTCTCAGCCCCCCTTCTTGGCCGTGACCAGGAACACCGGATATTCGCGGCCTTCCTTGTTCACCGTGTGGGCGGTGACGAAGCGGATGTCCTCGAAGCCGTGGCGTTCGAGGATGGCGGCCAGGGCATCCCGGTCGAAGCCGTGATGGTGCACGCCCTGGGCGTCTTCGGGATGGAAAGTGCCGTCTTCCGTATCCAGATCCGCCACGGCCAGCAGGCCGCCCGGCTTGAGGTGCTCGGCGAAGGTCCCGATCAGGCGATCCGTATCCGCCACGTGGTGCATGGCCATGGCGCTGACGATTCGGTCGAAACGGCGATCCAGCCCCGCCTGGGTGATGTCCTGGCACACGGCTTCGACCTTGCCCTGCAGTTCGGGCTTGGCGGCGAGGCGCTCGAGCATGGCCTGGGAAGTGTCGACGGCCACGATCCGACCCACCCTTGGCGCCAGTTGGGCACTGATGAGGCCGGTGCCGGCGCCGAAGTCCAGAATCGTCATCTGCGCGTCGAAGGGCACCTGCTTCAGGATCGTCCCGCCGATGGCCGAGGACAGTTCCCGCACCAGTTCGTTCTCGTCCCAGTCCTGGGCCTTTTCACTGAACAGATCGCGCTTGGGCTGTTTTTCCACATTCCACTCCTCACGTGATTCCACCGCACCCGGACCGGCCATCGCCGCCGGAACCGGCACAGAAAGCAAGGCGGGATCTTACCATGCGACTGCGGCCATTTCTGCTTCAGCCTGGCTGTCGTGCAAACGAGATCCTCAAGCATCGCAGCAGCGGAAGGCCATGCGGGGTCCGGGGCTCGAAGATCCGCTCTGCGTCGGCTTCAGAAAGGCAGGATGTAGTTCATGATGGCGGTGCTGCGGATGATGACCTTGCGAATCACGTGGGCGGCTTTTCCGGCCTCCGTGTAGATGGCCACATTGCCCGTATCGCCGGCCATCAGACGTTCGCGCAGTTCCGGATCACGGATCTTCAGGCGGACGATTTGCGGGGCATGAACCTCCTGGACCGCGCCGACCAGCGTACCGCTCGGACTGTACTGGCCGACCGCCGAACCCGGAACCACCTGTTCCACCTCGGCCGCGTACACCCTTCCGGGATATTTCTTGAAGGCGATTTCCGCCCGCGCCCCTGGCTTGATGTGGTGCATGTAGGTCTGGCTGATTTGCGCCGCCGGCACTTTCACCTGATCATCGATGAAGACCATGGCCTGGGCCGTGGGTGTCTTCATCAGCCGCGCGCCCGGTCGCAGGGCCTGCACATTGGAGACGATCCCGTCCCCCGGCGCCCGTACCACGGTCTGTTCCAGCTCATATTCGGCCGCATCCAGGCGGGCTTCGGCCGATTCCAGACCGGCACGGGTCCGATCGAGATCGGCCTTTCTGCCCACCCCTTTCCTGAACAGTGCGAGTTGCTGCTCGTAACGGAGTTTCGCCAGTGTCACCTCGGCCCGCAGGCGCTCGACCCGGGCCCGGTAGAGTCGATCATCGAGCCGGAAGAGCACATCGCCCTTGCGCACGTGCTGGTTGGGCCGGACATTCACTTCCACCACCTGCCCGGAAACATTGGGCACGATCTGGACGGTGGGCTGGTAGACCCGCACATAGCCCGTGGGCGCCCAGAACTGGAGAGGAAAGAACAGCACCAGCACGAGCAGGACCACCCAGCCGATGGGCGAGAGCTTCCAGAACAGTGTGCGGGGCAACCAGCCCTGGCGAAAGGCCAGAAGCAGCACGGCCACGTAAAGGAGGGTGAGAACCAGAATCATGCCTGACTCTCCCCGGTGTCACTCACGTTTGCCGGGACCGGCTCCCCTTCCCGTTTGGTCGCTTCGACCTGCTGCCCCGAAACCCCATCCCCTTGAACGGCAAGCGGTCGCAGATGGGCCCACACCAGCACCAGCGGCCAGAAAGCGCCCCCCATGATCAGCGCCGCCCAGCTGGCTACCTGGATGGCTTCGTACTGGGGATGCCGCCGGGCCTGCGCCACCCGAATCGGCCAGAGCCCCAGAAAGACGAATATCCCCACAACGGAGAGGACAGAGAGAATGAAGATGAACCAGGCAAAATAATCAATGGCTTCCATGGACTGCTCCCTGGGTAGACGGGCCGTGCACAGAACGAACCCGACGCCTTTTCGAGCCGATGCGTCACTCACGAGCGACGTTCAGAAAAACACGCCGGGCAAGGCTTTGGCAGTCTGAGCGGTATCGGTGGCGGCACGAAACCGCCAGCCTGCTCAGTCGATGTTGGGATCGAGAGTTCCCGGTGCCACCTGCAGGGGCCTGGCTGACGGTTTCGCCACGGCTTTCGCGGTCCCTGGCAGCATCTCGAAGAACGGATCGAAATCGCTCATTGCCGTGCGAATCACGTCGAAAATCCGGCGATCCCCCTCGAACTTCGCCTTGCCGGCCCGGATCTGATCGTCGAAAGTGCTGACGCCCATCATGATGGGGATCAGATCCTCCCGATCGAGCGTAATGGTCAGATCGGCATCCGCGGCCTGGTAACCGGCGATGGTGGTGAGAGTCTGGTTGCGCAATTCCACCACGTATTGCTCGCCGTTGTCCGGCGTCCGCAGGTTGATCTTGCCGCTCAGCCCCCGGGTCTTGCGCCCATCCATGCGAATGGCCAGATAATCGAGCCACAACCCGGTACTCATGGCACGGATCATGTCCGGCCCGGTGGCATGGGGCGTGATGCCCTTGCGGATGCCGTTGCGCAATTCCTCGGCAGCCGCGAGGAAGCTGTTGCGCACGCTCGGGCTTTCCTGCATGTAACCAAGCTGTTCGAAGTTGTCGGCCAGCAGATCCCTGGCCTGGCGGTTGTGTGGCTGGGCATACACCAGCTTGTTCAGGATCTCGGTGGCCAGTTTGTATTTTCCCTGCGCATACAGCTGGCGGGCCTTTTTGAGAATCTTGCGGGATCCGCCCATCATTTCCACGTAGAGCGGCGCGGATGCCTCCGGCGAAAGCGGAATCAGGGTGGTGGGATTGGCGTCCCAATACCCCAGATAACGGTTGATCACGGCGCGGCTGTTGTGTTCCACGGAGCCATGGTAACTGCGGGCATGCCATTTCTTCTGCAGGCTTTCCGGCACCTTGTACACATTGTGGATCTGGTTGATGGTCACGCCCTGATTGGCCAGATGGAGAACGCCGTTGTTGAGGTGGGCATAGGTATCGCGTTGATCACGCATCACCTCCAGCACCCGCTCATGCCCCCAGCGGGGCCAGCTGTGGGAGGCAATCATCGTCTCGATATCCGGTCCGAAGCGGTAGATTGCCACGTTGATTTCCTTCGCCCACTTGAGGGGATCGCGCACCAGTGCCCCGCGCAGGGTGTAGATGTTGTGGATGGTGCCAACGATGTTTTCGGCGGCCCAGAACAGTTTCTTGTCGGGGAAGAAGGTATTCATCTCGGCAGGCGCTTCCGTGCCTGGCGTGTTCTGAAAAACCATCCGCACGCCATCGACCGTCATGGCCTTGAAATCACCCCGGACCACGATACTGGGCGGAATCAGGCCAAGGTTGCCGGCTGCGGTATTCTTGCCAATGGCCTGATCCACGTGACCATAGGGACTGGCGGGCAGCAATACCCCGTACTGGTAGAACATGCGCCTGGCCATGGCCGTACCGGCATAGACGTTCTCTGCCACTGCATGTTCCATGAACCCTTCGGGCGCGATGATCTTCACCTTGCCGCTGCGAACGTCCTTCTCATCCACGATACCCCGCACCCCGCCGAAATGGTCCGCATGGGAATGGGAATACACCACGGCCACCACCGGGCGCTTGCCAAGCGTCTCGTTGATGAATTTCAGGGCGGCCGCGGCCGTTTCACTGGCAGTGAGGGGATCGAAGACGATCCAGCCGGTCTTGCCGGCGATGAAGGTGATGTTGGCCAGATCAAAACCGCGGATCTGGTAGACCCCCTCCATGACCTTGTACAGGCCATAGTTCATGTTCAGAAGAGCCTGCCGCTGCAGGGAGGGGTGGATGGTGTCGAAGGTCTGGCCCTTGGCGAGCAGAAAATCGTACTTGCCCATGTCCCAGACCACGTGGCCGTCACTGGCCTTGATCTGGCGATACGCCGGGGCGGCGATGAAACCGCGCTTCATCTCGGCGAAATCCCGCCGGTCCTCGAACGGCAGGATTTCCCGCTGGTGTTTCTGAAAGGCGATGGTGTGCGTGGAGGGCGGCTTCCCTTTCGGGTCGAAATGTTTCGGCAGGCTGGTGGCCGGCACGCCCCGGGACAGCATCAGCAGGCTGGCGGCGAGAACCGGCACCCACGTTGTTCGTCTGTTCATGACGTTCTTTTCCTTGCAATGAACCGGTCGGATTGCCGCATCTTGCACACGATACGGCCCGCACCGTGGATGGGCGATGGTTCCTCGAGCTTTGCGGAACCCATGGAAGACGGCACAACCACCATACGCGGGAGCGGACGAAACAGCAATTACACGCTCATTCTCTCCGGATACTCATCGTGAGTGGCCATCGGTACGGTGACGCAGCAGGGATCTGCGCCCTGGGCGAAAGCGGTATCCGCTTCAGCGCATGCGCAGCATGCTCAGCCCCATGCTGGCGAGACCGAGCAGGGTCATCATGGCGTATTCGAAACCGTGGTCGAACAGGCCACTTCCCTTGAGGAACAGATCCCGGACGACGACGAGGTAGTAGCGCAAGGGATCGAGCCAGGTGAGCCACTGGACGGCCCGGGGCATGTTGGCGATGGGAAAGGCGAAACCGGAGAGGATCACCAGGGGCATGATCACGAAAAAGGCCAGGAGCATGGCCTGTTGCTGGGTGCGGGTGTAGGTGGAGATGAGCAGGCCGATGCCCAGGGAGCTGAGCAGATAGAGCAGGGAGCCGACGAGCAGGGCCGGAAAACTGCCGCGGAAGGGAATCTCGAACCAGAGCGTGGCGATGACCATGATCAGCAGCACGTCGAACAGGCCGATCAGGGCCACCGGCAAGAGCTTGCCGATGACGAATTCCAGGCGGCCCAGGGGCGTGACCATGAGCCGCTCTAGGGTGCCCAGCTCGCGCTCGCGAACCACGCTCATGGCCGTGAGGATCAGGGTGGCGATGAGCACCACGTTGGCCATGATCCCGGGGATGAAGTACCAGCGATCCTCGAGGTTGGGATTGAACCAGTTGCGCTCCACCAGTTCGATCCGGGGCGGCTGCGTGGCCGCCGCCTGCTGCAGGGCCCGGTTCAGCTGGCCGAGGATGACCTGGGCGCTGTTGGAGTCGGTGCCATCGACCACGATCTGCAACCGCCGGGTACGGTCGAAATCCGGGGCGAAGCGGACGATGGCCCGGATCCGGCCCCTGGCCAGGGCCGCTTCGGCCGCCGCCATGTCGGCATGACGCTGCAGCCGGCAGTGACCGGTGCCGTGGATGGCGGCCACCAGGGAGCGGCTCTCGCGGCTGGCCGCCTGGTCCACCAGCCCGATGTCGGCATGGCGCACGTCGAAGGTGGCGGCATAGCCGAAGATGATCAGCTGGATCAGCGGTGGCACGACGACGAAGAAACGCATGCGCGGATCCCGCAGCAGCAACAGGAATTCCTTGCGCAGCAGGGCACCCAGACGACGCAGGCCGACGACCAGGGAACCGCTCACGGCAGCAATCCCAGCTTGCGGGCGCGACGGCGGACCATGAGCACCAGAATCAGCAGCATGAGCAGCAGGGGCAGGGTGACCCCCCACAGGGCCAGTGGAGTCAGGCCCTTGAGGAAAATGGCCTTGGACAGGGTGACGTAGTAACGCGCCGGCACGAGGTAGGTCACGTATTGCAGGACGACCGGCATGTTCTCGATGGCAAACACGAACCCCGAGAGCAGGAAGGCCGGCAGGAAGGTCTGCACCAGCGAAATCTGGCTGGCCAGCAACTGGTTGCCGGCGAGGATGGAGATGAGCGCGCCCTGGAGCATCACCACCAGCAGGAACACCGCAGAGACACCGACCAGCCCCGGCAGGCTGCCACGCAGGGGCACGTCGAAGACCCAGACCGCCGCCGCGGTGGCCACAACCAGATCCAGCATGCCCAGCACGAAATAGGGCACCAGCTTGCCGAACAGGAATTCCCCGCGGGTCAGTGGCGTGGTGCGCAGCATCACCAGGTTGCCCAGTTCCATCTCACGGGCGATGGTCAGGGAGGTCATCAGGGCACCGATCACGGCCATCAGCAGGGCGATCACGCCGGGCACGATGGCCAGGCGGCTCTCCCGGGTCTCGTTGTAGTAGACCCGATCCCGGATCACCAGCGCAGGCACATCACCCTGTTCCTCACCCAGGGCCTGGAGAACCAGCAGCGCATAGTTGCGCACCAGACGGGCGGTGTTGGCATCCACCCCGTCGAGCAGCAACTGCACCCGGGCCCGGCCTTCCTGCAACCGGCGGGCATAGTCCTGCGGCACGATCAGTGCGCCCCACACCTCGCCATGCTGGATCGCCTGGCGCAGTGCCCGGCGGCTGTCATGGGCCCGCACCAGGGCGAAGGCATGACTGGCATCGAAGCGGGCCAGCAGTTGCCGGCTTTCGGCGCTGCGGGAAAGATCGAGCGCGGCGACCGGCGCCTGGCTGATGTCGAGCCGGATGGCGTAGCCGAACAGAAACAGCAGCATGGTGGGCATCAGCAGCATCAGGGCCAGGCTGCGCGGATCGCGCAACAGGTGCCACCATTCCTTGCGGGCCATGGCCCGGACGTGCTGCAGATTCATGGCGAGGCATCCTGTTCCAGCAGGGTGACGAAGACATCCTCGAGATCGGGCGCCACCGGTTCGGCCGCCTCCACCCGCTGGCCCCGCCGCGCGGCTTCCTCCGGCAGGCGGCGGATCACCGCCTGGGGATCGGTGCCCGGTCGCAGGCGCAGGCGCAGATAGCCCGCGTGGGGAATGATCTCCAGCACCTCGGGCCAGTCGGCCAGCCAGCGGCTGCAGGCGGCGCAGCCCTCCCCGCGCACCTCCAGCAGGGGCGTGGGCAGCGGCCGGGCCAGCAGGTCGTCGGGGCTGCCCTCGGCGATGATGCGCCCCGCGTGCATCAGGGCCAGGCGATCGCAGTAGGTGGCCTCGTCCATGTAGTGGGTGGTGATCAGGATGGCGATGCCGGCGGCGGCCAGGGCGTAGATCAGCTCCCAGAACTGCTGCCGGGCGAGGGGATCGACGCCCGAGGTAGGCTCGTCGAGGAACAGGATGTGCGGTTCGTGCAGCAGGGCCGCGGCCAGATCCAGGCGGCGGCGATGCCCCAGCGGCAGGGCGCGGGCCTTGTGATCGGCCAGGTGTTCCAGATCCAGATGCTGCAGCGCCCAGGCGATGCGCTCCCGGGCCCGAGCCGGCGACAGACCATAGAGTCCGGCCTGCAGCGCGAGATTCTCGCGCACGGAGAGTTCCGCATAGAGGGCGAAGTGCTGGGTCACGTAGCCCAACCGGCCACGGGCCCGGCGCGGATGGCGGACCATGTCCACCTCGGCCAGGCGGATGTGCCCGGCGGTGGGCGGCAGCAGGCCGCAGAGCATGCGGATGGTGGTGGTCTTGCCGGCGCCGTTGGCGCCGAGCAGGCCGAACACCTCGCCGGGCGCCACGCTCACGTGCACATGATCCACGGCGGTGAAATCGCCGAAACGGCGGACCAGATCGGTGGCGGTGATGACCGCCTCGGCGGCCGGCCGGCTTGCCGCTTCAGCCACGGGCCGCCTCCAGCGCCAGTTGCCGCAGGATGGTCTCCTGCAGATCCGGCCGCCGTTCGCGCAGCGTCAGTTCGGGATCGATTGCCTGCAGCGCCTGGCGCAACGCGCCGTCGGAGACGTCGTCCCTCACCCAGAGGGTGGCCGTGCGACCGCGGGGAAACACCAGCTCGACGCCCGGCAGCTCGCGCAGCACCGGCAGGGCCTCGCGCACGCCCGGTCCGCTGACCACCCGCTCCCGCCGGCCTTCCACCTGCGCCAGTTCCACGGGAGTTCCCTCACGCACGATGCGGCCCTCGTCGAGCATGGCCACCCGATCACAACGCTCGGCCTCGTCCAGATTGGCGGTGGCATAGAGAATCGCCACCCCTTCGGCCCGCACGCCGCTCAGCAGCTGCCAGAAGGCCCGCCGCGAGACGGGATCCACGCCGGTGGTCGGCTCGTCGAGGAACATGGCCTGCGGCTCGCTGATCAGCGCGCAGGCCAGGGCCAGCTTCTGCATCATGCCCCCGGAGAGCTTGCCGGCGCGCCGCCCGCGAAACGCCGCCATGCCCGTGCGGGCCAGCAGATCGCCGATCCGCTCGGCGGTGGTCGCCGCCGGCAGGCCGTGCAGATCGGCGAAGAACTCGAGATTCTCCTGCACCGAGAGATCGGGATAGAGCCCGAACCCCTGGGGCATGTAGGCCAGCCGGGCGCGCAGGGACGGATCGGCATGGCTGCGACCCAGCACCCGGACCGTGCCCGAGGCCGGTTCGAGCTGGCCGACGGCGATCCGCAGCAGGGTGCTCTTGCCCGCCCCGTCGGCGCCCACCAGCCCGACGATCTCGCCAGCGGCCACGTCCAGGCTCACACCCCGCAACACCGGCACCTCGCCCCAGGCGAAGGCCACGTCACGCAGGCGGATCCGCGGTTCGGCCATGGCCGGCGCCTCAGTGAGTGTCCAGGATCAGATCGACTGGCATGCCCAGCTT
>JALSSV010000074.1 GCA_026984045.1 Chromatiales bacterium | reverse complement strand
ACCTGACCGAGGAAGGCCACGAGAAGGTGGAACGCCTGCTGCTCGAAGCCGGCCTGCTCAAGGAGGGGGAATCGCTGTACGACGTCTCCAATATCGGTCTGCTGCACCACGTCATCGCCGCGCTGCGCGCGCACAGCCTGTTCCAGAAGGACGTGGACTACATCGTGCAGAACAACGAGGTGATCATCGTCGACGAGTTCACCGGCCGCACCATGCCCGGCCGGCGCTGGTCCGACGGCCTGCACCAGGCCATCGAGGCCAAGGAAGGCGTGCCCGTGCAGCAGGAGAACCAGACGGTCGCCTCCATCACCTTCCAGAACTATTTCCGGCTCTACGACAAGCTCTCGGGCATGACCGGCACCGCCGACACCGAGGCCTACGAGTTCCAGCAGATCTATGGCCTGGAAGTGGTGGTGATTCCCACCCACCGGCCGATGATCCGCAAGGACATGAACGATCTCGTCTACCTCACCCAGCGCGAGAAGTTCGACGCGGTGATCGAGGACATCAAGGACTGCCATGCGCGCCAGCAGCCGGTGCTGGTGGGCACCACCTCCATCGAGGTCTCCGAATACCTCTCGGGCCTGCTGAAGAAGGCCGGCATCAAGCACGAGGTCCTCAACGCCAAGCAGCACGAGCGCGAGGCGGAGATCGTGGCCCAGGCCGGCATGCCGGGGGCGGTGACCATTGCCACCAACATGGCCGGCCGCGGCACCGACATCGTGCTCGGCGGCAATCTCGAGGCGGAGATCGACAAGCTCAAGGATCCCACCCACGAACAGATCGAGAAGCTGCGCGCCGACTGGGAGAAGCGCCACCAGACGGTGCTCGAGGCCGGTGGCCTGCACATCATCGGCACCGAGCGCCACGAATCGCGGCGCGTGGACAACCAGTTGCGCGGCCGTTCCGGGCGCCAGGGCGATCCCGGCTCTTCTCGCTTCTACCTCTCCCTGGAAGACAATCTGATGCGGATCTTCGCCTCGGATCGGGTCAGCGCCATCATGCAGCGCCTGGGCATGCAGGAAGGCGAGGCCATCGAGCATCCCTGGGTGAGCCGGGCGATCGAGAACGCCCAGCGCAAGGTGGAAGGTCACAACTTCGACATGCGCAAGCAGTTGCTCGAATACGACGACGTGGCCAACGATCAGCGCAAGGTGATCTACAACCAGCGCAACGAAATCCTCGCCAGCGAGGATCTCTCGGAAACCATCAGCGCGATCCGCGCCGACGTGGTCATCGGCATCATCAGCGACTACGTGCCGCCGCAGAGCATCGAGGAACAGTGGGACATTCCGGGCCTGCAGGAGGCCCTCAAGGCCGAGTTCGGCCTGACGCTGGACGTGCAGGGCTGGCTCGATGCCGAGGAGCGCCTGGACGAGGAAGGCCTGCGCCAGCGCATCATCGAGGCGGTGGAACAGGCCTACCGGGAGAAGGAGGAACAGTACGGCGCCGAGGTCATGCGCCAGATCGAAAAGGCGGTGTTCCTCGAAGTGCTCGACAGCCAGTGGCGGGATCACCTGGCCCTGATGGATCAGTTGCGCCAGGGCATCCACCTGCGCGGCTATGCGCAGAAGAACCCCAAGCAGGAATACAAACGCGAATCCTTCGAGCTGTTCGCGGCCATGCTCGAGCGCATCAAGCACGACGTGATCACGCTCCTGAGCCGGGTGCAGATCCACAGCGAGGAAGAGATCGCCGCCCTCGAGGCCCAGCGCCGGGCTCTGGAGCAGCAGATGGAGTTTCAGCATGCCAACGTCACGGCCATGCAGGGCGATGCCGAAACCGCGACGGCCGAAGCCGAAGAATCCCACAAGCCCTTCGTGCGCGAAGGCCGCAAGGTGGGCCGCAACGAACCCTGCCCCTGCGGTTCCGGCAAGAAGTACAAGCACTGCCACGGCAAGCTGAACTGACCGATTGTGTTTTCAACGCAAAGGTGCAAAGGGAGAAGGGTGTCCTGGTGTGTGCCCCTTGGGTATCAGGCCGACATGACAACATTGCCCTCGCCGTCGATTCGAAGCGAGGCGTGGGCAAGCCTTTTCTGCCTTGCACGAAAACGGTAGGAGCGGCGCCCCCGCCGCGATCAGAAGGTTGCGGGTGACGAGTAGCAGGTTGCGGGTAACATCACCACGCTTTTCCCTGACCTCCATTACCCACTAACGCAAAATCGCGGCGGGGGCGCCGCTCCTACGAAGATACGAACCGTTTGCCCTTCCCGACAGGAATCCTCCAATCCATGACCTCTGACGATCTCCCCGCTGCCCTCCCCATCCCCGGCATCCGCCTGGGCACCGCCCGGGCCGGTATCAAGCAGCCGGATCGCCGCGATCTGGTGGTGATCGAACTGGCCGAGGGGACCACCACGGCGGCGGTGTTCACCCGCAATGCCTTCTGCGCCGCGCCGGTGATCGTGGCCCGGGAACATCTGGCGCAGGGCGCACCGCGTTACCTGCTCGTCAATACCGGCAATGCCAATGCCGGCACCGGCGAGGCGGGGCTGCGTGCGGCGCGGGAATGCTGCGCGGCGTTGGCCGGCCATGGGGGGTGCGAGATGGAGCAGGTTCTGCCGTTCTCCACGGGCGTCATCGGCGAGGATCTGCCGGTGGCGCGGATCACCTCGGCCCTGCCGACGGCGCTCGAGGCGCTCGACGCCGACGGCTGGGACGAGGCCTCCTGGGGGATCCTTACCACCGACACCCGGCCCAAACGGCTGTCGCGCACGCTTGAGATCGACGGGCGGACGGTGACGCTCACGGGCATGGCCAAGGGGGCCGGCATGATCCGCCCGAACATGGCCACCATGCTGGCCTATATCGCCACCGATGCCGCCCTCGCTCCCGAATTGCTGCAGACCAGCCTGCAGGCGGCGGTGGACGTCTCCTTCAACCGGATCACGGTGGACGGCGATACCTCCACCAATGATGCCTGCGTGCTGATGGCCACGGGCCAAAGCGGCGTGACGCTGCAAACGGGCACGCCGGCCCTGGCCGCCTGGCAGGCGGCCCTGACCGAGCTGTGCGAGGAACTGGCCAAGGGGCTGGTCCGCGACGGCGAAGGGGCCACCAAACTGATCCATGTGGAGGTCACGGGGGGCGGCAGCGAGGCGGAATGCCTCGAAGTGGCCTGGACGGTGGCCCACTCGCCGCTGGTCAAGACGGCCTTCTTCGCCGCCGATCCCAACTGGGGGCGCATACTCGCCGCCGTGGGCCGGGCACCCGTTCCCGATCTCGACGTTCAGGCCGTGCGGATCTGGCTCGACGAAGTGCGGATCGTCACCGCCGGCGGCCGCGATCCGGAATACCGTGAGGAACGGGGTCAGGCGGTGATGGACCGCAACGAGATCACCGTGCGCATCGATCTGGCACGGGGCGTGGCCCGGGCGCGGGTGTGGACCTGCGACTTCTCCTATGACTACGTGCGCATCAACGCCGAATACCGCACCTGAGGCGCTGCCCGTGGCGGTGGGCGTGATCCGCCGCGGCGATCGGGTGCTGCTGACGCGGCGCCCGGCACACGTTCATCAGGGCGGGCTGTGGGAGTTTCCGGGCGGCAAGCGCGAGCCGGGCGAGGATCGCCGCAGCGCCCTGATCCGGGAACTGGAGGAGGAACTGGGGATCCGCGCCGAGCACCTGCGGCCCCTGATCCGATTGCGCCATGCCTATCCCGACAGGACGGTGGAGCTGGACGTGTGGCAGGTGGATCGCTGGCAGGGCGAGCCCCACGGACGGGAAGGGCAGCCGCTGCGCTGGGTGGCGGAGGCGGATCTGCTTACCCTTCCCCTGCCTGCCGCCAACCGGCCCATCGTCACTGCCGTGCGGCTGCCTTCCCGCTACCTGATCACCGGGTCCTTCGCAGATGCGGCCGATTTCCGGTGCCGGTTGCAGGCCGCCCTTGCACGGGGCATCCGTCTCGTTCAGTTTCGGGCCCATCATCTCGATGCCGGCGAATACCTGGCGCTGGCACGGGAAGCGGTGGCACTTTGCCACGCGGCCGGCGCGCGCCTGTTGATCAACGGCCCGCCCGACTGGGTGGCGGCCACCGGCGCCGATGGCGTGCATCTCACCCGTCACCGGCTGCGGGCGCTGACCTCCCGGCCGCTCCCCGCGAGCCGGTTGGTGGCCGCCTCCACCCATGATGCGCAGGAGCTGCGTCAGGCGCAGGCCATGGGCGTGGATTTCAGCGTCCTCTCGCCGGTGGCGCCCACCGCCTCCCATCCCGGCACCCGGCCGCTGGGCTGGAGGGGCTTTGCCGAACTGGTGAGGCTGGCCGCCCATCCGGTCTATGCCCTGGGCGGGCTCGGCGAGGCCGAGCGGGAACGGGCCTGGGAAGCCGGCGGGCAGGGGGTGGCGGCCATCCGGGCGTGGTGGCCATGACCGGTCTTCGCGCAACCGCCCTGGCCTGGCTCCTCCTGACGCTCGTTGCCTGCCAGAGTGATGCACCCCAGGTCGTCTCGTTTCCCGACGCAGAGTGTGATGGCGCCGGATTCTGCCAGAGCAGTCGGGACGGCCGCCGCATCACCCTGCGCTTCCTTGCCCCGCCCAGCCCCCTCACGGCATTTCCCTTCGAGGTGCACCTGAACGGCTTTGCGGTGAAGCCGCCGCCCGACGTGCAGGTGCGTTTCGAGATGCCGGACATGGACATGGGTCTGAACCGCTATCGGCTGCAGAACGGTGGTACCGGCCGCTTCACCGGTCGCGCCGTGTTGCCCGTGTGCACCACCGGCCGTCACGACTGGCGGGCCGTGGTGAGCGTGGAAAGCGCGGAGGCGGTCCGGGAAGCCCGTTTCGGCTTCCGTGCCGGAGACTGAACAGGCCGGTATGCCGGATTTTTCCTCTCTCCTCGGAGGACGACGCCACGGTAGCGCGAAGCGGGACGCCCGAGCCGAGTGGGCCAGGGTGAGAAGGGGATGGAGGTCAATGCCGGTGGCGGCGCTCCGGATCCAGCATCTCCTCGGGCAGGATTTCCTCGCCGGGAATCCGGTGCCCTTCGGCGGCCCATTCCCCCAGATCGATGAGCTTGCAGCGTTCGCTGCAGAAGGGGCGCAAGGGCGAGTCGGGGCCCCAGGTCACGGCCTTGCCACAGGTTGGGCATTTGACGGTCTTGCTCACAGGGCACACAGGCTCAGCAGAAAGTCCACGTTCTGATCGGTCTGTACCGGCCGCTCGCTGCCACGGGGTTCGAGAAACCGAACCGAAAAGCGGTGCTTGCCGGCGCTGATTTCGGGAAACACCTCCATCGCCTGGGGGAGCTGGATGCGCAGCAGCTGAACCGGTTGCCCGGGATCGAGGTTCTGCTGGTGGAAGCCGCCTTCGGCCCGCTGTTCCCGGGCGTCCGCGCTTTCTCGCAGGATGGCGAGAATCATGGAAATGGGCTGGATGACCGGATCCAGGCTGGCGAGCCAGCTCTCCAGATCCGCGATCCGCCGTTCGGGATCGCGGCTCAGCCAGTGATGATAGGCCGGCAGGTCGAAGTTGCAGTCGCCGCCGACGATGCTGGTGCGCTGGCGGATGCCGGCAAGCAGCTCGTTGTCGCGCAGGCTTTGGCCGAACTGGCCCGACTGGCCATGGACTTCCGCCTCGGCCTGCTGCAACTGGTGCAGCACGCTGCCCAGCTGGGCCTGATCCACGCCCGGCCGATCCTGCAGGGCCATGAGGGAGGCCTGCAGGCGCTCCAGCTCCTTGAGGATTTCGTTCTTCAGATCGCCCCGGGCCAGCAGCTCGAGGATCTGGATGAGGCCGTTGACGCTGTGGCGGCTGTCCCACATGGAGAAGCCCCCCAGCGAATAGCGGGTCTGCCGGAAGAGCTGTTCCAGGCGCAGGAAGGTGCGCATCCGCTCGTTCAGAGGCTGTTCGTAGAGGATGGGGTTTTCCACGGGCAAGACGGCTCGATGAGGCAAAGCGGGATTCTGTGCCAGGCGGGCGGTTTTGGCAACCGCTACCGTCCTTCGAGTTCGCGGGCCATTTCCCGGTAGCGCCGATCGAGCTGCGCGACCCGTTCGCGCAGTTCGGACAGAGGCCGCTCGCCGTCGATCACGTCGTCGGCCAGGGCCAGGCGGCGCTGGCGATCGGCCTGGGTGGCGAGGATCCTTTCGACTGCGGCGCGATCGACCCCGTCCCGGGCCATGACTCGCTGAATTTGCGTTTCCGGTGCGGCATCCACCACCAGCACGTGCTCGATGAAGGGATAGCCGCCGGTTTCTGCCAGCAGGGGAATGACCACCAGGGCGTAGGGCGCCTCCAGCGGAGCGAGCCGTTCGCGGACCCGCGCCTCGATGAGGGGATGGAGAATGGCCTCGACGTCCCGGCGGGCGGCCTCGTCCTGGAAGATCCGCACGCGCAGCCGGCGCCGGTCCAGTTCACCGTCCGGCGTCAGAATCGCCGTGCCGAAGCGTTCCACCAGTTGCTGGAGCCCCGGCGTGCCGGGGGCCACGACCTCCCGGGCCAGTTCATCGGTGTCGATAATCGGCACGCCCCGCTCGGCGAACAGCCCCGCCACAGTGCTCTTGCCGCTGCCGATCCCCCCGGTGAGCCCCACCACCAGCATGATCAGCCGAGCGCCCAGTCCAGGTATGCGGCGGTGATTCGATCCCCCCATATCAGGGCGATCCAGCCTGCGATGGCCAGGTACGGGCCGAAGGGAATGGGCTGTTCCCGACCCAGGCGGCGCAAAAGAAGAAAGCTCACGCCGAAGACCGTTCCCACCAGCGAGGAAAGGATCACAATCAGGGGAATGGCCTGCCAGCCCAGCCAGGCGCCGAGCATCGCCAGCAGCTTGAAGTCGCCGTAGCCCATGCCTTCCTTGCCGGTGAGCTTGCGGAATACGTGGTAGACGAACCACAGGATCAGGTAGCCGGCCGCAGCGCCGATCACGGCCGACTCGAGATCGGTGAACACCCCGCGAATGTTGACCAGCAGCCCCAGCCAGAGAAAGGGCAGGGTGAGGTCATCGGGCAGCCACTGCCGATCCAGATCGATGAAGCTCAGGGCCAGCAGGACCCAGGTGAGCAGCAGGGCGAACGGCAATGGCAGGTCGAGGCCGAAATGCCAAGCCACGGTGATGGCCAGCAGGGCACTGAGGATTTCCACCAGGGGATAGCGCATCGGAATGGCTGTGCCGCAGTGGCGGCAGCGGCCGCGCAGCCACAGATAACTGAGGACGGGAATGTTCTCCAGCGCCGAGATAAGATGCCCGCATTCCGGACAACGGGAACGGGGGGTGACGAGATTGAATGGTTCGGCTGTCTCGGGCAGCGGCGCACCGGTGAACTCGGCACATTCCCGTTGCCAGCGCCGTTCCATCATCACCGGCAGGCGCAGGATCACCACGTTGAGGAAGCTGCCCACCAGCAGCCCCAGTACGAACACGGCGCCCAGAAAGAGCGCCGTGTTCTGCTGCAACAGTGTAAGGAATGTCATGCAGTGAACGGATCAGCCGCCGACCACCTTGCCCATCTGGAAGATGGGCATGTACATGGCAACCACCAGGCCACCAATCAGGACGCCAAGAATGGCCATGATGATGGGCTCCAGCAGGCTGCTGAGGCCGTCCACGGCGTTGTCCACTTCCTCTTCGTAGAAGTCGGCCACCTTGGCCAGCATGGCGTCCACCGAGCCGGCCTCCTCGCCGATGGCGGTCATCTGCACCACCATGTTGGGGAAGAGGTTGGTCTGCTTCATGGCTACGTTGAGCTGGGTACCGGAAGCGACCTCGTCACGCATGCGCATCACCGCGTCGCCATAGACCACGTTGCCGACGGCACCGGCCACCGATTCCATGGCTTCCACCAGGGGCACGCCGGCGGCGAACATGGTGGACAGGGTGCGCGCATAGCGGGCGATGGCGGCCTTGGTCATGATGGGGCCGATGATCGGCACGTGCAGAAGGGTTTTGTCGAGAAAGGTCTGGAATTTCTTCGAGCGTTTCTTGAATTGCAGGAGTCCATAGATGGCCAGGCCGATGCTGCCAAAGATGGCCCACCACCATTCCTGGAAGACCTTGGACAGGTTGATGACAAACTTCGTGATGGCCGGCAGATCGGCCCCGAAACCGGAAAACAGCTTCTCGAACTCGGGGATCACGAAAATCATCAGTACCGCGGTGATGATGAAGGCCATGACGATGACGGCGGTGGGATAGAACAGCGCCTTCTTGATCTTGGCCTTGATGGCCTCGGTCTTTTCCTTGTAGGTGGCCACCTTGTCGAGGATGCTGTCGAGAATCCCGGCGTGCTCGCCGGCCCGAACCAGGTTGCAGTACAGGTCGTCGAAGATCAGGGGATGCTTGGCCAGGGCGTCGGACAGGTTGCTGCCGCCCTCGATGTCGGCCTTGATCCCGAGCAGCAGCTCCTGCATGGCCTTGTTCTCGTGACCGCGGCCGATGATCTCGAAGGCCTGCACCAGCGGGACGCCCGAGTTCATCATGGTGGCGAGCTGGCGGCTGAAGATGGCGATGTCGGCCGGCTTGACCTTGCCCTTGCCGCCGAACAGGGGCTTGGATTTCTTGCGGACCTTCGAGGGCACGATGCCCTGGCGGCGCAGGCTGGCCTTGACCAGGGCCACGTTGGCGCCGGTGGTCTCGCCCTTGATTGTCTGTCCCTTGCTGTCCTTGCCTTCCCAGATGAAAACGGATTGTTTGAGTGCCTGTTCTGCCATGGTTTATTCCTTGGTGACGCGGTTGATTTCGTCGAGACTGGTGATGCCGTCACGGACCTTCTTGAGGCCCGATTCGCGCAGATCGGGGATGCCTTCCTGGCGGGCCTGGTCGGCCAGTTGCATGGCGTTGCCCCCTTCCATGATGATCCGGCCCATTTCTTCGGAGACGGGCATGACCTGGTAGATGCCCACCCGACCCTTGTAGCCGCCGCTGCAGTTGTCACAGCCCTCCGGATTGGGACCGTACACGGTGATGCCCTGCTGGATGTCGTCCTCGGCGAAGCCTTCGGCCCGCAGGGCTTCGGCGGGGATATCCAGTTGCTGCCTGCAGTGGTTGCACAGCCGCCGCGCCAGGCGCTGGGCAATGATCAGGTTGACGGAGCTGGCGATGTTGTAGGGCGGCACACCCATGTTCACCATTCGGGTCAGGGTCTGAGGCGCGTCGTTGGTATGCAGGGTCGAGAGTACCATGTGGCCGGTCTGGGCGGCCTTGATGGCGATCTCGGCGGTCTCCAGGTCCCGGATCTCGCCCACCAGAATCACGTCCGGGTCCTGGCGCAGGAAGGCGCGCAGGGCCGCGGGGAAGTCCAGTCCCACCTTGGGATTGATGTTCACCTGGTTGATGCCGGGCAGGTTGATTTCCACCGGATCCTCGGCGGTGGAGATGTTGATGTTCGGCTCGTTGAGGATGTTCACGCCGGTATACAGCGTCACGGTCTTGCCGCTCCCGGTGGGGCCGGTCACCAGCAGCATGCCGTAGGGCTTGTGCAGGGCTTCCAGGAAGAGTTCCTTCTGCTCCGGCTCGAAACCCAGGGCATCGACGCCGAGCTTGGCGCTGTTGGGGTCGAGAATACGCAGGACGATCTTCTCGCCGAACAGGGTCGGACAGGTGTTGACACGGAAGTCGATGGCCCGGTTCTTCGACAGGTTGAGCTTGATGCGCCCGTCCTGGGGGATGCGTCGCTCGGAGATGTCGAGCCGCGACATGACCTTGAGCCGCGCGGCCAGGCGGGGAGCCATGGTCACCGGCGGCGCGGCCACTTCTCGCAGGATGCCGTCCTGGCGGAAGCGGACGCGGTAGGTTTTCTCGTAGGGCTCGAAGTGGATGTCCGAGGCACCCTTGTTGATGGCATCGAGGAGCACCTTGTTGATGAAGCGCACCACGGGAGTGTCGTCGACTTCGGCTTCCGAGACCTCATTGCCGGCCTCCATGGCCTCTTCGTCGACGAATTCCACGTCGTCGAGATCGGCGTCGCCCAGCTCGCTGAGGGTGGTGTCAGCGGCCTCCAGGGCCTTGTCGATGGCCCGGCTGAGCTTGTCGTCCAGGACCAGAATCGGTTCCGTGGTCATGCCGACGTGGAACTTGATTTCGTCCAGCGCTTGCAGGTTGGTCGGATCGGAGACCGCAACGAACAGCCGATTGCCTCGTTTGAAGAGGGGAAGACTGTGATGCTTGCGGATCAGGTTTTCCTTGACCAGCTTGACGGTATCCGGCTCGATATCGATGGCATCGATGTCCAGAAGCGGCACGCCAAATTCTTCAGATGCGGTATGGGCGATGGTCTGGCTGTCGATGATCTTGCTTTCGACGAGCTGGGTGACGAAGGGGATCTTTTTTTTCTTGGCTTTTTCAAACGCCTCGGCAGCCTTCTGGTCGCTCAGAAAGCCGTCCTGGATGAGTTTGCGGGCGAGCCCTCCGAACTGGATTTTTACACCGGGAGTTGCCATGTCGGTTTACCGTGATGTGATTGGGGCTGGTCTGTTAATGATAAAGGGACAGGAGCCCGTGTAAATTCACCCGTTCATATCGGCCGTACCGGGAGTCAGCTTGAAACCTGTACTGTTACGATTCCGAAAGGCCTACGTAATAACCTTCATCTTTAGTTTATATCGCTAAGTTTATGAATATTCAAGTAAATCATTCACCTTTCATTGATTTTCAAGACTTCGCAAACGCATTATGACATAGTTGTATTGTGGGTTATTGCGGAGGGCGGCCTTGTAGAACTGGCGTGCTCGTTGTGGTTGACCAAGCTCCAGATAGGCATCGCCAAGTCCTGCGTAGCTGGTTGCCCGGTGAGGCAGGGTGCGAGCAACTCCCTCAAATAGCGGAATTGCCTCTTTCGGCTTGCCCTCATCGAGCAGCAGAAAGCCCATTGTCGAACGGGCACGGAGATTGGCTGGATCCCGAGTGATAATGGATTGCATGATCTCCCGTTTTTGTCCATGTGGAAAGCTGCATGCCGTATAGGTCTGAGCCAATGCTGTCCAGAGCATGAAGTCGAAAGGGAAACGGTCGATTCCTGATGTGGCTGCCTCTGCAGCTTTGCGACAGTGATTTGTCTGGAGATTGTATGCTGCCTGATACAAGAAGTGGTTGGCGCTAAGGTAACGGGGATAAAGCAGAAAACCGCTCAGCAAGCCAAGGAGTCCCGCAAACATGAGACTGGAGTGCAGAAGGCGAGGAGGAGTGGATTCGGCTTCGTGCTTTGTTCTGGCCATACCGGAAAGTGCCAGCAGCCAGCCAGCATAGAGCCAGAACATTGCACCCGATGCAGGCAGTCTTAGGGGAAAGTCCACTATGGAATGGATGAGGCTGGCTCCCAGCCCTGTCAACAGGGTTAGGGAGAGGATACGGTTCTGGAGAGAGGCCGAGCTCGCCAAGTGTTTCAGACCGGTGCGGTACAGGGAAAATGCGATCAGGAGAAACAGCAGGCCGCCAGGCAGCCCGAACTCTACGAAATTCTGCAATGGATCATTGTGCAGTTCGCGCAAGATGGTGTCTTCAGTGCGAAAATCGGTCGGAAGAATGGCGGACGCATAGGGGAGGAAACCCAACCGCATGCCCCCGATGCCGAGTCCGGTCAGGGGATGATCTGCAATGGCAGGCAGAGCATTGACATACATGGCGATTCGCAGTTCCCCGGAATGATCCATCAGTTCAAGCCGGGACGTCTCACCGGCAGGTGGCGAAAAGTTCAGCAGTTTCAATAGGATAAAGAAGCAAACAGGCACACATACCGCAATCAGCAGGGCACCCTTCTTTTGTCGGGCAAGTGCCAGAGTCTCCTTGCGCAATTTCGGCAGACATGTCAGGAGGATAAGTGTCAGGCTAGACCAAGTGGCAAGCGCCAGCCAGCCTCCTCGTGAGGAGTTGAGAAGGATGTAGATGACTCCCAGACCAAAGACCAGTGCGGAAAACCGGGAAAGGAGTGCTCTATGAAACAATAGGATTCCCGACAAGGCCAGAGGAGGAATGAAATCGAAATAGTTGGCGGCGTGATTGCGGTTGATAAAGGTAGAAGGGATATGTGATGGTGCCCTGCGGAAAGAGAAGGGGTCCAGGTCGAAATACTGCAGAATGCCGATCAGGAGGGCGATGCCGGCACCAGCCAGGATGGACGGCATGGACCAGCGCAGGCTGTTTTCGGTGTCGAGCCACTGACTGGCGAACAGGGCCAGCCCCAGAAAGGTGCACAGTCGAAGGACCTCGACCAGCCCGGTGACGGGCTCTGGTGACCAAAACAGGGTCAATATATTCCAGATTAGGAACAACAGCATCAGCACCAAGGCGGGGTGATTACGCCACCTGGGCGCGTGTGCGGAAAAAGCCCATGCCAGAAACAGACCGCTTACGGCAAAGTGCAGAAATGCATAGCGAGGTAGGGACGCGCCCAGAAACAGGGTTGGCCAATAAACGAGGGGTAGAGCAAAAAACAGGCAGGCCAGAAGAGCGAGGGGGGCGAACGAAAGCGTTGTTGGAGCGGAGGAATGCGCTGGTTGTCGTGATGCGTACCGCAAAGGATATGCCGCTTTATTTTGACGCGGTACAGGTATCGGTGGCGGTGGCCTTGAAGGTGCCTCCTCTTCCGGTTCCCGTGGCGGTCCAATTGGCGCCGGTGTTGCTGGAAGTCACTGCGTAGTCGAAGTTTCTTTCGGCATCGCTTTCGTTGGGTTGCCAGTAGGCGTTGATCGAAGCATCACTGGTTTGAACAGTGCCATCGGGATCGGGGAAGTAGCGGTTGTTTTCGAGATAGTATTCTTCCTGCGCCAAGCGGATGCTCGCGAGGTTGTTGTTGCATTCTGTGAGGCGGCTGGTGCGGATGTAGTTCTGATAGGCAGGTATGGCGATGCTGGTCAGGATGGCGAGAATCACGACAGTGATCATTACTTCGATGAGAGTGTAGCCGTGTTGAGTTTGTCGGATCTTGTCCATCTTCTCATGCTCTTCGCTCAGTGTAAAAACGAGAATCCCGGGGCCGCAAAATTGCAGACCCCGGGTAACAAATCTCTAAAGATATTAGAGTATTCGGCTTATTCCACGGTAAGGGTTTCGCCAGAGCCGACATAGTTGGTGGCCCAAGTCTGAGAACCAATTCGGTTATTGCCATCGTTTTCAACGGTTATCACGACATTGTCGCCGGGTGCCCATTGTGCAGCAGCTCCACCGGCAGTGTTGTCGACATGCACGACACCCGCTGCGACAGCGGCATTTCCTGCAGCAAATGCACTATTGTTTGAATCGAATGGGCTGCGCTTGCCACCGGCATTGAGTGTGGCAACGACAGTGTTCTCCGTCAGGGGAGCATAATTGCCACTGGCCGCTGCTTTGGCAATTTCATTCTTGACAAAACTATAGGCAGCATCCACGTTGGTATGCACAGCGTTGATCTTCGAGCGTTCGATGTATCCATTATAGGCCGGAATCGCGATGGCGGCGAGGATGCCGATGATCGCGACAACGATCATGAGTTCGATGAGGGTAAAGCCTTGTGTGCGTTTCATGAGGATGACTCTCCGGTGTGTGGTTGTCGGGAAAACGTGCGGCCCTGGCCGCGTGTGGGGATAGCACTGCAGGGAGCGTGCCAAGGTTTCCAAAGAAGCCGGATTGGAACCGAAAAGTCTTTTGGCAGCAAGGGCTTGGGTCACACTTTCGTCGGCCGGATAGGCTGGTATATGACATCGGAAAAAGGATATAAACCTTAGGACCAGGCACGGGGTGTCGGGAAGTGACAAAAATTGTCAGTTCGTGACGTGGTTCTCACTCGATGCCGTATTTCTTGATGCGGTAGCGGAGTTGGCGGAAGGTCAGGCCCAGCAGGCGGGCGGCGGCGGTCTTGTTGTAGCGGGTCTGTTCCAGGGCGCGGAGGATGGCCTCCTTTTCGGTGTGGCAGAGGGCGGTTTCCAGGTCGCGACCGGCGAGGTCGGGTTGGGGGAATTCGCCCGAGGCCAGTTCGCCACCCCTTGTGAGGTGCAGATCGGCTTCGGTGATCCGGTTGTTCTCGCACAGGGTCATGGCCCGTTCGAGGATGTTTTCCAGCTCGCGCACGTTGCCCGGGAAGGAATAGGCCTTGAGGGCCTGCATGGCGGCGGCGTCGAGGCGGGGCACGTCGGTGCCCCAGTCGCGGGCGATCTTGCGCAGGAAGTGTTCCACCAGCAGGGGGATGTCCTCGGGGCGCTCGCGCAGGGCCGGCATGTGCAGTTCGATGACGTTGATGCGGAAGTACAGATCCTGGCGGAACTGGCCGGCTTCCACGAGCTGGTGGAGGTTTTTGTGGGTGGCGCTGAGAATGCGCACGTTGATGGGGATCTCCTGGTGGCTGCCCACCGGTCGTACGGCCTTTTCCTGGATGGCGCGCAGCAGCTTGACCTGCATGTCCAGGGGGAGATCGGCCACCTCGTCGAGGAACAGGGTGCCGCCGTCGGCGGCCTGGAACAGGCCCGGCTTGTCGCGGGTGGCGCCGGTGAAGCTGCCCTTGACGTGCCCGAAGAATTCGCTCTCCACCAGTTCGGCGGGAATCGCGCCGCAGTTGACGGGCACGAAGGGTTGATCGGCGCGCGGCCCGTTTTCGTGGATCAGCCGGGCGGCCAGTTCCTTGCCGGCCCCCGATTCGCCGCTGATGTAGACCGGGGCCTGGCTGCGGGCCAGCTTGGTGATGGTCTGCCGGGTCTGCCGGATCACGGCGGAGACCCCCAGCAGGGAGGCGGTGCGGTCAGCCGGTTTCTCCGGGGGGGGACGGCGGTCCACCTTGAGGGCGGTGCTGACCAGATCCCGCAGCATGTGCAGATCCACCGGCTTGGAGACGAAATCGAAGGCGCCGGCCTTGAGCGCCTCGATGGCCGATTCCATGTTGCCGTGGGCGGTGATCACGGCCACCGGCAGCGCCGGGCAGGTGGCCTGGATGTGGCGCACCAGATCGATGCCGTTGCCGTCGGGCAGGCGCATGTCGGTGAGGCAGAGATCGAAGTCCTCGCGTTTGAGCCAGTCCCGGGCCGCCTGCAGATCGGCAGCGCTGCGGCAGGCGATGTCCATGCGCGCGAGGGTGATCTCCAGCAGTTCGCGGATGTCCGGTTCGTCGTCGACGATGAGGGCGCGGTAACTCTGGCTCACGGGGCTTCCTGGGTGATTTGCCGGCGGGGATCCTGAAAGCTGATCCGGAAACAGCTCCCGCCCGACAGGGGAATATAGTCTAAATGGGCCTGGTTGGCTTCGGCCAGCTCCCGGGAGATGAACAGCCCGAGCCCGCTGCCGCTGTTGGAGGTGGTGAAGAAGGGCTCGAAGAGGTGGCGGGCGTCCTCGGGCGGGATGCCGGGACCGTTGTCCACCACGTCCAGATAGGGGCGGTGGTGATCGGGGCTGAGGCCCGCGCGCAGGGCGATGCGCGGGCCCGGGGCCTCGCGCCGGCTGTAGCGCAGGGCGTTTTCGCACAGGTTGGTGAGGATCTGGTGCAGGTGCACCGGGTCGAAGCGCACCGCCATGTCCGGCTGCTCCAGAGTGATTTGCACGCTGTCGGGCTCGAGCTTGTGGCCGGTGACGAAATCCCGGGCGAAGGTGCGCAGGAAGGCGCCCAGATCGAGGAGCTCCGGCTGGGTGCGGGTGCGCCGGCCGAGCTGCAGCACGCTCTCGATGATGGTGTTCATGCGTCGCGACTGTTCGGTGATGATCTCGGTCAGACGGGCGTCGTGGCGATCGAGGTTGGGGGATTCGGACAACAGCTGTCCGGCATGACTGATGGCCCCCAGGGGATTGCGGATCTCGTGGGCGATGGAGGCGGTCAGGCGTCCCAGCGAGGCGAGCTGCAGCTGCTGGGCCTGCTGGGCCATGGCCGAGGCGTCCTCGAGGAAGATCAGGGTGGCGGGCCGTTCTTCCTGGCTGAGGCGGGCGAAGCGGGGCCGCACCTTGGGCTGCAGGGGGGCGGGCTGAATGACCCGGATCGGGCGGTCGGGATCGCGGCGCCATTCCTGCAGGCGCTGATCCAGGCGGGGCGAGACCTGGGCCAGGGGCGGGCCTCCGGCGGTGGAGGGCATGCCCAGCATCTTCCAGGCCGATTCGTTGATCAGGCGGATGCGATCCTCGCCGTCCACCACCACGATGCCGGTCTGCATGCGCTGGATGACGTGCTCGGTCAGTTCGGCCATGTTGGCCAGATCCACGCCGCGCCGCTTGGCCAGGGCCTCCGATTCGCGGATCCGCCGGGCGAACAGGTGGGCCGCGGCGGCGGTGATGAACAGGGTCATGCCCAGCAGGCCGGCCTGGGTGTAGGTGCTGGTGGTGTCCAGCCCCCAGGTTTCGGTGTAGAGCTGTTCGCCGAGCACCGCGAAGCTGGCCAGGGCCGCCAGCAGCAGCGCCTGGCGGCCCGGCAGCACCACGCTGCCGCCGGCCACCGCGATGATGAGCAGGTTGCCCATGCCGCTGCTGACGCCCCCGCTGGCGTGCATCAGGAGGACCGTGGCGGCGATGTCGGTGAGCAGTTGCAGGTAGACCTGGATGCGGAACCCGGGCTGGTGCCAGCGCAGCATCAGGGCGAAGACCACGCTCAGGCCCAGATAGGCGATGCTGGTGCCGAAGAACAGCAGCGGTGCGCGGCTGGCCAGCGGCGGAAACAGGGCGTCCACGTAGAACAGGGCGCTCAGCACGACGCTGATCAGGAAGCGGTAGGCGTTGAGGAACTCGAGGGGTTTCCAGGTGTAGGCGTATTCGTCGCTGCCGGCGAGCAGCTCGGTGGGATAGCGGAAATCGTACGGATCCTGGACAGCCATGGATGCGATGCGCGCTCCCGGATGGGCGGCTCAGCCGTCGCGGTGGCGGTGATCGGCCAGGCGGTGGGCTTCGCTGCAGTACCAGTCCCGCCCGTCGTGCACCGCCTCGCCTTCGGGAAGGTGCAGATCACAGTAGCGGCAACGGACCATGCGCGCCACCTTGCCGGGCGAGGCGCGCCGGGAGGGGGTCGCGCGCGTCCCGGTCCCGTCCAGCCAGCGCCGGACGAAGCGCCAGGCGAGCCAGACGAGCAGCACGAGTATGAGGAGACGCAGCAGGGAGGCCATCTGGCCATCATAACCCAAATGCCCGTTGCGGGCGCGCGCCGCAGGGCCGTGGTTTTGCGTCCGCTTCGGCTTTGGCCCAAAATAGCGGCCCTTTGCGAGCACAGGCGAGACGCCGATGAATCTGCACGAATACCAGGCCAAGGCCCTGTTCCGGGATTACGGCATCCCGGTGCCGGAGGGCGAGGTGGCCGACTCGGTCGAGGCGGCTTTGGCCGCGGCCCGCCGGCTGGGAGGCGAGAGCTGGATGGTCAAGGCCCAGGTGCATGCCGGCGGGCGGGGCAGGGCCGGCGGTGTGAAGAAGGTCGAGGGCGAAGCGGCGCTGGAAGCGGCGGTGGGCGCCTTGCTCGGCAGCCGCCTGGTGACCGCCCAGAGCGGCCCCGAGGGCCAGCCGGTGGCGCGGGTGCTGATCGAACGGTCGACGGCCATTGCCCGGGAACTCTACCTCGGCATGCTGGTGGATCGGGAACGCGAACGCGTGGTGCTCATGGCTTCGGAAGCCGGCGGCATGGATATCGAGGAAGTGGCCCGCAAGACGCCGGAGAAGATTCTCGCCCTGCCCATCCACCCGGTCACCGGCCTGTCGCCCTTCCAGGTGCGGCGAGCGGGTTTCGCCCTGGGGCTTGGCGGACAGCTCAAGGCCCTCGGCCCCATCCTCCAGGGGCTGTACCGGCTGTTCACGGAAAAGGATCTGTCGCTGGTGGAGATCAATCCCCTGGTGGTGACGGCCGACGGCGGCCTGCTGGCCATCGATGCCAAGATCAATCTCGACGACAATGCCCTCTACCGACATCCCGATCTGGCCGCCCTGCGCGATCCCAGCCAGGAAGACGAACGCGAATACCAAGCCAGCCTGCACGGGCTCAACTACATCCGCCTCGACGGCAACATCGCCTGCATGGTCAACGGCGCGGGGCTGGCCATGGCGACCATGGACCTCATCAAGCTGCAGGGCGGCGAGCCGGCCAATTTTCTCGACGTGGGCGGCGGCACCAGCGCCGAGAAGGTGGCCGAGGCCTTCAAGCTGATCCTCTCCGATCCCAACGTGCGGGCCATTCTGGTCAACATCTTTGGCGGCATCGTGCGCTGCGATCTCATCGCCGAGGGCATCCTCCAGGCGGCCCGGGAAGTGGAACTCACGGTGCCCGTGGTGGTGCGCCTGGAGGGCACCAACGCCGAGGCTGGCCGCCGCCTGCTGGCCGAAAGCGACCTGGATCTGGAAACCGCCGCGGATCTCACCGAGGCGGCGCAACGGGCGGTGGCGGCCGCCGGAGGGCGAGGCTGATGGCCATCCTCATCGATCGCGACACCCGGGTGATTTGCCAGGGCTTCACCGGCAAGCAGGGCACCTTCCATTCGCAGCAGGCCATCGACTACGGCACCAACCTGGTCGGTGGCGTGACCCCCGGCAAGGGCGGGCAGACCCACCTGGACCGGCCGGTGTTCGACACGGTGCACGAGGCGGTGGCCGAAACCGGCGCCGATGCCAGCATGATCTACGTGCCGGCGGCCTTCGCCGCCGACGCCATCCTCGAGGCGGCCGACGCCGGCATCCGGCTCATCGTCTGCATCACCGAGGGCATCCCGGTGCAGGACATGCTGCGGGTCAAGCCGGTGCTGGCCGAAACCGGCGCCCTGCTGGTGGGCCCCAACTGCCCGGGGGTGATCACCCCGGGGCAATGCAAGATCGGCATCATGCCCGGGGCCATCCACCGGCCGGGACGGGTGGGCATCGTCTCCCGTTCCGGCACCCTCACCTACGAGGCGGTGCATCAGACCAGCACCGCCGGCCTCGGCCAGAGCACCTGCGTGGGGATCGGCGGCGATCCCATCCACGGCCTCGACTTTATCGACTGCCTGGAACGCTTCGAGGCCGATCCGGGCACCGAGGGCATCATCCTGGTGGGGGAGATCGGCGGCAGCGCCGAAGAGGCGGCCGCCGAATACATCCGGGACCACGTGAGCAAGCCGGTCGTGGCCTACATCGCCGGCGTCACCGCGCCCCCCGGCAAGCGCATGGGCCATGCCGGCGCCATCATCTCCGGTGGCAAGGGCACTGCCGAGAGCAAGTTCGCGGCACTGGAGGCCGCCGGGGTCACGGTCACCCGCTCGCCGGCCGAGATGGGCGCGCGCATGCGCGAGCGCCTGGGCTAGGTTCATGACGGCCGAACCGTCCCTGCGCCTGGCCATCGCCCAGGTCGATTTCCTGGTGGGCGACATCGCCGGCAACGTTTCGCGCATGATCGCCGAGGCCGAACGGGCGCGGGACGAACTCGGCGCCGCGGTCGTGCTCTTTCCCGAGCTGGCCGTCACCGGCTATCCGCCGGAGGATCTGCTGCTGCGCCCGGATCTGTACGAATGGGTGGACGAGGAACTCACCCGCCTGCGCCAGGCCGTGCACGGCATCACTCTGATCTTCGGCTATCCCGAGAAGACGCCCCATGGCGTGTACAACGCTGCCCTGGTGCTGCGCGACGGTCGCATCCTGGCCAATGCCCGCAAGCGCTACCTGCCCAACTACGCGGTGTTCGACGAGAAGCGCTACTTCGTCCCCGGCCACGAACCGTGCGTGGTGGAACTGGAAGGCGTGCCGGTGGGGATCACCATCTGCGAGGACATCTGGTATCCGGATCCGGCCGCCGACTGCCGGGACGCCGGTGCCCGGTTGATCCTCACGCTCAACGCCTCGCCCTTCCACAAGGACAAGGCCGGCGAGCGGGAGACCGCGGTGCGCGATCGGGTGCGGGAGACCGGCCTGCCGGTGATCTATGCCAACCTGGTGGGCGGACAGGACGAGCTGGTGTTCGACGGCGATTCCTTCGTCATGGCGGCCGGCGGCGAAATCCGCCAGCGCCTGCCGGCCTTCGAGGAAACCCTGGCGCCGGTGGCCATCGACGACGACGGGCAGCGCGCCACGCCCCGCCCGGGGCCGCAGGCCGAGCCGCTTTCCCTCGAGGCCAGCGTCTATTCGGCGCTGGTGCTCGGCGTGCGCGACTACGTGACCAAGAACGGCTTTCCCGGCGTGGTCATCGGCCTCTCCGGTGGCATCGACTCGGCCCTGACCCTGGCCGTGGCGGTGGACGCCCTCGGCGCCGAGCGGGTGGAGGCGGTGATGATGCCCTCCCGTTACACCTCCGACATGAGCCTCGAGGATGCCGCTGCCGAGGCCCGCGCCCTGGGCGTGGCCTATTCGGTGATTTCCATCGAAACGCCCTTCCAGGCGTTTCTCGATGTCCTGCATCCCGAGTTCGACGACCTGCCGGCGGACACCACCGAGGAGAACATCCAGGCCCGCTGCCGCGGCGTGATCCTCATGGCCATCTCCAACAAGAAGGGCCGCATGGTGCTCACCACCGGCAACAAGAGCGAGCTGGCCGTGGGTTACGCCACCCTCTACGGCGACATGGCCGGCGGCTACGACGTGCTCAAGGACGTGCCCAAGACCCTGGTGTACCGCCTGGCGCGCCACCGCAACGCCATCGCCCCGGTGATCCCCGAGCGGGTGCTCGAACGGCCGCCCTCGGCGGAACTGGCGCCCGATCAGAAGGACACCGACAGCCTGCCGCCCTACGAGATTCTCGACGGTATTCTGGAGCGCTACGTGGAGCGGGATCAGGGCATGGAGGAGATCGTGGCCGCCGGTTACGATCCGGACACGGTCTGGCGGGTCATCCGCATGGTGGATCGCAACGAGTACAAGCGCCGCCAGGCCCCGCCCGGGATCCGCATCACGCCGCGGGCTTTCGGCCGGGATCGGCGCTATCCCATCACTTCCGGTTACCGGCAGTCCCGGTCCGAATGATCCGTGCCCGGTGCGCCGGGGCGGAAAATCGGGTATAAAAACCGCAGCAGAATAACGAGAACGCCACCTGAAGGACACCATCCATGAAAAAAGTCGAAGCCATCATCAAGCCCTTCAAGCTGGACGACGTGCGCCAGGCCCTCTCCGACATCGGCATTACCGGCATGACCGCCACCGAGGTCAAGGGCTTCGGCCGCCAGAAGGGCCACACCGAACTCTATCGCGGCGCCGAATACGTCATCGACTTCCTGCCCAAGGTCAAGATCGAGATCGTCATCGGCGAAGCCCTGGTGGACCAGGCCATCGAGGCCATCACCAACGCCGCCCGCACCGGCAAGATCGGCGACGGCAAGATCTTCGTCTCCGACGTGCAACGGGTGATCCGGATCCGTACCGGGGAAGAAGGAGAAGATGCGATCTAAGAAGTTCCGAGTACCGGACCATTTGAGCAAGAGCGACCGATTCCAACACCGCCCTCTGGGACAGAGCGTCGTTTCGTGACACGCCGTGAATACATCCCTGTAGGCTCGACGGCCGCAGTCGCTTCGGGCATCCTGCCCTCTCGCGACACTTGTGCGTCCTGCACATCGTCCCTGCGGCCGACGGTCACGAAACGACGCTCTGTCTCAGAGGGCTCAGTGCACACAATGAACTATGGTCTGGTATTTGGAACTTTCATTTAGTCGTTGCACCGCGTGGCGGTTCGACGTCAGAGGAATGGCTTGACGGGTCGTGTAGGAGCGGCGCAAGCCGCGATGAACGGAATCAGTGGAATGCAGGCAGGCTCAGGCCGCGCAGCGGCGGATCCGGCAGACGGGCCGCGAATTCACCCTGCCGCGTCCTTTTCGGCCTCTGCCACCTGTTTGCGCAGTCCTGCGATGTCCCGATACTCGGGATAGTTCAGTTCCAGCACCTTCAGCGCGTCCCGCGCCAAGTCGGGCAGCCCCAGTTCCACGTAGGCGTTGACCATCGCCGCCAGGGCCTTGGGCACGGCGGCGGTGCCCTGGTAGTTCTCCACCACGTACTTGGCCCGGTTGGCCACGGCCACGAAGGCGCTGCGCCTCGTGTAGTAGTCGATCACGTGCAACTCGTAGCGGGCCAGCCCCTCGCGGATGCGGTACATGCGCGCGATGGCGTCCTCGGCATAGCGGCTGTCGGGAAAGCGCTTGACCAGCTCGCTGAAGAAGCGGAAGGCCCGGCGTGCCGACCTGGGATCCCGTTCGGTGGGATCCTGGCGGAAGACCTTGTTGATGAAGGACTGATCCGAGTCGTAGGCGGCCAGGCCCCGCAGGTAATAGGCGTAGTCCACCTTCGGATGATTGGGATGCAGCTTGATGAAGCGCTCGGCGGAGAGGATGGCCGACTCGGGCTCGTTGGCCTTGTAGTAGGCGTAGGCCACTTCCAGTTGCGCCTGCTCGGCATACGGGCCGTAGGGATAGCGGGCCTCCAGCTTCTCGAACCACTGGGCCGCGGTCTCGTATTCCTTGTCTTCCAGCTTCTGATGGGCCTCGGCATAGATTTCCGCCGCACTCATGCCGGCGGTTTCGTCCTCCCCCTCGCCGGTGGCGGCACAACCGGCCAGCAGGGCGGCGAGCAGCAGGAGCAGGAGAGCGGGGCGCAATACCATGGCAGGTGGACCGGTGCGAAGAGGGGAGCGCAGTATACCCGCCCGGAGAGGGATTGAAAAATCCCCCATCGGCCGGGACGGGGTATCATGGAGCCTTTGCCAACCTGCTGTCAGCATGCACGACGAATCCGAAACCCGGCTCGAGCAGATCGTTCCCGACGAACTGGCCGGCCTGCGCCTGGATCAGGCCCTGGCCCGCCTGTTTCCCGACTATTCCCGTTCCCGGCTGGCCGCCTGGCTCAAGGCCGGTCGGGTGCGCGTGGACGGAGCCATCTGGCGGGCCCGGGACAAGGTCATGGGTGGCGAACGGGTGTCGCTCGCGGTGGTGCTGGAAGCGGAAGGCGACTGGCGCCCCGAGCCCATCCCCCTGACGGTCGTCTACGAGGATGCGGAGCTGCTGGTCATCGACAAGCCGGCCGGGCTGGTGGTCCATCCCGCCGCGGGCAACCCCACCGGCACCCTGCTCAATGCCCTGCTGCACCACGATCCGGCTCTGGCGAAGCTGCCCCGGGCGGGGATCGTCCATCGCCTGGACAAGGACACCACGGGCCTGCTGGTGGTGGCCCGCACGCTTCCGGCCCAGACCGCCCTGGTCAACCAGCTTCAGGCGCGCAGCCTGCTGCGCGAGTATCAGGCGGTGGTCAGCGGGGTGCTGGTGGCCGGCGGCACGGTGGAGGCGCCCGTGGGCCGGCATCCCGTGCAGCGCAAGCGCATGGCCGTCACCCCCGGCGGCAAGCCGGCGGTCACCCATTACCGCGTGGTGGAACGCTACCGCGCCCATACCTGGATCCGCTGCCGCCTGGAGACCGGCCGCACCCACCAGATCCGGGTGCACATGGCCCATCTCCAGCATCCCCTGGTGGGCGATCCGGTCTATGGCGGGCGCCTGCGTCTGCCGCCCGGATGCAGCGAATCCCTGGCCGAGACCCTGCGCGGCTTCCGCCGCCAGGCCCTGCATGCCGGCCGCCTCGGCCTGGTGCATCCCGAAAGCGGCGAGGAGATGGAATGGCATTCGCCGCTGCCGGAGGACATGCGCCGTCTGCTCGACGAGTTGCGCGAGGACGAGGCCCGGGCCGGCAGCGACACGGACGAGGACGAAGGCGACTGGGAATGGGAGTACGTGGACGAATGAGGACGGCTACGAGACGTTGGCTGGAAAGATCCCAGAGGCGCAGAGGAGATGCAAGGCGGGTTGTCGGCCGTCTGCCGGCGCCGTGGTCGTCATGGCGGGAGGACAATCTCGGGTGAGTTCAAATGTCCCTTTCAACGCCTCCTGGTTCCCGGCCGACTGGCCGGCGCCGGTCGGGGTGCATGCGGCCACCAGTCGGCGCAGTGGCGGCGTCAGTCCGCCTCCGTGGGCGAGCCTCAATCTGGCTCTGCACGTGGAGGACGATCCGCGGCGGGTGGTCGAGAATCGCCGTCGGCTGGGCCTTCCGAACGAGCCGGTCTGGCTGGAACAGGTGCACGGCACGGCCGTGGTGGCGGCCCACGCCGTTGCCCCCGGCGCCACGCCCCGGGCCGATGCCGCCTGGACCGACCGCCCCGGCGTGATCTGCGCGGTGCTCACCGCCGACTGCCTCCCGGTGCTGTTCTGCGACCGCGCCGGGAGCCGGGTGGCCGCGGCCCATGCCGGCTGGCGGGGCCTGGCCGCCGGGGTGCTCGAGGCCACCGTCGTCGCCCTGGCCGTCTCTGCCAGCAAACTGCTGGCCTGGCTCGGCCCGGCCATCGGCCCCGATGCCTACGAGGTGGACGCCACGGTGCGCGACGCCTTTCTCGTCACCGATCCCGGCGCCGCCTCTGCCTTCACCGCCACCCGGCCTGGCCACTGGCACCTCGATCTCTACTGCCTGGCTCGCCGCCGCCTCGAGGTCCTGGGCGTGCAGGTCTTCGGCGGTGAACACTGCACCTTCACCGAGACCGACCGCTTCTTCTCCTACCGCCGCGACGGCCGCACCGGCCGCATGGCCAGCGTCATCTGGCTCGAAGGGGCTTCGGTCGGGAGCGCTGGAAAAAACGCAGAGACCGCAGAGACGCCGAGGTCGCAGAGAATGTCGGATTTGTGGATTGATAAAGAGGCTGGGAGGTGGACATGATCGTTGAGTTCGAGGCGTTGGCCACACCGTTTTCTCGGCGCTCTCGGCGTCTCTGCGGTCTCTGCGTTATTTGCAGTGAGTCAGGCAGATGCCCGTTTTCGGGTATGATGCACGCCGTTTCTCCGGGGAGTCTTTCATGAGCCTGCTTGTCTGGATCGTCGTCTTCAGCCTGGTCGGCGGGGTGCTCAGCGTGCTGGCGGCCGGGGTGTTCCTGTTGTTGCCGGAGGGGTTGCGGGGGCGCTTGCTGCCGCACATGATCAGTTTCGCCATCGGGGCCTTGCTGGGGGCGGCCTTTCTGGCCCTGTTGCCCCATGCGCTGGGGACGGCCGATCCCCACAATGTGGGTATGGCGGTGCTGCTGGGGCTGCTGGGCTTCTTTCTGCTCGAGAAGATGGTGCTGTGGCGCCATTGTCATTCAGGCGAGTGCGAGACCCACACCCTGGCCCATGACGGGCACGCTGCCGGCACCCTGATCCTGATCGGGGACGGGATTCACAACCTGGTGGACGGGGTGCTGATCGGCGCGGCCTTCCTGGTGGACGTGCACCTGGGCGTGGTCACGGCCCTGGCCGTGGCGGCGCACGAGATCCCTCAGGAGGTGGGCGATTTCGCGGTGCTGCTGCACAGCGGCTATACCCGTGGCAAGGCATTGCTGTTCAATGTCCTCTCCAGTCTTACCACCCTCATCGGTGCCCTCGGCGCCTACTGGAGTCTGGGCGGCATGCAGTCCGTCCTGCCCTACATCCTGGCGGTGGCCGCCTCCAGTTTCATCTACATCGCGGTGGCGGATCTCATCCCGGGGCTGCACCGCAGGCTGCACCTCTCGGCCACCCTGCAGCAGCTCGGCCTGATCAGCGCCGGGGTGCTGGTGATCTGGCTGGCCCATTCCACCCTCCACTGATCGCAAGGAGAGACGGCCATGACGAAGCAAGCCAAATGGTACATGCTGACCCTGGTGGGCAAGGACCGGCCCGGCATCGTGGCCCACGTGACCGCCGCCCTCTACGAGGCCGGCGCCAACCTGGGCGAGACGGCCATGATGCGCCTGGGCGGCAATTTCACCATCATGATGATGGTGCAGTTCCCCGGTAGCCGTCGCGAACTGGAACAGGCCATCGCCACCGAAACCGACTCGCTGGATTTGACCGTGCACATCGATCCCATCGAGGCGCATCTGCACGCGCATCACGAGCCCGACGTGCGGATCACCGTCTACGGCGCCGATCGCGCCGGCATCGTGGCCCGGGTCACCGGCGTGCTGGCCGAAGCGGGGCTGGACATCCTGGATCTTGAATCGGACGTGGCCGGCACCGCCGAGGCGCCCATCTACGTCATGCAGATCGAGGGACGGGCCCGCGAGGGGATCCCGGCCCTGGCATCGGCCCTGGAGATCGTGCGCGCCGAGGGCGTGGACGCCCACCTCGAACCGGTGGAGACGCTGGTGGGCTGAGCGCATGGCGGTCCTCGACATTCTTACCTACCCCGATCCCCGTCTCAAGCAGGTCTCGGCACCGGTCACCGACTTCGACGAGGCGCTGCGGGCCTTCGTTGCGGATCTGGAGGAGACCATGCGCGCCGGCCCCGGTGGCGTGGGCATCGCCGCGCCTCAGGTGGGCGAGTTCCGGCGCATCGTCATCGTCGACGTGTCGGCGAAGCCCAAAACCCCGAATCACGGTCGGCTGGTGCTGGTGAATCCGGAAATCCTGGAATGGGACGGCATGGTCAAGGGCCGCGAGGGCTGCCTCTCGGTGCCCGACTTCACCGGCAACGTGATCCGCGCCGCGCGGATCCGCCTGCGCGCCCAGGACGAGCACGGCGAGGCGCGGGAGTACGAGATGGAAGGCTACGAGGCCCGCGCCGTGCAGCACGAGATCGATCATCTCGATGGCCTGCTGTTTCTCGACCGGCTGGTGAGCAAGCGCCACGACCTGTTCCGGCGCAAGGTGTACGCCAAATGAGTCCCGAAGCGGTGGCCACGCTCCCGTGGCTGGCGGGCAGCCTGCTGCTGATGGCCGCCTTCGGCGCCCTGATCCGGATCGGTCGCGAGGCCAACCGCGCGGCGGGGTGCGACTGGGGGCATCCCGTCACCAACGTCATCGACGGCCTCAACCGGGTCTTTCTGCGCACCTGGCACCGCTGCGACATCCAGACCGTGCCGCTGCCGCCCGACGGCCCGGCCCTGGTGGTGGCCAATCACATCTCGGGGCTGGATCCGCTGCTCATCCTCGCCGCCTGCCGCCGGCCCGTGCACTTCATCATCGCCCGGGAGGAGTACGAGCGCTTCGGCCTCACCTGGCTGTTCCGCCTCGGGGAATGCATCCCCGTGGATCGCTCCAGCCGCGACGACAGCGCCTTTCGCGCCGCCCTGGACGCCCTGGCCTCCGGCAAGGTGGTGGCCCTGTTCCCCTCCGGCCGCATCCACCTGCCGGAAGAAGGCCCGGCCCGCCTGCGCCGGGGGGTGGCCCGCCTTTCCCGCCTCTCCGGCGCGCCGGTCTTTCCCTGCCACATCGACGGCGTGCGCCTGCCCGGCCACGTCCTGCCCGCGGTGCTGATCCCAAGCCGCGCCCGCTTGCGCGCCTTTCCGCCGGTGGACTGTCCCCACCTCAAGGAACGGGAATGCCTGGACAGGCTGGATCCCGTCATCAATGCACAGAGTGGCGAGGGACGAGGGACGAGGGACGAGGCATAAACTTTTCGCCCCACCGGCCGCCAATGTCTTCAGGAAAATGCTCGCGGGAGGCGGCGGATGGACGGATTCAACGGTTGGTGGCTGCTGGCGGCGCTGCTGGGTGCCCTGCTGGTTTCGCTCGTCTGGATGTACGTGGCGGACGTGCTCCAGACCCATCACGCCATCCGGCGCAACTTTCCGGTCATCGGCCGTTTCCGCTACTTTCTCGAGCGGCTGGGGGAATATCTGCGCCAGTATTTCTTCGCCCTGGACCGGGAAGAGCTGCCCTTCAACCGCGCCACCCGCAGCTGGGTCTATCGCACCGCCAAGGATCTGGGCGGCCTGCTGGGGTTCGGCTCCACCAACGATCTGCGCGAGCCGGGCTCCATCGTCTTCGTCAACGCCTCCTATCCGTTGCTGGAAGAGGAAGTGGCCCCGGCGCCGCCGCTGGTGATCGGGCGGGACTGTGAACGGCCCTTCGTGGCGCCTTCCCTGTTCAACATCTCCGGCATGAGCTATGGCGCCCTCTCGAAGCCGGCGGTGCAGGCCCTGGCGCGGGGCGCGGCGAAGGCCGGGATCTGGATGAACACGGGCGAGGGCGGGCTCACCCCCTGGCACGTGGAGGCCGGCTGCGATCTGATCTTCCAGATCGGCACCGCCAAGTACGGCGTGCGCGACGCGGCGGGCAACCTTTCCGATGCCCGCCTGCGCGAGGTGGCCGAGTCGGTGCGGGCCTTCGAGATCAAGCTCTCCCAGGGCGCCAAGCCCGGCCGGGGCGGGGTGCTGCCGGCGAACAAGGTCACCGAGGAGATCGCCCGCATCCGGGGGATTCCGGCAGGCCGGGTTTCGAGCAGCCCCAACCGCCACCGGGAGATCCGCAACTCGGACGATCTGCTGGACATGATCGCCCGGGTGCGCGAGGTCACCGGCCGGCCGGTGGGGATCAAGACGGTGGTCGGCTCGGAACGTTTTCCCCGCGACTTGTGCGAGACCATCCTGCGCCGCGGCCCGGACTCGGCGCCCGATTTCATCACCGTGGACGGCGGCGAGGGCGGCTCCGGCGCCGCGCCCCAGGTGCTGGCCGATCACGTGGGCCTGCCCCTGACCGAGGCCCTGCCCATCCTCGTGGACACCCTGCTCGAGGCCGGTCTGCGCGAGCGGATCCGGGTGGTGGCCTCGGGCAAGCTGGTCACCTCGGCGAAGGTGGCCTGGGCCCTGTGCGTGGGCGCCGATTTCGTGGTCAGCGCCCGGGGCTTCATGTTCGCCCTGGGCTGCGTGCAGTCCCTGCAGTGCCACCGGGACACCTGCCCCACCGGCATCACCACCCACGATCCGCGCCGCCAGCGGGGGCTGGTGGTGGCCGACAAGGCCGAACGGGTGGCCCGCTACGCCCACTGGGTGAATCACGAGGTGAACGTGCTGGCCCATGCCTGCGGGCTGGCCAACGCCCGCCAGTTCGCCCGTGAACACGTGCGCATCGTGCAGGCCCCCGGCCACAGCGTGGGCCTCAACGAGCTGCATCCGCCGCCGCAGACGCGGGCCGCCATGCGGCGCAGCGAGGCAGGTTGAGATTTGGGCGGAACCGATTCTGGCCTGAACCCCCGTTCTGAATTTCTGTGCACTTTCCACCGAAGTTGGGCCAGCATCTGGCACGCCATCGAGGCCGGGAAGCCGTTTCGGGACACGCCGTGAATACGTCCCTGTAGGCTCGACGGCCGCATCCCTGCGGCCGACGGTCCCGAAACGGCTTCCCGGCCTCGACGGCTTTGTGCCTGCAAACAACCGGATTTCACGTAATTCGGAACGGCCCTCCGTCCCAGAGACGTCCCGCCCGCTTTTTCCTCCCTTTCCGCTTGAAACCCGGGGAGTTTTCCCCCATCTCCCCAGCAACAGAAATTCGGGTCCCCGGCGTTTCGGTCCGCTCGCACGGTCCGGCGGCCGGGCCGGACCTGACCCAAATCCAACCTGAAAGGGGACGAAACGACATGCGAATGGACAAACTGACGAGCAAGTTCCAGATGGCGCTGGCCGATGCCCAGAGCCTGGCCGTGGGCCGGGATCACCAGTACATGGAGCCCGTGCACCTGATGGCAGCCCTGCTGGATCAGGAGGGGAGCACCGTCTCCCACCTGCTGACCCAGGCCGGCGTCAACGTGAACCTGCTGCGCTCGCAGCTCGGCGAGGCGCTGGATCACCTGCCCACCCTGGGCCAGCCCACGGGCGAGGTGCATCTTTCCAGCGATCTCAACCGGCTGCTCAATCTCACCGACAAGCTGGCCCAGCAGCGCGGCGACAAGTACATCTCCAGCGAGCTGTTCGTGCTCGCCGCCGTGGAGGACAAGGGCCAGCTCGGTGACATCCTGCGCAAGGCGGGCGCCAGTAAGGGCGCCATCGAGAAGGCCATCGAGAACATCCGCGGCGGCCAGAACGTGCAGGATCCCAACGCCGAGGAACAGCGCCAGGCGCTGGAGAAATACACCATCGATCTCACCGAGCGGGCCGAGCAGGGCAAGCTCGATCCGGTCATCGGCCGTGACGACGAGATCCGCCGGGTGATCCAGATCCTGCAGCGGCGCACCAAGAACAACCCGGTGCTGATCGGCGAGCCCGGCGTGGGCAAGACCGCCATTGTCGAGGGCCTGGCCCAGCGGATCATCAACGGCGAAGTGCCGGAAGGCCTGAAGAACAAGCGCGTGCTCTCGCTCGACATGGGCGCGCTGCTCGCCGGGGCCAAGTTCCGCGGCGAGTTCGAGGAGCGCCTGAAGGCCGTGCTCACCGATCTGGCCAAGCAGGAAGGGCAGATCATCCTGTTCATCGACGAGATTCACACCATGGTCGGCGCCGGCAAGGCCGAGGGCGCCATGGACGCCGGCAACATGCTCAAGCCGGCCCTGGCCCGCGGCGAGCTGCACTGCATCGGCGCCACCACCCTGGACGAATACCGCCAGTACATCGAGAAGGACGCGGCCCTGGAGCGGCGCTTCCAGAAGGTGCTGGTGGACGAGCCTACGGTGGAGGACACCATCGCCATCCTGCGCGGCCTAAAGGAAAAGTACGAGGTGCACCACGGCGTGGAGATCACCGACTCGGCGATCATCGCCGCGGCCACCCTGTCGCACCGCTACATCACCGATCGCAAGCTGCCGGACAAGGCCATCGATCTCATCGACGAGGCCGCCTCGCGGATCCGCATGGAGATCGATTCCAAGCCCGAGGCCCTCGACAAGCTCGAACGACGCCTGATCCAGCTCAAGATCGAGCGCGAGGCCCTGGCCAAGGAGACCGACGAGGCCAGCCGCGAGCGCCTGAAGAAGCTGGAAGAGGAGATCGAGAATCTCGAACGCGAATACTCCGAACTCGAGGAGATCTGGAAGTCGGAGAAGGCTGCGGTGCAGGGCACCACCCACATCAAGGAAGAGCTGGAGCGGGCCCGCCAGGAGCTGGAGACCGCCCGCCGGGCCGGCGATCTGGCGCGCATGTCCGAGCTGCAGTACGGCAAGATCCCGGAACTGGAGAAGCAGCTCGACATGGCCACCCAGGCCGAGATGCAGGAGACCCGCCTGCTGCGCAACAAGGTCACCGAGGAAGAGATCGCCGAGATCGTCTCCAAGTGGACCGGCATCCCCGTCTCCAAGATGCTCGAGGGTGAGCGCGAGAAGCTGCTGCACATGGAAGCGGGCCTTCACAAGCGCGTGGTGGGCCAGGACGAGGCCGTGCGCGCGGTGGCCGACGCCATCCGCCGCTCCCGTGCCGGGCTGTCGGATCCCAACCGGCCCAACGGCTCGTTCCTGTTCCTCGGCCCCACCGGCGTGGGCAAGACCGAGCTGACCAAGGCCCTGGCCGAATTCCTGTTCGACACCGAAGACGCCATGGTGCGGCTCGACATGTCCGAGTTCATGGAGAAGCATTCGGTGGCCCGCCTGATCGGCGCGCCGCCCGGCTACGTGGGCTACGAGGAAGGCGGCTACCTCACCGAGGCCGTGCGCCGCAAGCCCTACTCGGTGATCCTGCTCGACGAGGTGGAGAAGGCCCATCCGGACGTCTTCAACATCCTCCTGCAGGTGCTCGACGACGGGCGGCTCACCGACGGCCAGGGCCGCACGGTGGACTTCCGCAACACGGTCATCGTGATGACCTCCAACCTCGGCTCGCAGCTCATCCAGGAGATGGCGCACACCGGGGACTACGAGGCCATGAAGACGGCGGTGATGGAAATCGTCGGCCAGCATTTCCGCCCCGAGTTCATCAACCGGGTGGACGAGGTGGTGGTCTTCCATCCGCTGGATCGCGAGGAGATCCGCCGCATCGCCAACATCCAGTTCGAGTACCTGCGCCGGCGCCTGGCCGATCGCAACATCGATCTGGTGATCACCGATGCGGCCCTCGACAAGATCGGCGAAGCCGGTTTCGACCCCGTGTATGGTGCCCGTCCCCTCAAGCGGGCCATCCAGCACGAGATCGAAAACCCGCTGGCCCAGGAGATCCTGGCCGGCAAGTTCCTGCCCGGCGACGTCATCACCGTCGACGTGCAGGGCAGCGAGTTCGTCTTCACCAAGTCGGCGCAAAAGGCCTCCGCGGCCTGAGCCCGACGGCACACGACGCAAAAACCCCGCCTTTTGGCGGGGTTTTTGCGTTCGGGCTGCCCCTTGGCGGCGGGAAGAAATCCGACAAGCCGGATCGGAATCGTCCTACACGAAGTATCGGGAACCGCCGACTGTGGCGGCGGGCCGGATTGGGTACCTTGACTGCCAACAGGGAAGTGGGGGGTAGACAGGGACGTCTCCGTTCGAGGTTCCCCGTGGTGGTGGTCGAGAAGGATTCAGGGACGTGCGCGCAATGCAGGGAACCGGGATGGAGGCCGCCACGGGGAGCACCCCTTTTTCCGTCGAGTGGGGGAATTGTTGACCTTCGGGGCCGTCATCAGTATCATCCACGCCCCTATTCCCCGGTAGCTCAGCAGGTAGAGCAGGTGACTGTTAATCACCGGGTCGGCGGTTCGAGCCCGTCCCGGGGAGCCAAAATTCTGATGATTCGCAACCGGCCAAGTGCCGGTTTTCTTTTTTGACTTGGCCGCAGGTGGGACAGGCTCTCACCGCCGCGGCGGTGGCGGCGGCCCCTCCCTGGGCCCCCCCTTCGGGCGCGCTGGCGCGCGGCCGATTTCGCTCCGGGCGAAATCGTCGAGCCCGTCCCGGGGAGCCAAAATTCTGATGATTCGCAACCGGCCAAGTGCCGGTTTTCTTTTTTGACCTGGCCGCAGGGGGGCCGGGCTCTCACCAGATCAAGGGCCGAGGGACGAGTGGCGAGGGACGAGGTGGGTAGGAGCGGCGCGAGCCGCGATAGGTCATGGCGGGTGGTTGGGGAAGAGTAGCTGGGAAAACCATGCTGTTCCCACCCACTAGCCACCGCAAGGTCGTGGCTTGCGCCGTTCCTCCTACCGATTTTCCCCTTCCGCCTGATCTTCCTGCCGCCTCTCCTCGCCACTCGTCCCTCGGCCCGCGTCCCTCTCTCTCAGGGGCAGCTCGAAATAGAACGTGGAGCCCACCGAGCGATAGGAGAAGAAGCCGATCCGGCCGCCGTGGGCCTCGACGATGGCGCGGGCGATGGACAGGCCCAGGCCGGTGCCGGAGACGGTGCGAGTGTCGGAGGCGTCGTGGCGGGTGAACTTCTCGAACAGGCGGGGGCGGAACTCCGGCGGGACGCCCTCGCCGCGGTCGATCACCGAGACCCGCACCGTGCCATTGGCGCAGCGGGTGCGGATCCGCACCATTTCGTTGTCAGGGCCGTATTTGGCGGCGTTGGAGAGCAGGTTGGTCAGCACCTGGATCAGGCGGTTGCGATCGCCGTAGACCGGAATCCGATCCCGATCCGGGTCGAACCGGCATCGCACCTGGAACTGCTCCAGGTAGCTGCTGTTCTCCTCGATGGCCCGGCGGATCACGCTCACCAGATCGATGGGCTGCCTGTCCAGTTCCAGATTGCCCGACTCCACGCGACGCATGTCCAGCAGGTCGTTCACCAGCAGGATCAGCCGGTCGCTGTTCTTGCAGGCAATTTGCAGCATCTCGCGCGTGCGTTCGCCGATGGGGCCGGTGACACCGTTGGCGATCAGTTCCAGGGCGCCGTGGATGGCGGTCAGTGGCGTGCGCAATTCGTGGCTGACGGTGGCGAGGAACTCGTCGCGGGCGATCTCCGCCTCACGCCGCAGCCGTTCCTGGCGCCGGAACAGCCACCACATGGCCAGGGTGAAGAGCAGAAAGGGGGTGAACATCAGCAGCGACTGGGTGAGCAGGTCGCGGTAGAAATTGGCGAACAGATCGGGCCGGGCGAGATCGAACACTTCCCAGCGGGTGCCGGCGACGGGCAGGTGGGCCAGCAGGCGTTGCCGTTCCCTGGGCGTCAGATGGTAGTCCTCCCGGGCGAGCCGATTGCGCGATCCCCGGGCCGTGACCTCGATGAGCGGGGCGTGATCGGGCAGCACCAGGTAGAGATCGTGTTGCGGTCGCTGCACGTTGGCCAGCAGGTTGGCCAGCAGATCCACGGGGAAGCTCACGAACAGAATCTGGGCCCGATTGTCCACATCGAGGGTGGCCATGATATCGAAGTGATGGACGCCGGGACCGGGATGGATGCGAGGCCGGTTGGTATGCTGGCGGGCATAGGTGAGGATGTCCTCCCGGCACATGCGTCCGATTTGCTCACCGAAATCCTCGATGTACAGCTCGCCCCGAGGATTGGCCAGCGTGTAGGTGAAATAATCGGGAAAATAGTCCCGCAGCTTTTCGGCGACTGCCCCCTGCAGCCGGGTGTTTTCCGGATCGCGAATCAGCCGGCTCAGCAGCGGACGTTGTTCGAGGGCGAAGAGCTGGACCATCCGTTTGCGGTTGGCAATGTTGCGGGCCAGTTCGTCTGCCAGCCCTGAGACGGTTTGCTGCGCCACGGCACGATGATGGCGGTCGAAATCCGCATCGCGGGCCCAGGCCATCCAGCCCAGCAGGACCGCAAAGAACACCAGGGTTCCCAGCAGGAATACGGAATAGCTACGCACCGGCGGACCCGTTCAGATCTGCAGGCGCAGGGCCCGATCCCGGGCCTTGCGCAGGGCAAGCTCGTCGATGACGCCCTGTTCGCAGAGGCGGCGCAGTTCCTGGAGCTCGATGCTGCGCATCTGGCGCTTGTCGAAGGTGATGGCCTGGCTGGCGGCGAGGACCCGGGTCTTGAGTTCATCGCGGAAATGGCGGAACTCGGTCTTGTCGGGCTTGTTGTTGAGCAGGCCGATGAGCGGGCAGCCGCCATAGCGGCTGCGAAATTCGACGACGTTGGGCGAATGATACAGGAACATCAGCAGGGCACCCAGCGTCAGCAGGATGAACACCACCATGAAGGGCAGCAGCCGGGCCAGGGTCTGACCGTCCGGATGCTGCCACAGCCACAGGGCGTAGACGAGAGTGGCGGTGCCGAAATAGACCACGGCCAGCAGCCAGGGCCAGGCGATCTGGCGGTGGAACACGGGCCAGGGTTCGAGCAGGCCCATGTTGATGTGATAGCCGATCTCGCCGAAGACGTTGCGGATCTCGACCTTGACGAACTTGTCGTTGTAGATTTCGAAGCGCCGAATTTCCCCCTTGAATGGGGATTCCTGCAGGAGCACCCGATTGACGCGTTTGCCGCTCACGCCCAGTTTCTGTCCCTGTCGAACCGGAAAACGAAGCCCGCATCATAACCCGGAACATGACCATGGACACCCCCGTCCGTCCGGCCCCGGGCGCGGCCGGTCCGATTCGGAGGGAACTTCGCCGGGAGCAGGGAGTCTGCCTGCCTATGGGGGCCCATACCGTTCCGGCCGAGGAGGAAATGCCATGCTGATTCGCCGCAAACCCGATCTCACCGAAGCCGATGTGACCGATCCGGCCTGGTACGCCCGGCGTCGGGAATTCCTGCAGGGCACGGCCGCCCTGCTGCTGACCGCAGGCGGGCTGCGGCCGGCCCGGGCCGGGCACGGTGGCCGGCGCCTGGACTTCCGCCCGCGCCCCGATCTGGCGGTGCCGGACGCGCTGACCGACTACACCGATGTGACCACCTACAACAATTTCTACGAATTCGGCACCGACAAGGCCAGCCCCGCGGAACTGGCGGGGCGGCTCACCACCGATCCCTGGTCGGTCACCGTCGATGGTGAAGTGGCCCGCCCCGGCACCTACGCCCTCGAAGACCTCCTCAAGCCCCATCCCCTGGAAGAGCGGATCTACCGGCTACGCTGTGTGGAGCGCTGGTCCATGGTGATTCCCTGGATCGGTTTTCCGCTGGCGGATCTGATCACGCGCGTCGAGCCCACCTCGCGGGCGAAATACGTGGCCTTCACCACCCTCTATCGGCCCGAGGAGATGCCGGGCCAGCGCCGCCACGTGCTCGACTGGCCCTATGTGGAAGGCCTGCGCATGGACGAGGCCATGCATCCCCTGACACTCCTCGCCGTGGGCCTGTATGGCGAGGTCCTGCCCAACCAGAACGGCGCGCCTCTGCGGCTGGTGGTGCCTTGGAAATACGGCTTCAAGAGCATCAAGTCCATCGTGCGCATCCATTTCAGCGAACGCCAGCCGATGACGACCTGGCACAAGGCGGCGCCGCACGAATACGGTTTCTATGCCAACGTCAACCCGGAAGTGGATCATCCCCGCTGGAGCCAGAAGCGGGAACGCCGGATCGGCGAGTTTCGCAAGCGCAAGACCCTGCCCTTCAACGGCTATGCCGAACAGGTGGCGCACCTGTATGCCGGCATGGATCTGCGGCGGTTTTTCTGAGCGGTTTTGCCGTATGATCCGCCTTCCCGCCCGTGGCGAGCAGCATGCGCCCTTCACGACAGGCTGTGGATACCACTCGACAGCGGCTTCGTTTGCCGCCTCCCTGTGGCCGAAGACCGTGGAGGGCGCATCCTGCTCGCTACCGGGGTTGAACCCGAGGGGAACGGCACATGGACGCTGAACGGATGGCCCGCCTGCGCCTGCTGGTGTTCGTCGCGGCCCTGGCCCCGGCCCTGTGGCTGGCGTGGGCCCTGTTCGCCGATCGCCTGGGCGCCAACCCCTTCGAGGCCCTGACCCGCCGTTCCGGCGAATGGACCCTGCGCTTCCTCCTGCTCACCCTGCTGATGACCCCGCTGCGCGACTGGACCGGCTGGCGATGGCCCGTGCGGCTGCGGCGGATGCTGGGCCTGTATGCCTTCTTCTACGGTACCCTGCACCTGTTCACCTGGCTGTGGTTCGACCAGTTCTTCGACTGGCCCGCCATCGTCGAGGAAATCGTCAAGCGGCCGTTCATCACCGCCGGAATGGGCGCCCTGCTCATCCTGCTGGCCCTGGCGGCCACCTCCACCCGTGGCATGATGCGGCGTCTCGGCCGGCGCTGGAAACCGTTGCACCGGATGGTCTACGTGGCAGTCCTGCTGGCGGTGTTGCATCACTTCTGGCTGGTCAAGGCCGATCTGCTGTGGCCCACCATCTATGCCGTCATCGCCGGTGCGCTGCTCGGCCACCGCCTCTGGCGCCGGGTCCGGCGTCCGGGCCGGCTGCCGGCGGCAACGGCGCTGTCCCGGTCCTGAGGCGGCCGTCCCGGTCACAAAGGCTGCAAAACGCAACGCCAGCGGCCCGCTCGTCCCTTCCCCGGCGCCGGTGATATGGCCGGCCGGCGGTTTGTACTATCATGCGGGCAAAATCAACCAACCCGACCGGGCCGGCGTGAGGCGCCATTCCAGGCCGCCATGCCGCCCGAATGCACAAGACCCCAGGTGAGGAGGAGTGAATGTCTATCAGCCGCCGTGAATTCATCCAGATCATGGGCATGGCCGCCGCTGCCGGCATGTTGCCCGGTTGCGACACCAAGACCAGTGGGCCGGGTGGCGTCACCACCACCACCAAGGCGGAAAAGAAGGACGCCTACGCCATCCCGAAGTTCGGCAACGTCACCCTGTTGCACATGACCGACTGCCATGCCCAGCTCCTGCCCATCTACTTCCGGGAGCCGAGTGTGAACCTCGGCCTCGGGGAGGCCAAGGGTCGGCCCCCACACCTGGTGGGCGAGGCCTTCCTCAAATATTACGGTATCAAGCCCAATACGCCCGAGGCCTATGCTTTCACCTATCTGAATTTCGTCGAAGCCGCCAGGACCTACGGCAAGGTGGGGGGCTTCGCCCATCTGCGTACCCTGGTCAAGCGCCTGCGCGCCGAGCACGGTCCCGATCGGACGCTGCTGATGGACGGGGGCGACACCTGGCAGGGTTCCGGCACCGCCTACTGGACCCGTGGCAAGGACATGGTCGGCGCCTGCAACCTGCTGGGCGTGGACGTGATGACCGGCCACTGGGAGTTCACCTACAAGGATGTCGAGGTCATCGACAACATCAAGGACTTCAAGGGCGATTTCGTGGCCCAGAACATCTTCGTCAATGACGATGCGGCTTTCGACTACAAGTTCGCCGACTTCCCGGGGTTCGACGAGGACAGCCAGCGGGCCTTCAAGCCCTACGTGATCAAGAACATCGGCGGCGCCCGCGTCGCTGTCATCGGCCAGGCCTTCCCCTACACCCCCATCGCCAACCCGCGGCGTTTCATTCCCGACTGGACCTTCGGCATTCGCGATGGCGAGATGCAGTCCATCGTCGACGACGTGCGCGCCAACGAGAAGCCGGATGCGGTGGTGGTCATCTCCCACAACGGCATGGACGTGGATCTCAAGATGGCCTCGCGGGTCAGCGGCATCGACGTGATCTTCGGCGGCCATACCCACGACGGCGTGCCGCGCCCGGTGGAGGTGAAGAACGCCGGCGGCGTGACCCTGGTGACCAACGCCGGTTCCAACGGCAAGTTCCTGGGCGTGATGCAGCTCGACATCCGCAACGGCAAGGTGCAGGGTTACGACTACAAGCTGCTGCCCGTGTTCTCCAACCTGCTGGAGCCGGATCCGGAGATGTCCGCCTTCATCGAGCAGGTGCGCAAGCCCTACCTCGACAAGCTGCGCGAGGAACTGGCGGTGGCCGACACGCTGCTCTACCGCCGTGGCAACTTCAACGGCACCTTCGATCAGATCATCTGCGATGCGCTGCGCGAGGTGGGCGGGGCCCAGATCTCCCTGTCGCCCGGCTTCCGCTGGGGTACCACCGTGCTGCCGGGCCAGGCCATCACCATGGAGAACGTGCTGGATCAGACCTGCATCACCTATCCCGAGACCTACGTGCGGGAAATGAGCGGGGCCGACATCAAGCTGATCCTCGAAGACGTGGCCGACAACCTGTTCAACAAGGATCCCTACTACCAGCAGGGCGGCGACATGGTGCGCGTGGGCGGCCTGGACTACACCATCGATCCCAACAAGGACATGGGCACCCGGATCACCGATCTGCGCCTCGACGACGGCTCGCCCCTGGAGGCCGACAAGACCTACACCGTGGCCGGCTGGGCCACCGTCGGCTCCAAGGCCCCCGGCAAGCCCATCTGGGAAATCGTGGCCGAATACCTGCGTGAGGAGAAGGTGGCCAAGGTCGAGAAGCTCAACACCCCGAAGATCGTGGGCGTGGAAGGCAACCCCGGCATCGCCTGAGCGGTTCTCGGTTGATCAGAGAGAAGCCCCGCAGGGCGGCGCAATTCTGTAGGAGCGGCGCCCTCGCCGCGATTCGGCGGTAGCGGGTAGCTGGTTGCTGGTAAAACCAAAAGGCCTTTCCCCGCTACCCGTCCCCCGCTACCAGCAACCGCATTGTCGCGGCGAGGGCGCCGCTCCTACTGCCCGGCCTTTGCGCCGGGTGACGGCTAAATGGAAGTTCCAAATACCAGACCATGGTTCATTGTGTGCACTGAGCCCTTTGGGACAGAGAGTCGTTTCGTGACCGTCGGCCGCAGGGATGCGGCCGTCGAGCCTACAGGGAGGTATTCACGGCGTGTCACGAAACGACTCTCTGTCCCAGAGGGCGATGTTGGAATCAGGCACCCTTGCCTGAGTGGTCCGATGTTCGGAACGTCGATTTGAGGTGCGCCCGCACCAGCTGCTCCAGCAGATCGATGTGTTCTTCCCGCGCATTGAGCGCGGGAATGTAGCGGTAATCCTTGCCCCCGGCCTCGAGGAACAGATCGCGGTTTTCCATGGCGATCTCCTCCAGCGTCTCCAGGCAGTCGGCGGCAAAACCCGGCGCCACCACATCCACCGAGGTCACCCCCTCGGCCGCCAGCCGGCGCAGGGTCGCGTCCGTGTAGGGCTGCAGCCATGCCTCGGGCCCGAAGCGGGACTGGTAGGTCAAAAGCCACTCGTCTTCCCCCAGTCCCAGCCGTTGGGCCACCGCCCGGGCCGTGGCTTCGCACTCCCGCGGATAGGGATCGCCGGCTTCGGCGTAGCGCCGCGGCAGGCCGTGGAAGGAAAACAGCAGCTTCTGCGCCCGCGGCCGCTCGGCCCAGGCCTCGCGGAGGCTGGCGGCCAGGGCGTCGAGATAGGCCGGGTGGTGGTGGTAGCGGCTGATGAAGCGCAGTTCCGGCACTTCCCGCCAGGTGGCCAGCACGGCGCTCACCGCGTCGAAGGTGGAGCCGGTGGTGGTGGCCGAATACTGGGGATAGAGCGGCAGCACGATCAGGCGGCCGACGCCCCGGCGGCGCAGGGCCTCGAGCCCGGTGGCCAGGGAGGGGCGGCCATAGCGCATGGCCAGTACCACCGGAACCGCCTCGCCCAACCGCGCCTGCAGGGCTTCGGCCTGGGCCTGGCTGAGGGTCAGGAGGGGCGAGCCTTGCGGGGTCCAGATCCGGCGATAGGCATGAGCCGCCCGGCGCGGCCGCAGGCGCAGGATGATGCCGTGCAGGATCGGCCACCACAGCCAGCGCGGCCGCTCGACGATGCGCGGATCGGCGAGAAACTCGGCCAGATAGCGGCGCACGTCGGCCGTCGCTGGGGAGTCCGGCGTCCCGAGATTGGTCAGCAATACCCCGGTGCGATCGCCGGCCGGGGTGGAGTGGGCAGTATAGGCGGGCATGGAGCGGCATTATGGCCGAGCCGGGCGCAAACCTGAAGCCGTGCGCCTGCCGGCGGGATGGATGCAATGTGACCGGCATCACGGCCGGCGGACGGAAAATCCAGTCTGATCGGGCCGTCTGACACCCAGGCGGGGCGAACAGCCGGAACGTTCGCCCCGGTTTCAAACCCACATCCAACAGGGAGAGCACCATGAAAACATCCTCCATTCTCATCCTGACCGCCCTGGTCACCGCCACGCCGCTGGCACTGGCGGCGCCTCCCGAAGACGGCATGGCCGAACGCGCCGAGACGATGGAGATGCGCGGTGAAATGACCCAGGAACGGGCCGAGGCGATGGAAGAACGCAGCGAGGCCGTGAGCGAGTCGGGCGAACGGCCGGAAGAGCGTGCCCGGCAGCATGAGGCCATGGACGAGCCGGCCATGAAGCACGCCGATCAGGCCACCGACGGCGCAGCCGGCGAGGCCCACGGCATGGGCATGGCTCGCGGCGAGGTGGCCCGCGCCGCCTTCGCCACCGCCGTGGTGGATCGGGAGCCGGTCGACACGGTGGACAAGCTGCCTGCCGACCGCCAGAAGATCTACTTTTTCACCGAGCTGCGCGGCATGGCGGGCCAGACCGCCACCCATCGCTGGGAGCACAATGGCCAGGTCCAGGCCGAGGTGAAGTTCGACGTGAAGGGGCCGCGCTGGCGGGTCTGGTCGAGCAAGAACCTGCCGCCGGACGCCACCGGCGAATGGAAGGTCTCGGTCATCAACGGCAACGGCGAGGTGATTTCCGAGGAGGTGGTCAACATCACCCCGCCCGAGGCGGCCGATCTCGACACCACCGGCACCGTCACCCAGCCTGCACCCTGAGTCCGCCGTCCGGGCGCGTCGCCGTCCGGACGCTGCCGCCCGTCGTGCCGGGGATGACATTTCCCGCCGGCCTGCTAACGTTAGGGAAGAGTCCCTTGCCTTTCGCAACCGCAGTCAGGAGCCGGTCATGGCCGCCATCGTCGAACCCGTCATCGGACAGTGGTACCAGGATGCCGAGCAGCGACAATTCGAGGTCGTGGCCCTCGACGGCGACAGCATCGAGATCCAGTATTTCGACGGCGACGTGGCCGAGCTGGACGGGGAAACCTGGAGCCTGATGGGCGTCATCCCCGTCGCCGAGCCCGGCGACGCCACCGGGCCCTACGACGAACTGGACATGGGGGAGCTGGGCTTCGAGACCGACAGCCTGCCCGACGAGGAGGACTGGCAGCGACTGCTGGATGAATGAAATCAGGGGAAAGGGGGCTCCTACCTTCTCTGTTTCTCAGCCATCCAGTTTCTTGTACCGGATCCGGTGCGGCTGCACGGCCTCTTCGCCGAGGCGGCGCTTCTTGTCTTCCTCGTAGTCGGCGAAGTTGCCCTCGAACCAGACCACCTGGCTGTCGCCCTCGAAGGCGAGGATGTGGGTGGCGATGCGATCCAGGAACCAGCGATCGTGGGAGATGACGATGGCGCAGCCGGCGAACGCCAGCAGGGCTTCTTCCAGGGCGCGCAGGGTTTCCACGTCCAGATCGTTGGTGGGCTCGTCGAGCAGCAGCACGTTGCCGCCCGAGCGCAGCAGCTTGGCCAGGTGCACCCGGTTGCGCTCGCCGCCGGACAGGTCGCCCACGTATTTCTGCTGATCCGAGCCCCGGAAGTTGAACTTGCCCACGTAGGATCGTGAGGGGATCTCGGTGTT
>JALSSV010000073.1 GCA_026984045.1 Chromatiales bacterium | reverse complement strand
GCGGTTGGACCTGGCGTATTCGAGAAAGGCGGGGTCTGCCTTGAAGGATTCCAGGGCCGCGCGGATCTGCGGGTGGAAACAGGCCTCGTGGGGCAGAGTGAACTCATCGTCAGCCGACAGCCAGGCGCCCATGCGGTCGCCGTCCATGAGCAGCAAGCCGTAGTAGGCCTCGGGTTTGGCGCCCAACCAGGCTTCCAGCTGCTTTCTGGCGCGATGCCCGGCTTGTTCGTCCTCGTCATCCCCGGTCTGCTCATCGAGCCAGGCGGGCAGCCGGCGCAGCAGCCCCCTGTCGGGATGATCACGCAGCTCGGCGGCGAGCTTGCGCGGCAGGGCCACGTGCTCACGGACGGATTCCAGCTCCGCGCGCAGTTTGTCCGGCAGTGCCTTGCCGTCCCGCAAGGCCCTGGCGATGGAACTGGCCAGGGCCATGGTATGGCTGCTGACCACGAAGCGGCTCACGTCCCGATCGAGCCCCTTCAGTTCCTCGACGAACAGGGTGGGCCACAGGCGCTTGAGAGCGCCCAGCGCCGAGAGGTGTTCACCCTCCTTGACCCAGGAACGGTATCGGGGGTTTTGCGCCACCCGAGCCCAGAGGGTGTCTTTTCTCTGGCCGGGTCCCAAATCGAGGTGAGTACGGTCGTGGGTGAGCCACTCGGCCTCGCCGGTGAGGGAGTCCCGCCAGCCGCCCTCCTCCGTCTGGCCGAAGGCGCGCACCGACTTGACCGCACCCAGCGCCCGCTCCAGCAGCTCGTGCAGGGCGGGATACAGGACCCCGGGATTGGGTTTCCAAAACCACCCGTCCTCCAGAACGACGCCGCCGGAGAGCAGTCGCCAGGCGGGCGTGCCGAGGAAGCCGGGCGGCTCGCTCTCGAAAAAAGGGCGCATGGCTTCGACCAGCCGCGGCGTACTTGCTTCCACTTTTCCCTCGGCATCGGTGTCCACCAGGGACCAGGGCACCGATACCCAGTGCACTTCGGGGAAGCCTTCGAGCTGGCGGGCAATCTGTTCGTAGCCGTAACGCCCTGGATCGTCTTCGATTTCCGCGGCTGCGAGCAACTTGCGAAAGGCAGTCTCCGCCTGTTCCCGTGCCCAATCGCGTACCCGCGAGATGATGGCCTCGGCCAGCTCGCGGGCTTGTCCGGCCGGCACCAGGGCGGTGAACCGGTTGGGCAGGGCAGCGGCGAACAGGGGGTTGGCGTCGCTTTTCTGTTTCGTCCACTCGCAGACGGCAAACAGGCTGGGGTCGAGGCCCATGTCGTCGCGCAGCCAGAGATCCACCAGCGGCACGCCGCGCAGGCGTGGAAAGAGAATGGCTTCCGGTCCCAGCCGCTCGCAGACCACGCGCATGGCCTCCCAGCTCATGCGCGAAAGCAGGTGCGAACCGGCCCAGAGATCGGAGGTGGAACGGCCGGCGGCAATGAAGTCCTGCACCGGACCGAGGCTCACGGCCAGCAGTGCCGGGCCTCCGGCATCGGCAGCGAAACAGGCGGCCAGGGCCGCGGTAAGATCGAGGTGATCGTGGATGCTGTGGTCGGGCACCCGGGTGTCCGCCGGGAGCTGGACCCACAGGCTCCTGATCTCGGGCGCGTCGATCTCCGGCCCGACGCGCCAGAAGGCGAGCGCGGTCCTTTGCAGGTCGCCTGCGTGAATCAGGCCTTCGAGATGGCTTTGCGCCAAGGCCTTGGCCTGTTCCGGCTCGATCTCGGACAGCCTGGCGAGATCGAATGCTTCGCCCGTCAGCGGATGGATGATCACGGGCCGTTCGTGGAAGCGCACCTGCTGCCAGCGGGGCCAGCGCCCATCGGCATCGCGGTTGGGAAAGGCGGCCCGGTCGGCGGCCGAGGCCCAGTGGTCAGCCTTCTCGACCGCCTTGCGGACCGGGGGTGGCAACTCGGCCAGGCCGAGCTTCTCCCGGAGCCAGGCGGAGGTGCCCCCTTCGTGCCCCTCTTCCGTCCGCATCAGGATCAGCGGCTTTTCCAGCGGATCGTGCAGGCGGGCGGCGAGCTTGGTTTGCCAGAATCGGTCGTTGTTCATATGCCCTCCTCCACGCGTTCG
>JALSSV010000072.1 GCA_026984045.1 Chromatiales bacterium | reverse complement strand
CGACGCCGGCTTTCCCGTCCAGCCCCCGGAAGGCCGCAAGGCCCGCGTCGAGAACGTCGAACACGCCAACGACCGGCTCATCCACATCCGCCTGCACCGCAAGGCCAACATCCCCGTGGTGTATCTGCACGACCCGCTCGGGATCATGCTGCGCAACCTCGAAGCCTACCGCGCCAAAGAGGCCGATCTGCTGGCCGAAGTGGAAAAGGCGAAAGCCCACGAGCACTACCGCAGCGCCGTGCTCACCTGGCAGACCTTCTTCAACGAAGAACTGTGGGAAAAGGCCAGGCGCAAGCACCAGCACGGCTCGACGCATTATGTGGACAAGAGCGACGAAGCCGACGCTCTGCGCGCGGCCGCCCGCGAAATGGACAGGGAACTGCTGAAGGACATCCTGCGCGTCGAACCGCGCCGGCGGTTGCGCCGCGAGCTGCGCAAGCTCCGGCAACGCCACTTCGACTGGCTCGAAGGCCGCGTCACGCCCGAGGCGCCAAACGGCGAAGCGGCGCAGGCGGAAACGATTGACGACCTCGCGCCCGATTTCATCACCTTCGAAGCCGCGCTGCTGGACTACGCCAGCCTGCCCCGGGACGGCTACATCCAGCTCTGGGCCGTCATGAACCTGGCCCTGCTCTACGCCAACCACGACCCGGCGGCCCTGGACGCCGGGCTCGACCTGGAGCGCGACCGCGAAAGGCCGGACCCCGGCGCCGATCCGGGCCAGCGCTATCTCGAACGCCTCTGCCAGCCCGGCCACCCGCTGCACGCCATGCTTTTCCCCCGCCGCGACCAGGTGGACGAGACGAGCCCCGAACCGCCCGCCTTCACGGCCCGCATGGCGGACGAGCCGCCGCCACCGGACGGGCGCTTCCGCCCCGTCGCCTTCGCCGGCGCCCTGGCCGCCGACGCCCTGCGCAAGACCGAACTGGCCATGGCGCTCGCCAAGGAAGCCGACAAGATCGTGGCGAGTTTTCTCCTGCAGTTCCAGCGGCAGTGGAAGGCGGCCAGGGGCCAGGCGAAAACCGTCATCCAGGAAGGCCTCATGCGCCTGGTCAAGGCCACCGGCCACCCCGACTTGCGAGGCATGTACCTGGTCACGCCGGGCACCGATCTCGAGGGCAAGGTGATCATCGACGGCGAGCTGCGGATCCGGGCCAGACTCGACCAGTCGCAGATCCGCGAGCGCTTCGGGGCGGCGGTGAGGGACCCGGGCAGGGATCGCGTCAACGTCATCGATCCCCGCACCGGCAAGGCCGTGTTCAGCCAGGCCATCACCGACATCGTCGACATCAAGGGCCTGCCCCTGCCGGCGGACGAAAAAGCCTGGGCCGGCCTGTTTCGGGACGTGGACGCCGACGGCGTGGCCCGCGCCCGCGGCCGCTTCGTGGTGGTGGACGACATCTCGCCCTACGCGCTCAGGTACCACGCTCCGCACGCGCCCACGGCGAAGGACGTGGGCACGGTTGTGGAAGGGATGAAGGCCGCCGGCAAGGTGCTGCCGCCCCTGGTGGCGGTGGTGGAGATGTTCAATGTGCATGAAATGCATGAACGGGTATCTCGAGAAAGAGATGCAAAGAGTGCGGTTTCATTTCTCCTTGCAGGCTTTGCATTTCTCTATGTCGTCGTGGACACGCCGCTGAAAGTCGCGGGCCACGAGCAGGGCGCGAAATTCTGGGCGGAAATCATGCCGCGGGAACGGTGGCGCAAGCCAACGGAGAAATTTCTCACCTCAAAAATTGCAATAGAAACGGAAAGAGGACGGTTGGAATTCCGCACGGTCGGCACCATCGGCGCCGGCGTGAGCCTTGCCGGCGCGGTGATGGCAGGCTGGGATGCCTTCGACAGCCTCGCCGCGGACGACGGGGATGCCGCAGCCGCCTACGGTGTCCAGACCCTGGCCGGGCTGGCCCTGGCGCTGTGCGATCTGGGCGCGGCCTCCACGGCCACGACCGGATTGCTGGCCGGTCTCGGCCCCTGGGGCTGGGCGGCGCTGGCGGTGTTTCTCGCCGCCGGCCTCGTGGCCAACCTGCTGAAGGACACGCCGGTGGAAAAATGGGGCAAGCACGGCCCCTTTGCCAAGGATCCGGCCGCTCGGGGCACCCACGAATACAGCCGCCCCGTGCGGGACGAAAACGGGAAAGTCGTGTTCGAGGGCAGGGGCCGCAACCGCCATGTCGTGCGCGAGCCCCTGCCGCCGGAAAAGATGTATGAAGCCCTGATGAGCCTGCTCATGAGCCCGGGAATCACCATTCGGCTCGACCGCGCCACCGTGCCGGCGACGATTCTGGTGGACGTGCTCGCCCCCGGCTTCGCGCCGGGGCGCAGCAGCCTCAACGTGCTGGCCACGGGCGAGACGGCCTATCGGATGAGCCCGCAGGAGCGGGCCATGGCCATCCGCAACGGGTTTGCCGATGTGGCCGCCATGGAGCGGTTCACCGCCAGCGGCGTGCAGCAGCGGCTGCAGCTGCGGGAATGGCAGCCCCTGCTCGGTGAGGACGGCGTCAGCCAGATCGGGATCCGCTACCGTTACGCCCTGCCGCCGCTGGGCGGTCAGGGCGAGTACCGGATCACCGTCCGCGCCCGGGCCCGGCACGTCACCGCCGATCAGCTCATCATCCCCACCCTGCCGGGCGAGCAGGCGCAAAAGCCGGCCGAGCCGGACAGGGTCGACCCGGCCATCCCCGGTTGGGTGTATGCCGAACAGCCGGTGAGACCCGCATGAAGACCGTCACCTACGCCCCCACGGCCTACGACAGCACCCGCCCCCGGGATTTGCCGCCGCTGGACGAGACGCGCCTGAGCGCCTCGGAGCGGGCCATCCGCCGCTGGCCCCTGCAGGGCAGGGGCGTGCAGTGCCGGGAGTTTCTGCCCGGCACCTTCGCCCATCTTGGGGTGTCGGATTTCCAGGAAATGGATGAAGATGAAATCAGGCAAATACAGGAAGAGGATCTTGCGAAAGGTGAGGCGTTGACAACCGTGTGGGGCTCCCTGCGCAATCCCGTCCTCGTTCTCGATGCGATAGGGAGGGTGGCTGTACTGGTCAAGTAATCTTGGACATTCACATAGGACGCCCCTGCCGTCGCCCCAATGCCGCGCAGCGCAATCTGGGTATGGCGCCTACACGATGCTTCGCCGAAAGCCTCAAGCTGCAGGCGACGGGGGAGGCGAATGTGGCTTCGCCGGCGTGAATCAGGATCGGTGGAAATAACGCGAAGGACGCAGAGGGCGCGGAGAGGGTTGGTGATTTGTCGGTCGGGCTTTGGCTCGACAATCGTGGCGAATTTTTGCACCCGGTCCCGGTAGGCCGCTTTTCTCTGTTGCTCTGGCGGCGGTTCCGCTGCGCTTGAGCCGCCCTACGACTACCATCCTCATCAAATCTCCGCGCCCTCTGCGTCTCTGCGTCCTCCGCGTTCATTACACTCCCCCTGCTTCGAAGCCTCACCCTTCAAGGCTGCGCGAGGCGATTTCGTAGACATCCTTCGACAGCCCTTCCTGGGCCACGATCCGTTCGAGCTGGGCCTTCATCAGGGCCTGGCGGGCGGGGTCGTAGCGGCGCCAGCGACTGAGGCTCTTGACCAGACGGGCGGCGAGGCTGGGATTGAGGGGGTCGAGTTCCAGCACCCGGTCGGCAAGGAAGCGGTAGCCGCTGCCGTCGGCAGCATGGAAGCGCAGGGGGTTGCCGGCGCAAAAGCGGCCGATGAGGGCGCGGACCTTGTTGGGGTTCTTCGGATCGAAGGCGGGATGCTGCATCAGGGCCTTGACCCGTTCCAGGGTGTCCGGGAGCGAGGAGCCGGCCTGCAGGGCCAGCCACTTTTCCACCACCTGGGGATCGTGGCGGAAACGGGCGTAGAAGTCGTCGAGGGCCGCCTGCCGGGCGGGGATGTCCAGATCGGCCAGCAGGGATAGGGCGGCCATCATGTCGGTCATGTTGTGGCGGGCCTCGTACTGATCCACGCACAGTTCGTGGAAAGCCGGCTCGTCCAGCGCCACCAGGTAGCCCAGGGCCATGTTCTTGAAGCTGCGGCGGGCCATGTCGTGGGCGCTGAAGCGGTAGGGGCCGGTTTCCACGTTGGCCTCGTAGATACGCAGGAAATCCTCGCGCAGGTGTTCGGCCAGCTGCCGGCGCAGGAACTGCCAGGCGGTATGAATGGCCTCCACGTCCACCACGTCCATCTGATCGGCGATGTAACTCTCCGAGGGCAGGGTGAGGATGCGCGCGGCCAGGGCCTTGTCGATGCCGGGATCGGTGAGCACCTTGCCAAAGGCGTCGAGCAGTTCGGTGTCCACGGCCAGGTCACGCGCCTGCTGCACGTCGGTCACCAGGCGCAGCAGCGCCCCCATGGCCAGCGCCTGGCCGGCTTCCCAGCGGTTGAAGTCGTCGCTGTCGTGGGCCAGGCGGAAGCGCCAGTCGGCATCGGTGTAGCCGGTGTGCAGCTTCACCGGCGCGGAAAAGCCGCGCAGGATGGAGGGGCGCGGCCGCTCGCGCAGTCCGACGAAACGGAAGGTTTGCTCGGGTTCGGTGAGGGAGAGGACCCGCTCGGTGCCGCCCGGAGCGTGCTCGCCCTCGAGCTGCAGGGGCAGATCCCGGCCCTCGGCGTCCATGAGGCCGACGGTCACGGGAATGTGGAAGGGCTTTTTCTCCGGCTGGCCGGGGGTGGGTGGGCAGGTCTGGGAAAGGGTGAGGCTGTAGGTGCCGCTGGCGGCGTGCCAGTCTTCCCGCATGGTGATCTCGGGGGTGCCGGCCTGATCGTACCAGCGGCGGAACTGGCCGAGATCGATCCCGTTGGCGTCTTCCATGGCGCGCACGAAGTCGTCGGTGGTCACGGCCTGGCCGTCGTGGCGGTCGAAATAGAGATCGGTGCCCTTGCGAAAACCCTCGGGACCGACCAGAGTGCGGATCATGCGCACCACCTCGGCGCCCTTGTTGTAGACAGTCACCGTATAGAAGTTGTTGATCTCGATGTAGTGATCGGGCCGCACGGGATGGGCCATGGGGCTGGCGTCCTCGGCGAACTGGTGGGTGCGCAGCACGTTCACGTCGTCGATGCGCTTGACGCCGCGGGAGTTGAGATCGGCCGAGAATTCCTGATCCCGGAACACGGTGAAGCCTTCCTTGAGAGAGAGCTGGAACCAGTCGCGGCAGGTGACGCGGTTGCCCGACCAGTTGTGGAAATACTCGTGGCCGATGATGCTCTGGATGTTGTAATAGTCGCCGTCGGTGGCGGTCTCGGGGCTGGCCAGCACGCAGGAAGCGTTGAAGATGTTGAGCCCCTTGTTTTCCATGGCGCCCATGTTGAAGTCGTTGACCGCCACGATCATGTAGGTGTCGAGATCGTATTCCCGCCCGTAGGCCTCCTCGTCCCAGCGCATGGCCTGCTTGAGCGAGGCCAGGGCGTGATCGGTCTTGCCCAGGTTCTCCTTCTCCACGTACAGGCGCAGGGCCACCTCGCGGCCGGACATCGTGGTGAAGCAATCTTCCACGCACTCGAGCTGGCCGGCCACCACCGCGAACAGATAGCTGGGCTTGGGGAAGGGATCTTCCCAGCGCACCCAGTGGCGATCGCCCTCTTCCCCCTTCGCCACCGGGTTGCCGTTGGACAGCAGCACCGGATGGCGCGCCCGGTCACCATGCAGGATGACGCTGAAACGGGCCATCACGTCGGGCCGGTCGGGGTAGAAGGTGATCCGCCGGAAGCCCTCGGCCTCGCACTGGGTGCAGAGCATCTTCCCCGAATGGTAGAGCCCCTCGAGCGCGGTATTGGCCGCCGGGTGGATGCGCACCTCGCTCTCCAGGGTGAAGGCCGCCGGCACCTTTTCGATGGTCAGGTGCTCGTCATCCAGGGTGTAGTCGCCTTTCCGCAGTTCGCGTCCGTCCAGCCGCAGGGCCAGCAGTTCGAGCTGCTGGCCGTCGAGCACCAGCGGCGGGTTGGCGTGGGGATGGTCGGGATTGCGGCGCATGGCCAGCTTCGCCCGGACCACCGTATCCTGCTCGTCCAGGTCGAATTCGAGTTCCACCGTATCCACGAGATAGGCCGGCGGCGTGTAGTCCTTGAGATAAATGGTGCGGGGGGCAGATTCGGGGGTGGTCTTGGCGATGTCGGCCATGGGATTGGTTCCTTTGGAAAACTTGTCCAGCAAGAGACGGATTGTACCTGGAGGAGCGGCGCCTCGCCGCGACCATGCAGGGACGAGTGGCGAGGGACGAGGGCCGAGAAATGACATTGGTGGTTTGGCGTGGATGACATCGTTCCTCGCCACTCGTCCCTTGGCCCTGTTCATCGCGGCGAGGGCGCCGCTCCTACACAAAAAACCTTTAGCGATCTTTGCGCCTTTGCGTTGAAAAATTCACTGCCGTTTAATGGCCCCACCCCGCCGGAGGCCGTCCGGCCCGAAACGGGACTGGATGGCGTCGGCCAGGCGGTCGAGTTCGCGCTGGCGGTGGCGTTGCGGTTCGGCGAACAGGTCCGGCTGGATATGGGGTTCGGCGGCCGGATCCACAAGTTCGTGCACGCCCATGCCGATGAGGCGCACGGGACGGGTCTCACCCTGCAGGGCGGCGCGGAAGAGCCCCTCCGTCGCGTGCCAGATCTCGGCGGTCACGTCGGTCGGCTCGGGCAGGGTACGGGATCGGGTGAGGGAACGGAAGTCGGCGAAACGCAGCTTGAGCTGCACGGTGCGGGCCTGCCGGTCGTGACGGCGCAGGCGGCGGGCCACCTGCTCGGTGAGATCCAGCAGCCGGGCGCGCAGGGTCTCGCGGTCGCGCACGTCCACCGGGAAGGTGGTCTCGTGGGAGAGGGATTTGGCCTCGCTGTCGGGCACCACCGGGCGGTGATCGATGCCGCGGGCCAGTTCGTACAGGCGTTCGCCGAAGCGGCCAAACCGGTCCACCAGCCAGTCGCGGGGCTGGCGGCGCAGATTGGCGATGGTGCGGATGCCGTAACGCTCCAGCTCGGTACAGGTGGCCTTGCCCACCCCCCACACGCGGCTGGCCGGCAGGGGATCGAGGAAATCCTGCACCGCGTCGGGCTTCACCTCGACGAAGCCGTCGGGCTTGTCCAGATCGGAGGCGATCTTGGCCAGGAATTTGTTGGGTGCCACGCCCACCGAGGCCACCAGATCCAGCTCCTGGCGGATGGCCTGCCTGATGGCGCGGCCGATTTCGGCGCCCGGGCCGAACAGCTTCTGCGATTCGGTCACGTCCAGAAACGCCTCATCCAGCGACAGGGGCTCCACCAGCGGCGTGTAGCGGGCGAAGATGGCCCGGATTTGCCGTGAGACAGCCGCATAGCGCTCCATGCGCACCGGCAGAAGCACCGCCTCGGGACAGCGCCGCAGGGCCGTGGCCGTGGGCATGGCGCTGTGCACCCCGAACCGCCGGGCTTCGTAGCTCGCCGCCGACACCACCCCGCGCCGTTGCGGCGCCCCGCCCACGATCACCGGCCGCCCGGCCAGCGCGGGCTGATCCCGGATCTCCACCGAGGCATAGAAGGCATCCATGTCGACGTGGAGAATGGCGCGGTGCGAGGGCATGAGCCCATTTTACGCACAATTCCTTACAACGAATATTCTGCAAACAACACGGAGGGCACGGAGACACGGAGGACACAGAGCGTCCGTGATTTTCGGGTTCTGGCTGGTTGTATATCGCTGGCCGGGGTCACTCTTCCACTGACAATTCCCTGTCTCCGTGTTCTCCGTGCCTCCGTGCCCTCTGTGTTCCTTCCACAGCGCCGGAACGATCCTTTCAGGGCCAGCTGCTGTAGAGTTCGAGGAACCTGAGCACCTTCTTCACGTAGTCGCGGGTTTCGGGATAGGGCGGGATGCCCCGATACTTTTCCACGGCTTCTTCGCCGGCGTTGTAGGCGGCCAGGGCCAGGTGGAGCTGGCGGGGGTAGCGGTCTAGCAGGTAGCGAAGGTGGCGCACGCCGGCCTCGAGATTCTGGCGGGGGCTGTAGAGATCGGTCACGCCGTAGCGTCGCGCCGTCTGGGGCATGAGCTGCATGAGGCCCGAGGCGCCGACTCGGGAGGTGGCATTGGGATTGAAGTAGGACTCGGTGCGAATGACGGCCTTGACCAGGGCCACGTCTACCTGGTGTCGCTCTGCGGTCTCGCGGATCAGATCATCGAAGCGCAGGTGGTTGACGGCGGGACTGATGGTGTAACCCGCCGCGGCCACCCGGCCAAGCCGCCTGACGTCACGGCTGGCCGAAATCAGCTTGAAGGAGGCCTCCTGGCGCGGTCGGTCGGTCACCAGCCGGCTGCCGTCCGGGAGCTGGTAGACGTAGTAGCCGGCCGAGGCCGCTCCGGAGACGAGCCAGAGCAGCAGCATCGCCCGGACAGCGTGACGCCAATGGTGCATGTCGGTAGAACCCCCAAGCGGATCGCGGTGCTTTCCTGTCCTATCGGCACCGCAAACTGTGACTTGAGTCGCATTTTCGGGGGCGCCGGCCTGGCGGTCAACCTCGGTGGGGTGTCAGGGCCTCCCCCGCCCACTCCCGCAAGTGGCTGATAATCGCTCCTACTGCTTTTCCCCCTTTTCAGCCAATCCGCCAGACCGACTCCACCAGCCGGTCCAGGCCCTTTTCGCGGTAGCGGGGATTGGCGTCGAGAATGTCCACGGCGGCGAGCCGGGTCAGGCTGCCGTGGCTGGCGTAGAGATCGCGCACCTCCTCGTCACTGACGGCGAAGGGCGGCCCCTCGGCCCGCTCCTGCGCGTAATCGAGCGTGATCAGCAGGCGCGGGACGCCGGGGGCCAGGGCGTCCAGATGGGCCACGTAGTCCCGGCGCATGTCCTCGGGCAGGGCCACCAGCGAGGCGCGATCATAGACCGCTGAGACCTCGCCGAGCTGCGCCGGCTGCAGCTCGAAATAGTCGCCCAGCAGCAGGGTGATCTGTTCCACGGACCAGATCTCGAACGGCCCGGCGGCTTCCACGCGGGGCAGGAGATCGTTCTCCTCGAAAAAGGCCCGCACCGCAATGGGGTTGAGTTCCACCCCCACCACGTCATGCCCCTGCTCCGCCAGCCAGAGCATGTCGAGGCTCTTGCCGCACAGGGGCACGAAAACCCGGCTGCCGGCATGCAGGCCAAGCGAAGGCCAGTATTCCACCAGCCACGGATTCACCTGATCCAGGTGAAAGCCGATGCGGTTCTGTTCCCAGCGGGCGTGCCAGAAATCGGGATCCATGAAAATGTCCTCTGCCGGCGGCTTGGGTTACCATTCTGCCCCAGATCGCCGGCCACGGCGATCGCCCTTCCGGGATAGTCCAGTTTGCCGCCGCCGGAGAAACACATGCTGCACGTCACCGCCAACGACCGCTACACCATCGACGCCCTGGAACTGGGGCCGATGGCCAATTTCGTCTACGTGATCACCGACCGCAAGAGCGGCCGCACGGCCGTGGTGGACCCGGCCTGGGAACCGGAGGCCATCCTGCAACTGGCGAAGGCGCGGGAAACCCGGATCAGCGACATCCTGCTCACCCACAGCCATTACGATCACATCAATGCCGTGGAACCGGTGCTGACCGCCCACGATGCCGAACTGCACCTGCTCAAGGCGGAAGCAGCCTTCTGGGGCGACCATCCGGCCTGCCCCACCCTCCATCATGGCGAGGACGAAATCCGCCTGGGCGCAACGCCCATCCGCATCCTGCACACCCCCGGCCACACCCCCGGCTCGGCCTGCTACATGATCGACGAGTTCCTGATCGCCGGCGACACCCTCTTCGTCTGGGGCTGCGGCCGCTGCGATCTCGACGGCGGTGATCCGGAACAGATGTACGACAGCCTGCGCAGGCTGATGCAACTGCCCGACACCACCCTCACCCTGCCCGGCCACGACTATTCGGATCGCCCCACCGCCACCCTCGCGGAACAAAAGGAAGGCAACCCCTTCCTGCACTGCCCGGATCGGGAACACTTCGTGGAATACCGGATGCACGTGCATGACCGGATCCGGCAGGAGCCTTATAAGTCAGTCAAGAAGGGGACCCCCCAAGATTGCAACGCTGAATGAGACGCATGCATTCGGACCACGTTATTCGCTCTGCTCTCCGCTGAAGCTCTCTCAAAGACATTCACCTTTTGCCACCGCCAGGCTAATCCATCACTTATTCTCTGGACATGCGTTGGCTTCAAGTTATAAGCAATTGATCCAGATCAATTGAACCGCATTGTATCTTTTCCCCTCAGGCAATATTTAATTTCAAGAAGCAATAATCATTGCACTAAAACGATTATATGATTCCGGGGAAAGGAAAATGGACACGAAAATCTTGAATACAGTGATCGCAACCAGCCTACTTCTTACGACTGCTTGCGGAGGCGGCGGTGGGTCAACCACCCCTCCCCAAACCAACCGGGTCACTGTGGATACCGACGCAGAATGGGTTGCCTGTCAAGATGGAAAGAACGGGATGTGGCAAGCCCGCCAGAGGACTACATCGACCGGCCATTGGCAATTCGAGTGTACTGTCAATGATCCGGAAGGGCGTTTTGGCGTTGCTGCGGCAATGACAAATTTTACTTTATATGACGTAAAAATCCTACAAGGTACGCTGAATGAAACACACAAAGCGTCCCTGATATTTGATGAATCATTCACGCCGGTCGACTTAACAATCGAAATCAGTAACAGCACCGGCACAGAGCAGCGTATTTATTTTGATGAAGCAAAATATATATATAACTCTGATGGTTCGTACTCGGAAAAAGCGGCATCGGGAACGTGGGACGTTGTCGCAATACAAGCCGACAGCCAGGGAGATATCGTAGGCGACATCATTCTCAAGCGGGCAGTACATATCACTCAAGGAGGCATTCTGTCCATCGACTACAGTGAAAGTGGAATACCAAATTCCGCACTGTTCGAGAAAAATCTCTCTGTTACCGGGCATACAGGCGGCAACACTAATGCAGAGGCCTTTTTGTCCACGGCAGGACACACTATCGTACATACCGGTGATTCAACCCTGGGCAAATGGAGCGGATTGAACAGTGGCTTGTCCGGCGGGGACCGCTATCTATTTATCGCCAATGAATTCATATCGAGAACCGGTTTCGACCAGTCTTATTTCTGGCTGAACAATTACAACAGCCAAAGCAATCCTGGCGACATATCCATCGACCTGAGTAACCGGCCCCTGATTGAAGCCACCTCAATAAGTGTAAGCAATGTGGAATGGCCAGCCTATCAACCCGTCCAGGACAGCCCCCCGCTTAGAGCCTATACAATTGATATGTACCAATCGATGATTGCCAAATCAATAGACTGGGAAATCACCATCTCCAAGGGCTGGCTCGGGGACAGCAATACGCACGCTTACACTATCCCGGATGCCAGCCGCTTGGAATTCCCCTTGGATTATGATTTCGGCTCTGGAGACATAAACAGCGGACTCACAGCCGTAATGTTCAACGTGGATCCACAAACGATGGCGGTATTACAAGCTCCCATATACTGGCTTCCCGATTTGCACTTCGAAACCACGACTTGGGCGAAAACCTTCACCAACTAATCGCTGAAAAGTCCTGACGGGGCCTGCCCGCTGCGCAGGCCCTTTTGGGATGCGACAGTGTGGCGTTTTCAACTACCCTTCCGCCGGCTGGGTCGTGCAAAAAGGAAGGCAGCCCTCATTCCGCACGCCCCGAGTAATTCACACTTCATCTAACATAACGTATACCGGCATGATTTAGAACTGACAGCGCGAGCACTGGCCGTGCAAAACCGACATCAAGCCCATCGATAACGCTGCAGTTTAGTAATCGGTTTTACACAACAAAACTTGGTGCTCTCTGCGCTGCTGTAATCACTGCATTCTTTCCAGGAGAATAGAATCGCTGCAGGATCACTTCTCCGCCACGATGTACACCAGCCAGGATTCCTGGTTCTCGGCTTCGTCGGTTTCGTAGTATTCGCCGGTGCCTTCCATCTCGTCGCTGTCGTCGTCGGCTTCCTCGAAGCGTTCCCAGTAGATGCGCACCTTGGAGAAGCCGGCCTCTTCCAGGAGTTCGCGGATTTCGGGGATGGACCACAGGCGCCAGGCATAGGTGAAGGCGTTGTCGAGGCGGGAGCCGTCGTCGAACTCGAAGTGGATGGCGCATTCCATGTGGTGGTCGATGGGGTTGAAGGACACCTGCTCCCAGATGTAGGTGGCGCCCTCCCCCTCCAGTTCGGTCTCCTCCTCGGCTTCGGTTTCACATTCGGTGCCACCGAAGAGATCGAGGAACAGCAGGCCGTCGTCCACCAGGCTCTCGCGGGCTTGGGCGAAGTAGTGGCGCAGCGCGTCGCGGGTTTCCAGCAGGCAGTAGCTGAAGTTGAAGGCGCAGACGATGTCCACCTTCGGCTCGGTGACCTCGCGCACGTCCTTCTCCAACAGGGTTACCCGGCCGGCCACGTCGGCGCCGGCGGCCTCGAGGTTGTGTTGCCGGCCCCAGGCCAGGGTGTCGGCGTCGATGTCCACGCCCACGGCGCTGCGTGCCGGGTCGCTCTTGACCCATTCGCTGGAGAGGTAGGCGGTGCCGCAGAAATCTTCCTTCAGGCTCAGGGGCTTGCGCCCCCGCAGCTCGCGGAAGATCCGGTCCAGGAATTCCACCTCGAAATCGGGGGCCTGGACGGCCTTCTGGTAGAGAACGTGGCGATCGGCCTGCTCGGCACGGGTGGCTCGGGATGCGGTGTTGCGACGGCTCATGCGGACCTCGGAATGCGGTGAACGGATGGAAACCCGAAGATTATACGCCGGGGGACGCGGCGGCGGTGTGGTATCCTTGCCTTTTCCGTTCCTGCCCTATGCTGCAAGCCATGCCCGACTTCCAACCCCAGCGTCATGCCACCGTGGCGGTGCGCGTCGGCCACGTCGTCGTGGGCGGCGGCGCGCCGGTGGTGGTCCAGTCCATGACCAATACCGACACCGCCGAGGTGGCCGCCACGGTGGCCCAGGTGCGCGAACTGGCCGAGGCCGGGTCGGAGCTGGTACGGATCACGGTCAACACCGCCGAGGCGGCCGCCGCCGTACCCCGGATCCGCGAGGCGCTGGATGCCGCCGGCTGCGACGTGCCGCTGGTGGGCGATTTCCATTTCAACGGCCACCGGCTGCTGGCCGCGGAGCCGGCCTGCGCCCAGGCCCTGGCCAAGTACCGGATCAACCCCGGCAACGTGGGCAAGGGAAAGAAGAAGGACGAGCAGTTCGCGCGCATGATCGAGACGGCCTGCGAATACGCCAGGCCGGTGCGCATCGGCGTGAACTGGGGCAGCCTGGATCAGGCCCTGCTGGCGCGGATGATGGACGAAAATGCCCGGCAGCCGGAACCGAAGACGCCCACCGAACTGATGCACGCGGCCGTGGTGGCCTCGGCCCTGGAGAGCGCCGCGCGGGCCGAGGAACTGGGCCTGCCCCACGACCGGATCATCCTCTCCTGCAAGATGAGCGGCGTGCAGGATCTGATCGCCGTGTACCGGGATCTGGCATCACGCTGCGACTGGCCGCTGCACCTGGGCCTGACCGAGGCCGGCATGGGCGACAAGGGCGTGGTGGCCTCCACCGCCGCGCTGGCCGTGCTGCTGCAGGAAGGGATCGGCGACACCATCCGGATTTCCCTGACCCCGGAACCCGGCGGCGACCGCACCCGCGAGGTGCGCGTGGCCCAGGAGATCCTTCAATCGATGGGCCTGCGCGCCTTCACGCCCAACGTGGTTTCCTGTCCCGGCTGCGGCCGGACTTCCAGCACCTATTTCCAGGAACTGGCCCGTGACATCCAGGCCTTTCTGCGTGAACAGATGCCGGTGTGGCGCCGGCAGTATCCGGGGGTGGAAAGCCTCTCCGTGGCGGTGATGGGTTGCGTGGTCAACGGCCCCGGGGAAAGCAAGCATGCCGACATCGGAATCAGTCTGCCCGGCACGGGCGAAGTGCCGGTGGCCCCGGTCTACGAGGACGGCGAGAAGACCGTGACCCTCAAGGGCGAGCGCATCGCCGAGGAGTTCCAGACACTGGTGACGGCCTACGTGCAACGGCGGTTCGGGGCGGGAGGGGATGGCGGTTCCTGAAGCGGGGGCGTGCGGCGGCACGGCGCGGGTTCCGGCAATGCATTGACTGGTTTCCCGGCTACCGAGTTATCGCGGCTTGCGCCGCTCCTACCGGGGGGCCCCGGAAGGAGGTTGGTGGCACCGCCGACGCTTTTCCCAGCCACCCGTCCCCGGCTACCCGCTACCGCTCTATCGCGGCGAGGCGCCGCTCCTACAGGGGGGCGGGAAGGTGGTTGGTGGCACCACCGACGCTTTTCCCAGCCACCCGTCCCCGGCTACCCGCTACCGCTCTCTCGCGGCGAGGGCGCCGCTCCTACCGGGGGCCAGGAGGGCGGTTGGTGGCACCTGCCAACGCTTTTCCCAGCCACCCGTCCCCAGCCACCCGCTACCGCACATCCCGGCGGGCCAGTTCCAGGGTCTTGATCAGGATGTCCTGGTAGTCGCGGATCCGGCGCACGTAGATGACGGGTTCGCGGCCCCGGGCGTAGCCGTGCTTGAGGGTCTTGTAATACTTCTTGCGTGACAGCAGGGGCAGCACCTCGCGCAGGTCGGGCCAGGAATCGGGGTTCTTCCCCAGGCGTCTGGCCAGGACCCGGGCATCGCGCAGATGGCCCATGCCCACGTTGTAGGCGGCGAGGGTCATCCAGTCCCGATCCGGTTCCGGCACCGGATCGGGGATGCGCTTGCGCAGGCCGTACAGATAGCGGGTGCCGGCCAGGATGCTCTGTTTCGGATCCAGGCGGCTCCTGATGCCCATCTCCCTGGCGGTGGTGAGAGTGAGCATCATGATCCCCCGCACGCCGGTGGGGCTGCGGGCGCGGGGATTCCAGTGGGATTCCTGGTAGGACTGGGCGGCCAGCAGGGTCCAGTCGAAATCGTAGATCCGGCCGGCTTCCTCGAACAGCTTGCGGTACTTCGGCAGGCGCGAACGGATGCGACGCTTGAAGGTGCGGATGTCCACGTAGTCGAAGACCGGGATGTAGGCATAGTATTTTTCTTCCAGCGCCTTGAAGGCGTCGCTGGCGAGAAATTCACTCAGCCAGCCGTTGACCGTATCGGCCAGCTGGCCTGCGTCGGGCGGCATGACCCAGGCCAGGGGTTCGGCCTCTGAGATGTCGAAACGCACCACCAGCTCGGGATAGTAGCGGCGATTGATGCGCACGATGTTGTCATCGGCGATGGTGCATTCCACCTTGCGCAGCCAGACCTGCTCGAGCAGTTCCTCGGAATTGCGCTCGGGATCGGCCCGCCATTCCAGCTCGGGATGGTTTTTTTGCAACTCGCGCAGACGTTCCTCGTAGCTGCTGCGGGCCGCAACCACCAGATCCACATCGGCCAGATCGTCGACATCCCGAGGCGTGGCCCCGCCACGCCGGCACACCACCTGCTGGCGCACCTGCATGTAGGGCTTGCTGAACAGGAAACGCTTCTCCCGCTCGTCGGTGCGGGTCAGGCCGGCGGCGGCCAGATCCACCTCGCCGTTCTCGAGCAGGGGCAGCATTTCGGAGAGAGTGTCCTTGACCACGAAGCGGGGCGTGACGCCGAGGGTCTTGGCGAAGGCGTTGACCATTTCGTATTCGAAGCCGGCCATGCCCTCGCGGCCTTCGTAATAGGTGGTGGGGGCGTTGCGGGTAACCACCACCAGTTCGCCCTTCTCGCGGATCCGATCGAGGCGCGAGGGCGGTTTGCTGCAGGCCGTGACCATGGCCGCCAGCAGCAGGTTCACCACCAGCCGCCACGGCCACGCCACCACGCCAGACTTCAGGTTGTTTTCCACCGCCACAGGCGATCTCCCCACTGGTGTACGGCCATGCCCAGCAGAATACAACAGGTGCCCAGCCAGACGACAGGGGCGATGTGCTCGCCATTGAAGACCTGACCGATCAGCAGGGCCAGGACCGGTGTGAGCAGGGTCACCAGCATCACCCGGCTGGTCTCCAGGTGCTGGAGCACGTAATAGAACAGCACGAAGCCCAACACCGATCCCACCACGCCCAGATAGACGATGGACTGCCAGGCCCGCGCCGGCACCTGCACCGGCCAGTGGCCATCGAACAGCCCCCAGGTGATCAGGAACAGTGGCGCCGCCACCAGCAGGCCGCCGGTGACCGTGGACAGGGCGGGCAGACGCGCCCCCACCGCCTTGACCCACACCGAGCCCAGCGAATGGAACAGCACCGCCAGCAGTACGCCAAGGATCCCCAGCGGCGCGTGTGGCCCCAGGCGGCCGCCGGTGCCGAAGATGGCCGCAAGGCCAGCCAGGCCCAGACCGATCCCCAGCAGGCGCAAGGGCGTGAGCGCCGACTCGCGCAACCAGAAGCTGGCGAAGATGCCGGTGACGATGGGACTGATGGCGAAGATCACCGAGATGAGGCCGGAGGGAATGTACTGGGCGGCCCAGTACACCGGCAGCATCCCGCCATAGATGCTCATCCCCGACGCCAGGTAGGAGAGCACCGCCTCGCGTCGCCACGACAGCCGCCGCGCCAGAATCGTCATCAGCAAGGAGGAGAGGATCGCGCCCAGCACCATCCGCGCCGAGAGGCCGAAGAGAAAACCGGGCCCCTCGCCGCTCCACTTGATGGCCAGCGGCGTGGTGGCCCAGATCAGGATGATACCGATATAGGCGGCGGGCACGGACATGATCGGATTCCTGTTTTCGTTGGTCCTGAAACGAGAAAGGCCACGATTCGGGAGAAACGTGGCCTGCGGAGAAACGGATGTCTTGCGGAACGGGTCAGTTGCGCGTTCGTTCCTCCGGCCACGGACGAATCCACCACAGCGGGCGGTCGATGGCGGGCACGGCGAGATGAGGAAGAACGCGGTTCATGCGCCGAGTGTCGCGTGAGGGGGCATGGCTGTCAAGCCATGGGAGACACGGAATTTCCGGATGCGAAAAACCTCGCCCTCAGGCCAGATAGGCGTGGTTCCAGCATCCGCCACCGGCCCGCTCCAGGGCGGTGAACAGGGCTTCGGTGGGCAGGGCCTCGCGGGGATGGATGTCGTGGATCTCGACGAAGGTACTGGCGAGCGCGGCAGTATGGCGAAAATCCAGGGCGCCAGCGGCCAGGGTTTCACCGCACAGGGGACAGGGCACGGGCATTTGCGGATCCTGCTCCCAGGCCGGCAACGCGGTCTTCCACTGTGGCGAGCGCCGGCCGCAGGCGGTGCAGCGGGGATTGAACCCGGTGGCATCGACGAACAGCCGGGGCGCCTCGAACATCCGCACGCGGACATGGCAGAAGGCGCCGCCGTCGTCCGGCGGCGCCAGCTCGATGGCCGGGGCGCAGCCCATGAAGGTGACCAGTTGCAGAAAATGCTCGCCGATCAGATAGCGACCGGCAGCGGCCGCGCCCCAGGGCGCCCCGATCAGACCGATGTCACGCAGCACCGCCGTCAGCGCGACCGGTTCGGCCGGTCGCCAGCGGGAATCGACGGGATGCAGGGCGAGGCGGTAGGGCATGACGGACGGCAATCACCAAAGGGCCATGCAGTATAACAGCATCACGGTGGCCGGTAGCGGATGCGCCGCCTTCTCAAAAATCCTTGCGCGCCTTCGCGTTGCAACGCCCCTCTCAGCACTGCTCCCACGGCAGGCCGTGGAAGCGCCAGCCGCCGAGGCTGCTGCGGTGGTGGTGTTCGTCCAGTTCGCCTTCGAAGCCTTCGTCGATGTTGTAGACGGCGGTGAAGCCTTCCTGCACCAGCAGCTCGCCCGCTTCCAGCGAGCGCTTGCCGCTGCGGCAGATGAGCAGCACCGGCGCCGAGTGGATTTCGCCCTTCTCGATTTTGCCGCCGAGCAGGAGCTTGCGCACTTCGCGCACGAAGTCGGGATTGACCACCCAGTCCGGCTCGTCGATCCAGGGGATGTTGATGGCGCCGGTGGGATGGCCCACGAACAGGTATTCCATGCTCGAGCGCACGTCCACCAGCACGGCGCGGGGATTTTCCTGCAGGATCGCCCAGGCCTGCTGGCAGGTGATGGTCTGGAGTTTCGCCGTCATGCCATTGAGTGTAGTGCACAATCCCGCGCGCTTCCCGGGGGATTTGCCCGGCCGCCCAGGGACGGGATTCTGCTAGAATGGCAAGTATCCGCCATACCGAACCGACCCCATGCCAGGTGCCCCCATGTCCGATACCGATTTCTCGAAGGAAGAACTGATCCTGCAGGCGATGCGCAAGACGCTCACCGACGTGGCCAAGGACACCTACACCCAGCCGGGCCTGCGCCACCCCCTGTCGCAGCAGACCATCGCCAACATCCGCGAGTGCCTGAGGCTGATCACGGCCCGGGAGCGGGAGCTGGCCGAGGCCGCCGGCCGACCCTCCCAGGCCCGTCCCCGCTATGTGGACGAGCCGCCTTCGGAAGTGGTGGTGCAGTTCGACGCCCTGAACCGCAAGCCCGCCGCCACCGATCCGGACGACTGACGCTCCATGGCCGCGCCGCAACTGGAAGCCCTGCAGGCAGCCACGGCGCGGATCCTGGAGGCCGAAGCGGCGGGGCTGAGCGAATACGCTCTGCTCACCCGCCTGCGCGAGGATGGGCACCTGCCACCCATGGCGCCCGGCGACAACCTGGCCCTGTTCCGCAGCCATTTCCTGCTCTTTCATGTGCTCTACCGCCTGCGCGACGCCTGGTGGCAGGCCCGGCGCCACGATCTGCGCATCTCGCCCCTGCACATCGTCTGCGAACCCTGGCGACCCGGCCAGGATGCGCTCGCCGAGGCCGATCCCCTGCGGGATTACTATCTGGATCTGACCCACCTGGATGGGACCGGCGAGGCCGAGGTGGAACGGCTGCTGGCCGATTTCTGGCAGCGTTTCACCGGCGCCGACGAGCGCGCCGCGGCGCTGGCGGTGCTGGGGCTGACCGAGCCCGTGGATGCGGCGACCATCAAGGCCCGTTACCGCGAACTGGTGATGCGCCATCACCCGGACCGGGGCGGCGACACGGCGTGCCTGCAGGAGATCAACGAGGCGATGGCGTGGCTGGAGCGATAGCCGGTGACGGGATTCACAGGGGGATTTCAACACAAAGACGCGAAGGCGCAAAGAACGCAGAGATTTTTGTGCAAGGCGCATCCCACCGGGATGCCCATCTCAGGCTGAAGCCCAACCGGCATCAAGACGCCGGAAGTACCCCGTAACCCGGATGAAGCGAAGCGGAATCGGGGAAAAGCGGATACTGGCAACCGGCTTGGCAAGCCCGCTACCCGTCCCCCAATGCGTTTCGGCTTCCTCGGCTGCGCTTCCCTTTTCTCTTTTCGCTTTTTCCTTTCCTCTCACCCTTCCAGCTCGGCCCAGCGTTCGTAGGCGGCCTCCAGATCCTGGTTGATCCGTTCCAGTTCGGCCAGGGTGGCGGCGATGGCCTCGCCGTCCTGCTTGTAGAAGGCCGGATCGGCGACCCGTTCCTGCAATTCGCCCTGGCGGATTTCCAGTTCCTCGATGCGCCCCGGCAGGGCCTCGAGTTCCCGCTGTTCCTTGTAGCTGCGCTTGCGGCCGGGGCTGACCCGCCCCGGCCTTGCCGCCGGCTTCGGCTCGGGCTTGCCGGCCGTTGCCGCGGGTGCGGCCGGTTTCTGCCCGGCCTTCCAGGCCTGCCAGTCGCGGTAGCCGCCCACGTGCTCGCCGATCCGCCCGTCGCCCTCGAAGACCAGGGTGCTGGTGACCACGTTGTCGAGAAAGACCCGGTCGTGGCTGACCAGCAGCAGGGTGCCCGGATAGTCGAGCAGCAGTTCCTCCAGCAGCTCCAGAGTCTCCACGTCGAGATCGTTGGTCGGCTCGTCCATCACCAGCAGGTTGGCGGGACGGGTGAACAGCCGGGCCAGCAGGAGGCGGTTGCGCTCGCCGCCGGAGAGGCTGCGCACCGGCGAGCGCACCCGCTCGGGGGCGAAGAGGAAATCCTGCAGATAACTGATCACGTGCTTCTGCCGGCCGTTGACCGTGACCACGTCGCTGCCCTGGTTGAGATTGTCGAGCACCGTCTTCTCCGGATCGAGCTGCGCCCGGGACTGATCGAAGTAGGCCACCTGCAGCTTGCTGCCCAGGCGCACCTGGCCCCGATCGGGTTGCAGCTCGCCGAGCAGGAGGCGGATCAGGGTGGTCTTGCCGGCGCCGTTGGGACCGATGATGCCGATCCGATCGCCGCGCAGGATGCGGGTGGAGAAGTCGCGGATCACGGCGCGCTCGCCGAAGCGGACGGTGGCGTTCTCCACCTCGGCCACCAGTTTGCCGGAGCGTTCGGCCGCCTCCAGCGCGAGGCGGGCCTGGCCGGCCTGCTCGCGCCGCGCCGCCCGTTCCCGGCGCATCTGCTCCAGTGCCCGCACGCGCCCCTCGTTGCGGGTGCGCCGGGCCTTGATGCCCTGACGGATCCAGACTTCTTCCTGCTGCAGGCGCTTGTCGAAGCGTTCGTTGGCCTTTGCCTCAGCGTGCAGGCGCTCCTCGCGGCGGCGCAGATAGTTGGCGTAATCACCGGGCCAGGACGTGGGATGGCCCCGATCCAGTTCCAGGATGCGGGTGGCCAGGCGTTGCAGGAAGGCCCGGTCGTGGGTGATGAACAGCAGGGCGCCGTCGAAGCCGAGCAGGAACTCCTCCAGCCAGGCGATGCCGTCGATGTCGAGATGGTTGGTGGGCTCGTCGAGCAGCAGCAGCTCCGGCTCGCTCACCAGCGCCCGGGCCAGCAGCACCCGGCGCTGCAGCCCGCCCGAGAGCGCCGCCATGTCCCGATCCGCGGGCAGGCCCAGGCGCGAGATCACCGTCGCCACTCGCTGCTCCAGACGCCAGCCGTCCACCGCCTCCAGTGCCTGCTGGGCCCGTTCCAGGGCCTGCAGGTTGGCCGGGGTATGCGCCTGCTCCAGGGCCCGCAGGGCATGATGATAGGCCCGCACCCGCTCCCCCACCGCCGCCAGCCCCCCGGCCACCACGTCGAACACGCTGCCCTCGCCCCCGGCAGGCAGATCCTGCTCCAGCATGGCGATCCGCAGGCCGTCGGGCCGCCGGATCTCGCCCTCGTCGGGCTCGGCGATGCCGGCCACCACCTTCAGCAGGGTGGACTTGCCGGTGCCGTTGCGCCCCAGCAGACCCAGCCGCTCACCGGCCTCGATGGCCAGATCCACCCCGTCGAGCAGCGGCACGTGACCATAGGCGAGGGAGACGCCGCGCAGGGTCAGCAGGGGAGAAGCCATGAGAGAAATGCCGGGTGACGGGGTACAGGGAAACGAGGGTATGGGGACAGTATACCGTTTCTTCAATACCCCTGTGGCTTGCGCTAGAATGGGCGCCCTTTTCCGAGCGGAGTCCTTCATGCCCGATCCCGAGATCGAACGCCTGCGCCAGCGCCTTCAGGAGCTCGTTCTGGAACACCGGGATCTGGACGACGTGATCACTCGCCTGAACGCCGATCCCTTCATCGATCAGCTTCAGCTTCGCCGCCTGAAGAAGCGCAAGCTTCAGCTCAAGGATCAGATCACCCTGCTGCGCAGCCGCCTGATCCCGGACATCGAGGCCTGAGGGGCCACCCGCCCGCTCAAGCCGCGCGGTTTCCGGCCGATGCAGGAACGAGGAGCCGGCCGAGCGAGTCATACCCATGAATCCCCCCATCGAGGACAAGCGCAAGCATCCCCGCTTCCGGGTCGCCGTGCGCGTGGAAGTGGAACTGCCCGACGGCGAAGTACAGATCCTGCGTACCCGCGACATGTGCGAGAACGGCGTCTTTCTCGAAGCCGGCGAGGCGCCCCTGCCGCCCCTTGGCAGCCGGGTGTGGCTGCGGATCCTGGACTCGCTCGGCGGCGATGAGGCGCCCCCCCGCGTGGCCGGCCAGGTGGTGCGGGTGGACGACGAGGGCATCGGCGTCCAGTTTGAGGCATAATCCCGGCAGCCATTCACCGGGAACCGAATCATGCCAAACGCCGCTGCCACGCCCCCCGACGCCGAACTGCTGATCGCCACCGGCTGCGCCCACTGCCCCGTGGTGCTCCAGGGGCTCGCGGATCTGATCAAGGAAGGGAAAATCGGCCGCCTGCAGGTGACCAACATCGTCGAACACCCGGAAGTGGCCCGCGAGAAGGGCGTGCGCTCGGTGCCCTGGCTGCAGCTCGGCCCCTTCACCCTGCAGGGCCTGCATTCCCCCGCCGAGCTGCGCGAATGGGCGGAGCAGGCCGGCAGCCTCGAGGGCATGAGCCGTTACCTGGCCGAACAGCTCAAGGAAGGCAAGCTGGACGCGATGGAGGCGTTCCTGGCCGCCCATCCCGAATGGCTCCCCGCCCTGGTGCCCCTGCTCGAGGATGAGGATACCGACATCAAGATCCGGATCGGCGTGGACGCCCTGCTCGAGGCCCTGGCCGATCGCGTGGATCTCTCGCCCCTGGTGCCGGAACTGGCGCGCCTGGCCGAAAGCGAGCGACAGAACCTGCGCTCGGATGCGGTGCACTACCTGGCCCTGACCCGCTCCCCCGACGCCCGCAAGGCCATCGAGGCCCGCTTGCAGGACGAAAGCGCGGAAGTGCGCGAATTCGCCCGCGAAGCGCTGGAAGAACTCGACGCCGCCCTGGCGGAACATGCCTGACTGGACCGTCTACATCCTCGCCTGCGCCGACGGCAGCCTCTACACCGGCATCACCACCGACCCGCAACGCCGCCTGGCCGAACACAACAGCCCCCGCGGCGCCGCCCGCTACACCCGCGCCCGCCGCCCCGTCACCCTCGTCTACACCGAAAGCGCCCCGAACCGCTCCGCCGCCCTGAAACGGGAAGCGGCCATCAAGCGCCTGCCGAGAACGCGCAAGCTGGCGTTGATCTCGGGCAGCGCTTTCCCCGAACTGTAGGAGCGGCGCGAGCCGCGACCCTGCGGTAGCGGGTGGCTGGGAACACTGGATATCTGAGCCGAAAGATGCGTCATTTTGTTGCTGGATACCTCACCCGAGGCCGCCCTCATGGCTGGAGGGGTGTTGCGTGACACGCCGTGAATACATCCCTGTAGGCTCTACGGCCGCATCCCTGCGGCCGAAGGTCACGCAACACCCCTCCAACCATGAGGGCTTCGTGCCTGTAGCCAAGATTGATCCATGTTTCGGAACGGTCATATAGGGTTTTCCCAGCAACCAGACCCCTGCCACTTGCTACCACAGGGTCGCGACTTGCGTCGCTCCTACAGGTGCAGTCGCTGCGCAGGCTGCCCCCGTAGGAGCGGCGCCCTCGCCGCGATACACGGGTAGCGGCTGGGTCACGCCGAAACGCCGCTCCTGCGTTTCGTTCAGGCAAAGCGCCGTCATACTCCCCGCAGCGCCCCTTCCAGGGCCTGTTCGTCAATGGGAAAGGGCAGCTCGGCGTGCACGGGGAAGCGGCTGGTGAGCCGCTCGAGCTGATGGCGGTATTCCTGTTCGTAGAAGACGATCACCCGGGTGTCGGGCAGGCGCTGCACCACGGCCATGAGGGTCTCGAGGCTGGAGGTGCGATCGCGGAAGTCGGACTGGTAGTTGAACTCGGCCACGATCACCCGTGGCGTGATCCGCTTGAGCAGGCGGGTGGCCTTGCGCATGGAATCGGCGGTTTCCACCGCGAAACCGCAACGGCGATACAGCGACGAGAAATCGGGATAGCCGCCGAGTTCGACGATGGAAAGCAGGACGGGTGTGGAAATGACGGTCTCCTCCGGTGGCTTGGGGCTGCAAGAATACCAGAAGCCGTGCTTGAGTCGCAGGCAGCGAGTCGCTATGCTGAGATGATCGAACCGCCGATTTTCCCCGTGTTTTTCGGGGCCATTCGCGGAAAGCAACCGAACGCGGAGAAGTCACGAACATGCCCTACTACGTCTACCGAATCAAACCCGGCGTCACCGATCTGGTGAAGGATCTGGAGCTCATCGACACTTTCGAGAACTTCAAGGAAGCCAAGCAGTTCGTGCGCGAAAAACGGGTGGGCGAGAACGGCAGCTCCGGCGTCGTCTACAAGATGATCTTCGCCGAGAACCCGCTGCAGGCCGAGGAGAAACTGCTCGAATACCGCGAGCCCGACGTGGTTCGCGAATGGGAAAAATGATCCGCGGTGGACGAGACCGAATACCGCGACACCTACCGGCGCATCAATCCCCGGCGTTGCTGGTTCGAGAAGGCCATCAACGCCCGCCGCGCCACCTGCAGCCTGGGCCAACGCTTCAACCTGGCCGATCGGGAGGGCGTTTCCTGCACGGATCCCGAAAGTCAGGCCCGCTGTGCCGACCTGCTCCCCGTCCTGCGCCGCAAGGCCATCTTCGCCCTGGGCCTGACCGAGGCCGACGGCCCCCTGCCCCACGCCCGGGAGATGAAGGTGCAGATCGGCGGCATGCTCGGGGTACAGAAATGCCTGCACCCCGAGCGGGACGAAGAACGGGTGGAGGACATCACCGGCCTGCTGCGTGAGGCAGCCACCCGGTGGGGCGCTGCGGATGCCTGGCCGTGGCAGGCGATCGTCCGCAGCGTGGTGGCCTTCGATGCCCGGCGGCGGCGCGGGAAGTGATGGCGGGTATCGCAAGCGCCGCGCCTGGCAAAGGAAACCGGCGCAAGCCGCGATGAGGGATTGCGCCTGATCGCGGCAAGGTCTCCCAGGAAGGAATCCCGGCTCAGGAATTGAACCAGTCGAAGGAGCAGTCGAGGTGCGAGCGCACGGCGACGATGCCTTCCAGGCCGTCCTCTACCATCACCTGGATGGGCGCACGACGCTGGAAGCGCTTGTTCTTGCGCTTCATCCAGATCAGGCCCATGGAGGGATAGTGGGGATAGGTGGTGCGCAGGGCGTCGGCGATGCCGATGATGTGCTCGAGCCGCTCGTTGACTTCCTTGGTGTCCGGGAAGGGGGTGTTGTCGCGGAAGCGCCGCAGCATGCGGCTGGGGGTATTCTCGGGCAGGTTGAGCAGTTGCACCTGCTGCTCGGCCGACAGGCCCCAGCGGTCGAGAATGGCCATGATGGCGCGGGCCAGGGCGGCGCGCTGCTCTTCGTTCATGTCGTTCTGGGTGGCTTCTGTGGCCTCGGCTGTCTGGGCAGTGGATTCAGACATGGTGTTCACCTCCAGCGGTGGCATTGCGGGCACCGGAAAATATCCGTCCGTATTAGTCAAGTATTATACAATACCCGCCGCCATCCGGCGACCCCTCTTTTGCCACCCTAAAGACCACAGTAATCATGTTGACGAAAATCCCCGACGACGCCCTCCCCCGTCCCGGTCAGATGCGCCGCCTCCGCCTCGAGGGCCGCGACCTCCTGCTGGCCAACGTGGAGGGCACGCTCCACGCCCTGGACAACCGCTGCCCCCACGAGGACGCCTCCCTCTACAACGGCGCGCTCAAGGGCCACTGCGTGGAATGCCCCCTGCACGGCAGCCGCTTCGATCTGCGCACCGGCCAGCCCCAGGAACCACCAGCCGACACGCCGGTGAAGACCTATGCCGTGCTACAGCGGGAGGACGGGATCTGGGTGGAGTTCTGAGGTGGCCGGGGACGGGTAGCCGGGGGAAGCAGCGACGTTGCGCCCCGCTACCCGCTAGCAACATCAGGCGCCGGAGGGGGCCGCAAACTCCACCAGCACCATGCCGCTGAAGCGGTTGCCCCGGTAGAACTCCACCCGGTAGCGGCGACCCTGCCGATCCACCGAAAACCGGCTGGCGATGTCCTGGCGGCGGATGAGAACGCCGCTCTCGTCCCGCCGGCCGGGGCGGCGAAAACCGATCACGTTGACCCGGTAGCCGGCCAGCGGCGCGACGCGAAAGCGGCCATGGACCGGCACCAGGCTCCCCGGTGGCACTTCACGCCGCTCACCGTCCACCTCCAGCACGATCCGCTTCAGGCTGTCGTCGAACTCGAAATACTGGGGTTCGAGCAGGGTCACGCGGCGGTTGCCGTAGCGCACCCGGTAGCGGTTCCGTTCACCGACGATGGCCAGCAGGGGATTGCTGGCGGTGAAGGCCAGCGGGCGGTCCGGCGGCATGGGGATGTAGCCCAGCCGGGGGCGGGCGCCGCCGCTCACGTCCAGCAGGATCCGCGCATCGTAGAGGGCCAGACGCAGGTTGGCGTCGATGCGCCGACGCACGGCTTCGGCGGTGAGCGGGAAGTCGCGGCGATGACCGATGCCCAGCGCGTTCATGAACCCCTCCACCGCCAGCAGGTGATAGCGGACCCGGCGGTGGGTGAGGAAGGCCTTGCTGGCCTCGATGCCGAAGGCCGGCTTGCCGTGACGGATGGCGAAGTAGGTGAGGCTCTTCTCCATCTCGGCATCGCCCTCGCGGGTGCGGGTGTTGCGCACGTGAAAGTGGTATTCGGGGCGGGGTTCACGGGCATTCACGTGGGCCCGCACCCGGGCCGCCAGCCCGGCCAGGTTGCCGTGGGCCACGCCCGGCAGCTCGGCCTGATCGATGATCACGCTCTGCCCCCAGCGCCGGGGGTTGTGCTGCCTGTCGATATGCTGCGGCCGATAGAAACCGCTGCCGTCGTGCAGGTTGAGCACCATGTCCACCTGCGGATCGAGGATGATCCGCTTGATCTTCTGCACCGCGGCGTATTCGGGATCGTCGGGGCGAATGTCGGCGAACTTGCGGTTCATGTCGCCGTGCACGCCCCGCGAGCGGGCCAGGATGCTGGGGAAGTTGAGATTGGGCACCACCCACAGGTGGCCCCGTTCGATGTGGTAATCGGTCACCAGCAGCGAGGCGGCATGGAAACCGCCCGGCTCGTCGCCCTGGATGCCGCCGATCACCAGCAGGGTGGGGCCGGGCGCCTCGCCGTCGAGGCGATGCAGGGTGAAAGCGGGTCCCTTCGCCGCCCCGGCCAGGGGAGACGACAACAGCCACAGCAGCAGGAGCCAGCGCCTCATGCCGACACCACCCGCACGTGCCACGGTTCGTAGCGCACCCCGGTGGTGTTGTTCTCGGGATAGCGGATCCGCACGTAACCCAGTTGTCGCAGGCGCCGGAACTCCTCGGTCTCGGCGAAGCGGGCGGTGAAGTTGGCGCGGCCGAAGCCGGCCTTGCCCACGTCGAAATCCCCGATGCCGTGGTAGGAATGGCCGGGCGGGGCGAGCGAACGGGCGGCGCGGGACAGATTGCCGCCGGTGCGACGGGTCTTGGCCAGAAACAGGTGCATCTGCTTGACGATGCCACGGATCCCCGAAGTGAGGATCAGGCTCTCGCCCACGTCGCGGCGCAGGCGGCGGTAAAGCGCGAGGGAGATGTCGCGGTAGAGGTAATTGCCGGTGCCCGGTACCTTGACCGTCTCGGCCACGGGAATGGTGGCGGTGAGCCGGGGCAGCACCCGGGGCCCCTCGAAGCCCAGGCGGCGGGCGTCGAGGGCGAAGATCTCCTCCATGAAGGCCAGCTCGTCGGGCGGGAAGGCCCCCACGGAAGCATGGCCACGCGCGTGGCGCAACATGGCGTCGAAACCCAGCAGGGCGAAATGGCCGTGGCCCACCAGATCCCGCACCCGTTCGAGGCGGGCGAGGGTGGCCAGGAACACCGGCCAGCGTCCGGCGGGCAGAGTCACGTCGCCGGGCAGGTCCTCGTCGAAGCGGCGGATCCGCTCGGCGCGATCCGGCCGCGTGGCTTTTGCCGGCGGCGATGCCGGTGGGGGCGTGGCGACGAGCGAGGCAGGCGCCGGTCGGCTTGCCGGGACGTCTTCCCGTTGCCGCCACCACGGCAACAACCCGGCGCCAAGGGCGCCGCCGGCAGCAAATTTGAGCAGGGTTCGACGTTTCATGCCGTCATACGATGCGATAATGAGGCGCCAGAAAGGAACACCACAACCCGAACCGCCGTCTCAGGGAACAGATTCATGCCCGGTCAGTCCATGCGCCGCTCATCTTCCGACATCTCCCAGAACCGTCTGGTGTACGAGGCACTCGAACCGCTCGGCGGTTCGAGTGCGCGGATCCGCTTCTCCGGACGGCTGCAGGGCCGCGAGGTGATCTGGCAGGCCCGGCTGCGCACCCTGGAAGACGTCTGGCGGGAGCGGCAGGCCGGGGACGCCACTCCCGGCAGCGTCACCCTGCGCCAGTACATCCACATCCGCGAAACCGCCGATCCGGGCCTCGCCGAGCTGGAAGTGGCCCTGGCGGTGCCGGCGATCGACGCGCCCACGGTCTTCAAAACCCTCATCATGATCAACAACTACAAGCGTCTGGCCCCCGGCCGGCACGAATACGGCGATCCCCACCCGTTTCCACCGCCGGAAGCGGCAGGCTGAATGGAAGTTCCAAATACCGAACCACCCAGGCAAGAGTGCCCGATTCCAACACCGTCCCAGAGGACTCAGTGCCCACAATGAACCATGGTCTGGAATTTGGAACCTTCATTTAGCCTTCAGTCCGCCTCGCGCGGCGCTTCCGGTTCGTTAAGCCAGGTCTGCAGGGCCGCGACGATCTTCTGCGCCTGATCCCGGCTGGAGATGTTGAACTTGGACTTGGGCATGTACTCGCCGTTGCGCTTCTGGTAGCGGCGGATGGAATACTTTTCCGGCCCGTATTCCTGTTTGCGCCGATCCCAGTCCTGGTAACGGAAGATGATGGTCGACCAGGCGCCCTTGGTGAGCACGATCTTGTCGAGCTGGCGGGTGATCAGCTGACCATCCTCGGTGTATTCGATGGTCAGATCCTCGACATCGCTTGCGCCCATGTTCCTGCCTCTTGCGGTTGATTGGTAAAGGGAATGATTCCGGAACCTTATGCCACACCTGCCGGCCTCTCGACAAGCCGCCTCAGCCGACCTTGGGGAAGGCGGCGGCATGGCGGGCAATCCACTCCTCGGCGGCCTCGCGCCGGGAGAGCTGCCGCCCTTCCTGGACCAGCACGTCCAGGCGGTATTGCTCGATGTGGGCGATCTGCTCCACCATCCGTGCCCGGTAGGCCGTCTGGCGGCCGACGAAGGCCACGCCGATCTCGAATCCGTCCGCCTGCCGCCGGCACCAGGCCACCCGGCCCGGCAGGCGCAGATCGGGCGCGATGCCCGGCAGGCGCACCTGCACCAGGCTGCCCGGCGCCCGCGGGGCATCGCTGCGCAGGCACAGCCCACCCAGACCGAGATCCCGCAGCCGGCCGGCCGGTTCGGCCGGGCCGGATTCGATGACCACCTCGATGTCGGCGGGATGACGGATGAACTGGCGCATGGCGAAGCGTTCCCTCGGTGACGATTCGATGATGAAAATGATGCATAATCCGGGCCGGTTTCCCGCGCCGGCATCGCCATGACCGCCATTCCCACCACTCATTCCCGCAAACGCGTCCTGGCCTGGACCCTGGGCGGCGCGGCCCTGCTCTACCTGCTCGCCGCCCTGCTGGGCGGCCCCGAGCGGCTGCTGGCGGCCGCCACCCGGCTCGGGGTGGGGGGCTGGCTGATCCTGCTGCTGGCCTCCAGCCTCAACTACCTGCTGCGTTTCGGCCGCTGGAGCCTCTATCTGAAGCGTCTCGGCCACCGCGTGCCGCCGGTCGCCAGCCTGGCCTACTACCTCTCGGGCTTCGCCCTCACGGCCACGCCCGGCAAGGCCGGCGAGACCATCCGTTCGGCCTACCTGAAGGCACATGGCGTGCCCTGGCCCCGGAGCCTGGCCATGTTCTTCACCGAGCGGCTGCTCGACGTGGTGGTGGTAACCCTGCTGGCCACCCTGTCCGTGCTGCAGTTCGCGCGCTTCGGCCCCTTCGTGCTCGGTGCCGCCGGGGCGCTGGGGCTGGCCCTGCCGCTGCTGCGCAGCCCCTGGGTGGTGGCGACGGTGGAGGGACTGGCCCTGCGCCTGCGCCCGGCCCGCCTGCGCCGGGGCGTGCTGCATCTGGCCGGCCTGCTCGACACGGCCCGGGATCTGCTGGCCTGGCGCCCCCTGTATGCCGGCCTGGCACTGGGCGCCCTGGCCTGGCTGGCACAGGGGCTGGCCTTCCTCTACCTGCTGTCGGTGCTCGATCTGCCCATCGCCCCCACCACGGCGCTGGCGATCTACGCCGTGAGCCTGCTGGCCGGTGCCCTGTCCTTCGTGCCGGGCGGGATCGGCACCACCGAGGCCGTAATGGGGCTGCTGCTGCTCCGGGCGGGCGCCGATCCGGCCACCGCCGTGGCGGCCCCCATCATCAACCGCCTCACCACCCTGTGGTATGCGGTGGGCGTGGGTCTGCTCGCCTCGCTGGCGCTGGGATGGCGGCGCCGGGACTGAACGGAGATGATTTCAGGCCCCGCCGAGGAGGAGATACCAGGCCGGCAGGGTCACCAGACCCAGGATGGTGGACACGGTCACGGCCGCGGCGTAGAAGGCAGTGTCGAGCCGGAAATGTTCGCACAGCACGATCCCCAGCACCATGCTCGGCATGGCCGCCTCCAGCACCAGGGCCAGGCGCAGCTCGCCGCGGAAACCCAGCGGCCCGGAAAGCCCCCACACCACCAGCGGCATCAGCAGCAACTGTACCAGCAGCACCATCACCAGCGGCCCGAGGCGCTCACGATCCAGCCCCCGCCACTCGAGATTCATGCCCACCGCCAGCAGCATCAGCGGCACCACCCCGTTGCCGAGATAGGTGAGCACCTGGGCCAGCCCGGCTGGCAGGGGCACCCCGGCCAGGTTCAGTACCATCGCCAGCAGGGCCGCCCACAATGGCGGGATCGCCGCCAAGCGGCGCAGGGGATGCACCGCTTCGTGCACGTGCCCATAGCGACTCGCCAGCAGGATCCCCACGGTGAACAGGAGGGGAGTGGAGGCGAACAGATCGTACTGGATGGCGATGCCCGCCGCCCAGTCGCCGAACACGGCGATCAGGACCGGCAGGCCCATGTAGGTGAAGTTGCCGAAGGCAGCCGCAAGGATGGCGGCCCCGGCCAGGGGCGCGGCGATCCCACACCGCCGGCAGACGAAAGTGGCCACCGCCATGGCCACCAGGATGCCACTGGCTGCCACCACCGAGATGGCCAGCGATTGCAGCCCCAGCTCCGCCTGCCACAGCACCCGCAGCACCAGCGCCGGCAACAGCAGGTGGTAGACCAGTTCGGTGATGGCGCTGCGCAACGGCGCCAGCGGCACCCGACCGGGCTGGCGCCAGCGCCAGAAGGCGCCCAGGGCCACCATGGCCATCATCTGCAGTACGGTTTCGAACACGGCCATTGGCCTGTCTCCTCCTGCTCCGCCGCCGGCCGGAAACCGGGATCGGCCCCGAAACCCGACACCGCCAGTTAGTCGGATTGGGCTATACTCGAACCGGGTTTTTCTGCGCTATTCTGACACAAACCACACCCCGCCTCAGGAGGAAGGGATGCGCATCCTGCATACCATGCTGCGCGTTGGCGATCTGCAACGTTCCATCGATTTCTACACCCGGGTGCTGGGCATGACGCTGCTGCGCCAGAAGGACTATCCCGACGGCAGGTTCACCCTGGCCTTCGTCGGTTACGGCCCCGAATCGGAACAGGCGGTCATCGAACTGACCTACAACTGGGGCGTGGCACACTACGAACTCGGCACCGGCTTCGGTCACATCGCCATCGAGGTGGACGACGTGCATGAGGCCGTGGAGACCATCCGCCAGCGCGGGGGCAAGATCCTCCGTGACGCCGGCCCGATGAATGCCGGCACTACCCTCATCGCCTTCGTCGAGGATCCCGACGGCTATCCCATCGAGCTGATCGGCAAGAAGGCCTGAATCCCGCATGTGTTCCATGACACTCACCCCGGAAACCCGAGAGCTGGTCTCCGAGACCGAGGCCCTGCTCCACGCTCTGCCCGATCTCATCTTTCGCCTCGATCGGGAGGGCAATTTCCTCGACGTGAAGCAGTCGCCGCACATTCCCCTGCTGCTGGATCCCGAACAGTTCCTGCATCGCAACCTCCGCGAAGTGACGCCTCCGGACATCGCCCAAGGCACCCTGCGCGGCATCGAGGAAACCCGTCGCAGCGGCCGTCCGGCGCTCTTCCATTACCAGCTCGAATTCGACGGCGAACGCCGGGACTTCGAGGCCCGCATTGTGCGCATCGGCGACAGCGACGAGTATCTGAGCATCGTGCGCGACATCTCCGAACAGCAACGGGCCCTGCGCCGCCTGGGCGAAAACGAAACCCGCTACCGCGCCCTGTTCGAGCGGGCCAACGATGCCGTGTTCCTGGTGCGCGACGGCCTGATCATCGACTGCAATGGCAAGGCCCTGGAGATGTTCTGTTGCCAGAAGGAGGAACTCCTGGGCCTCTCCCCCATCGCCATCTCGCCTCCCCGCCAGCCCGGCGGCCGCCCTTCCGACAGTGAGGCGCTCGCCATCCTGCAACGGGCCATGGAAGGCGAGGCCCAGCGTTTCGAATGGCAGCACCGGCGCTTCGACGGCACCCTGTTCGACTGCGAGATCAGCGTCAGTCGCATCGATCTGCCCGACGGCCCCCTGATCCAGGCCATCGTCCACGACATCACCCGCCGCCGCCTGGCCCAGCGGGCCCTGGAGGAATCCAACCGTCTGCTGGAACAGGTGTTCGCCAACGATTTCACCCAGATGGCCTATCTGGATCGGGAGTTCCGTTACATTCGCGTCAATCCGGCCTTCGCCAGCGCCTTCGAACGCACGCCCGACGAATTCATCGGCCGCAACTTCTTCGACGACTGCCGTGAACCGGCCATTCGTGAGCGCTTCACCGAAGTCGTGCGCACCGGCCATCCCCACACCGAACGGGCCCGCGTCGACCGCCCTTCCGGCGATCCGGCCGGCCGCTTCTGGGACTGGAGCCTGCAGGCGGTGCGTGACGCCGAAGGCAGCGTGATCGGCCTGGTCTACGTGCGCATGGACGTCACCGAACGCCTGCAGACCGAGCAGCGACTGCGCGAGGCCGCTCAGGAACTGGACATGATCCTGCACAACATGCAGGACACGTATTATCGCATCGATGCCAAAGGCATCCTGATCCGGGTCTCCGATTCGGTGCAGCAACTGCTCGGCTACGCGCCCGAAGAGGTCATTGGCAGGCCGATGGTGGAATTCTACGTGCACCCCGAAGAACGGGAGACGCTGCTCAGGCGCATGGAAGCCAACGGGGGCCAGATCGCCAACAACGAAACCGCCCTGCGCCACCGCGACGGCTCGGTGGTCTGGACCTCGAGCCACGCCCATTTCATCTATGACGAGGACGGCAAGGTGATCGGTGTGGAAGGTACGGCCCGCGACATCACCGACCGCAAGCTGCACGAATCCCAGGTCAGCAAGCTGTCCAGCGTGCTGGAACAGACCGCCGACATCGTGATCGTGACCGACATCGACGGCATCATCGAATACGTCAACCCCTCCTTCGAGCGGGTCACCGGCTACCGCTTCGAGGAAGTGGTGGGGCGCAAGCCGTCGATTCTCTCCTCGGGCAAGCACAAGCCCGAGTTCTACCAGCACCTGTGGCAGACCATCCTGGCCGGCGAGAGCTACACCAACATCATGATCAACCGGCGCAAGGACGGCTCGCTGTACTACGAGGAGAAAACCATCACCCCGATCCGCGACCAGAGCGGCCGCATCACCCACTTCGTGTCCACGGCCAAGGACATCTCGGAACGCATGCAAGTCCAGGAGCGACTCCAGCACATGGCCCATCACGACGCCCTGACCGATCTGCCCAACCGCAACCTGTTTCTGGATCGCCTGCAGCAGGCCCTGATCCGTGCCCGGCATCACAAGCGCCTGGTGGCGGTGATGTTCATGGATCTGGATCGCTTCAAGAACATCAACGACACCCTGGGGCACAACACCGGCGATCAGCTCCTGCTGCAACTGTCGGAACGGCTCAAGCACAGCGTGCGCGACGGCGACACCATCGCCCGCTTCGGCGGCGACGAATTCGCCATCCTGCTCGATGACGTGGACAACGAGAACAGCATTGCCGCCGTGGCGCAGAAACTGCTGCAGACCCTGACCGAGCCCTTCCACATCAACGGTCACGAGCTGTTCGTGACCGCCAGCATCGGCATCGCCATCTTTCCCCACGACGGCGAGGATCCCGACACCCTGCTGCGCAACGCCGACGTGGCCATGTACCGGGCCAAGGAACTGGGCAAGAACAACTACCAGTTCTATTCCGACGACATGAGCGCCCGCAACTTCGAGCGCCTGACCCTGGAGAATCACCTCCGCCATGCCCTGGCCCGGGAACAGTTCGTGCTCCATTACCAGCCCCAGGTGGATGCGCGCACGGAACGCATCATCGGGGTCGAGGCCTTGCTGCGCTGGCAGCATCCGGAGCTGGGACTGGTCTCGCCCAGCAACTTCATCTCGCTGCTGGAGGAAACCGGCCTCATCGAGGAGGTGGGCGAATGGGTGCTGGAGGCCGCCTGCCGCCAGTCCCGGGCCTGGCACGACGCCGGCTGGCGCTACCTGCACCTGTCGGTGAACATCTCCAGCCGCCAGTTCAACAACAGCGAATTCATCGACGTGCTGCACGGCATCATCGAGCGCACCGGCGTCAACCCCGAATTCCTGGAACTGGAGCTGACCGAGAGCATGCTCATGCGCCAGGCCAGCTCGGTGGTCACCGCCCTCAAGTCCCTCAACCGGCTGGGCGTGCGCTTCGCCATCGACGACTTCGGCACCGGCTATTCGTCCCTGAGCTATCTGCGCCGTTTTCCCATCGACACCATCAAGATCGACCGCTCCTTCATCCGCGACATCACCGAGGACCCGGACGATGCGGCCATCACCAAGGCCATCGTGGTCATGGCCCAGAACCTGTCTCTGAACGTGATCGCCGAAGGGGTGGAGACCGAAGCGCAACTGGCCTTCCTCAAGGAGAACGGCTGCCACCTCATCCAGGGCTTCTACTACAGCCCGCCGGTCCCCGAGAAGGAGATGACCGCCTTGCTGGAAAAGCAGGGACGAGGGCCGAGGGCCGACGACTGCATGGATGCAGGAGGTAGAGCGACGCAGGAAGCCAAAGCCGAGTGACGAGGCGCAAGGGAGTCGGAATCGGTATTCCCGCTCGGTCCGCGATTGGCCGGTTACGGGTGGGGGGTCGCTGGTTGCTGGTCATCCCATGACGTCTTTTCCAGCTACCCATCATCGCGGCGAGGGCGCCGCTCCCACGGATTCCACTACGAGGCTTCCTCGTCCCGATAGGCCGTGTATTTTCTCGCGCTGCCGCGCACGCGGTCGGCGGGGTATTTTTCGGCGTTGAGGCGGATCTTCTCCTCGACGGCGGCGAGCAGATCGATGTCGAGGCGTTCGGCGAGGCGCAGCAGGTAGATGAACACGTCGGCCATCTCGTGGCTGACCTCGCGGCGGGTGTCGGACGGCAGGTTTTCGCTCTGTTCGGCGGTGAGCCACTGGAAGTGTTCCACCAGTTCGGCGGCCTCCACCGACAGGGCCATGACCAGGTTCTTGGGCGCGTGAAACTGCTCCCAGTCGCGCTCCTCGGCGAAGGCCTTGAGGCGGGCCTGCAGTTCGGAAATGGCATTTTCCGGTGGCTTCATGTCGTGTTTGCCATATGGCGCCAGCGATCAGCGCGGGGTGATGATGGGCGGCTGCGCGAACATGCCGTGGCGGGCTGCGGAAACAGCCGTTTTTCAACAGCCTGTCAGGTTCCCTGCTGGCGATTTTCGAGATTGGCGTCGCGGCGATGGAGCTGCAGGCGATACCAGTCGTCGATGCCGATGATCTGGCGCTGGCCTTCCAGGTACTCGATGAGCAATGCGCGGCGCCGACGGCCCTGAAAGAGCATCAGCCGCACCTTCATCAGCTTGCCGGTGCGGTTGACGTACCACGAGCCGGGCACGGGTTTCTGGCTGCTGAACATGGTTGTCTCCCCCTGCGCAACCGTTGTTCTCGTACCCGTGAGTGTACCAGAATCGCAGGCAACGCAAAGCGCCCGGGGGAGCCGGCTCACTCGTCGGTCACGCAGCCCTCGGAGGCCGATTTCACCAGCTTGATGTACTTGTGCAGGGTGCCGCGGGTGGCCTTCAGGGGCGGCGCCTGCCACTGCTTGCGGCGCTCGGCCAGTTCGGCATCGCTGAGATCCACGCTCAGCTCCCGCTTCTCGGCATCGATGGTGATCACGTCGCCGTTTTGCACCAGGGCGATGGGACCGCCTTCCTGGGCCTCGGGCACCACGTGGCCGATGATGAAGCCGTGGGAACCGCCGGAGAAGCGGCCATCGGTGATGAGCGCCACGTCGTTGCCCAGGCCCGCGCCCATGATGGCCGAGGTGGGCGTGAGCATCTCGGGCATGCCGGGGCCGCCCTTGGGCCCTTCGTAGCGGATGATCACCACCTCGCCCTTCTGGATCTCGCCCTGCTCGAGGCCGGCCAGCATGTCCTCCTCGCAGTCGTAGACCCGGGCCGGGCCGGAGAAGCGCAACCCTTCCTTGCCGGTGATCTTGGCCACCGAGCCGCCGGGCGCCAGGTTGCCCTTGAGGATCTGGATGTGGGCGGTTTCCTTGATCGGCTTCTCCACCGGCAGGATCACCTTCTGGCCCTCGGCCAGGCCGGGCAGTTCGGCCAGGTTCTCGGCCACCGTCTTGCCGGTGACGGTGAGACAGTCGCCGTTGAGGAAGCCCTTTTCCAGCAGGTATTTCATGACCGCAGGCGTCCCGCCCACGTTGTGCAGATCCTCCATCACGTACTTTCCGGAGGGCTTGAGATCGGCGATGAAGGGCACCCGGTCGGAAACGGCCTGGAAGTCGTCGATGCTCAGCGGCACCTCCACCGCCCGGGCCATGGCGATGAGATGCAGTACGGCGTTGGTGGAGCCGCCCAGGGCCATGACCAGGACCATGGCGTTCTCGAAGGCCTCGCGGGTCATGATGTCGCGCGGGCGGATGTCGGCTTCCAGCAGGTGGCGGATGGCCTGGCCGGCCGCGTGGCATTCCTTGATCTTGTCGGCATCCACCGCCGGGGTGGAGGAACTGTAGGGCAGGCTCATGCCCAGCGCCTCGATGGCCGAGGCCATGGTGTTGGCGGTGTACATGCCGCCGCAGGCGCCCGGGCCGGGGCAGGCGTGCTCGACGATCTCCTCCCGTTCCGCATCGTCGATCTTGCCGGCCAGGTACTCGCCATAGCTCTGGAAGGCCGAGACGATGTCCAGGGTCCGGTTCTGCCAGTGGCCGGGCTTGATGGTGCCACCATAGACCATCAGCGCCGGGCGGTTGAGGCGGCCCATGGCGATCATCACGCCGGGCATGTTCTTGTCGCAGCCGGGGATGGCGATGTTGGCGTCGTACCACTGGGCGCTCATCACCGTCTCGATGGAGTCGGCGATGATGTCCCGCGACTGCAGCGAATAGCTCATGCCATCGGTGCCCATGGAAATGCCGTCGGAGACGCCGATGGTGTTGAAACGCATGCCCACCAGGCCCGCCGCGCTGACCCCTTCCTTCACGTGGGCCGCCAGATCGTTGAGGTGCATGTTGCAGGTGTTGCCCTCCCACCAGACGCTGGAGATCCCCACCTCGGGCTTGCGGATCTCCTCGGGCGTGAGACCGGTGCCATAGAGCATGGCCTGGGAGGCGCCCTGGGAGCGCGGCTCGGTGATGCGGGAACTCCAGGGATTGAGCTTCTTCTTTTCGGACATGAGGGAAACTCCGGCAGCAGAAACGGTACGGGGCCGGCCAGTATAGCAAATGGGCAACAGCCCGCGGAAAACGGTCTACTGCGTCACAAAACGCCCGCAAAACGGTCAACTCGCGGCCGGGGCGTGCCGATAACGGGTCTGCCCCATGGGCAAGGATGGCCAATGAAGGCTATGCTATGGACAAAGTGCACTCAAACATTCTCCAGCCGGGAGGCCCCGCGTGCCGCAACGTGCGCCGATACATCGCAGGCTGCTGCTCGCCATGCTCGTACTCGGATGGCTGCCGGACATGGCCGCGGCCAACATCCCCGCCAGCCCGGCGCTCGTCAACCAGCGCAATCAGTTCCAGGAAGCGGAGAAGGCCCTGCGCCGGGGGCATCTGCAAACCTTCCGGCGCCTGGAGCAGCGACTGCGTGACTATCCGCTGCACGTCTATCTGGAATACGCCGAGCTGAACCGCCGTCTGGATCGCAGCCGCCCCCAGGAGGTGCTCGCCTTCCTGCGCCGTCACGCCGACACGCCCCTGGCCACGCGCCTGCAGCGACGCTGGCTCTACAGCCTGGCCCGCCAGGGCCGCTGGCGACTGCTGGTGGATCACTTCATGCCCACCGACAGCCGGCGGCTGCTGTGCCACTATGCCCGCGGTCTGGTGGAGACCGGCCAGCCCCAACGGGCCTGGGCGGTGATGGAAGGCCTGTGGCAAACCGGGCGCTCATTGCCCCGACAGTGCGATTGGCCCCTGGCGGCCTGGCGGCGGGCCGGTCAGCTCGACACCGCGCTGGTGTGGAAGCGCATCCGCCTGGCCATGGCACGGGGCCACGTGCGCCTGGTGCGGCACCTGACGGGCGATCTGCCTGCGGATCAGCGCTACTGGGTGAAGATCTGGCTCAAGGTGCGGCGGGATCCCGGCTTCATCATGGAAGTGAACGATCACTTCGTGGGCAGGGAGCGGCCAGCCATCCTCGACTGGATCACCGTCTATGGCCTGCAGCGTCAGGCACGTCGCCACCCCGTGGAGGCGGCCCGCCAGTGGCAGCGCCTGCGGGAGCAGCACGTGGTCGCCCCCGCGGAGCGGGAGCGCATCGAACGGCGTCTGGCGCTGGCCCTGCTCAAGTCCCGCGAGCCCGAAGCCCGGACCCTGCTCGAACACCTGGATCTCGCCGACACCGACGCGCGTGTCATCACCCTGCACTTCTTCTCCGCCGTCCAGGACCAGGACTGGGATACGGCCCTGGCCTGGCTGGAGCGGTTGCCTCTGGCCAGCCAGCACAGCGACAAGTGGCGCTACTGGCGAGGCCGGGTATACGAGGGTATGGGCCGTCTCGAAGAGGCCCGCGCGATCTATGTCATGAACGGCGAGAGCCGGGGTTACTACAGCTTTCTGGCCGCCGATCGAGCCGGCTATCGCTATCAGTTCGCCCATGCGCCCCTGCGCTACGCCCCGGCCGAGCTGGCCGACATCGAGCAACTGCCGGCCATCCTGCGGGCCCGGGAACTGCTGGCCATCCGCCGCCCGGTGGATGCCCGGCGCGAATGGAACCATGCCATCGAGCGGCTCGACACGCCGGCCCTGCTGCGGGCCGCCAAGCTGGCCGACGCCTGGGGCTGGCACGACCGGGCCATCGCCACCGCCGCCCAGGCCCGCTACTGGGACGATCTGGAACTGCGCTTTCCCCTGGCCCACCAGCAACAGGTGCTGCGCGAGGCCCGGCGCCAGCGGGTCAATCCCGCCTGGGCCTTCGCCATCATCCGCCAGGAGAGCGCCTTCACCCCGGATGCCCGCTCCGATGCCGGCGCCCTGGGCCTGATGCAGCTTCTGCCCCGGACCGCCCGCCGCATGGCCCGCTCCCTGCGCCTGCGCCGCCCCCGTTACCGGGATCTGCTCGACTCGGACACCAACATCCGTCTCGGGATCCGCTACCTGAAACAGGTACAGGACCGTTACGACGGTCATCCGGTACTGGCCACCGCCGCCTACAATGCCGGCGCCCGCAACGTGCGCCACTGGCTGCCGGCGGTCGGCACCGTGCCGGCCGACGTGTGGATCGAAACCGTGCCCTTTAGCGAAACCCGCGACTACCTGCAGCGGGTGCTCACCTACACGGTGATCTACGAACAGCGCCTGGGCCGCGAGCCGGTGCCCCTGCTGCAACGCATGCAGCCGATCCCGGGCATCGGCACCACCACTGCCCGCCAGGGCACCGAGACCCCGCGCAAGCCCGGCTGAATTGATTTCCCCTTCGCTGACGGGCCATTCCGTGACCCCATCGGCATTTCGGCAAACCGGCTCCGGGATGCCCTCAAGCGCGGGGCAAAGGCGCCGATAGGAAAAGGGACTTGGCAACATCCACTGGAGAATCTCATGGACCTGCTGATTCTACTCCTTCTCGGCGCCACCCTCTTCCTGGCCGGCTACCATTTCGGCAACACCATGGGCCAGACCCGGTTCATCCGGGAATACCTCAAGGAGGCGCGGCGTCACCGCTAACAGGCTGTTGATGATGCCCATCCATGGGCCTTTCAACTCGGGAACGAAAAACGTCGTTTCCCGTTCCCTCCCATTTTCAATGACTTGACGTCATTGAAAATGGCGATGCCTCATGCATCGCACACAGGCTGCCGGAAAACGCTGATCGCCGCCCGCCGCGCAGGGACGCCCCCGGACCTGCGCATCCGCATCGTCTTCCTCCATCCGCCGGGCCGCTCGGCCTTGGACCGCCTTTTCGTTCCATGCACCTATTATCAAGAAGTTACGACGATTTCTTGATAAAACTCTTGAAATGAAATATATATCTCTCATCTGACACGCGACGCGGAGACCTCCAACATAAAAACAATAGGTTACATAATTTTCTTTACAAACTACTTTAAGTTTGCTATACATGTAACTGTTGTTATGAGGAGGACTCGCCATGAACGAAGAAGAACTGCCCCTCTATGAAGTCGAGGAACTCTCTCTGGAAGATGCGATCCTGCTGATCGCCACGGATCAGGAAAAGCAGCAGGCCGATTTCCGCCACAGCTCCGAACGCCTGCTCCTGCAGATGGCAAGCTGACACCCCCGATCACCCCTCGACGCATGCGGATTCCCCGGAATCCGCCTCTGCGTCACCTCATCACGCAAACACCCCGGCTTCCAGGCCGGGGTGTTTGCGTTTTCGGAGCGGAAAAAACGGAGGAACCAAGGGCAGGAGCGGCGCCCTCGCCGCGATCACGCAGGGACGAGTGACGAGGGCCGACGACTGCATGGATGCAGGAGGGAGAGCGACGCAGGAAGCCAAAGCCGAGTGACGAGGTGAGAGCCGAAATCGGAAGTCAATGCTTTTCCTCGGCCCTTGGCCCTCGTCGCGGCGAGGGCGCCGCTCCTACGGTAAAGGGAGGGGGCAGGTTCGCGGCGGTCAGCGGCGGGTCAGGGCTTCGAGGATGCGGTCCTCGGCGGCGATGCGGTCGGCCAGCATTTCGCCCAGGTGGGCGAGATCCCGTTCCAGGGCGGCGGTGTCTTCGACGATGGTCTCGCCGTCGTACTTGTCGTTGAATTCGACGATCAGCCGGGTCACGTCGGCGATGCGGGGATAGACTTCCGCCGCAACGGTCTTCACCGCCTGGCGACGCTCGGTGCCTTCCTCGATGTAGCGGTAGAGCTGAAAGTGGGCGCTGGCCGTGTAGTCCACCAGCGTTTCGCAGAATTCCTGCAACAGGGTCTGAATGGCCTCGCCCGGTTCGAAGGGGCGCAGGCCGATGAGCTGCGAAAACAGGACCAGGGTGCGATCCCGGGTCTCGATCAGGGTGTGCAGCTTGTTGAGGGATTCGGTTCGACGTTCCGCCGCTTCCTGGGCACCCACGGTGCGACCTCCTGGATTTCCGTTGTCCGGTTCGTGCCGCCCAACTATGCCCTGCCCGGCGCATCGGCGCAAGCCGTCATGGCGCATGGCACCACAGGGGCAGGCGCCGGCCCGCCTCCCGCAGGACGCTTTCCTGCTGCCGCCAGTCGGCCTGATGGCGGGCCACTTCCCGCCAGAAGGCGGCCGAGTGGTCGAGGTGCCGGGTATGGCAGAGTTCGTGGACCAGCAGGTAACGCACCGTATCGGCCGGCAGAAACAGCAGATTGCGGTTGAGGCTGATGTGGCCGCGCGCCGAGCAGCTTCCCCACCGGCTGCGCTGGCCGCGGACGCCGACACTGCGGAAGACCAGCCCGGTCTCCTCGCTCACCCGGGCCAGCCAGGGAGGCAGCACCGCCTTCGCCCGGGCCTGCAGCCAGCGGCGCAGGGCCGCGCCCAGTTCCTCGTCGCCGGCCCGGGCATCCACCCGCAGAAGCCGCCGACGGGGCAGCGCCTGCAGCGTGCGCGCCTGCACCGACGCATAGTTCACCTCCCATGCTTCTTCGATGGCCGCAAGCCGGATCTCGCGCGGTCGCGCGCCCCCCACCTCCGGCGCCGCCGCCTGATGACGGTGCTGCCGGGCCCGCACCTGGCGCACCCAGTCGGCGCGCCGGGCCAGGATCGGGCCGAGTTCCGCCTCGGGAAACCCCGGCGGCACGGTCACCACCAGCTCGCCCCGCGGCGTGACGCGCAGGCGCACGTGACGGGCCCGGCGATCCACGCGCAGGCGATATTCGGGCAGTTCCGGAGGGAGGCGGGTCATGATCCGGACGATAGCAGACACATCCGGTTTCGGTATACTGTGCGGTCCTCCGCAACATTCACCCGTCCGTCATGCATCCCGAACTGCTCCTGCCCGCCGGCACCCTGCGCAACCTGCGTTACGCCTTCGCCTATGGCGCCGATGCGGTGTATGCCGGACAGCCCCGCTACAGCCTGCGGGTGCGCAACAACGATTTCGACCTGGCCAATCTGGAAACCGGCATCGCCGAGGCCCGGCGCCAGGGCAAGCGTTTCTTCGTGGCTTCCAACCTGATGCCCCACAACGCCAAGCTGCGCACCTACCTGGACGACATGGCGCCGGTGATCGCGCTGCAGCCGGATGCGCTGATCATGGCCGATCCGGGGCTCATCATGCTGGTGCGGGAACGCTGGCCCGAGATGCCCGTGCATCTTTCGGTGCAGGCCAACACGGTCAACTGGGCGGCGGTGAAGTTCTGGCAGTCGCTGGGCCTGTCGCGGGTGATCCTGTCGCGGGAACTCTCGCTGGACGAGATCGCCGAGATCCGGGAACGCTGCCCCGACATGGAGCTGGAAGTGTTCGTGCATGGCGCCCTGTGTATCGCCTACTCGGGCCGCTGCCTGCTGTCGGGCTACTTCAACCACCGGGATCCCAACCAGGGCACCTGCACCAACGCCTGCCGCTGGGAATACCGGCTGCACGCCGGCAGCGAGGACATCAGCGGCGACGTGCAGCGCCTGGACTTCGACGTGCAGGCCGCCATGGCCGTCCCCGAGCCCTTTCCCGAACCCCAGCCCCGCCACCCGCTGGCCGATCGGGTGTATCTCATCGAAGAGACGACCCGGCCCGGCGAACTGATGCCGGTGCTGGAAG
>JALSSV010000071.1 GCA_026984045.1 Chromatiales bacterium | reverse complement strand
ACTGCGCGTGGACGACTCGGCCAGTCTGACCCTGGGCGACGAGACGGCCACGCCATCCCGGGATCGCCCCCCCGGCGCGCTTCCTGAGGACGCTGCCTTCACGGCGCTGGTGGAAAAGGGACTGGAACGTGCCCGACTGGCCGCGACAGGCCGGGCCGCGGAACCCCGAAACGCATGGCGGCAGGATCTGTCCAGCGCCCGTTTCCGCATGCGGGAACTGCGCGATACCCCGGCGGGGATCTGGCAGCGCCTGTTTGCCATGGAAGAAGGTTTCCCCGCCGTCCCCGACGCTCCCCGCCCCTTGCCCGGGGTGCCGCCATGGTGATTCGCGGCCGCGGGATCTGGCTGTGGATCTGGCTGGGGTGGCTGCCCGGCGCCGGTCTGGCAGCCAGCCTGTCGCTGAGCCTCGATTCTCCCCGGGTGGCCCGCGGCGCAGCGGTGATCGCCGAGGTGCAGGCCCGGGGCCTGCCCAGCTCCCTGGAGCGCCTGGATCTCGCCCCTCTCGAGGAAGATTTCGCCGTCGACCGCCTGTCCCTCGACGACATCCCCGGCGGACAGCGGCTGCGGCTGCGCCTCCATCCCCGCCGCACCGGGCCCCTTGCGATCCCCGCCCTGAGTCTGGACGGCGTGCGCAGCCCCAGCCGCCGGCTGCAGGTGGTCGTCGACCGGAAACGCGGCCTGCCGATCCCGGTGGACCTGCAATCGTCCGCGACCACGGTCTGGCAACGGCAGATGCTGCGGGTGACGTTCTCGGTCACGACCCCGGACGAATTCGCCGTCCTGCGCACCGATCCCGCCCGGCTCCCGACGATGGCGGTTCACCGCCTGCCGCTCCGGCAGGACACCGTCATGCGCAACGGCCACCGGCGCCAGCGCCTGCGCATCGGCTGGGCCATTCACCCTCTGGCACCGGGCACATTCCGGATCGAGCTGCCGCCCGTGGCCTATCGGCTCGGCGGCGGCACGGAACGGCGCTGGTTTCTGCCACGCCTGGCGCTGAGCGTCAAACCCCTGCCCGACTACCTGCCCCCCACCCTCCCCGTGGGCTCGCTGCAGGTGACCAGCCGCCTGGAACCCGAGGGCACGCTTTTGACCCGTGACCGGCTCGCCAGCTGGATCATCCGCCTGCGTTCGCCGGACATTCCTCCGGCCTGGTTCCCTGCGGTCCTGCGCGGGGTGCGTTCCGATGCGGCCATCCGCTTCTTCCCCGCCAGCCCTGCCCGCCGGATGGCGGCAGACGGCCAGGGCCTCGGCAGCGAGGTCGAATACCGCGTCACCTTCAAGCCCCTGGCCGACGGGCGCCTGCCCCTGCCCGAACTGCGCATCGCCTGTTTCGATCCGCAAACCGGCCGCCTGCGTATCCGCCATCACACGCCACCCCGCCCCTGGGTACTGAGCGGAGGGTGGCAGGCCCTGCTGGAGCTGGCCGGGCTGGCGATCTCGGGCTTCCTGCTGCATGTCACCCTGCGCCGCCTGCGCCAGCACCAGCGGCGCCGACGCCGAGTGCGCGCCGCACTGGTGCGCATCGCCAATGCCCCGACGCCGCAGGATCTGCGCGAGGCCCTGCGCCTCCACGCCCGGGCCATGGGCTGGCCGGAAAACCTGACCCTCACCGGCTGGCTGCGCCACTGGCAGGCCCGTTTCCGCTGCGAGCCGGCCCTGATCAGCGGCATTCAGCGCCTCATGCAAGCCTGCTACGGTCAGGCCAGCGTGGACATGCAGGCCCTGCGGCAGGAACTGTACACGGCACTGCGGGCCGCCCGCCGTCAGCGGGGCAGGGCCCGGAGAGACAGCCCCGCTTGCGGAAATGGCGGCCGGCGGGAAGAAAGCGAGGGCTGACGGGTCCCCATCACGCCTGCATGGCCCCACCGCAACTGCTGCCCTGCCCGGCGGTGCAGCCGTAGCAGTGCCCGGCCACCACGATAGGCCGGCCTTCCAGCACCCCCGGCTGCAGATCCGCCAGGGTCAGCGGCGCGCCCCGGGGGTCGCGCAGGGGCAGTTCCAGCATCTGGTTGAAGTCGCAGTCGTAGAGCCGGCCCTGCCAGTCCACGCTCACCAGCGTGCGGCACATCACCGTCTCGAGGTTGGCCGCCTGGTGCGCGTCCTCGAGCAGTTGCAGATAGGCGTCGAACTCGCCCTTCGACAGCAGCATGGAGCCGAAGCGCTTGATGGGCATGTTGGCGATGGTCAACAGGCGGTCGAAGGTGATCCCGAAGCGGGCCTTCAGCTCGCGCCGGTAGTCGGCCTCGAGCCGGCACTGGGGCGGCGGCAGGAAGGGGCCGGTGGGGTTGTAGACCAGGTTCAGGCGCCTGGCCGGATCGCCCTGCCCGTAACCGGCGGCGTTGAGGCGCCGGATCCCCTCGATGCTGCCCTCGAAGACCCCCTTGCCCCGCTGCCCGTCCACGTTCTCCTCCAGGTAGCAGGGCAGCGAGGCGAACACTTCCACCTCCTGCTCGGCCAGAAAGGCCGCCAGATCGGCCTGTTCCGGTTCGCACAGCACGGTGAGGTTGCAGCGATCCATCACGTGCACGCCCAGCGCCCGCGCCTCACGCACCAGGTGACGGAAGTGGGGATTGAGCTCCGGCGCGCCGCCGGTCAGATCCAGCGTGCCGATCCGGTTGCGCGCCAGCGCGGCGAGCACCGCCTCCACCGTCTCCCGGGCCATGATCTCGCGGCGCTTCGGTCCGGCGTCCACGTGGCAGTGCAGGCACTGCTGGTTGCACAGGTAACCCAGGTTGACCTGCAGGGTGGTCAGTGCGGCGCGGCGGATGGCGGGAAACCCCCTTTGCAGAAGATGCGGCAGCGTGGACAGCACGTTTCAGGACTCCGTGTTCAGGGCCGGCGCCGAGCGGCCGAGCAGGGCGGCAAGCTGGCGGCGGGCGGTTTCGGCAATGCGCCCGGCGGACAGCTGCCGTTCCCGGAACAGCAGCTGTTGCAGCAGGCGCGTCTGCTGGAAGACGATCTGATCGGGCCCCGGCTCGAAGGCCTGGCCAATGCTGATCCGGGCAATCCAGCCCAGGTTCAGGCCCCGCCCGTCGTCGAGCACGATCATGTGCGGATAGAGCCGTTTCGCCGGATCGGCGGCGGGAAAGTCCAACACCTGCAGCAGCGTGGCCGGCCGATTGCCCAGGCGCACGGTCATCTGGATCTCGGAAACCGAGACCTCCACCAGATACACCGGCCGGCCGACGGCCGCGCGCAGCCGCTCGAGCTGGCGATCGTATTCGGCCGAAGGCCACAGGCTGGCCAGCGGCGGCGATCCGGGCGCCGCCGCCGGCAACGGAATGCGGGCATCGTTCTCCATGGCCGGTTCATTCTCTCCGCTTGTGCAGGGCCACGGCAAGGAAGCCCCCGAACGGCAGGCCACGCACCGGCAGCGCCGTCTCCAGGGCGCGGGCCAGCCCGCCCTCGCCACTGCCGAAGATCGCATAGCCATGGACCACGGCTGCCGGCGCCGGTTCGAGCCGGCGCAGCCACCCGCGCACGGCCCGCCAGGAATCCCAGCGCGCGCCGGCATAGCTGGCGCTGCCGCGCTTGCGCCACCACAGCAGGCTGGGCCGGTGCAACAGGCCCAGCACCACGCCCCGCCGCGCGACCCGCCACATTTCCCCCAGCGCCCGACCCGGATCGGCCACGAAGCACAGGCTGGTGACCGCGGCCGCATGGTCGAAGGCGACATCGGCGAAGGGCAGCGCCTCGGCCCGCCCCCGCACCCAGCCCGTCGCGCCGTCGTGCTCGCGGGCGTATTCCAGCATGGCCGGCTCCGGGTCCAGCCCCGTCACCGCCAGCCCCGCCGCGGCGAAACGGCGCGTGAACTGCCCGGTACCGCAACCCACGTCCAGCAGGCTCGCGCCCGCCGCCGGCCGCAGCAGTCGCCACAACAGGCCGAACTCCCGTTCGGCGATCCAGCGCCCCCGCGCGGTGTGGTACCAGGCTTCGTAGCTTTCGGGATTGAATGCCGACATCGGTGGAAAAGAGAAAAGTTACAAGAGGAAAGATACAAGCAGGGGGCTGCCGGTTTCGCCTTGTATCTTTCATCTTTTCTCTGCCCTTCAACAACACCCGCCTGCCGCTTCGCCGTTCTCTGTATCCTCGAACGGCAAGCCCTTCCCGCAGCCGGCGAAGATCCCGTAATGGGTACGCCCGTCGCCGAGGAACTCGAAGTGCTCCCGGAAGCGGGTTTCGTGCAGCATGCGCCAGGTGTTGCCGCACACGGGAAAGACCCGGCCGGTCTCGATCACGTGGTGCTTGTCCAGCACGAAACGATCCGGGTGATGGGCGATGTCGCCGCGGTAGATCACCGCCTGCCCGTAGTCCTCGCAGGCCGGTTCCAGGCCGTCCAGTTTGAACAGGCGATAGGTGGCGGAGAAGAAGCGGATGTTGCCCACCTTGGCCCGTTGCTCGGGATCGTTCACCGCCAGCGGCCGGTCGCTGACCAGGCGCGGATCGCCGAAGCCGCAATCCCGGGCCAGGTTCTCGAAATCGTTCCAGTACAGGGCACCGCCCAGGCATTCGCCGTAGAGCACCGGATCGTTGCGCACGGCCTCCGGTACCCGCCGGTCGGCGTACACGTCGGAGAAGTAGAGTTCGCCGCCAGGCTTGAGCAGATCGAACACGCCGCGCAGCACGGCGCCCTTGTCCGGCGAGAGATTGATCACGCAGTTGGACACCACCAGATCGAAACTGCCCGGCGCCAGATCCAGCTCGCCCAGCTTCTCGATATAGCCTTCGACGAAGCGCGTGTTGGGCGCGGCATAACCGAAACGCGCCGCGTGCCAGGCTTCGTGCTCCCGGGCCACGGCGAGCTGTTCGGGCGTCATGTCCACGCCCACCACCTCGCCGGCCTCCCCCACCAGCTTGGCCAGCAAAAACACGTCACGCCCGCTGCCGCAGCCCAGATCCAGCACCCGCAGCCCCGCCAGCCGCTCCGGGATCACCAGCCCGCAACCGTAGTAGCGCGCCTGTACCTCGGGATGAATGTCGGCCAGCGCCGAGTGCACGTGCGCGGGCATGGCCTCCGGCGTGCAGCAGGCATCGGTCTTCAGATCGGCGCTGGAGCCAAGCACCTTGCCGTAATAATCGCGAACCGTGTCGTATTCCTTCATCCTGTGCGCCCTCCGGCCAGAGGATAACCCTGGGCGTTCCAGTCGGTCATGCCCTGGCGCACCACGTGCACGTCACGAAAACCCTGCCGGGCCAGGATTTGCGCCGCCCTGGCCGAGCGCCGATCGGTGCGGCAGACGATGGCCACCGGTTTCTCCAGCCGATCCGCGAGTTCGTCCAGTTGTGCCGGCAGCACTTCCAGCGGAATGTTCACCGCGCCGGGGATGTGACCCTGTTCACCACCGAAATCCTCGGCACTGCGCACGTCCAGGACTAGCACGTCTTCACCGGCCTCAAGCCGCCGGCGCAGTTCCGGCACCGTCAGCATGGGCCCGCGGCGCAGGATGGCCACCAGCCGCGGCAGAAAGCCCACCACCGCGAGCAGGGCCAGGGCCAGCAGGATCTTCCGAATCAGGCCTTCCTCGCCGGCCAGGGCCTCGCGCCCCACATAGCCCACGTAGGTGTAGGCGATGGCCCCCGGCAGCATGAACAGCCAGGAGGCGATCACGTATTCGGTGAAGCGGATCCGGGTCAGCCCCAGCGCGTAGTTGAGCAGGTTGAAGGGAAACAGCGGCACAAGCCGCACGAAGGCCACGAAGCGCCAGCCTTCCTGCTCCACCCCTTCCTTGAGCTGCCGGAGACGGCCACCGGTCTTGCGCTGCACCCAGTCGGCGGCCAGGTAACGGGCCACCAGGAAGGCCAGCGCCGCGCCCAGGGTGGCGCCGGTGAGGTTGATCAGCGTGCCCCACACGGGACCGAACAGGGCCCCGCCGGCCAGGGTCAATACCGAGCCGGGCAGAAAGAACACCGTGGCCATGGCATAGATCAGCATGAACAGCACCGGCCCGGCGGGACCGGCCTCGCGCACCCAAGCCTCGAGGGCCGCGGCGTCGAACTGCTCGCGGTAGATCACGGCCAGGGCGATGCCGGCGAGCAGCGCCGCCAGCAGGCCGAAACGCAGGAGTCTTGCTTGCATGAACGTCCTCCAAAAAAGTCGGCGTGGAATTCCTTGTGCCCTTCCCTGGCACAGGTCGTGGGGGTTGACGGAAAAGTGTCTGGAATGGTGATTCCGAATGTCCGCACACCTTCGGCTGTTGGACCGGCATCCGGCACGTACTTGAAATCGGCTGACGTTCGGAAATTCGGTGCATCCATCTAGATATAGTTGTTCCGAAATATCGGTCAATCTTCGCTACAAGCACGAAGCCCTCATGGCCGGAAGGGTGTTGCGTGACCTTCGGCCGCAGGGATGCGGCCGCAGAGCCTACATGGATGTATTCACGGCGTGTCACGCAACACCCTTCCGGCCATGAGGGCGGCCGTTCGGCTTGGGTAGCCAGCAACAAAATGACGCATATTTCGGAACAGCTATCTAGTCGGGCTTCTGCCACTGCCGCCGGTTGATCACGTAGCCGGTGATCCGGCCGACGAAGGGCAGGGCCAGCATGCCCGGCAGCCAGGAGACCTGCTTCGGCTCCCGGTAGCCGTGGATGCCGATGGTCATGGCCTCGTGGCCAGCCCGGGGCTGATCCCGGTAGGTGCCGAAGAGGCGATCCCACCAGGGCAGGTTGAAGCCGAAATTGCTGTTGGCCTCGTCGTCCTCCACCGAGTGGTGCACCCGGTGCATGTCGGGCGTGACCACGAACCAGCGCAGCACCCGATCCAGCCGCGCCGGCAGGCGCACGTTGCCGTGGTTGAACATGGCGGTGGCATTGAGCAGGATCTCGAAGATCACCACCGCCACCACCGGCGGGCCGAGCACCACGATGGTGGCGAACTTGATCAGCAGCGAAAGCAGGATCTCGAGGGTGTGGAACCGCGCGCCGGTGGTCACGTCGAAATCGGGATCGGCATGGTGCACCCGGTGCAGGCGCCACAGCACGGGCACCGCGTGGACCATCACGTGCTGCAGCCAGATGACGAAGTCCATGGCCACGATGGCGATCGCCACCGCCAGCGCCGAGGGCACCGGATAGTGGTTCAGCAGGCCCCAGCCCTGTTCGGCGGCGAACGCCGCCACCCCGACCGCCGCGGCGGGGAACACCAGGCGGGCGACGAAACTGTTGAAGAACACCAGACCCAGGTTGTTGGTCCAGCGCACCGCCTTCGAGACGGTGAGCGCCCGGCGCGGCGCCAGCACTTCCCAGAGCCCCACCAGGGCCAGCATGCCGAAGAAGAAACCCATGCGCAGGGGCTTCTCCCAGGTCATCACGAATTCGTCGAGATTCATCGGATTTTCTCCTCCAGACCGGCGTGACTTCCCCTGCCCCCGAAACGGCCTATAATAGGTTGGTCACTATCATTTATTCAATAAATTACTTGAATACTAGAATAGCGGAAGCCGAAAGAATGTCAAGCGGCAGTTTCAAGCACGATCTGTTCAGCCAGTTCGCCCGCGTGGGCAAGGCCTTGAGCAACGCCAACCGACTGGAATTGCTGGAGTTTCTTGCCCAGGGCGAGCGTGGCGTGGAAGAGCTGGCGAAGGTCTCGGGCCTCTCCGTGGCCAATACCTCCCAGCATCTGCAGCAGTTGCGGCAGGCCGGCCTGGTCACCGCCCGCAAGCAGGGCCAGCACGTCTACTACTCCCTCTCGGGGGAGGATGTGGTGCAACTGCTCGGCTGCCTGCGCCGGGTGGCCGAGCAGCACGTGGCCGAGGTGGAGAAACTGGTGAACACCTACCTCACGGTGAAGGACGACCTGGAACCCCTGCCCCGGGAAGAGCTGCTGGAACGGGCGCGCAAGGGGCTGGTGACGGTGATCGACGTGCGCCCGCCCGAGGAATACGCCGCCGGCCACCTGCCGGGAGCGGTGAACATCCCGCTCTCCGAGCTGGAAGCCCACCTGCAGGAACTGGATCCGGAGCAGGAAGTGGTCGCCTACTGTCGCGGCCCCCACTGCGTGCTGGCCTTCGATGCAGTGGAACGCCTGCGCAAGAAAGGCCTCAAGGCCCGCCGCCTCGAGGACGGCTATCCCGAATGGAAACTCATGGGCCTGCCGGTGGAAAGCAGCGGCCCCGCCGAGAACAACGAACCCCAAACCGAAAAGGAACCCGCCCCGTGAAATGGCTCGACAAACTCGGCTGGCCCACCGTGATCCTCTTCGCCCTGCTGCTGGGCCTGGCCCCCTTCCGCCCCGAACCCCACGTGATGGAAAAGCTGCGCATGCTCTTCGACGGCAGCCTGCACCGGCCCATCGACATCTTCGATCTGATCCTGCACGGCGCGCCCTGGGTGGTGCTGGCGCTCAAGGGCATTCGGGAAATGAAATGGCGGTAGGGGTTCAACGCAAAGACGCGAAGGCGCAAAGAACGCGAAGAATATTGATTATGGAACGGTAGGAGCGGCACCCCGCCGTGATCATGCAGGGTGTAGGCCGGCTCAAGCGCAGCGGAGCCGGCAAAAATCGTGTCATCCCGAGATGGCGGCTCCGCTGCGCTTGAGCCGCCCTACAGACTCCTACACAAAATTCCCTTTGCGTCCTTTGCGCCTTCGCGCCTTTGCGTTGAATTTTCACCTCCTGGCCAAGGCCCGCACCATCCCAAGCAATTCGGGATCGTCCCATTCCCGGCCGCCGATGGCCTGGTAGACCAGGCGGCCGTGGGGGTCGATGACGAAGGTGGTGGGCAGGCCGCGCACCGGCCAGCGGTCGATGATCTCGCCTTCCTGATCCAGCAGCACCGGGAAGTCGATGGGATAGTCGGCCATGAAGGGGAAGATCACGTCCTCGCTCTCGCCCACGTTCACCGCCAGCATCATCACGCCTGCCTTCTGCAGGCGGGCCCAGGCCCGGTTCATGGACGGCAGTTCCTTGCGGCAGGGCGGGCACCACGTGGCCCAGAAGTTGACGATCACCACCTTGCCCCGGTAATCGGAGAGCCTGTGGCGCTTGCCGTCCATGTCGGGCAGGTCGAAGTCGCGCGCCAGGGGCGCCCCCGGCACGGGGGTCAGCAATTCCCGTTGGGGGGGCGGCTCGGCCGTGACGCCGCCACCGATTCCCGCGAGCACGATGATCAGCAACAGACGCAACAGCATGGGTGATCCTCCTCGGGGTTCATTCATGGCGATCGGGCGCGCATTCGAGCCCGCGCAGCCAGGCGGCGTGACGGCGCGCGCCGGCGTGCCAGACCACATACAGATCGAAGCGGCTGCCGGGGGGCAGATCGTAAATCGTCATGCCCCAGTTGTAGTCGCCCCGCGGTTCGTACACCTGCTCAGTAGGCAGGGTGGACCAGCGGAAGGCGAGGCGTGCCGGCGGCGGCACGGCTCCCGTCTTCGTCCACTCGGCCAGCCAGGCTTCCTTGTGCCGCAGCGGGCGGATGGCGCCGCCATGGGCCACGCGCCACTCCCGCAGATCCACCCGGATCGGCGACGCTTCGCCGGGCCGGCCCGTATTGCGCACGATGGTCTGCATCACGCAGTGCACCGCCAGCCGATCCGCCTCCGCGGACGGGAAACCCCGCGCCAGGAAGAAGGCCCGGGTCTGATCGGGCAGGCGCTGCACGATCTCCAGTTCAAAGGCGCCGCGATCGAACTTCCAGCCCACCAGGCCGGTCTCCGGATTGGCTTTTCGCACGAGACCGGCCAGGGCCAGCCCCGGCACCACACACAGCAGTACCAGCCACAACCCGCCACCACGCCTCACGGGGTCAGCCCCCGGCCAAGGCCCTCGCCCCAGTCGGCCACGAAGGTCTCGATGGACTCGATGAAGTCCGGATCGTGTTCCCGGCGATTGATGGTGGCGTGGATCACCACCGCCGCCTCGTCCGGCGGCAGATCCGTGGTCACGGTCCAGGCGAAGGCATTGGGACAACCCGGCAGGGCGAACCGCACCCCGCCACGGATGGCCTCCCGCGTCACCCGGAACACGCCCCACACCGTCTCGATCTCCCCTTCCCGCTCTGCGGCCTCACGCACGGCATGAATGGAGGCGCACCACTCGGGCAAGGCCGCGACGCTCAGCCGGGCCTGCAGCGCTTCG
>JALSSV010000070.1:7500-10403 GCA_026984045.1 Chromatiales bacterium | reverse complement strand
CGGTGAGGATGATCAGGAAGGCGTGCGGGAAGGTGAAGAAGGTGCTGGCCATGACGATGCCGATCGGCCCGTAGATGTCCTCGCCCATCAAGAGCGGCGTCAGCACCCCCTGCTTGCCGAACAGGTAGACGAGGCCGATGCCCGGCAGCAGGGAGGGCACCAGGATGGGAACGAGCGCGATCAGCTTGAACAGCCCCTTGAAGGGCATGCAGCTCCGGGTCAGCGCATAGGCGAAGCCGAAGGCCAAGGGAATCACGATCAGGGTGGTGAGTCCCGAAGTCAGAAAGCTGTTCTGGATCGAGCTCCGGAGCGCCGGCGTGGCGAAATAGTAGCGGTAGTTCTCCAGCGACAGATGCGATTCGGGACGCAACCGCACCCGGGCGAACTCCCTGCGGGTGAGCTCCCAGCTCTCCCCGGGCCGCGACAGCCGGCCCTCGAGCAGGAGCAGCCCGCCGCCCTCGGATAGGTCCTGGAGGCGGAACTTCTCGACCCCCTTGCGCGCCTTCTTGGGGATGATGCGCACCAGCCGCTCGCGCGAGCGTTCGCTCGGCCGCAGCCCGTCATTGAGCACATAACCGGTCTCGGCGATCCATTCGGCGAGGGTACCGGTCGGCTGCCACTGCCCGTCGCGGTAGAATTCCAGGGCCACCTTCTCCGGTGCGAACGCATAGACCTCGACCGACTTCTTGAAGACGGTCCACAAAGGCAGCGCCAGCGCCACCACCAGATAGAGCATGATGGCGAGGATGAAGCCGCGGGTCAGCCAGGCATCGGCGCGGCTCGCGAGCAGCCTGCGCAGCGGGGCGGGCGGGCTCGCCACCGCCATCAATGGACCCCCGCGGGATAGAGCCGGATCCGCTCCGGAGGCACCGCCAGCTCCATCTCGCGACCCGGCTCGATGTCCAGATCGCGCACCAGGTTGATCGAGAGATCGACCAGCAGCCGTATCGCTCCGAGCCTGTCGGCCCCGATCTCGACGCGCAGGAAGGGACCCAGGAAATCGGTGCGCAGGATGCGGCCCGAAACGCGGTTGCGGGTCTCCGCCGTGACCGCGCGCACCACCACATCCTCGGGACGGATGGCCACGGTTACCGCCTGTTGCGGGGCCAGACCGTCGGTGGCGCATTCCAGTACCAGATCGGCGATGCGGCAGCGACCGGGCTCGACCACCACCCCCTCGAGGAAGTTCATGCTGCCGACGAAATCGGCGACGAAGGGGGTGGCCGGCTCCTGGTAGATCTGGATGGGGTTGCCGACCTGCTCGATACGGCCGCCGTGCATGACCACGATGCGGTCGGCGATGCTCAGCGCCTCTTCCTGGTCGTGGGTGACCATGATGGTGGTGACATGGAGCTTGCGCTGCAGATCCCGGATCTCGTGGCGCAGATAGAGGCGCACCTTGGCGTCGAGGGCGGAAAGCGGCTCGTCGAGCAACAGGAGGCCGGGCGAGGGTGCCAGGGCACGGGCGAGGGCCACGCGCTGCTGCTGACCGCCGGAGAGCTGGGCGGGATATTTGTCCCCCTGATCCTCGAGCCCCACCAGCTTGAGGAGTTCCGCCACCCGTTCGGTGATCGCCCGCCGTGCCATGCCGCGGTTCTCGAGGCCGTAGGCGATGTTCTGGCGCACCGTGAGATTGGGGAACAGGGCGTAGGACTGGAAGACGATGCCGAAATCGCGCTCGCGCGGGGGCAGCATCGAGACGTCGCGGCCGGCCTGGACGATGCGCCCCTCGGACTGGAAATCCAGCCCGGCGATGGCCCGCAGGAGGGTGGTCTTGCCGCAGCCCGACGGGCCGAGAAAGCAGACGAACTCGCCTTCCTCGATGGCCAGGCTGACCCGGTCGACGGCGGTGAAGGCGCCGAAACGCTTGGTGATGTTCTCGAGAAGGAGATAGCTCATCGGCCCCACGAAAGAGCTGTCGCGCCACAGGGACGCGACAGCCCTTCCTCCGGATCGCGGAATGGGATCAGTTCTTGGGCAGGGACTTGCCTTCGTAGCGCTTGCTCCATTCGGCGAGAATGCGCTCGCGGTTGCGTGCCGCCCACTCGAAATCGTTGTCGATCATCTTGTCGATGATGTTCTCCGGGAAGTACTTGACCGGCTTGGCGATGGAGGTGATGCCGACCACCGCGTAGCCCTCGTTGTACATGCGCATGGCGTCCTCGGAGATGGCCCAGTCCATGAGCGTGCGGGCTTCCTCCGGATAGTCGGTGCCCTCGACGATGGCCGCCGCTTCCATGTCCCAGCCGACCCCCTCCTCGGGAATGATGATCTCGATCGGCGCGCCCGCGGCCTTGGACTTGGCGCCGCGGAAGGCGAAGGAGATGCCGATCGCCACCTCGCCGCGGGCGGCGTCCTTGCAGGGCTTGGAGCCGGAATGGGTGTAGTAGGCGATGTTCTCGTGGAGCGCGTCCATGTATTCCCAGCCGCCCTCCTCGCCGAACATCTGCAGCCAGGAGGACACATCGAGAAAGCCGGTGCCCGAGGAATTGGGATTGGGCATCGCCACATGGCCCTTGTAGACCGGCTTGGTCAGGTCCTTCCAGGATTTGGGCATCGGCAGCCCGTTCTTCTCGGCCTCCACGGTGTTGAAGCAGACCGCCGCCACCCAGGCGTCCATACCGACCCAGTAGGGCGGGTCCGCCTTGTCGCGGAACTTCGGATCGAGCTTCTCGAGGCCCTTCGGAGCGTAGGGCTCGAGCATGCCTTCCGACTTGAGGAGGAGAAGCGAGGTGGCGGCCAGGCCCCAGATCACGTCGGCCTGCGGATTGTCCTTCTCGGCCAGCAGCTTGGCGGTGATGATGCCGGTCGAATCGCGGACCCAGTTGATCTTGATGTCGGGATGGGCCTGGTTGAAGCGCGCGGCGTACTTCTTGAGATCCTCGGCCTCGATGGCGGTGTAG
>JALSSV010000069.1 GCA_026984045.1 Chromatiales bacterium | reverse complement strand
GCGAGAATCCGCCGGATGTACGAACGTCCCAGTGCGTTCACCAATCTGCTGCCGTGGCTGGATTACGACGAAGAGAGCAAGACGTTCCTGCTCGACGACGGCAAATCGGTCGGGGCCTTGTTCGAGGCTCGGGTGGCCGGCGTCGAAGCCCGTCCCGCGGCCTTCATGGCGGAGCTGCGCGACAAGATTCAGGCGGCCCTCAACGAATCCATTCCCGAGGATCACGAATCCCCTTGGATCGTCCAGTTCTACGTCCAGGACGAACCCAGCCTGGGCCAGCTGGCCGGCGACATCGAACGTTACGCCGTCCCCAGAGCCCGAGGCACCCCCTATAACCAGGCTTGGATGAACGTGATCCGCAGGCACCTGGAAAGCATCCAGCGGCCCCAGGGACTTTTCCATGACGAGAACGTCACCGGTGCCCCGTGGCGGGGGGTGCGCCGCCGAGTGCGGCTGGCCCTCTACCGGCGGGTGACCGGTCTGGGATTGGGGTTGCTGACGCCCGAACTGGAGGTCAACGAGGTGGCGGAAAAACTGGCGGTCTCGCTGATGTCGGCCGGGGTGCGCCTGAAACGGCTGGAGGGCAGGGATCTGTACGAGTGGATGTTCCGCTGGCTCAATCCCAATCCCTTCCTAACTTCCGGCGATACCGAGGCGGCCCTGGCCCAGACACCCTGGCCCGAAAGCGAAGCGGAGCGGCCCTTCGGGCACGATTTCTCGGAAATGCTAATGCTGGGGTTGCCGCATTCCGATCAGGAAAACGGGTTGTGGTGGTTCGACGGTCTCCCGCACCGGGCGATCACCATCCAGGCGCTGCGGCGGATTCCTGAGATCGGATCCCTGACCGCCGAGCGCCGAATCGGCGACCATATCTATTCGGTGTTCGACCGCATGCCCGAGGGCACGGTCATGGCGATGACCGTGGCGGTCCTCGCCCAGGATCAGGTGAAGAACCACCTGCACCATATCCGCCGCCGCGCCGTGGGCGATTCGGCCGAGGCGGAACTGGCCGCCGAGGACGCCGACAAGGCGCTCAAGGAGCTGGCCCGGGGCAACAAGCTTTACCAGATTCAAACCGCATTTTATCTGCGCGGCCGCGATCTTCACGACATCCAGGGCAGGATGCGCCAGGCCGCGTCCCTGCTCATCGCGTCCGGCCTGCAGCCGATCGTGGACCGGCAGGACCTGATTCCCCTCGACAGCTATATCAAAAATCTGCCTATGGCCTACGACCACCAGTTCGACGAGAAACACGCCCGGCGTTCCCGCCTGGTGTTCTCGCGCCATGCTGCCAACCTGGCTCCCCTATACGGCCGTTCCACCGGCAGCGGCCATCCGGGGATGCTGTTTTTCAACCGCGGCGGCGAGCCGGTCATGTTCGATCCGCTCAACCTCAAGGACCGGAAGAAAAACGCCCACACGCTGATCATCGGTCCCACCGGGGCCGGCAAGTCGGCCACCCTGGTGTACCTGATGATGCACATGATGGCCATGCACCGCCCCCGCCTGTTCGTGATCGAGGCCGGCGACAGCTTCGGCCTGCTGGCCCGGTGGTTCAAGAAACAGGGGCTGTCGGTCAACCGGGTGCAATTCTCCCCCAATACGAACATCGCCGTGCCTCCATTCGCGCACGGCGTCAAGCTCCTGGACGGGCGCTACCACCTCGACCTGGACCTGGATTCGCCGGCCGACCTCGACGACGATCCCACCAACGACTACGACAGCGAGGACGAGGATCTGTCCGAGCGCGATCTACTCGGCGAAATGGAAATCGCCGCCCGGACCATGATCACCGGCGGCGATCCCCGGGAAGAGGAGCGTTTGCGCCGCGCCGACCGGCTGCTCATCCGCAAGTCCCTGATCCAGGCCGCCCGGGAGGTCAAGCGAGCGGGCCGGAAACAGGTGCTGACCGAGGATGTCGTCAGGGCCCTGCGCGCCCTCGAGGGACTGGAGGAATCGCGCCGCAAGCGGGCCGGGGAGATGGCCGACGCCATGGAGATGTTCTGCACGGGACTGGCCGGCAACTTTTTCAACCGCGAGGGCACGCCCTGGCCCGAGGTGGATGCCACCTTCGTCGATCTGGGCATCCTGGCGCGCGACGGCTACGAGGACCAGCTGACGGTGGCCTACATGGGGCTCATCAATCATATCCACGGCCTGATCGAGCGGTATCAGCACGATCCGAGGCCGACCCTGGTGCTCACCGACGAATGCCACCTGATCATGGTCAACCCGCTCCTGGCCCCCTATATCGTCAAGATCG
>JALSSV010000068.1 GCA_026984045.1 Chromatiales bacterium | reverse complement strand
CCGGGCCCGGCGGCGTTTCCAGAAGGCGTCCTGCTCCGCCTGGATTTCCTTGTAGTAAACGGATTGTTCCTCGATCGCCATGTGGTGCTCCCTGGCGTGACTGTCCTGCCCGCCATGCTACCGCCGGAAGTGGGCCGAATGGAAGCCGCCGGGGAGCGGGAATGTGAAACCAGTCACGGTTTGAGACGGTTCTCTCAGGACGGGCCAGGGGCAGGTGAGCCCCGGATTGCGGCCCGGCGGGCCTTCATCCGGCTACGGGTCTGGCATCAACTGTAGGGGATGCGGATCACGTCGCCCGGCTTGATGCGGTCGGAGCGCAGGCCATTGTGGCGGCGCAGGGCGTTGACGCTGACCCGGTAGCGGGCGGCGATGCCGGAGAGGGTCTCGCCCCGGCTGATGACGTGCCGGCGCGGGGCCTGGGCCAGGCGGGTGCCGGGCGGCGGGTTGGCACGGAAGTAGCGGCGGATGCCGTTCATGATGGCCCGGGCCAGGGCCTGCTGGTGCCGGGCACTGCGCAGTTTGCGCTCTTCCTGGGGATTGGAGATGAAGGCGGTCTCCACCAGGATGGAGGGAATGTTGGTGGACTTGAGCACCCGGAAGCCGGCCTGCTCCACCCGCCGCTTGTGCAGATGGGTCACCTTGCCAAGATCCGTCAGGATCTTCTGGGCCACTTCGTGGCTGTCTTCTAGGGTGGAGTTCTTGACCATGTCCACCAGCACCCGCTTGAGCAGATCGTCCTTGTCGTCGAGGCTCACGCCGCCGATGAGGTCGGAGCGGTTCTCGCTCTCGGCCAGGAAGGCGGCCATGGCCGAAGTGGCACCGCGATTGGAGAGCACGAACACCGAGGAGCCCCGGGCGCGGCGGTTGCGGAAGGCGTCGGCATGGATGGAGACGAACAGATCGGCGCGCGCATCACTGGCCTTCTCCACCCGCTTGCGCAGGCCCACGTAGTAGTCACCCCGGCGGATCAGCACCGGCTTCATGCCCGGCTCCCTGCGCACCAGTTCCGCCAGCCGCCTGGCGATGGCCAGCACCACGTCCTTCTCGCGGGTGCCACGCGGACCGATGGCGCCCGGATCCTCGCCGCCGTGGCCGGCGTCGATGGCGATGATCACGTCGCGGGAACGCGGCCGCTGATGGGGTACCGGGCGGGGCCTGGGCTGGCCTGTGGCCTCGAGCGGATACAGATCGATGACCAGGCGGTGACCGTAGCTGCCCTGGGGCCGCAGCACGAAACTCTTGGGGCGCACCGGCTGGCGCAGATCCAGCACGAAGCGCAACACCCGGTCCTGGCGGCGGGCATAGCGGATCTGGCGCACGTAGGACTTGTCGAACGCGAGGGCGGGCAGCTTGCCGGCGGGATAGCGGGCCTGCTTGAGATCGATGACCAGGCGATCGGGGGCCCGCAGGGTGAAGATGGTGTGCTCCACCGGGGCGCTGAGATCGAACACCAGGCGGGTGTTGTCGGGCGCCGGCCACATGCGCACGCCCTGCACCGCCACGTCGGCCAGCGCCGGCAGGGCCAGGCCCGCCAGCAGCACGATAGCGCCGATGTTCCGCAACCATGCCTTCATGGCATCCCCCACGGTGGTTGGTGGTGTTTCCTTCAATTGTGCACGAGGCGACGGAAAATTCAAGCGATTTTCCATATAACTTAGGGGGATAGGGGATCTTCTTGAGAAAAATGTTGAAATGTTGCCCCCCTCACCCCGACCCTCGGCTCTGGCTCCTGCTCCGCTCTACCTCCTGCATCCCTGCAGTCGTCTCCCCCGCGGTGCGGGGGAGAGGGAGCCCTTCGTTTCGGCCATGGTGCCGAAAACATCCCGGTCGAAACATCCTGCAGGAGCGGCGCAAGCCGCGATTTTCAGGAGGGACGCCCTCTCCCCCCGACCCTAAGCTCTGGCTCCTGCTCCGCTCTACCTCCTGCATCCCTGCAGTCGTCTCCCCCGCGGTGGGGGGGAGGGGGCCCTTCGATTCGGTTTCGGGGCAGCTTCAGGCCGGGAGGGAACGCTCGAGCTGTCGCGCCACGGCGAGGCCCCGTTCGCCGTGGCCGAGCACCCGCACGGTGCGGCCGGGGGGGCGGTGGCTGAGGAAGATTTCGAGTTCGGGCGCCGGGAGGAAGCCGGCCCCCCGCTCCGGCCATTCCACCAGGCAGGTTTCGCTGCCGCCGAGCAGGTCGCGGGCGCCGAGGTATTCCAGCTCTTCGGGATCGGCGAGGCGGTAGAGATCGAAGTGATGCACCGGTGGCATCTCCGCGAGGGGGTAGGTTTCCACCAGGGTGTAGGTGGGACTGCGCACGGGGCCACTGTGACCGAGGGCGCGCAACAGGCCGCGCACCAGGGTGGTCTTGCCGGCACCGAGATCGCCGTGCAGCCAGATCCGCAGACCCGGCGGAATCAACCGGGCCAGCTCGGCGCCGAAGGCCAGGGTGGCCGCCTCGTCGGGCAGATAACGCTCCATCAGTCGCCCCCTTCGTTGGCCAGGCGGCGCAGGGGCGCCATCATGTCGCCGGCCACCAGGCCCCGTTCGCCAATGCCGCGCACTGCCAGATCGCCCGCCTCGGCATGCAGGCAGACGCCGAGGGCGGCGGCCTGGGGCAGGGGCAGGCCCTGCGCGGCCAGGGCGGCGATCACCCCGGTAAGCACGTCGCCCATGCCGGCCGTGGCCATGCCCGGGTTGCCGGCGGTGCAGACACCGGGCAGCGCCTCCGGCGGCTGGACGATGGTGCCGGCGCCCTTGAGCACCACGGTGGCGGAGAAGCGCTCGGACAGCTCGCGCGCGGCGGCAAAGCGGTCGGCCATCACGCTGGCGGTGTCGGTGTCGAGCAGCCGCGCCGCCTCACCCGGATGGGGCGTGAGGACCCAGTCGGGCCGTTGCAGGGGGATGTGGGCCAGCAGGTTCAGGGCGTCGGCGTCGATCACCACCGGCAGATTGCGGGCCACGGCGATGGCGATCATCTCCCGTGCCCAGTCGTCCTGCCCGAGGCCGGGGCCGACGGCGATCACCGTGGCCCGGGCCGAGAGCTGCTTCAGCGCCTCGGCCGACTCGATGCCGTGGCTCATCAGTTCCGGGCGGCAGGCGCTGATCAGGGGGGCGTGATCCCGGCGGGTGGCGATGCTCACCAGCCCCGCTCCCGTGCGCAGGGCCGCCTCCCCGGCCAACCGCACCGCGCCGCTCATGCCGTGGTTGCCGCCCACCAGCAGCACGTGCCCGAATTCGCCCTTGTGCGCGGCACGGGGGCGGGGTTTCAGCGCCCGGCGCAGTTCCCCGCTCACCAGACGGCGGGCCGCCGGCGGCACCTGGGCGTAGAGTTCTTCCGGCAGCTTGAGATCGTCGAAGCGAATCCGCCCGCAGTGCTCGGGGCCGCGGCCGGTGAGCATGCCCGGCTTGAGGCCGATGAAGGTGATGGTCTCGGCGGCGCGGATGGCGACGCCGTGGGGCATGCCGGTATCGGCATCCAGGCCGGAGGGAATGTCGAGCGCCAGGATCGGCACCCCGCTGGCATTGGCCGCCTCGATGACGCCGCGGAAGGGCTCGCGCACCTCGCCGCCGAGCCCGGTGCCGAGCAGGGCGTCCACCAGCACGTCGGCGCCCTCCAGGGGCTGACCGCTCCACTGCCGGGGCGTGACATCCACGCCCATCAGCCGCTGGCGGGCCGCCAGGGCATCGCCGCGGATGCGTGCGGCGTCGCCGACCTGGTAGACATCCACTTCCAGGCCCCGTTCGTGGGCCAGGCGGGCCAGCACGAAACCGTCGCCGCCGTTGTTGCCGATGCCGCACAGCACCACCACGCGCCGGGCCGCCGGCCAGGCTTCGCGCAGGGCGTCGAAGGCCGCCTCGCCGGCGCGTTCCATGAGGATGTTGCCGGAGATGCCGTGGGACTCGATGGCCAGGCGATCCAGTTCCCGGCACTGTTCGGCGCGATAAAGGTTCACGGGCAGCGAAGACATGCCGCTATCATAGTCCCTATGCAACCCGGACAAAACCAGCAGGCCAGGGCCCTCACGAGCGACGACGCGGCGGAACTCGTCGCGCGGCTCCGGCAGTGGGCGGCCGAGCTGGGCTTTGCCGCCGTGGGCATCTGCGATGCGGATCTCGCCGAGGACGAGCCGCGCCTGCTGGCCTGGCTCGAGGCGGGCATGGCCGGCGAGATGGAATGGATGCAGCGCCACGGCACCCTGCGCAGCCGGCCCGCGGAACTGGTGCCGGGCACCCGCCGGATCATCAGCGTGCGCATGGACTATCTGCCCCCCGACGCCGCCGACGCCTGGACGGTGCTGGGCGATTCCCGGCTCGGCTACGTGTCGCGCTACGCGCTGGGGCGGGACTATCACAAGCTGATGCGCAAGCGGCTGCAACGGCTGGCCGAACGCCTCGCCGGGGCCATCGGCCCCTTCGGTTACCGGGTCTTCGTGGACAGCGCGCCGGTGCTGGAGAAGGCCATCGCCCGCCGCGCGGGGCTCGGCTGGGTGGGCAAGCATTCCAACCTGCTCGCCCGGGAAGCCGGTTCATGGTTCTTCCTGGGCGAGATCTACACGGATCTGGATCTGCCGGTAGACGCGCCGCTGAACGAACACTGTGGCGACTGCACCGCCTGCATCGACGACTGCCCCACCGGCGCCATCGTCGCCCCCCGCCAGGTGGATGCGCGGCGCTGCATCTCCTATCTGACCATCGAACATCCGGGCGCCATTCCCGAAGCCCTGCGCCCGCAGATGGGCAACCGGATCTATGGCTGCGACGACTGCCAGCTCGTGTGCCCGTGGAACCGCTTCGCCCGCCCGGCGGCCCTGGCCGACTTCGCGCCCCGCCACGGCCTGGATGCCCCGGCGCTCGTCGATCTGTTCGGCTGGACGGAACCGCAGTTCCTCGAGCGGCTGGCCGGCTCGCCCATCCGCCGCATCGGCCACGAACGCTGGCTGCGCAACATCGCCGTGGCCCTGGGCAACGGCCCGGCCTCGCCGGAAGCCGTCGCTGCGCTGGAGGCCCGCCGCGATCACCCCTCGGCGCTGGTGCGCGAACACGTGGGCTGGGCGCTGGCGCGCCTGGGCAGGAAGAGGCAGGGGTAACCGTTCGGGGCGGCAACCATTCCCGGGTTCCGGCCCTGGCGGGCCTGCGTCCCGGCTACCGGTTCGGGGTCTATGGCAAAGGCGAGGTGGACGCGGACCGGCCCAGGGTGAAGAAGAAGATGGCGCCCAGGCCCGGTTCGGCGTCGGCCCAGATCCGGCCGCCGTGGCGCTGCACGATGCGCGACACCGTGGCCAGGCCGATGCCGGTGCCGGGAAACTCGTCCTGGTGGTGCAGGCGCTGGAAGACGTGAAACAGCTTGTCGGCATAGGCCATGTCGAAGCCTTCGCCATTGTCGCGGATCCAGTAGATGGTCTCGCCCGCTTCCGTTTCGGCGCCAAGGGCGATTTCGGCCGCCTCGCGCCGCGAGGTGTACTTCCAGGCATTGGCCAGCAGGTTCTCAAGGGCGATGCGCAGCAGTCGTGCATCGCCCGTCGCCGGCAGGCTTTCCGGCAGCCGCAGCGTGACCTGCCGCTCGGGCTCGCCGGCCTGCAACTCGTCGAAGATGCGCCGCGCCAGCGGCACCAGATCCAGCGGCTCGACCTGCAGGGCCTGGCGCGAGATGCGCGAGAGGCGCAGCAGATCGTCGATCAGCTGGCCCATGCGGTCGGCCGCGGCACGGATCCGGTGCAGATATTGCCGCCCCTCCTCGTCCAGCTTTTCCCCATGGTCCTCCAACAGGGCCTGGCTGAAGCCGTCCATGGCCCGCAGCGGGGCGCGCAGATCGTGGGAGACGCTGTGACAGAAGGATTCCAGTTCCCGGTTGCTGTGCTGCAGGGCCCGGGTGCGTTCGGCCACCGTGGCCTGCAGGCGCTGTTCCTCATCACGCAGTTCGCTCACCAGACGGGTGATGCGCCGCGCCAGGGCATCGAAGGCCCGGGCCAGGGCGCCCACCTCGTCGTTCCGTTGCAGCAGGGCCGGGGCCAGTTTCAGATTCAGCGCATCAAGGGAGAGGTGTTCGACCTGTTCGGCCAGCCGCCCCAGGGGATGCAGATGGCGACGCACGATCAGCAGGGTGGCCAGGAGCATGAACAGCAGCGCAACGGCCAGCACCCCCACCAGCTTGTCGAAGGCCAGGCTGGAGAAGAAGGCCACGCGGCCGGGATAGTACGCCACATGGGCATTGGCCAGGTGCCGCTCGCCCAGCCAGACCGGGTGCACGGCCTCGAAAACCGGCTCTCCCTTCGCGTCGCGTCGCTGGCGGGTCAGGGGCCGCGGCAGAGCACCCAGGGCCTTCTCGTAACGGCCCACCTGGTCGAGATCCGTATGACTGAGGATCTGGCCATTGGCCCGATCCAGATAGACCCAGGCCATGTCGTCGGTGGGCATCACCGAATGCACCCAGCGATCCAGCAGTTCGTAGTCACGGGCGGCCAGGGCATCCACGCCGGCTTCGGCCAGCACCCGGGCGCTGGCCACGGCCAGGCGGTGGCGTTCCTGTTCGAAACGCTCCCGGCTTTCGTCGAGGAGCAGATAGCCCATGCCCAGCATGGCAAGGGTGAGCACCACGGCCAGGCTCCAGGCCAGGCGCGCGAACAGACTGCGGGGAACGAGGCTCATTCGAGTCCGCTTTCCCGCAGCAGTCGCCGGGTAATGGCCTCGATGGCCGGATCGTAGGGCACAAAGCGCCGGATCTTCATGCCGTGCATCCGGGCGAGCACCTGCCGGCCCGCCGCCGTCTGCGTCATGTTCAGCACCGCCTCGCGGAAACGGGCCAGCCGGGCCGGGTCGAGATCGGCGCGGGCGGCGATGAGATTCTCGGGATAGGCTTCGCTCTGGCCAATGATCTTCAGCTCACCCGTATTCAGCTTGCGCTGCATGAGCCGGAAGTTCACGCCGCACATGGTGCCTGCCTCCACGTCGCCGAGCAGAACCTGGTGAATGGAATTGGCGAGATTGCGGGTGAACACCGGCTGCACGTCTTCACCGGCGGCCAGCCCGTTGCGGGCCAGATAGGCGCGGGGCGCCAGGTAGCCGCCGGCCCCCAGCGGACTGACGAAGGCGATCGCATGGCCCTTGAGATCGGCGGGACTGTGGATGCCCGAATCGCGGCGCACGAAGATCTCGCTGCGGCTGGTCACCTTGCCGTCGAGGTTTACCATCTGCGCCACGCCCCGCGCCCGGCCGGCCTGCTTGAGCCGGTAGAAGACGTAGGAGTTGACGTAGAAGAAATCCACCTCGCCGGCCTCGACGGCCCGGGCCAGCTTGCCGAAACCGCGCGGCACCACCAGCTCCACGGGCTGTCGCAGCACCCGGGCCAGATGATCGGCAAACGGCTGCCAGTTGCGATGGATGCGCGCCGGGGGCGCGATGGACAGAATGCCGAAGCGGATGACCGCTTGCGCATCGGCCGCCAGCGTGGCTGCCGGCAACGACAGCAGGAACGACAGAAACAGCAGGCACAGGAAGCGGCTGTGCTGGCATCGTGACCGCATGACACACCTCCAGACCGGCAAACGGTCGGGACGAGGTTGTTGTTGTGCTATCCCTGCCTTTTGTTTGATCTTTATTATGGCTGAGGAGAACGTATTTGCCTATCTGCTGTTGGTCAGGGCGACCGGAAAACGGCCTCCAGGGCCGGCTCGATAAAAAGCCCATTCCTGTCTCCCGGCACGCCTTCAGATCGCACAGCCGATGTCCGAATAGCGGCTGACCCGGTTGCGGCCGTCGGCCTTGCTGCGGTAGAGGGCCGCGTCGGCCTGTTGCACCAGCGTTTCGAGCACCTGCCCGGCATCACTGCCGGCAGGGAAGGTCAGGCTGGCCACCCCGAAACTGGCGGTGAGCCGGAACAGCCTTTCGCCGCCATCGCAGTCGAGATCCGCGATCTTCTGCCGCAGCCGTTCGGCAAAAGTGGCGGCGCCCTCCACACCCGTTTCGGGGAGTAGCATGATGAACTCTTCGCCCCCGAAGCGGGCCAGGATATCGGCTTCCCGTTTCTCTTCACGCAGCAGGCTGGCCATGCGCTTGAGAACCCGGTCGCCGGTGGCATGACCGTGGGTGTCGTTGATTTGTTTGAAACGATCGATGTCGATCATCAGCATCGACAGGGGGGTTTCGTAGCGAATCGCCGCCGCCACCAGATTGCGGGCCTCGGGGAAGAAGAAGCGGCGATTGTGCAGGGCGGTCAGATCGTCGATCACCGACAGTTCCTCGTAGCGCCGCTTGAGTTCCTTGGCTTCGGAGAGGGCATCGTGCAACTGTTCGGTACGCGCCTTCACCAGCGCATCCATCTGCTGCAGCAGGCGGTTGTTGAGGATCGACTGGGCGAGAAAGTTGCAATAGATGACCAGGCTGCGCTCATGCGCCTGGGTGAAGAAGTCGCTGTCGGGCGACCAGGCGCACAGGGCGCCGAGAGGACTGTCGCCGCTGCTCAGGGGCAGCGCGATGGCCGAACCTTCCACGGCCTGAAGGCCCTGCATCTCCCGCCGGTAGCACACCGCGCGCCGGGCCAGCGCCTCCGCGGCCAGTTCGGAAAGGTGAGGCATTACGGCCTCCTCCGGCAACGGCCCGCCCGCCTGCCAGCCCCGGCTGGCCCGCTCCTCGAGGGCCTCGTCTTCGCGCAGGAAGATCGCCGCATAGTCGAGTTCGTGGTTGTCGAGCAGGATGCGCAGCGAGGTATCCAGGAGTTCCTGTTCGTCCACGTGCCGCGGTTCGAGGGTGGACAGTTCACGCAGGGCCGACATGGATCCGATCAGCCGGATCAGCCGGTTGTTGATCTCCTGGAAGGCGGCGACGAAGGGCTGGGTCTCCATGATTTTCGTTCCGCTCAGTGGGCCAGCACGTGCACCATGGACTCCAGCGCCGCTTCCTTGCGCTGCAGGCTTTCCAGGGAGCCGCGAATGCGCACCGCATCGATGCCGAGGGAACGCAGGGGTTCGAAAACCGCTTCCTCGGTTTCGCCCTCGAACGACGCCTCGTTCCGCAGATGATGTACCACCCCGGACACGCCGTACAGGAGGCGCACCAGCGGCTGGTAGTCGCCTTCGTAATCGGGCTCGTGCGCATGGCCGATCACGGCCACCACCTGCTCGGGGATCTGCCACTGGCGAGCCAGCAGCACGCCCACCTCGTACTGATCGGTGCCGATGGCCTGCTGCATGCGGCGGGCGAAATCGGCCTCGCCGTGGGCCGATTCGCACACATCATCGGTGGCTTCGGGATAGAGAAAGGCCAGCGGCAGCATGCCGAAGTTGTGCAGCATGCCGGCCAGATAGGCATCGTCTGATGAGGGTCTGGGCATGGTCCGCACATACCCACTGAGAGTGCGCGCCAGCGTGGCGGTGAGCACCGCGTCGCTCCAGAAGCGGTAGAGATCGAAATGCCGGGCACCGGGTTTGTGGCCGAAACTGCCCACCAGCGCAATGCTCAGCGCCAGGCTCTTGGTCAGTTGCAGGCCCAGCGACTTGAAGATGGCCTCCTCGACCGAGGTGATGGGCTCCACATGGCCGAAATAGGCGGAATTGGCCAGGCCGATGATGCGCGCCACCAGGGCCGGTTCCTGGCGGATCAGGGCCGCCAGTTCACGGATCGTGATGTCATCGTTGCCAATGGCATCGAGCAGGCTGGCCACCAGCGGTGAGGCGGCAGGCAGTTCGGTCAGATCCTGTACGCGGACCCGGATCTTTTCCACTTCGATTTCCTGCATGGAATGGCGTGTCTCCGTGACGAGGCTAGCCCGGATATTGCACCATGGGCGCCGGATGATTGCGGTCTTTGCAGCCGCGCTCGCGCCGCGCTGGAGCGAAAGGCGTGGCCATGGCTACGGCTTTCGTGAAGCGCAAGCGAGCGCGAGCGACCGTTTCGTCTGGAACGAAACGGGTCGCGCAAAGCGCGCCCGCAGGAGGCAGACCAGGGACGGTCTGCCACCAAAGCCGCAAGGGCCGGCGCAGAGGGCGGGCAGGAACGAAATGTGTCTGCCAAAAAAGCAGATAATCCTCAATATGCCATTTCTCTTCAATCGCTTGAGTCACCGCCCGCCCTCGACATGGTGCAATATCCGGGCTAGGCCTGTTCGTCGACGATCCGACCAAGATCCGCATCCCGTGCCTTCTCCACCCGGGCGTTCGGGGTATCCGTCGATGATTCGTCGGGATCCGGGGTGGCCACGGCCAACTGGCTGGAAACGTCGCGTGCGTCCCGCAGCCCTTTCTCGGCCCCGAAGATCGCCTTGTTGAGGATGGAGGATATGCTCATGCATGCCGACTCGCAGTAGGATTAGGGGCAGTATCGGCCGGGAGGGACATATCTTTAGCCGACCATTGATATACTGCCAGGCATGGCAGACACCGCCCCAGCCTCCCTCAACGGCCTGATCCTCGCAGGCGGGCGCGGCCGGCGCATGCAGGGCCGCGACAAGGGCTGGCTGAGGCTGGACGGTGTCCCCCTGGTCGAACGGGTGTTGCAGCGACTACGACCACAGGTTCGGTCGCTGGCCATCAGCGCCAACCGCAACCTCGATCGCTACCGGGCCCTGGGCGTGCCCGTCTGGCCGGATACCCTGCCCGGCCGGCCCGGCCCTCTGGCCGGCATCCTGGCCGCCCTCGAACACATCGACAACGACTGGCTGCTGGTGGCACCCGTGGACTGTCCGCTTCTGCCCGCCGATCTGGGTTCACGCCTGCTGGCAACGGCTAAGGCACGGCAGGCGCAGGCGGTGCTGGCCAGTGTGGCCGGCAAGACCCAGCCGGCCTTCTGTCTGATCCATCGTCGTTGCCGGGCGGATCTGGCCGACTACCTCGCCCGGGGTGAACGGCGCCTGGGCGCCTGGCTGGCGCGGCAGGATGCGGTGGCGGTGGACTTCAGCGATGAGGCCACGGCCTTCGTCAATCTCAACACCCCGCAAGACCTCTCCCGTTTACAGGAGCGACTGCAACATGGTCCACGATGATTCTCCCCTGCCGCTGCTCGGCTTCGCCGCCTACAGCGGGACCGGCAAGACCACCCTCCTGAAGGCCCTGATCCCGGCCCTGCGCGAGTGCGGTCTGCGGCCCGCGCTGATCAAGCATTCCCATCACGATTTCGAGATCGACGTGCCGGGCAAGGACAGCTACGCGCTGCGCAAGGCCGGCGCCGAACAGGTGCTGATCGCCTCCCGCCACCGGCGGGCGCTGATCGTCGAAACCCCGGAGCAGACGGCCGATCCGCAACTCGCGGAACTGGTCCGGCTGATCGATCCGGCGCGCGCCGATCTGGTGCTGGTGGAAGGCTTCCGCCACGAGGCCTTTCCCAAGATCGAGCTGCACCGCCCGGCCCTCGGCAAGCCCCTGCTGTTCCCCCAGGATCCCCACATCGTCGCCGTGGCCAGTGACGGGCCGCTGCCGGTGGAGACCCGCCTGCCGGTGCTGGATCTCAACGATACCGGCGCCATCGCCGGGTTCGTGGTGGACTTCCTGCGATCCACTCCGCAGGCCCCGATGGTATAGTTTCGCCCCCGTAGATCGGCCTTCAGGCCGATATCCCCAGTCTCAACAGAACCGAGTCGTCCATGAACAGCGCCATTCCCCCCAGCCCCTGCGGCTGTGACGAACTGCCCCCCGGCACCCTGACCGTGGAACAGGCCCGCGAGCGGATCCTCGCCCTCGTCTCGCCGGTTACCGAAACCCGTTCCCTGCCGCTTTTCGAGGCACTGGGGCACGTGCTGGCCGAAAACGTCGTCTCCCCGGTGAACGTGCCGCCCCACCGCAACTCGGCCATGGACGGCTATGCCGTGCGCGCCGCCGATCTGCCGGCAGAAGGCACGGCCCGTCTCGCGGTGGTCGGCTCAGCGTGGGCCGGACGGCCCTGGCCAGGTGAAGTGGCGCCGGGGCAGTGCGTGCGCATCATGACCGGCGCCGAGGTCCCGGCCGGCGCCGACACGGTGATCATGCAGGAGCACACCGAACGGGAGGGCGATGAGATCGTCATCGCCAGCGGCCACCAGCCCGGCCAGAACGTGCGCCAGCCGGGCGAGGACATCCGCGCCGGCGACACGGTGCTGGAAGCCGGCCAGCGCCTGCGCGCCGCCGAGCTGGCCCTGCTCGCCTCGCTCGGCGTGCCCGAGGTCATGGTTCACCGCAAACCGAAGGTGGCCTTCTTCTCCACCGGCGACGAGCTGGTGGCCCCCGGCGGCACTCTCGGCCCCGGCCAGATCTACGATTCCAACCGCTATGCCATCTACGGCATGCTGCGGGAACTGGGCGTGGAACTGCTGGATCTGGGCGTGATCCCCGACACCCGCGAAGCCGTGGAACAGGCCTTCCACGACGCCGCCGCGCAGGCCGACGCCATCGTCACCTCCGGCGGGGTCTCCGTGGGCGATGCCGACTACGTGAAGGAAACCCTCGACCGGCTGGGCAAGGTGGACTTCTGGAAGATCGCCATGAAACCGGGCAAGCCGCTGGCCTTCGGCGAGGTGGAAGGGGCCTGCTTCTTCGGCCTGCCGGGCAACCCGGTCTCCACCCTGGTGACCTTCTACCAGTTCGCCCGCCCCGCCCTGCGCCGCCTGATGGGCGAGCGCGACATCCCCGCCCCGCTGACGATTCGCGTCCCGGCCGCCGAGCCCCTGAAGAAACGCCCCGGCCGCACCGACTTCCAGCGCGGGATCCTCGAACGCGACGCCGAAGGCGAACTGGTGGTGCGCAGCGTCGGCCAGCAGGCCTCCCACATCCTCAGCGGCATGAGCCGCGCCAACTGCTTCATCGTCCTCCCCCGCGAAAGCGGCGGCGTGGACGCCGGCACGCTGGTGGACGTGCAGCCCTTCGAGGGGGTTCTGTCATAACGAACCGGCTGCGGCGGCAGAAAACACGGAGGGTACAAATAGGTAGGAGCGGCGCCCGCGCCGCGATATGCAGCGGCAGGTAGCCGGGGACGGGTGGCTGGGAAAAATTTCTGTTCCCATCACCAGCAACTCGTAACCCGCTACCGCCGGGTCGCGGCGAGGGCGCCGCTCCTACAGTCCTGTAGGCCGGCTCAAGCGCAGCGGAGCCGGCAAAAAATGCGATATACCCAAACGCCGGCTCCGCTGCGCTTGAGCCGGACTACATCAACAACAAAGCCCCGACGATCGGAATCGCCGGGGCTTTGTTGGCTCGTGTCACTGTCCCTGGGCCTGCTGCTGTTCCTCGGCCACCTGCTTGCGTACTTCGTCCATGTCCAGGTTCTTCGCCTGCTCGATGAGCTGCTCGAAGGTCTGGGCCGGCAGGGCGCCGGGTTCGGCGTAGATGATGATCTGATCACGGAAGATCATCAGCGTGGGTATGGAGCGGATGTTGAACTGGGCCGCGATTTCCTGCTCCTCTTCGGTGTTCACCTTGGCAAAGACGATGTCGGGATGCTTCTCCGAAATCTGCTCGTACACGGGAGCGAAGGACTGGCAGGGTCCACACCACGGCGCCCAGAAGTCGATGATGACGAAGGGATTCTCGTTGACGGTGTTTACCAGGTTTTCTTTGGTCAGTTCGATGGTCGCCATGGGGCGTTCTCCTGAAAATGGCTGGGGAATGAAATCGATATGGGGGAAGGTGCGAAAAACACAAGTGCCCGATTATACCGAAATGGAAATGCGGCCGCGCGTTGGAAAAAAGTGCCTGAGATTTCAGAGACCTGAAGTCACACGTGGCGCAAGGGCGCCGGTTCGCCGGTGTCCAGCCAGTGACGGTAATCGGCCAGGATGAGATCGTGATCGAAGGCCAGCGGCCGCCCCGGGGCCGCGGGATCCACGAGCACCAGGTGGCGGGCATCGTCCGCCGCGCGGGGCTCGCCCACGGCCTCGGCCACGTACACGGCGCTCACCGTATGGCCGCGCGGATCGCGCCGCGGATCCGAATAACAACCCAGCAGGGCGCGCAGGGTCACGTCGAGACAGGTCTCTTCCTTCGCCTCGCGCACCGCCGCCGCTTCCAGCGGCTCGCCCACGTCCACGAAACCGCCGGGCAGCGCCCAGCCGGGCGGCGGATTGCGCCGCTCGATGAGCACGATGGGCCGCCCGGGCCGATCGGTCAGGGCGATGATGATGTCCACCGCCAGCAGCGGGGTACGGGGCGCGGGCATGACACTCTCCTGAAGCCGGAAAACGGATCGCCATGATCGCACAGGCGGCCGGGCTGTGGGATGATCTCCGCATGGACCAATCCCAACGCCTCGACAAATGGCTCTGGTGCGCCCGCTTCCACAAGACCCGGGCCCTGGCGGTGGAAGCCATCCAGGGCGGTCACGTGCACCTCAACGGCCAGCGGGTCAAGCCATCCAAAGCCGTGCGCCCCGGCGACCGTCTGCGCATCACCCGCGGCGGCGACACCTGGGAAATCACCATCACGGCCCTGGCCGACCGGCGCGGCCCCGCCAGCGAAGCCCGGACCCTCTACATCGAGGACGAAACCAGCCGCGCCCGCCGCGAAGCCCTGCGCGAACAGCGCCGCCTCGCCGCCCCCCGCCCGGCAAAACGCCCCGACAAACGCCAGCGCCGGCGGATCGTTCGCTTCCGGAACATCCATGATCGGTGACATATCGGCGCTATGCTGGAAGTAACGCAGAAGACGCAGAGAACGCGGAGTATTGTCGGTCGGTTTGTTCTCAGGCAGACGGAAGGTGGCCTGTCGTTCTGGCAGTTCACATGTTTTACGGCATTTTGTCAGCCAGCGGCAGAAGAAAAGAGATACCGGTATCTCCAGCGCACGTTTCCGCGAAACCGGTTTTTTCACCTCGACAGCCCACAGGACACGCTCTGTGCTCTCTGCGTCTCTGCGCCCTCTGCGTCCCTTCCACATCCGCCTGCACAATTGCATGCGCCTCGCCTTTCCTCAACATTCTCCAGGGTTATTGCCCCGCCAAGGCCTGCTATGATGCGGCCCCATGACGCAATCGCTGCACGAACGAAACCGCGCGGCCCTGGCCCGGGCGCTGCGCCGGATCCTGCCGTCCGAGGCGGTGCTGACGGAGAAGGAGGATCTGCGGCCCTTCGAGTGTGACGGCCTGTCGGCCTACCGGGCGCTGCCGCTGATTGCGGTGCTGCCGGAGACGGTGGAACAGGTGCAGGCGATCCTGGAACTGTGCCAGGTGAACGAGGTGCCGGTGGTGGCGCGCGGGGCCGGCACCGGGCTGTCGGGCGGCGCCCTGCCCCATCGCGAGGGCGTGCTGCTGAGCCTGGCCCGCTTCAACCGGATCCTGGAAATCGATGCGGCCAACCGCACCGCCACCGTCCAGCCGGGCGTGACCAACCTGGCCGTCTCCGAGGCGGCCGCCGTTCACGGCCTGTTCTACGCGCCCGATCCCTCCTCCCAGATTGCCTGCACCCTGGGCGGCAACGTGGCCGAGAACTCGGGCGGCGTGCACTGCCTGAAATACGGCCTCACCGTGCACAACGTGCTGGGCATCGAAATGCTGACCATGGAAGGCGAGCGCCTGCGCCTCGGCGGCCAGGCGCTGGACGGACCCGGCTACGATCTGCTGGCGGTGATGCACGGCTCGGAAGGGCTGCTGGGCATCGTTACCGAGGTGACCCTGCGCCTGCTGCCCCGTCCGCCCACCATCCAGGTATTGCTGGCCGCTTTCGACAGCATCCCGGCCGCCGGCGAGGCGGTGGCGCGGATCATCGGCGCCGGTATCGTCCCGGCCGGCCTGGAACTGATGGACAATCCCTCGCTGCGGGCCGCCGAGGACTATGTGCACGCCGGCTATCCCACCGAGGCGGCGGCGATCCTGCTGTGCGAGCTGGACGGTTGCGAGGCGGAAGTGGCGGCCCAGACCGAGCGGGTCCGTGCCCTGCTGCAGGCCGCCGGCGCGAGCGAGGTGCGCGTGGCCCGTGACGACGAGGAACGGGCCCGTTTCTGGGCCGGCCGCAAGGCGGCCTTCCCGGCCGTGGGGCGGCTGGCCCCCGACTACTACTGCATGGACGGCACCATTCCCAGAAAGCGCCTGGCCGAGGTGCTGGAGCGCATCGCCGCCCTCTCGGAAGAATACGGCCTGCCGGTGGCCAACGTGTTCCACGCCGGCGACGGCAACCTGCATCCCCTGATCCTCTACGATGCCAACCGCCCCGGCGAGCTGCGCAAGGCCGAGGAATTCGGCGGCCGCATCCTCGAGATCTGCGTGGAGGTGGGCGGCACCATCACCGGCGAGCACGGCGTGGGGCGGGAGAAGATCGATCAGATGTGCGTGCAGTTCGACGCCGACGAGCTGCGATACTTCCATGCCCTGAAAAAGGCCTTCGACCCGGACGGCCTGCTCAATCCCGGCAAGGCCATCCCCACCCTGCACCGCTGCGCCGAGTTCGGGGCCATGCACGTCCACCGCGGCCGGCTGCCCCATCCCGAGCTGGAGCGTTTCTGATGGACGCCGATCAGCGCGACGCCCTGCAGGCCAGGGTCCGGGAGGCCATGGAAGCGCACACCCCCCTGTGTCTCACCGGCAGCGGCAGCAAGGCCTTTCTGGGCAACCCGGTGCGGGGCGAGCCGCTGTCCCTGGCCGGCCATCGCGGCATCCTCAGCTATGAACCCACCGAGCTGGTGGTCACCGCCCGCGCCGGCACCCCCCTCGCCGAGCTCGAGGCGGTGCTGGCGGCGGAGGGACAGCACCTGCCTTTCGAGCCGCCCCGTTTCGGCCCCGGCGCCACCCTCGGTGGCACGGTGGCCAGCGGCCTGTGTGGCCCCCGTCGGCCCTGGAGCGGCTCGGTGCGCGATCACGTGCTGGGCGTGACCGTGCTCACCGGCAAGGGCGACATCCTGCACTTCGGCGGCGAGGTGATGAAGAACGTGGCCGGCTACGACGTGGCCCGGCTGATGTGCGGCGCCTTCGGCACCCTCGGCATCCTGCTCGACATTTCGCTCAAGGTCCTGCCCCGTGCCGAGGCGAGCGAAACCCGGGTGCTCGAATGTGCCGCCGACGCGGCCCTCGACACCCTGCGGCGCCTGGGCGGGGAATCCCTGCCCCTGACCGGCGCGGCGCACGTGGACGGCTGCCTGTATCTGCGCCTGGAAGGAAGCGAGGCTACCGTGGCCGAAACGGCGCGCCGGCTCGGCGGTGAGACCCTGGACGAGGCCGACAGCTTCTGGACCGCCCTGCGCGAGCAGACCCATCCCTTCTTCGCCGGCGAGGCGCCCCTGTGGCGGCTCTCGCTGCCCCCGGCGGCGCCGCTGCCCGTCCACGACGAGCCCCTGCTGCTCGACTGGGGCGGCGCCCAACGCTGGCTGCGCTCCTTCCGCCCGGCCGACGCCATCCGCGCCGGGGCGGAGGCCCTGGGCGGCCATGCCACGGCCTTCCGCCAGCGGCCGCAGGACGTGGACGCCTTCCATCCCCTGCCCATGGCCGCCCGCCAACTGCACCTGCGCCTGAAGGAAGTCTTCGACCCCCAGGGGCTGTTCAACTACGGCTGCCTCTATCCCGACCTGTAACCGCCATGCAGACCCGCCTCCCCGAATCCGTGCTGATCACCCGCGAAGGCCGCGAGGCGGAGGCCATCCTGCGCCGCTGCGTGCACTGCGGCTTCTGCACGGCCACCTGCCCCACCTACCGCCTGCTGGGCGACGAGCGCGACAGCCCGCGCGGGCGCATCTATCTCATCAAGCAGATGCTGGAGGAACAGCCGGTCGGCGAACACACCCGCCACCATCTGGATCGCTGCCTGCTGTGCCGCGGTTGCGAGACCACCTGCCCTTCCGGCGTGCGCTACTCCCGCCTGCTGGAAATCGGCCGGGAACGGCTCGATCGGAAAAAACCCCGCCCATGGCCCCAGCGCCTACACCGGGCCGCCCTGCGCTGGCTGCTGCCGGACGCCCGTCGCTTCGCCCTGGCGCTCGGCCTCGCCCGCCGTCTGCGCCCGTTCCTGCCGGCCGGCCTGCGCGCGCGCATCCCTGCGCCCGGCGATGCCGGACCGCTGCCGGTCAGTACTCATCCCCGGCAGGTCATCCTGCCGGGCGGCTGCGTGCAACCGGCGCTGGACCCGGGCATCGACGCGGCCACCGCCCGGGTGCTCGACCGGCTGGGGATCTCGGTGGTTCGCGCCGGCGGCTGCTGCGGCGCGGTGGATCTGCATCTTTCGGCACCTGAGGCGGCCCGGCAACGGGCGCGCACCAACCTCGCTGCCTGGACAGGGCTGCTCGACGACGGCGCCGAGGCGATCCTGAGCAACGCCAGCGGCTGCGGCCTCATGCTCAAGGAATATCCGGATCTGCTGCCGGACGACGACCGCGCCCGCCCGGTGGCCGAAGCCACCCTGGATCTGGTGGAACTGCTGGAGCGCGAGGATCTCTCCCCCCTCGGCCAGCCTGGCCGCGGCCGGCGCATCGCCTTCCACCCGCCCTGCACCCTGCAGCACGGCCAGAAACTGGCCGGCCGGGTCGAGCGCCTGCTGGCCAGGCTGGGCTTCGAGCTGCTGCCCTTCGACGACGCCCGGATCTGCTGCGGCGCCGCCGGCACCTACAGCCTGCTGCAACCCGACCTCGCCCGTGCCCTGCGCGACGACAAGCTGGAAAAACTCCTCGCCCGCGGCCCCGAACTCGTCGCCACCGCCAACATCGGCTGCCTGACCCATCTGGCCGCCAACAGCCCCGTGCCGGTGGTGCACTGGATCACCCTGCTCACCGACGAATGAAACCGGCGAGGCGCGCCGCTTCCCGGCTTCGATTCGTGATAAAACGATGACACGATCTTCACTGACGCCATTCTGAAACCATGCTTCGATTCAGCCCCGACCCCGGCCCCCGGGAACGCCATCTCCAGCGCCGCCACGCCAATCCCCTGTTCGGCGAGGCCGCGCTGCGCCTCGATCAGGCCGACGTGGATGCCGCACGGGAAGCCGACGCCATCGCGCAAGAGCGGTTTCTCGCCGATTTTCGGACCCTGGTGCAGGAGGCGGTGGAACTGCCGCCCAATGCCGATAGCGATCAGGTGCTGGCCATCAAGGCGCGGCTGGACGAGAGCTACACGCGGGTCTGCGCCCTGCCCGGCGATCACGCCGCGGTGCGCGAGGCCATCCGGCGACTGATCGAGGTGATCATGTCGGCCATCCGCAAGAGCGCCGCCGGCGATCCGCTGGCGCTGCAGAAACTGGACGAGGAGGCACAGGCCCGCGCCTTCCACATGCAGCTCGTGGAACACCCCCTGGTGGCGGATCTGCTGCTGCCCGATTCGCCCATCGAGGAGTCGGAACTGCTGCCGACCCTGTTGAGCGAGGAAACCGAAGCCCTGGAAGCGGCCGTGAACCTGTTCGAGCCGGAACAGCTCGCCGCCCTGCACGCGGAAGGCGAACGCCTGCTGGCGGACCTGGAAGCCGCCGGACACGACCTGCGGCGGGCGCGGGAGAATCTGGCGCGTTTGATGGTGGCGGATAACCGGTAGCTGGTAGCGGGTGGCGGGTAGCTGGGGGAAACTGGTGTGCGTTGTTTCCCAGCTACCCGCTACCAGCTACCCGCCACCCCCATGGCAGGGGGGCGACTGGGGGGCGAAGCCCTGTTCCTGCCATTCGTCGAAGGTGTAGGTGTGCAGGGCCAGGGCGTGGATCTGCTGCAGTTCCTCGGCGAGGATTTCGTTGACCCGGCGATGGCGGGCCACCAGCGGCTGGCCCTCGAACGCCTTGCTGGCCACCACCACCTTGAAGTGGGATTCGGAGCCGGGCGGCACGTTGTGCATGTGGCTCTCGTTGATGACTTCGAGATGCACGGGCTCGAGGGCGGACTGCAGTTTTCTTTCGATGGTGGCCTGAATGCTCATGAAGAAACCTCGCAGGGTGGGAGCGGCGATGATACCGCGCCACACCGGCGACTTCATCCGGCTGAATGTAGGGGTTTTCAGCCGTCCTTGCCGTCGTCGTGCTCTTCACCCTTGCCGTATTCGTGGCGCAGCTCGGCGAAGCGGCGCAGGCGGGTGTCGACCTTTTCGTTGACGGTGCCGGGCGGGAAGCGGCCTTCGGCGTCGGCTTCGCCGGCCGGCTGACCGGTGAGCAGTTCGATGGCTTCATCGATGGTGCGGATGGGCCAGACGTGGAAGCGGCCCGCGGCCACGGCGTCCACCACGTCCTGTCGCAGCATGAGGTTGTCGAGGTTGGTGGCGGGGATCAGCACGCCCTGCTCGCCAGTGAGGCCCTTCTCGCGGCACACGTCGAAGAAGCCTTCGATCTTCTCGTTGACGCCGCCGATTGGCTGCACCTGGCCGTGCTGGTTGACCGAGCCGGTGACCGCCAGGGACTGCCTGACCGGCACTTCGGCCAGGGCCGAGAGCAGGGCGCACAGCTCGCCGACGCTGGCGCTGTCGCCTTCCACGTGGCCGTAGCTTTGCTCGAAGACCAGGGTGGCCGAGAGCGACAGCGGACAGTTGCGGGCATAGCGGGCGGCCATGAAGGCGGTGAGGATGTACACACCCTTGGAGTGGATGGCGCCGCCCAGTTCCACCTCGCGTTCGATGTCGAGCACGTCGCCGTCGCCAAGACGGGCGGTGGCGGTGATCCGCGCCGGCTGGCCGAAGCTGAACTGGCCCATCTCCACCACGAACAGGCCGTTGACCTGGGCGATCACCTCGCCCTCGGTGTCGAGCAGCAGGGTGCCGCGGCGGTATTCCTCGAGCTGGCGGCGGTAATAGCGGTCCTGGCGGGCCACCTGTTCGTCCAGCGCCCGCTGCACGGCGTCGCGGCGAACCAGGTCGCTGTCCGCCTCGCCGGCCCAGAAGTCGGCCTCGCGCAGCAGATCGGTGATGGCCTGCAGGTGCAGCGAGAAACGGGTGATGTCCTCGGCCTTGCGCACGCTGTACTCGAGTACCCGGGCGACGGCGTCGTCGGCGAAGGGCCGCAGGCGGTAGCGCCGGATCAGGGTGGCCACCAGCCCGGCGTAATCGGCGAGGGCCTCGTCGCTCTGATGGATTGCGTCGTCGAAATCGGCCGGGATCTTGAACAGCTTTTCGAATTCGGGATCGGCCTGCAGCAACTGGTAGTAGTGCTGGCGCTCGCCGATCAGGATCACCTTCACGTCCAGCGGGATGGGCTCGGGCTCGAGAGTCACGGTGGAGAACAGGTTGTAGATTTCGGCCAGCGACTGGATGGTGATGCGGCGGTCGGCCAGAGCCCGTTTCAGGCTTTCCCAGGCATTGGGCTGCTGCAACACCTTGAGCACGTCGAGAACGAGGAAGCCGCCGTTGGCCCGATGCAGGGCCCCGGGCCGCACCAGGGTGTGATCGGTGACCAGCACGCCCATCTGCGGCTGGTATTCCACCCGCCCCACCAGGTTCTGGTGCAGGGGGAAGGTTTCGTGTACCACCGGCGCGCCTTCGGCCTCTGCATTGTCCACCAGCAGGTTCACCTGGTAGGCGCGAAACGGCGGCGCGTCGGTGTCGATCCGCTCGCCGGGGGTGTCGGGCAAAAACAGGCTCAGATTGTCGATCACGTCCGCTTCCATGGCTTGCAGGTACTGGACGATGTCGGCATGGTCACGGTAACGCGCGCGCAGTTCCTCGAACAGGTGGGCCACGGCGAACATGCCCACTTCCCGGTTCAGTTCGGCCAGGGCATCGTGCATGGCGTTGTGCCAGCTCTGGCGCTGGCGCAGGAACTCCTGCAGCCGGCCCTGCAGGGTCTTGACGGTCTCGTCGATGCGCTGCTTCTCGGCATCGGACAGGGCATCGTATTCCTCGTCGGTCAGGGGCTTGCCGTCGCGGGCCGGGACGAAGGTGATCTGCTCCGCTTCATGCACCGCGATCATCCCGGCCTGGGCGGCCTCCTGACGCAGGGCCTCGAAGGCCTTGTCCACCTTGGCCTGTTCCGCGTCGCGCAGGGCCTGGACCCGCTGCTGGTACTGTTCGCTGGCGAAAGCCGCGGGGATGGCCGCCGCCAGCGACTCGAGCAGCCTGCCCATGGCTTCCCGGAAGCGCCGGCCCTCGCCGGCAGGCAGGCGGATCACCTGGGGCCGGCCCCGTTCCCGGAAGTTGGCCACGTAGAGCCAGTCGTCGGCCCGCGGCATGGCCGCCGCCCGCTCACGCAGGTGCTGCAGCACCAGGCTGTGCTTGCCGACCCCGGTGGGGCCGCAGACGAACAGGTTGTAGCCCTCCTGATCGATGCCGAGCGCGGTGTGGATGGCGGTCATGGCCCGTTCCTGGCCGAGCACGCCGGCGAAGGCCCGGGCCTCGTCGCTGCGGCGCCAGGGCAGGCGGGCGGGGTCGATGGTCTGGCGAAGCTGTCGGGGCTTGAGCGGTTGTGGTGTGGTCATGAAAAAACGCGTTCCTCGAGGAATTGAGGCGCAGGATACGCCGGTCACCGGCGGGGATCACCTGCCGCGGCTGCGAAGACTTGAAAAAGGCGCTTGGCCATCCCATTCAGTATCCAATCGACCGTCCCGCGCCGGAGCCATCCGGCTCGTATCGGAAAATGTCATTAATGTCATGTACTTGCCTGCGGTTCGCAGACCGGATTTAACATTTGTTCACAATATACACATTGTATGATTGGGGAATAGAGCCTATCGTGGGGATCATTGATTTCAACATTCACAGGGGACGCGAATCATGAAAATCTCATCTCGAGCCGATTATGCCGCCAAGGCGATGCTGGAACTGTCCATCAACCGTGACCGCCCCGTGACGCTCTCCTACCTGGCCCATCTGCAGGACATTTCCATCTCCTACCTGGAGCAGATCTTCGCCCAGTTGCGCAAGCATGGTCTGGTCAAGAGCGTGCGCGGACCGGGTGGCGGATACATCCTCAACCGGCCCCTGGATCAGATCTCCGTGGGCGACATCGTGCGCGCCATCGACAACGTCCACCCGCAGGAGGGCGGCGCCGAGGAAGACCGCACCCACCGCCTCTGGCGGCAGCTCTCCAACCTGGTCTACGGCCATCTCGATACCATCTCCCTGGCCGACATCCACCGGGCGGCCGACAAGGACGTGCATCAGGCGGCCTGAGGTCGCCGGTTCTCCAAATCCTCCCCAAGGGGATCGAGCGCAACGGAGAGTCTCCTGTCTGCGCTGCATTTTCGCGGCGAGGCGCCGCGCCTGCAGGGGATGCGAGCGGGTTGATGCCACGATGTTCAGTGCACCGCCTGCCACAGCCCGTCCACGCCCAGCACCCGCCGGCCGATGACACGGATCTGGCCGGCAAACCGGTCTTCACCATCGTGGCTGAACTCGAAGCGGTATTCCCGGTAGAGGGCCAGCCGCCCCGTCACCTCCCGCCGCACGCGCAGACGCGTGAGTGCCACCGAATCGTCGAGAAACTGCACGCCCTGTGCCTCGCAATGGCGGCGAGCCGCCCGCCTGGCCGTCTCGCGGGCGTGAAAGCTGCTCCACCAGAAGGCGGCCAGCAGGGCCAGAACGAAGAGCACGAGATAATCCAGCATGAGAGGCGGTATTGTAGCTTTTTGCCAGCGGCGGTGCGCTTCCTTCCCGGCGGCGGGCTGTCCGGGACTGTGTGATCTCGCGGCTTGCGCCGCGCCTACGGGGAAGAGGTAGCCCGGATGAAGGCCCGTGAGGGTCGCAATCCGGGGAGGCGAGGCTTCGGTTTTCGTTCCGGGGGAGTCGCGGCGAGGCGCCGCTCCTACCGGGTGCCGAAAACTCTGTAGGAGCGGCGCCTCGCCGCGACGGCGGATCATGATGAAGGCCCGTGAGTGCCGCAGGAAAGGCGGCCGTGCCGGCGGGTTAACCGGCCCAGACCTGGAGCTGATCGCGCACGATGCGAATGAGGCGTTTCCCGTCGAGGCTCTTCGCCTCGGCGGGAATGCCGACGATGGCCAGATGGGGCGGCAGGCGCTCGAGCGCCTGGCCAAGACGCAGCACGTCGGCCACGCCGGCCGCGTGGGAGGAAAGCCGCCCGGCCGGGGCCAGGTTTTGCGGGTCCAGACACCGGGGCGGACCGTCTTCGCCGGCCAGGGCGTCGATCAGGATGGCACCCGCCACATCCTCGAGCGCCGTGAGCAGGTTCACCCCCGGCCGGTCCAGGCGCATCAGCTCGACCGGCAGCGGCCAGTCGGCCACGTCCTCCAGGACGTCGATGGCTTGCCAGCCGAGCCGATCGGCGCCGAAGGGCGAGCCGATGCCGAGGATGCGGGGCTTGTCCATGTCAGTTCTCCTTGTCCGTTTACGGTGGAAGGAACGCGGAGGGCGCGGAGGCGCAGAGGACACGGAGAGTTTTGTTTGGAAACGTGTTGCGTGGCATGCTTCCCACCTCGTTACCGGGTTCCATGATAGTGGCGTACCTGGACGGCGCTTCCCGGATTGTACTTCGTTTCATCCGGGCTGCCTTCTTTCGACATGTCCGGGCTCGATCTCGTTACCTCCATCATTCACGGCGCGCGCTCCACCTGCAGGCGCAGGAAATGGGTGGCGCAGGAGATGCAGGGATCGTAGTTGCGGATCACCTGTTCGGCGAAGGCGCGCAGTTCGGCGTCGGGCCGCTCCAGGCCGAAGCGGGGCAGGGCCTGGCGCAGGTCTTCTTCGATGCGCGCCTGGTTCTGGCTGGTGGGCGGGGTGATGGTGGCGGCACGGACCATGCCCGCCTCGTCCAGCGCGTAGCGGTGCCAGAGGATCCCCCGCGGGGCCTCGGTGCAGCCGTGGCCCACGCCGCCGCGTACCGTGAACGGCACCCGGGAACGTTCCGGCGCCCGCCAGTTCTCCAGGAGGCGGATCACTTCGTGGAAGGCCAGCAGGATCTCCACGGCCCGCGCCACGATGCCGTGGAAGGGATTGGCGCTGGGGAAGGTGATGCCGGTGCGCTCGAGCACGGCGGCCACCGGTGGCGGCAGGCGATCCCGGTTGAGATTGAGTCGCGCCAGCGGCCCGACCAGGTAGGGCCGGTCGTGCAGGTGACAGTGCAGGGCATTGGAATAGGCCACCTGAGCTTCGCGGAAGTGTTCGGGGAAGGCCGCGGCGTCGATGTCCAGCCCCTCGCTGGAGACGATCCGGCCCGCCTCGATGGGATAGACCTGCGGATGGCGCAGGGCCACGGCGGGGAAGTCCTGTGTCATGTCGGGAAGCTTCAGCGTGGCGGTCCAGGCCAGCAGTGCTTCGGCCAGGGGCAGGGCCTCGCGGTATTCCTCGAGCAGGGCATTGAGTTCCCTGCGCTCGGGCAGGCGGGTGAAACCGCCGACGCAGACGCTGACCGGATGCACGGAACGCCCGCCCAGCAGGGCCAGCAGGCGGTTGCCCAGCCCCTGCAGGTGCAGGCCCCGGCGCACCTCGTCCGGGTACTGTTCGGCCATGGCGGTGACGCTGTCGAAGCCCAGGAAGTCGGGCGCCGCCAGCAGGTGGATGTGCAGGGCATGGCTCTCGATCCACTCGGCGAAATACATGGCCCGGCGCAGCTCGGCGATGGCCGGCTCCACCGTTACGCCGAAGATTTCCTCGAGGGCCTGCGCCGCGGTCATCTGGTAGGCCACCGGGCAGATCCCGCAGATCCGCGCCACGATGTCGATCACGTCGGACCAGGGACGCCCTTCCAGCAGTTTCTCGAACAGCCGGGGCGGCTCGAAGATCCGCAGCTGCAGCTTTTCGATTTCGCCGTCGCGGATGCGCAGATCCAGGGCGCCTTCGCCTTCGACGCGGGTGAGGACGGGGACCTGGATGCGACGGGGATCGGTCATGGGGGCGTTTCCGATGCACCGTGATATGCGGCTGATCCTGCCCGTAGGAGCGGCGCCTCGCCGCGACGGGCACAGGACCGAGGGGCGAGGGCCATGTTTCGAAGTGATGCAAACGAAGAAAAGTATCGTTGTCCGGACATCGTTCGGGGATGGTCGCGGCGAGGCGCCGCTCCTACCGGGAGGGGGTGGCCCGGATGAAGGGCCACAGGGCCGTAATCCCGGGCGACGGCCATGCCAGTCGTTCCGGAATGGTCGCGGCGGGGCGCCGCTCCTGCGGGAGGATCAGGGCGTTTCATCCTTTGCTTCCTTTTTCCCGGCCGCGCGGAAGGCCGGGGCCTGGCTGGTGATGAAATGATAACGCCGGGCCACTTCGTCGGGCAGCAGTCCCAGGCCTTCGAGGCGGTTGGCGAAGGCGGCGGTGTTGGGGTTTTCGGCGGGACCGAAGCAGGCGTAACAGCCGCGGTTCATGGCCGGGCAGAGGGCGCCGCAGCCGGTGCGGGTCACCGGGCCCATGCAGGGCTCGCCGCGGGTGACCAGCACGCACGGATTGCCCCGGCGCTTGCAGTCCAGGCAGACCTTCTCGTCGGGGATCGCCGGCGACACGCCGAAGAGCACGTCGCGCACGGCCTGCAGGACCTGCTCGCCATTGACCGGGCAGCCCCACAGCTCGAAATCCACCTTCACGTGTTCGCGGATCGGCGTGGCGGTATCCAGGGCCGCAACCGTCTCGGGCGTGGCATACACGCCGGCGAGCCATTCTCCGGCATTGGCGAAGTTGCGCAGGGCCTGCAGGCCGCCGGCGGTGGCGCAGGCGCCGAGGGTGGCCAGCACACGGCTGTGGCGGCGGATGGCCCGGATCCGTTCGGCCTCCTCGGGGGTGGAGACGCTGCCTTCGACGAAGGCCAGATCCACCTTCGCCGCCGGGTCGAGGGGGCCGGCTTCCGGGAAGTGGACGATCTCCACCAGTTCGGCGAGGGTCAGCAGATCCTCCCCGGCATTGAGAAAGGCGAGCTGGCAGCCGTCGCAGGAGGCGAACTTGTGCACGGCGATGCGCGGTTTCGCGCTCATCGTCCCCGCACCCGCAGCAGGGGCGCAATCTCGCGCCAGGAAAACACGGGGCCGTCGCGGCAGACGAATTTCGGCCCCAGCTGGCAATGGCCGCACAGGCCGATGCCGCACTGCATGTTGCGCTCCAGGCTCAGCCAGATCCGCTCCGCGGCGATGCCGCGCTCCTGCAACTGTTCGGCCACGGCGAGCATCATGCCTTCCGGGCCGCAGCACAGCACGATGGCCTGCGCCGGATCGAAGCGCAGACGATCGAAGAGATCGGTTACCCGGCCCACGTGCCAGGGCCACAGGGGACCGGCCTCGTCGGCGGCGATGAGCACGGTGGTGTCGGGCATGCGATCCCAGCATTCGTACTGCTCGCGCCAGAGCAGATCGTCGGCATGTTTCACGCCCTGCACGATGTTCACATGGCCGAAACGCTCCCGCCGGCGCATCAGGTACTGGACGGCGCCGGTGACCGGCGCGCAACCCAGGCCGCCGGTGACCACGATCACGTCCCGCTGCTCGCAGTCGCCCAGCGGCCAGCCGTTGCCGAAGGGGCCGCGCAGGCCGAGCCGATCCCCCGGCCGCAGCCGTTCCAGGCCCCGGGTGACCCGGCCCACGGCGCGGATGGTGTGGCCGATGTGCCGGGCCTCGCGCGGATCGGAGACGATGGAGATGGGCACTTCGCCCACGCCGTACAGATACAGCATGTTGAACTGGCCGGGGCGGAAGCGATAGGCCTGCTGGGCCGCGCTGTCGGTGAGCCGCAGATGCAGGGTGAACAGACCCGGCGATTCCTCGCGGCGGGTCAGGATCTCCGCTTCCATCGGCAAGGCTGTCATGCTTCTTCCCCCGCGATGGCCGCCGCCTCGGCGGTGATGTCGATCCCTTCCGGGCACCAGGTGATGCAGCGGCCGCAGCCGCTGCAACCGGAACGGCCGTATTGTTCGTGCCAGCCCGAGAGCTTGTGGGTGAGCCACTGCCGATAGCGGCTGGCGGTGTCCTCGCGCACGGGGCGCCCGTGCAGCAGGCTGTGGCCGGCGGTGAAGCAGGAATCCCACTGGCGCAGGCGGGTGGTGCGCGCCCCGGTCAGGGGCGTTTCCTCCACGTGGGCATGGCAGAAGCAGCTCGGGCAGACGGCGGTGCAGTTGCCGCAGGCCAGGCAGCGCCGGCCCACCGCCTGCCACAGTTCGGCGTCCAGCCGCCCGCCCAGGCGGGCGGGCAGATCGCCGCCGGGCAGGCGCCGCCGCTGGGCCGCGGCGGCCTGGCGGAAGGCCGCTTCGGCCGCCTTGCGCTGCGTCTCACCGGCAGCACGGGTGGGCAGCGCATCGAGGATTTCCTGGCCGGCGTGGCTGCGGGCCTCCAGCAGCCAGCCCTCCTCCAGCTCGGAGATGGCCAGGTCGAATCCGTAGCGGGCCACGGGGCCGTCGCCGGTGGCGGCACAGAAACAGGTGTCGGCGGGATGGGCGCAGTGCACCGCCACCAGGAACAGCTTGCGGCGGCGCCGGCGGTAGGCCTCGTCGGGGTGGGCACCCTGCAGGAAGTGCCGATCCTGCAGATACAGGCCGGCCAGATCGCAGGCCCGCACGCCGAGCACGGCGAGCTTCGGCGCCGCGCCGTCGGCGGCCTCGAAACGCAGACGGCCGTCGGCGTCACGCCGGGCATGGAACAGGATCTCCCGCGGCGGGAAGACCAGGGGCTTGAGCGATGCGGCGGGCGCGGCCCAGGCGAACAGCCGGTTTTCGTCCGTCTGCCGCAGACGATAGCGACCCGGTTCCTGAATGTCCCGCCAGCCGCGAGGCAGATCCTCGATGCGCTCGACGGGCGCGTAGCGGATCACGCCTTCCTGCACGCGGGGCCCGTGGACGGCGTAGCCGGCCTCGCGCAGCGCCTCGATCAACCGTTGCCGATCGGCCGCCGCCAGAAACCGGAGTTCCGCCACCAGGGTGCAGTCGGTTGCCATTGCGCTCCTCCCGGGGGGAGCATAGCAGATCGCGGCGCGGGGAATGTTTTGCTGTCGCGGCGAGGGCGCCGCTCCTACAGGATGACGAAATCTCTGCAGGAGCGGCGTCCCGGATCAGTCCTGTTTCGGCGGCTCGCCGCTCAGGAGCAGCAGCAGTTCGTTCATGCGATGCACGAAGGTGGACGGATCGTCGAGCTGGCCGCCCTCGCTGAGCAGGGCCTGGTCGAAAAGGATCCAGGTCCAGTCCTCGAAGCGCTTGTCGTCCTGCTCGTCCCTGAGGCGCTGGACCAGCGGGTGATCGGGGTTGATCTCCAGGGTCGGCTCGATGTCCGGCAACTGGTGGCCGGCCTGCCTGAGCAGCTTCTGCATGCTCACGGCCATGTCGTGCTCGGCCACCACCAGGCAGGCGGGGGAATCGGCCAGGCGGTGGGAGATGCGCACTTCCTTGACCTTGCCGCCCAGCACGTCCTTCATGCGCTCGAGCAGGGCCTTGTATTCCTTCTCCGCCTTCTTGCGCTGCTTCTTCTCTTCCTTGTCTTCCAGCTTGCCCAGGTCCAGCTCGCCCTTGGCGATGTTGACCAGGGACTTGCCGTCGTATTCGGTGAGGTGGGACATCATCCATTCGTCCACCCGGTCGTAGAGCAGCAGCACTTCGATGCCCTTCTTCTCCAGCCGCTCCAGGTGCGGGCTGTGGCGGGCGGCGGCCCAGGTCTCGGCGGTGAGGTAGTAGATCTTCTCCTGGCCGTCGACCATGCGGCCCACGTAGTCGTCCAGCGACACGGTCTGGGCCTCGCCCTCGCTGCGGGTGGAGGCGAAGCGCAGCAGCCTGGCGATCTTCTCGCGGTTGGCGAAGTCCTCGGCCGGGCCTTCCTTGAGCACCTTGCCGAAGGTGTCCCAGAAGGTCTGGTAGGTTTCCGGGTCGTTCTTCGCCAGCGACTCGAGATGGCCGAGGATCCGCTTGACCGAGGCGGCGCGGATGGTGTCGATGAGCTTGTTGTGCTGGAGCAGCTCGCGAGAGATGTTCAGCGGCAGATCGTCCGAATCCACCACGCCGCGGATGAAGCGCAGGTAGCTGGGGATGAGCTGCTCGGCGTCGTCCATGATGAACACACGCTTGACGTAGAGCTTCACGCCATAGCGGCGATCCCGATCGTAGAGATCGAAGGGCGCGTGTTTCGGCACGTAGAACAGAGTGATGTAGGACTGGTTGCCCTCCACCCGGTTGTGCAGCCAGGTCAGCGGATCGTCAAAATCGTGGGCGATGTGCTTGTAGAACTCCTTGTACTCCTCGTCCTCGATCTCCGCCTTGGGGCGGGCCCACAGGGCCGAGGCCTTGTTGATCTGTTCCTTCTCGTCGGTTTTCTCGCCCTTGTCGTCGAGCTTGTACATGTAGACCGGAATGGGGATGTGATCCGAGTACTTGTGGATCAGGTTGCGCAGGCGGTAGGGATCGAGGAATTCGTCCTCGCCCTCGCGCAGGTGCAGGGTGACGGTGGTGCCCCGCTCGGCCCGTTCGATGGTTTCGATTTCGTACTCGCCCTCGCCGCTGGAGCTCCAGCGCACACCATGTTCGGGCGTGAGGCCGGCGCGGCGGGTTTCCAGGGTCACGCGGTCGGCGACGATGAAGGCCGAATAGAAACCCACGCCGAACTGGCCGATGAGCTGGGCGTCCTTCGCCTGATCGCCGGTGAGGTTCTCGAGGAACTGGCGGGTGCCCGACTGGGCGATGGTGCCGATGTTGTCGATCACCTCCTGACGGCTCATGCCGATCCCCTTGTCGGTGATCGACAGGGTGCGGGCTTCCTTGTCGTAATCGATCAGGATGGAAAGCTCGGGATCGCCCTCGTACAGGGCATCGTCGCCCAGGGCCTCGAAGCGCAGCTTGTCGCTGGCGTCGGAGGCGTTGGAGACCAGCTCCCGCAGGAAGATCTCCTTGTTGGAATAGAGGGAGTGAATCATGAGGTGCAGCAGCTGCTTCACCTCGGTCTGGAAACTCAGGGTTTCCTTGTGGGTGTCCACGCTCATGTCGGTCAGACTCCTCGGTTTGCAAACTCGGAATGCCCCTGCTCAGTGGGGGCGCCCCGCCGCGATTTCAACCGCCCTCCGCGCATACCGCAAGCCATTGTTTTCATTTGACATGCCCCCTTTCCTCCACGTTCGGGATGATGGTGGTGGCGATCTCCTCCACCGACATGCTGGTGGTGTCGAGCAGGGGCACCCCGGCGGCGCGCAGGATGGCCTCGGCCTGGCCCACCTCGTGGCGGCAACGCGCCAGGGAGGCGTAGTCGCTGCCGGGACGGCGCTGGCTGCGGATCCGGTGCAGCCGCTCGGGGGCGATGGTCAGGCCGAACAGCTTGTCGCGAAAGGGTCGCAGTTCGGCGGGCAGGCGCTCGCCGTCGAGATCCTCCTCGGCAAGGGGATGGTTGGCGGCCCGCAGGCCGTAATGCAGGGCCAGATACAGGCAGGTGGGCGTCTTGCCGGTGCGCGAGACGCCCACCAGCACCACGTCGGCCTCGGGATAGTGGCGGGTGCTCACGCCGTCGTCGTTCTGCAGGGCGAAGTTGACCGCCTCGATGCGGGCGGTGTAATCGTCATCGTCGATCACGCCGTGGGTCCGGCCGGCGGCAGGGTGGGGACGGGCATGCAGCTCCTGCTGCAGCGCGGGCAGGAAGGTGGCGAAGGGATCCAGGCACAGGGCGCCGCTCTCGGCCAGGATCGCGCGCGGTTCCGCTTCGATCAGGGTGCTGAAGACGATGGGCCGCAGTCCGCTCTCCTCGCCGGCCGCACGGATCCGATCGCGCGCCGCGCGGGCCTTCTGCGCATCGTTCACGTAGCGCAGCACGTGCACTTCGAATGCCAGCTCCGGGAACTGGTGCAGCAGGCTCTGGCCCAGCGTCTCCACGGTGATGCCGGTGCTGTCGGAGACGAGGAACACGGGGCGGGAAGGATTTGCCATCGGGCGGCTCCGCTCACTACACTGGGCGCAGGATAGCAGAAACCCGGTTCTGCACCGACGGCCATGCCACCGTACGGGAGCCCCCATGCAAGCCATCCTCTGGTTCGACGAAATCGGCCTCGACGATCTGCCCCGGGTGGGCGGCAAGAACGCCTCCCTGGGCGAGATGATCCGCCACCTGCAGGCCGCCGGCGTCAACGTGCCCGGCGGCTTCGCCACCACCGCCGAGGCCTATCGTGCCTTTCTCGCCACCGACGGGCTGGATCGGCGCATCGCCGAACGGCTGGCCCGGCTGGACGTGGACGACGTGGTGGCCCTGGCCGAGACCGGCCGGGCGATCCGCGAATGGATCCGCGCCACGCCCTTTCCGCCCGAACTGGAACAGGCGCTGGTGGACGCGTATGACCGGCTGACCGAACGTTACGGCACGTCGGCCAGTTACGCAGTGCGCTCCTCGGCCACCGCCGAGGATCTGCCCGACGCCTCCTTCGCCGGCCAGCAGGAGACCTGCCTCAACATCCGCGGCCTCGACAACCTGCTGCAGGCCATTCATGCGGTCTTCGCCTCCCTTTACAACGACCGGGCCATCGCCTATCGCGTCCACCAGGGCTTCGCCCACGAAAAGATCGCCCTCTCCGCGGGGGTGCAGATGATGGTGCGCTCCGATCTGGCCTGCAGCGGGGTGCTGTTCACCCTGGATACGGAAAGCGGATTCGACCAGGTGGTGTTCGTCACCGGCAGCTGGGGGCTGGGCGAGATGGTGGTGCAGGGGGCCGTGAACCCGGACGAGTTCTATCTGCACAAGCCGGCCCTGGACAGCGGCCACTTCCCGGTGCTGCAACGCACCCTGGGCAGCAAGGCGCAGCGCATGGTCTTCGGCGAGGGGCACGGCTGCGATTCGGCCACCCGCATCGAAGCGGTGCCGGAGGCGGATCGGCAACGCTTCTGCCTGAGCGACGAGGAACTGGCGGAGCTGGGGCGCCAGGCCCTGGCCATCGAACGCCACTACGGCCGGCCCATGGACATCGAATGGGCCAAGGACGGGCTGGACGGCGGCCTGTACATCGTGCAGGCCCGGCCGGAGACGGTGAAAAGCCGCGAAGGCCAGGTGCTGCAACGCTACACGCTGGAAACGCGCGGCGAAATCCTCGCCAGCGGCCGGGCCATCGGCCAGCGGATCGGCAGCGGCACGGCGAGGGTGATCCGCTCCCTCGACGAGATGGAACGCATTCAGGCGGGCGACGTGCTGGTCACCGACATGACCGATCCCGACTGGGAGCCGATCATGAAGCGGGCCGCGGCCATCGTCACCAACCGCGGCGGACGCACCTGCCACGCCGCCATCATCGCCCGCGAGCTGGGCGTGCCGGCGGTGGTGGGCTGCGGCAACGCCACCGAGACGGTGCCCGACGGCGAGACGGTGACCGTCTCCTGCGCCGAGGGGGAGACGGGTCACGTCTATCGCGGCGCCCTGCGTTATCGGGTGGAGGAGATCAATCTGGCGCAGATGCCGGAACTGCCGTTCCGAATCATGCTCAACGTGGCCACCCCGGACCGGGCCTTCGCCTTCGCCACGCTGCCCAATCACGGCGTGGGCCTGGCGCGGCTGGAATTCATCATCAACCGCAACATCGGCATCCACCCCAAGGCCCTGCTGCAATACCGCAAGCAGCCGCCGGAAGTGCGCGCCGAGATCGACCGGCGCAGCGCCGGTTACGCCGATCCGGTGAGCTTCTACATCGAGAAGCTCACCGAGGGCATCGCCACCCTCGCCGCCGCCTTTCATCCCCGGCGGGTGATCGTGCGCACCTCCGACTTCAAGTCCAACGAATACCGCAACCTGATCGGCGGCGCCGCCTACGAGCAGGAGGAGGAGAACCCCATGCTCGGCTTCCGCGGCGCCGCCCGCTACGTGTCGCATCGCTTCGAGGACTGCTTCGAGCTGGAATGCTTCGCCCTGAGGAAGGTGCGCGAGGTGATGGGGCTGACCAACGTGGACATCATGATTCCCTTCGTGCGCACGCCCGAGGAGGCGCACACGGTGGTCAACCTGCTCAAGGAAAACGACCTGGTACGCGGCGAAGACGGCCTGCGGATCATCATGATGTGCGAGATCCCGGCCAACGCCCTGCTGGCCGACCGCTTCCTCAAGTACTTCGACGGCTTCTCCATCGGCTCCAACGATCTCACCCAGCTCACCCTGGGACTGGACCGCGACTCGGGGCTGGTGGCCGAACTGTTCGACGAGCGCAACGAAGCGGTCAAGTCGCTGATGAGCATGGCCATCCGCGCCTGCCGCCGCCAGGACAAGTACATCGGCATCTGCGGCCAGGCCCCCTCCGACTATCCCGAACTGGCCTTCTGGCTCATGGAACAGGGCATCGACAGCGTCTCCCTCAACCCCGACAGCGTGATCGAAACGTGGCTGTACCTGGCCGAACAGCTCAAGGCGGAGGAAAGATAGCGGGTTCGGTGGAAGGAACGCCGAGAGCGCAGAGGCGCAGAGGACGCGGAGATTTGATTGTTGGATGGTTTTACGTCATGCCACCCGTTCGTCAAACCACCGTCAGCATTGCTTGATTCCGGCTTCCAGGCTGCGTGAGGTCGGGCTTTAGCCCGACCCATCGGTGCTGAAGCCCGATCTGCACAAAATCCTCCGCGCCCTCTGCGTCTCTGCGTCCTCTGCGTTATTTGCACCTCATCAATCAGCAAGCACCTTGTCCGCCGCCGGCAGGGCCACGCCGGTGGCGATGTCGGCGCCCAGGTCGGCCAGGACCGATTCGAGGGCCATCAGGCAGTAGCGCACGTTGCGGGCGTTGCAGGCGTGGCCCATGAGGCCGATGCGCCAGACCTTGCCGGCCAGGGCGCCGAGGCCGGCGCCGATCTCCAGGTTGAAGTCCCTGAGCAGACGGCCGCGCACGGCGGCGTCGTCGATGCCCTCGGGGAGGGTCACGGCGTTGAGCTGGGGCAGGCGGTCGCCCTCCTTCACCACGAAGGACAGGCCCATGGCCTCGAGACCGGCGCGCAGGGCCTGGTGGTGTTTTTCGTGGCGGGCCCAGGCGTTCTCCAGGCCCTCTTCCTTCAGGATCACCAGCGCCTCGTGCAGGCCGTAGAGGTTGTTGATGGGCGCGGTGTGGTGATAGGCGCGCTTGGCGCCGGAGCCCCAGTAGCCCATCACCAGGTTCAGATCCAGGAACCAGCTCTGCACCTTGCGCTTGCGGTTGCGGATCACTTCGGCGGCACGCTCGCTGAAGCTCACCGGCGAGAGCCCCGGCGGGGCCGAAAGGCACTTCTGGGTGCCGGAGTAGACCGCGTCGATGCCCCACTCGTCCACCTTCAACGGCGAGCCGCCCAGGGAGGTCACGGCGTCCACCAGCGCCAGGCAGTCGTGCGCATGGGCCAGTTCGACCAGGGTCCTGGCGTCGGACTGGGCGCCGGTGGAGGTTTCCGCATGCACGAAGGCCACCAGCTTCGCATCGGGATTGGCCTTGAGGGCGTCCTCCAGCTTCTGGGGATCGACCACCTTGCCCCATTCGTCTTCCACCATCACCGGCGTGGCACCGCAGCGCTCCACGTTCTCCTTCATGCGCCCGCCGAACACGCCGTTCCGGCAGACGATGACCTTGTCACCCGGCTCCACCAGGTTGACGAAGCAGGTCTCCATGCCGGCCGAACCGGGCGCGGAGACCGGGAAGGTCAGTTCGTTGCGGGTCTGGAAGGCGTACTGGAGCAGGCCTTTCATCTCCTCCATCATCTCCACGAAGACCGGATCGAGATGGCCGATGGTGGGCCGGGCCAGGGCCTCGAGAACCCGGGGGCTGACATCGGAGGGGCCGGGGCCCATCAGAGTGCGCTGGGGGGGATGAAAGCTGTGTTCTGCCATGACTGCCTCTGTGCAAGGATTGTTGTGGATATTTGAGCCCGGCCAATACCCGAGCAGGGCGGTCAATGATACAGGCTCCCTTGTGCCGATGGGAGCCCGCGCCCGGATTGCCTATACTGCGCTTCCGATTCACGCAGGAGTTTCCCCATGAATCACACGGACATGCCCTTGCTGCTGAGCCCGGAAGAACTCGAGACGCGCCGCGACAGCGGCCCCCTGCTGCTGGTGGATCTGTCCGAACCGGGCACCTACGTGCAGTATCACGTGCCGGGCGCGGTGTTCATGGACTACGCCTGGATCGTGCGCACCGAACGGCCACGCATGGGCCTGCTGCCGGTGCCGGAACGGCTGGAGCACGTCTTCTCCGCCTACGGCCTGACACCCGACACCCACGTGGTGGCCTACGACGACGAGGGCGGCGGCAAGGCGGCCCGCCTGCTCTACACCCTGGCGGTGGCCGGCCACCGCCGCTGGTCGCTGCTGGACGGCGGCCTGCGCGCCTGGGCCAATGCCGGCCACCCCATCGACACGCAAATCCACTGGCCCACGCCCGGCCGCTACGTGCCGCAGATGAATTTCGAACCGGTGGCCACCCGCCAGTACATTCTCGACCACCTCTCGGACCGGGATGTGGTGTTGCTGGACGTGCGTAGCCGCGGCGAATACCTCGGCGAGAAACGGTATGCGAAACGCGGGGGGCATATCCCCGGCGCCGTACACATGGAATGGACCGAGGCCATGGATCGGGAACGGGATCTGCGTCTGAAGCCCGAACCGGTACTGCACGAAATGCTCGCCGAACGCGGCGTGACGCCCGACAAGACCGTGGTGGTCTACTGCCAGACCCACCACCGCTCGGCCCACACCTGGTTCGTGCTCAAATACCTGGGATTCGACAGGGTGAAGGGCTACCCGGGTTCCTGGTCCGACTGGGGCAACGAGCCGAACACGCCGATCGAGAAATGACGGCGGCAGGGAATGTCACTTCTTTTCGGGCGGGAGTGGAATGAACACGGAGGGCACGGAGACACGGAGGACACGGAGATTGATGTTGTTGTTTGGTGTTGTACCAACGGTTTCTTCTCGGGATGCCGGCCCTTCTGGCCTGTGTCCGGGCCAGCTGTAGGCCGGCTCAAGCGCAGCGGAGCCGGCAAAAAATCATGTCATCCTGTCATGGCGGCTCCGCTGCGCTTGAGCCGCCCTACGGAACTTGCCTCGATGAAATAAAAACCCCCGTGTCCTCCGTGTCTCCGTGACCTCCGTGTGACTTCCACCCCCGTCTCATGAATCCGCGCCCTGCCATGCCTCCAGCCGCCGGCGCATGCGATCCACGTGGCTGCCTTCCCAGTACACCTTGCGGCACACGGGGCAAAACCAGGCTTCGTCGGCACGGGCGCGGGCCCCTTCGGGGATGCGGGCGCGGGCGGCTTCGTCGGCGGGCACGAGTTCGGTGTTGCAGACCAGGCAACGCTGGAAGGGGCGGTGCAGCCAGTCGATGTCGAGCCGTTCGCCCAGCTCGCGGATGCAGTCGTCGAGGTTTTCACATTCGAGCAGGATCACCCGTCCGGGCGCGCGGCGGTGGCGGGCCAGTTCCCGATCCCGGGTGATGAGCAGGCGATCCTCGGCAATGGCCTGGCGCAGCAGGGCGTAGTCGTCGCGCCCGTCGCGGGCAATCACGGTGTCGTAGCCGGCGGCGCGCAGCCAGCTTCCCAGCCGCTGCAGCATCTCGTCGACCAGGAACTTCACCCTTCGTCGGTCTGGCGGATCACGCCGGTGACGATGCCGAGGATCTGCACTTCCTCGTTGCGCAGCCAGATGGGCTCCATGTCGGGATTGGCCGGCTGCAGGCGGATGCCGTCGCGCTCCACGTAGAACTTCTTGAGGGTGACCGTCTCGCCGTTGATCATGGCAATCACCGACTGGCCGTTGGCGGCCGTCTCGGTCTTCTCGATGACGATGATGTCGCCATCCTGGATGTTGTCGTCGATCATGGAATGGCCGCGCACCCGCAGGGCGTAGGTGTTGCGGCGCACCATGCTGGCCGGCACCGACACCCGTTCGTCTTCGCAGGAGAGATCGACCGGTTCGCCGGCGGCCACCCAGCCCAGCAGGGGGATCTCCGCCAGGGGCTCGGCCACCAGTTCCAGGGCTTCCAGATCCGGGGTCCAGACGGGGCGTTCCTTCTTGGGAATCAGATAGCTGACGTTCGACATCGAGAATTTTCCTCAGGTTTTGCCTGCAACCATAGTCCGGTACAGGATTTTTTTCAAATTCGTTCCTCCCTGGCATGGTCAGCGTCGCAGCGATTGGCGATAATGTCCGGATGATGGATGTCCGCCGCCTCCCTTTCTTTCTCCTCTTGCCCGGCCTGCTGCTGATCGGTTTCGGCATCGGTTATCTCGCAAGTGACGGGGACGACGCTCCGCCCCGGGCGCCGGCCATGCCGGTCCCCGGTGCCAACCTGGTGCTGCTGGAGACGCCGCGGCCCGTGTCCGGCTTCCGTCTGAAGCGCCACGATGGCCAGCCTTTCACCCCCGCCGGCTTCCAGGGGCACTGGAACGTGCTGTTCTTCGGCTACACCCACTGTCCCGATGTCTGCCCCCTGGCCCTGCAGACCCTGCGCCTGGCCTGGCAGCAACTGGCGGTGGACACGGCAGATCCCCACCGCCCCCGGGCCTGGTTCGTGTCGGTCGATCCGGATCGGGACAGCCTGGCACTGCTTGAGCAGTACGTAACCTATTTCCATGCGGACTTCACCGGCGTGACCGGCCCGGCCGACGAGATCGACAAGCTCACCCGTCAGCTCGGCATCGTCTACGGCTTCGAAGACAGGGACGGCGACGACTACACCGTCAACCACAGCGCCCAGATGGTGTTCATCGATCCGCAGGGACGCATGGCTGCCGTGCTGAGTCCGCCCTACGACGCCGACGCGGTGATCCGCTCCCTGCGTTATCTCCAAACCCTGCCCTGAGGAGTGCCCCCATGAAGATTTCCCTTTCCCGGCTTTGGCTGCTGCCATTCCTGTTCCTTACCTCTACGGCCCTGGCCGCCCCCCTCACGGTAAAGCACGCCCGGGTGCCCGAAGGCCCGCCGGTGGCGCCCGTGCTGGCCGGTTACCTGGTGATCGAAAACCCCGGCGCGCGCAGTGTGCGCGTGACCGGCGCCAGCAGTCCTCTCTTCGCCGCCGTGGAGATCCACGAAATGCACATGAAAGACGGCATGATGGAGATGAAGCGACTGCCGTCGCTCACCATCCCCGCCGGTGGCCGCGTGGAACTGGCGCCGGGCGGCCTGCACCTCATGCTCATCAAGCCCAGCCGCCCCTTGCGGGCCGGTGACCTTATCCCCGTGACCCTGAAGCTGGACGACGGCAGTCGCCTGGAACTGTCCCTGCCGGTGGTGGCACGGGACGACGCCCCGTCGCATCAACCTCACTGATGCCGTCCGTGACGCCACGCCCGTCTCTGCGCGAACGCCTGTTCGTGGCGCTGCAGTACGTTCTGCCCCAGCACCTGATCTCGCGGTTCGTGCACCGGCTGGCCCGGCTGCGGATCGGCTGGCTGAAGACCCCCTTCACCCGCTGGTTCATCCACCACTTCGACGTGCGCCTCGAGGAAGCCGTCGAACCCGATTACCGGGCCTATCCCGATTTCAACAGCTTCTTCACCCGGGCCCTGAAACCGGAAGCCCGCCCGGTGGACCCGGCCCCCGAGGCGGTGGTCTCGCCGGTGGACGGAAAGGTCAGCCAGGCCGGGCACATCGAGGGCGATGCGGTGTTCCAGGCCAAGGGCCACCGCTTTTCGGTGCACACCCTGCTCGGCGAGACCCGGCGCTGGAGCGACGTGTTCCGTGGCGGCGTGTTCACCACCCTGTATCTCTCGCCGCGCGACTATCACCGCATCCACATGCCCCTGACCGGCACCCTGCAGGAAACCATCCACGTGCCGGGTCGGCTGTTCAGCGTCAACGAGGCCACCACCCGCCAGGTGCCGGGCCTGTTCGCCCGCAACGAACGGGTGGTCTGCGTGTTCGACACGGCCGCCGGGCCCATGGCCATGGTGCTGGTGGGCGCCCTCAACGTGGGCAGCATCGAGACTGTCTGGCAGGGCGAGATCACGCCCCCCACCGGCCGCACCATCCGCCACTGGGATCAGATCCACCTGAACCTCACCCTGCAAAAGGGCCAGGAGATGGGCCGCTTCAACATGGGCTCCACCGTCATCCTGCTGTTCGCCGACGAGCGGGTACGCTGGGAAGCCGATCTGCGGCCCGGCCGTAGCGTGAAAATGGGCGAACGGATCGGGACGGTGGTTTCGATGACAGACGGTGGCAGGGGACACGAAGAACGTGTAGGCACGGCCACCCTGCAGGAGCGGCGCCTCGCCGCAACAATGCGGTTGCTGGTCGCTGGAGACAAGTAGCGGAGAAAAGCCTTCTGGTTTTACCAGCAACCGGTACCCGCCACCCGCTACCGCCGAATCGCGGCGAGACGCCGCTCCTGCAGCCGGATTCGGCTGTGAATCAGGGCCACCGGGGGCGCACAGCAAGCAAGCTCCGTCTCCCCTTCCCCCGGTCCGAGAACCGCTCAGGCCCGTTCCCAGTCGAAGGCCAGCACCTGGCGGATGTCGTCCACGCCGGCGGCGAGCATCAGCAGGCGGTCGACGCCGAGGGCCACGCCGGCGCAGGGGGGCAGGCCGTGGTCGAGGGCGGCGAGGAGGGCGTCGTCGAGGGGCATGGGGGGCAGGCCGGTGGCGTGGCGGCGGGTGTTTTCCCGTTCGAAGCGGCGGCGCTGTTCGGCGGCGTCGGTCAGTTCGTGATAGCCGTTGGCCAGTTCCATGCCGCGCCAGAACAGCTCGAAGCGTTCGGCCAGCGGCCGCGTGCCGGGACGGATCCGGGCCAGCGCGGCCTGGCTTGCCGGCCAGTCATGGAGAAAGACGGGTGTCTCCCGCGGCAGATTCGGTTCGACCAGATGGGTCAGCAACAGATCCCGCCAGGCATCGAGGTCCTCGCCCAGTCCGGAGACGGCGATGCCGGCCTCGTCGGCCCGCGCCCGCAGGCCGGCGGCGTCCGTGCCGAAGGGATCGATGTCCGCGAACTCGAGGAAGGCTTCACGGTAGGTGAGGCGCCGGGCAGGGGGCGCGTCGAGCAGTTCGCCGAGCAGGGCGTCCACTTCATCCATGAGGCGGTGGTGATCCCAGCTCACCCGGTACCATTCGAGCAGCGTGAACTCGGGGTTGTGCCGCCGGCCGGCCTCGCCGGCGCGAAACACCCGGGCGATCTGGAAACAGTCGCCGATCCCTGCCGCCAGCAGGCGCTTCATGGCGAATTCCGGCGAGGTGTGCAGCCAGCGGGAAACGCCGGCGAGGCGGAAACTTTCGATGTGGGGATCGGGATTGGCGGCCCGTGAGAGGCAGGGCGTTTCCACCTCGAGCACGCCCCGGGCCTGGAAGAAGGCCCGGATCCGCCCCAGGATCCGGGCCCGAAGCCGGAGGACGGCCGGGCTGGCCGCGGGCCGCCAGTCGCTCACGTCACTCCTTGACGCGGCCGACGTATTCGCCGGTGCGGGTGTCCACCTTGATCCTGTCGCCTTCGTTGATGAACAGGGGCACGCGCACCACCGCCCCGGTGTCCGTGGTGGCCGGCTTACCGCCACCGCCCGAGGTGTCACCGCGCACGCCCGGATCGGTCTCGACCACGGTCAGCACCACGTGGTTGGGCGGCGTCACGCTGATGGGCACGCCGTTCCACAGGGTCACGGTGCAGATGTCCTGCTCCTTGAGCCACTTGGCCGCCTCGCCCACGGCGGTCGCATCGGCCGCCACCTGCTCGAAGGTTTCAGGGTGCATGAAGTGCCACTGCTCGCCATCGTTGTACAGATACTGCATTTCCGTATCGATGACATCGGCCGCTTCCACCGTCTCGCCCGACTTGAAGGTCTTCTCCAGGACCCGGCCGGTCTTGAGGTTGCGGATCTTCACCCGGTTGAAGGCCTGGCCCTTGCCGGGCTTGACGAACTCGTTCTCGATGATGGCGCAGGGATCGCCGTCGAGCATGATCTTCAGGCCGCTGCGAAATTCGTTGGTACTGTAGGTTGCCATGGGTATCCTCTACTCTCTGAATCAGGCTGTTGAAAAAGCCCATCCGGGGGCTTTTTCCACCCGGGAACGGAAAACGCGGTTTCCCGTTCCCTTGCATTTTCAATGACTTGGCGTCATTGAAAATGGCGATGCGTCCATGCATCGCGCACCGGCTGTCGAAAAACGACGTTTTTCAACCGCCTGTTGATCGTCTCGATGTCCCGAATCCGGAAAGGCAAACGAATATGATAACCCAGCCCCTTCCATCCTGTCAGACCAGTGCCTGGCAGAAGGCCCTGCAACAGGCCATTCGCGATCCGGCCGAACTGCTGCGCCGGCTGGATCTGCCCGACGATCTGCTGCCGGCGGCCCGGGCGGCGGCCGCGCGTTTTCCGCTGCGGGTGCCGCGGGGCTACGTCGCGCGCATGCGCCCCGGCGATCCGCACGATCCCCTGCTGCGGCAGGTGCTGCCGCTGGCCGAGGAACTCGAATCCCGCCCCGGTTTCGATGCCGATCCGGTCGGTGATCAGGCCGCGCGTCGGGCGCCGGCACTGCTCCACAAGTATCCGGGCCGGGCCCTGCTGATCGCCGCCGGGGCCTGTGCCGGTCACTGCCGTTACTGCTTTCGCCGCCACTTCCCCTACCAGGACAACCACGACCTGGAACCGGCCCTGGCCCGGATCGCCGCCGATGCCTCCCTGAGCGAGATCATCCTCAGTGGCGGCGATCCCCTGAGCCTGTCCGATGCCCGCCTGGCCACCCTGCTCGACCGCCTCGAAGCGATTCCCCACCTGCGCCGTCTGCGGCTGCATACCCGCCACCCCGTCTTCCTGCCCGAGCGGATTACCGATGCCCTTTGCCAGCGGCTGGCGGCCTGCCGGCTGCCCGTGGCGGTGGTGATCCACGGCAATCATGCCCGGGAAATCGATGCCGAGGTGTGCCACGCCCTGACCCGGCTGCGCGCAAGCGGCGCCGTTCTGCTCAACCAGGCAGTGCTGCTGCGAGGCGTGAACGACAGTCTGGCCAGCCTGGCCGAACTGGGTGAAACCCTGTTCGACGCCGGTGTCATTCCCTACTACCTGCACCAGCTCGATCGGGTGGCCGGCGCCGGCCATTTCGAGGTCCCGGACGAGGAAGCCCTGGCCCTGCACGCCGCCCTGCGCGACACCCAGCCCGGCTACCTGGTGCCCCGGCTGGTGCGCGAACGGGCCGGAATGGCCTCCAAGACGCCCCTATTCTCGCCATCCGGCATATAACTTATTGATTATGTTTTGTAATTTTTCTCCTTTTCCTCATGCTTTTGTCTGTGAAAGTCAAGGAAACGTGTCATAATTTCACCATGCCGAGGGTTCCCGTGAGCCGGGCCCGGTGCTCCAACAGGCTGTTGAAAAAACCGTCCATGGGCCTTTTCAACAGCCTGCCTGGGATGATCCCCCAGCATCCGAATCCGAAAAGGAGCGTATCGTTTTCTGAAGGAGACACGTGGTGGGAAAATCGCTGGGTCTGGACATCCCTGACCGACAAAAACCGGGCAAGCAATCCTTCAGTATCCGGGCCCGCAACGTGGAGGCCTGGCTGGACAATCTGCCCAAGGCCAATCTGGGCGAAACCGCCCGTCAGGTCTATCTGGCCCTGACCGAGACCAACCGTCTGCATCTGCCTCACCAGGATCGCGCCCGTTTCCTCGAGAGCCTGCGCGAGACGGTGCAGTACGTCACCGAGTCCATGCGCAAGCATTTTCTCGGCGTGACCTATCCCCTGCCCGAAAAGAACCAGAAGATCGCTGCCGCCACCCGCGGGATCTACACGGCCATGGCCACCGGCTACAAGATCGCCATCGAAGACATGGCGAGCCGCCCGGGGCTGTTCTTCGACAAGAAGCACATGGCGCTGCTGCTGCAGCGGGCCATCGGCTACAGCGGCCGCAGCCTGCTCACCGCCTACCAGGTCTACGCCCCCTACCCGGCCGGCGTCTGGGGCGAATTGCACAAGATGTACGCCTACGCAGAGAGTCACCGCCTGCACCGCCACGCCGTGAGCGACTTCACCCACCTGTTCGTGGAAAAGTCGAGCGTGGCCGACGAGTACCTGCGCAACCTGCTCACCTGGCTGGCCACCCCGTATCGGCTGCGTCAGGGCGAAGTGACCAAGATCTACAACACCCTGGAACGCTGGGTCCGCTATTGCGAGCTGCGCCTGCCCGAACAACCCGACGAACCCGGCCGGGATGGCCAGTTCGTGGTTCTGCTGAGCCACGATCAGCCCCCCACCGCCTTCCTGAAATCCCGCCTGCGCTGCGGCAGGGACTGCCGAATGCTCGACACCACCCGTCTCATTGCGCGCCTCCGTCGGGACATCCAGGAGAGCGAGGACGTGGTCTCCACCACCCTCACCGGCATCGACATGGGCCGTCCCGACCTGTCCCATGACCTGCTGCGACGCCTGCTGGTGGCCTGGGGGGTGGAGAGCCAGCGCACCTTCCCCCGCAGCGAACGCCGGGAAGCCGTGCAGGTGGCGGTGGGGCTGACCAGCATCCACGAACACCTACGCCACCAGCACCACGACCGCCTGGAAGATGCGGCTTTCGATCATCCGGCCGAATACCGGGCCGAAACGGTCGAGGCCGAAGGCGAGGAAAAGCCGGACGTCTGGGACATGGTCTATCCCCACGGCACCGATCTGCACCTGACCCGAATCGTGAACGAGGAGCTGTCCCTGGCCGAACAGCTCGCGGGACACACGGCCACGGCCCGCAAGCCGGGCCCTGCCGGCGCCCACCACTCCGAGCTGCCGCCGCTGACCCAGTGGCGAATCACCAACGAAAGCGCCAACGGTTTCTGCCTGGAATACGACAAGGGTGACGGCACCCGCTCCCAGGTGGGCGAACTGGTGGGGATCCGCCGCCGCCTGAGCGCCCATGCCTGGAAATGGAACATCGGCGTGATCCGCTGGATGAAGTTCAATTCCCAGCGGATCCTGCAACTGGGGGTCGAATTGCTCAATCCCGACGCGGCCGCCATCGGCATGCGCAGCCTGGCGGCGGCCGGCAAGGATCCCGCCTACCAGCGCACCCTGCTGCTGCCAGAAAACCCGGCCATCGGTCAGCCGGCCAGCCTGATCACCGGTCCCGTTCCCTGGCGGGAAGGCAACAAACTGGTGCTCAACATCCTGGGGCGGGAAGTGAAAGTGGCCCTGACCCGGCAACTGCAGAACACCGGCCTGTTCGCCCAGTTCGAGTTCGCCTACCTGGACAGCGCCCGGGCAACGGCGGAAAACCGGTCGGAATCCCCCGAGGAGAGCGAATTTGGCCAGATCTGGTCCGCCATCTGAGGACGGGCGTCCCAACTCCTGCCGTTTCTGACGCCTGACAGCCCCTCTTGCCTTTGGCGGTCGATCCCGACATCATTGACATTGCATACCGCAAACCACCCCTCCCACAAGGAAACCGAGTGAGCGAAAAAGATCTGCTGCGCGTCCTGACCCTCTTCGAGGCGTCGGAAGAAGCCGAACGCATGGTGAACGTGCTGCGCAATGCAGGCCAGGTCGTCCGTGATCTGCGGGCCGAGGACGCCGAGGACATGGAGACCATCCTGCAGGAAAATCCGGTCGACATCATCCTCGCCAAGCAGCGGCTGACCGATTTCACCGCCCACGAAGCCCTCGAGATCCTGCAACGCCTCGGCCGCGACATCCCGCTGGTGGTGATTTGCGACCCCCAGACCGTCGATGCCGGTATCGAGGAAATGGAGGCCGGCGCCGCCGACGCCGTGTGTGCCGATCAGGAATCCCGCCTGCTGCTGGTGGTGCGTCGGGAGGTGGAGAGCCTGCGCAATCGCAAGGGCCTGCGCCGCTGCGAGCAGATGCTGCACGAATCGGAAAAGCGCGCCCGCAACCTGATCGACGAATCCCGCGATGCCATCGCCTATGTGCACGACGGCATGCACATCTACGCCAACCAGGCCTATCTGGACATGTTCGGTGTGGAAAGCCTCGAGGACGTGGAAGGCATGCCCATCCTCGACATGGTCAGTCACGAGGATCACGCCACTCTCAAGCAGTTCCTGCGCAACTACAGCAAGGGCATCGGCACCGACGATACCCTGGAGATCACCGCCCGCCACACCAGCGGCGACACCTTCGACATCACCATGGAATTCACCCCCGCCAGCATGGAGGGCGAATCCTGCACCCAGATCATCATCCGCGACCGCACCGACAGCAAGGAACTCGAACAGCAGCTGAACATCCTCAGCAAGCAGGATCTGCTC
>JALSSV010000067.1 GCA_026984045.1 Chromatiales bacterium | reverse complement strand
GGCAGCACGGCCACCGGCAAGCCGGCCAACCACGTGCAGACCACGGCCCAGTGTGACACCTGCCATGCCACCAATGCCTGGACGCCGGCCCGCTTCAATCACGCCAACGTGTCCGGTACCTGCGCGAGCTGCCACAACGGCAGCAGCGCCACCGGCAAGCCGGGCAACCACATCCAGACCAGCGGCCAGTGCGATGCCTGTCACAGCACCACGGCCTGGAAGCCGGCGCGGGTGGATCACAGCGTGGTCAGCGGCAGTTGCAGCACCTGCCACAACGGCAGCACGGCGACCGGCAAGCCGGCCAACCACGTGCAGACCACGGCCCAGTGCGACACCTGCCACAGCACCAATGCCTGGACACCGGCCCGCTTCAATCACGCCAACGTGTCAGGCACCTGCGCGAGCTGCCACAACGGCAGCAGCGCCACCGGCAAGCCGGGCAACCACATCCAGACCAGCGGCCAGTGCGACGCTTGTCACAGCACCACGGCCTGGAAGCCGGCGCGGGTGGATCACGGCGTGGTCAGCGGCAGTTGCAGCACCTGCCACAACGGCAGCACGGCCACCGGCAAGCCGGCCAACCACGTACAGACCACGGCCCAGTGTGACACCTGCCACAGCACCAATGCCTGGACACCGGCCCGCTTCAATCACGCCAACGTGTCCGGCACCTGCGCGAGTTGCCACAACGGTAGCAGCGCCACCGGCAAGCCGGGCAACCACATCCAGACCAGCGGCCAGTGCGACGCTTGTCACAGCACCACGGCCTGGAAGCCGGCGCGGGTGGATCACGGCGTGGTCAGCGGCAGTTGCAGCACCTGCCACAACGGCAGCACGGCGACCGGCAAGCCGGCCAACCACGTGCAGACCACGGCCCAATGCGACACCTGCCACAGCACCAGTGCCTGGATTCCGGCGCATTTCGATCACAGCAACGCCTCGGGCAATTGTGCGAGCTGCCACAACGGCAGCACGGCCACCGGCAAGCCGGGCAACCATTTCGTGACCAGTCGCCAGTGCGACGCCTGCCATACCACCAGTGGCTGGAAACCGGTCACGGCCTACCGCCATCTGTCACCCAGCTATCCGGACCACGGTACGCGCCTGCAGTGTCGTGCCTGTCACACGGGCAACAGTGAACAGATCCCCTGGCGGTTCGCCGCCTACCAGCCCGATTGTGCCGCCTGCCATGCCGGTGATTTCAAGGCCGACGAGCACAAGAAGGTGAAGAATCCGCGGATTCTGTATACCGCGGGGGAACTGCGGGATTGTGCCGGCAGTTGTCATGAATACACAGATTCCAGCCTGACGACCATCAGCAAGACCCGCTCGGGTGAGCACAGCCCGCGCAAGGGTGGCTGGTAGTGGGCAATCAACCCCGAGGAGAGAAGCATGTTCCGTCGCGCGATCGTGGGCAGTATCGCCGTTCTGTGTCTGCTGGGTTTCGGCAGCCGATTGCCGGCCCAGCCCGCCGGCAATCGGATCATCGAGGATGCCTGGCTGGAGCGTTCCGGGGAATGCGGATGGTTGACCATCCGCTTCACCCTTCCCATGCAGTATGTCTCGCACTTTCCGCCCGAGCAGGGCAAGGAGTTGCGCATCCAGCTCAAGCCGCTGGGAATCAACCGCAGCGACATGCCGGCGCTCGGCCACAATGAACCCATCCGGGTGGCCGATCTGGATGCCATCGCGCCGGTTCAACGGCTCGACTACGAAGGCCAGTACAATCCCAATGCCCCGGTGATCAGTCTCGTCTTCGAGGACGAGGTGCACTACCGGGTGCAGCCGGGAGCCGACTTTCGCAGCATCCGGATCCTGCTCTCCCGGCCGTCGCTCGACCACTGTCCGCTGACGCCCTGAAACCGCCCATCCCGGGTGGCGCTCCCCGAGCCGGGGAGGGGCTCCCGCTCGGCCGATTTCCATGATGCGTCTTTCGCCTGTCATTCTCCGGACCGTTGCCGCCCTGCTCGGCCTGTGGCTGCTGCCGATGCCGTCATGGGCCGCATCGACCATCGATCTCGATGCGCCATACGCCGTGAACCTGCTCAGTGCTGCGCGGCCCATCGACGTGGGCAAGCTGATCTGGCGTCCGGCATTTCGTGGCAAACGCCTCTACGTGGAGACGCTGCGGGTGGGCAAGCAGACCTACTATCGCCTGCGCCTGGGGTTCTATCGCAGCAAGGAACAGGCCCTGGCGGCCCGGCAACAGGTGCATGCGGTCTATCCCCGGGCCTGGATCACCATCGTGGGGCGCCGGGAACGGCTGCGCTCGGCCCAGGAGGCCATCCGGATTCCCGTACCACCGAGGCAGGCGCAACGCCGGCCAGCGCCCGAATTGGCCGATGCCCTGGAGGCGTATCCGGAAGGCGAGGATGAGGCCGAGGAAGCGGCGTCGGCCGAGCAGGCGCAGGCCGAAGCGGTTCCCGCCCCGTCACCTGCAGCCGCCGGCGGGACTGGCGCTGCGGCGCCGGGAATCACGGCCGGGATCCTTGCCGCGGAGAGTCCGGCGACCAGGATCACGCCGACATCACCGCCGGAAGTGGAACCGCCGCCGGCAGTGCAGGGGCAGAGTACCGGCAAGGGGGGGGTGGCCACCCGCGGGGAACGGCTGGAGGCCATGTTGCGCCAGGCGCTGACCGCGGGTGAGTACGAGCAGGCGATCCCGCTGGCCACGGCGTTGCTGGAATGGCCACAGGTGACCGAACATCAGGCCCGCACGGCACTCGAACTGCTGGGGCTGGCGCGAGAACGCAATGGCCAGCTGGCCCATGCCGAAGCCGAATACCAGCGGTATCTGCGCCTGTATCCCAAGGGCGAGGACGCCGATCGGGTGCGCCAGCGCCTGGCCGGCCTGATCACCGCCGCCAAGGCGCCGCCAAAGCAGGTCGATGCGCGTCCCGATCCGGCCCCGTCTTCCCGCCGCCCACCCCGGGCGGCACCCTGGCGATCCCTCGGCAGCCTGTCCCAGTACTACTACCGGGACGAGCGTTCCACCGACGACGAGAACAATCTGGTGGATCTGTCGCAATTGGTCACCACCTTCGATTTCACTTCCCGGCAGCGCGGGGATCGGATCGATCAGCGCGTCCAGATCACCGCCGATCACAGTTACGATTTCATCCAGGGCAAGAGCGACTATCGCTTCACCCGCCTCTATTACGAGATGATCGAGCGGGATCGCAACCAGAACCTGCGCATCGGCCGGCAGGATCACAGCCGGGGCGGGGTGATTGGCCGCTTCGATGGGCTGAATCTGGGAACCGCGTTGAGCGAAAAGATCAAGGCCAACCTGGCGGGCGGCTACCTGCTGGACACGGAAAACCTGTTCGATTTCACGCGCGAGCGCAGTTTCGTCAGCTTCAACGTGGACCTGGGCACCCTCGACGGGCACTGGGATTTCAATTTCTATACCATGCAGCAGAAAGCCGGCAATCTGATGGACCGCCGGGCGGTGGGCGCGGAAGTCCGCTTCTTCGATGCCCGCTACAACATGTTCGCGACCGTGGACTACGATACCTCGTACAACACGCTCAACACCCTGCTGCTCAACGGCAACTGGCTGTTGCCCGGCAATGCCACCCTGTTCTATACCCTGGACGTGCGCAAGACGCCCTACCTTTCCACCACCAATGCGCTTCAGGGACAGACCGCCCAGACGCTCGAGGAACTGCAGCAGACATATACGGAAGCCGAGATCCGCCAACTGGCCCTGGATCGAACCGCCACCCTGCGCACCTTCACCCTGGGCGGTTCCCATCCATTGCGCGCGTTCCTGCCGGGGCGCGGGCAGTACCAGATCAGCTCCGACTTCACCGTGACCAGCACCAGCGGGATGCCGGCTTCGGGCGGGGTGGATGCGGTGCCCCCCACCGGCAACCAGTTTTTTCTGGGGCTGCAGCTGATCGGGAACGGGCTGTTCAAGAACGGGGATACGAGCATCCTCTCGCTACGCCTGGGCCAGACCCGCGAGGCCCGGGATACCCTCCTCGGAATCAATACTCGCTATCCCCTCACGCCGGAATGGCGCATCAATCCCTATGTCCAGTTCAATCGGCGCCGCAATCGCAACGACGGGGATGGGCGTGACATTCTGCGGGCGGCCTTCAAGATGGATTATCGCTGGCGGCGCCGGGTGTTGCTGGACATGCAACTGGGCTATGACCGCACCCGGGAAACGCTGGCCGGGGTGGAGCAGTCGGGCTCGACTCTCTTCTACTATCTGGGCTATCGCTGGGATTTCTGAGCCGCGGGATCGCGCACTTGCAGCCGCTCGGGTTGCCGGGCGTATTTCAGGCGGGCCTGCATCTTCGGCGTGACGTGGTAACCGCCCTCGGCGTCGATCAGCAGCACCTGATCGAGACCCATCTGGCGGGCGATCTTCGGCCAGCGTTTCGGCCCGGCCACGAACAGGGCGGTGGCGGCGGCATCGGCGGTGGCCGCGTCGGAGTGGATGACGGTGACCGAGCGGGTGCCCTCGGCGGGATAGCCGGTGCGCGGGTCGAGGATGTGGTGATAGCGCCGGCCCTGCCACATGAAGTAGCGCTCGTAGTCGCCGGAGGTGAAGACCGCCTCGCCGTCGTGCACGTCGAGCACCGCCAGCACGCCTTCGCCGCGCGGATCGCGGATCCCCACCCGCCAGGGACGATCGCCGTGGCGGCCGATCACCTTCAGATCGCCGCCGGCGTTGATCACCGCGTTCTTCACGCCCAGGATCCTGAGGGCCTCGATGCCCCGGTCGATGGCCAGGCCCTTGGCCATGGCGCCGAAGTCGAGTTTCACGGCCGGGTTGGTGCCACGCATCACCACACCGTGGATCTCGATGTCTTCCAGTTTCGGCTCAGCGGCAACCAGTTTTGCGATGGCGGCCGGATCCGGTGGCGGGCCGTGGGGCGGCTCGTCGCTGTGGAAGCCCCACAGATCGAGCAGCTTGCCGATGGCCGGATTGAACAGGTGGTCGGAGGCCTGGCTGAGGGGCAGGCTCTTTTCGATCAGCGGCAGGATCGAGGGGTTGGCCGAGAAGGGGGCCTGCAGCGCCAGCAGTTCGTTGGTGCGCCCCAGCGGCCCCGGTTTCCACGGGTGCCACATGAAGTGCATTAGCCTGAAGTCTTCCCGCAACTGGGTGAAGGCCCGCTGGGCGGTGGCCTCGTCGGTGCCGTACACGGTCACGTCCACCAGGGTGCCGAACACCAGTTGCGTGTCGTGACGCTCGGCCGCGGGACGGGTGCAGGCGGCCAGGAGCACCACGAGCAGGGGCAGGAGCAGGGCGCGGATCACGGGCGGGCCTCGAGGCGGGCGGCGATGGCGTCCATGAGCTGGCCGGCGATGTTCAGATCGTAGAGGGCATCCAGCTCGCGGATGCAGGTGGGGCTGGTGACGTTGATTTCGGTGAGCCAGTCGCCGATCACGTCCAGGCCCACGAACAGCAGGCCCTTCTCGCGCAGGGTGGGGGCCACCTGCTCGCAGATCCAGCGATCCCGCTCGCTCAGGGGCACGCCCTCGCCGCGGCCGCCGGCGGCGAGGTTGCCGCGGGTCTCGCCGGGGGCCGGGAGGCGCGCCAGGGCCCAGGGCACCGGTTCGCCGTCCACCAGCAGGATGCGCTTGTCACCGTCGCGGATCTCGGGCAGGAAGCGCTGGGCCATGGTCAGGCGTCGGCCGTGATGGGTGAGGGTTTCGAGGATCACGCCGAGGTTGGGATCGCCCTCGCGCACCCGGAAGATGGAGGCGCCGCCCATGCTGTCGAGGGGCTTGAGGATGATGTCGCCGTGCTCGGCGAGGAAGCCGCGCAGCAGATCCGGTCGGGCGCTGACCAGGGTAGGTGGCGTGCACTGGGGAAACCAGGCAGTGAAGAGCTTCTCGTTGGCATCGCGCAGGCTCTGGGGCCGGTTGACCACCAGCACGCCCTCGGCCTCGGCCAGTTCCAGCAGGTAGGTGCTGTAGACGTAGTCCATGTCGAAGGGAGGATCCTTGCGCATCAGGATCACGTCCATCTCCGCCAGCGGACGTTCGACGGGGGCGCCCAGGGTGTACCAGCCGGCCGGATCGTCGCGCACCTGCAGGGGGCGAAGGCGGCCGTGGGCGCGGTTTCGGGCCAGGTACAGATCGGGCTGTTCCAGGTAATGGAGTTCCCAGCCGCGGGCCTGGGCGGCCAGCAGCATGGCGAAGGTGCTGTCCTTGGCGATCCGGATGGAGCCGATGGGGTCCATCACCACGGCGAGGCGGATGGTCATGGGATCAGACGGCCTCGGCGTTCTCGCGGGCTGCCGCCAGCAGGGCCAGGCGGGCGATCACGCCGTAGGTGTAGAAGCGGTTGGGATGGGCGTCGGGCGCCTTGCTGCGGTCGGGGTTGTTGCAGGTCTCGGCGAAGGCCAGCGGTTCGAAGTGCATCCCCGGGGCGTTGAGGTTCTCGTTCACGCCCCGGTCGGTGTGCACCCGGTAGAAGCCGCCGACCACGAAGTGATCGACCAGATAGACCACCGGTTCGGCCACCGCCTGTTCCTCGCCCCAGGTCTCGAAGGTGTAGACCCCTTCCTGCATGATCACCTGGGTCACGGCCTGGCCGCCCTTGCTGGCGGCCATTTTGGTCCGCTGCTTGCGGTTGAGTTCCACCACTTCGTCGGCGTCGTGGACCATCATGATGCCCATGCCGTAGGTGCCGGCATCGGCCTTGACCACCACGAAGGGGGCCTTGTCGATGCCGTATTCGTCGTATTTTTTCCGGATCGCCTCCAGCAGGGCGTTGACGTTTCGGCGCAGGCAGTTCTCGCCCTCGCGCTTCATGAAGTTGATCTCGCCGCAGTTGCGGAACAGGGGATCGATGAACCACGGATCGATGTCGATGCGGGCGGCGAATTCCCGCGCCACCTGGCGGTAGTGGGCGAAGTGCTCCGACTTCAGACGGTTGCTCCAGCCCAGCTCCAGCGGCGGCAACACCACCTGCTCGAGATTCTCCAGCATCGGCGGGCGGCCTTCGGCCAGATCGTTGTTGAGCAGCACGATGCACGGTTCGAAGTCGGCCACCCGCACCTTGTCCCCCTGCCGTTCGAGCGGTTCGAGGGTCAGGCGCTTGCCGCCGGGCAGGTCGAATTCGCGCGGCCCGTCGAGATCCGGCAGCAGGGAGCCGATGCGCACCTCGAACCCGGCCTTGACCAGGATCTCGCGCAGGGTGGCCACCGAGGCCAGGTAGAACAGATTGCGGGTATGGCTCTCGGGCACGATGACGATGCGGCGGGCCCGGGGCGCGAGCCGCTCCAGGGCCGACTGCACGGCCTGGATGCACAGCGGCAGGAAGGCCGGATTGAGGTTGTTGAAGCCGGCCGGAAACAGGTTGGTGTCCACCGGGGCCACTTTGAAGCCGGCGTTGCGCATGTCCACCGAGGCATAGAAGGGGGCCGGGGTCTTGAGCCACTCGCTGCGGAACCAGGCTTCGATGGCGGTCTGGTTGGACAGCAGGTGGGATTCGAGATCGTGCAGGGGGCCGGAGAGGGCCGTGGTCAGGTGGGGGACGGCATGCAGGTGTTCGACACTCATGAGCGCTCTCGTGGCTGCGGGAAACGGGTTGATGTTGCAACGGGGGTTGTGGCCGGGTGCGGCGATCTTGCCACAAAACAACCCCGACTTCGGGGAAAGTATAACCTTTTGATTAGGTGGGGAACCTAAAGTTTTGTCCCGATTGACCGAATCGCTACCTATGGCTGTTAAACGGTCACGGGAATAGGCTATGATCGATGACCCGCTTTTATGGCAATTCTTCATAAAATATTCTATAAAATATGGACTTATCGTGAAAATTTAAGTTAACGTATGAAGAATGCCCGGTCAGCCTTCTGAACCTCAGGAACGATCTTCGGTCCCGTACGCGGATTTTCCTGACAAATCTCATTCAAAACAGGGTGTTGCATGGTGTTGGCAGAGAAACCGATGGAAGACTTGTACCAGGGTCTGAAGGTGATGGTCATCGACGACAGCAAGACCATCCGCCGTACGGCCGAGACGTTGCTGAAGAAGGTGGGCTGCGAGGTGATCACCGCCTCCGACGGATTCGAGGCCCTGGCGAAGATCGCCGACCATCGACCGGACATCATCTTTGTGGATATCATGATGCCGCGGCTCGACGGCTATCAGACCACGGCCCTGATCAAGAACAACAAGGTCTTCAAGACCACGCCGGTGGTGATGCTCTCCAGCAAGGACGGGCTGTTCGATCGGGCCCGCGGCCGCATCGTCGGTTCGGAACAGTATTTGACCAAACCCTTTACCAAAGAAGAACTGCTCGGCGCCATCCGTGAGCTGGTCCAGGCCCGGCAAGAGGCGTGACGGGCAGGTTTCCTCCCTGCGCAACCATCAGGAGAACACGAACCCATGGCCCGTATTCTGATCGTCGACGACTCCCCGACCGAAATCCATGTGCTGTCGGGCATGTTGCAGAAAAATGGACATGAAGTGGACGCGGTCGACAATGCCGAGGCCGGCATCGCCCGTGCCCGCGAGACCCAGCCGGAGGTGATCCTCATGGACGTGGTCATGCCCGGCATGAACGGCTTTCAGGCCACCCGCACGCTGACCAAGGATCCCCAGACCCGGAGCATCCCCGTGATCATCGTCACCACCAAGGATCAGGAGACCGACCGGGTGTGGGGCATGCGTCAGGGCGCGAAGGACTACATCACCAAGCCGGTGGAAGAAACGGAGCTGATGAACAAGATCAATGCCGTGCTGGGCGGCTGATGAACGCCGTCATGGCCGAAACGCCCTATGAACTGCTGCGGCACATCGAAAGCCGCAGCCGGGAAAAGGCGCTGGGCCTGCCCCAGCAGATCGAGGTGCGGCGAAGCTGGTCCGGCATCGGCTTCCGCTTCGGTCCGCATCATTTCGTCGCGCCCATGGGGGCCATCACGGAGATCCTCGAATACCCGCCACTCACCCGGGTCCCCAGCGCCCTGCCCTGGGTGCGGGGCATCGCCAACGTGCGCGGCAGCCTGCTGCCAATCATGGATCTCCAGGGCTTCGTGACCGGCGAGCAGAGCGAACTGACCCGGCGCAGCCGGGTGCTGGTGATCCAGCAGGGTGATCTGCATACCGGCCTGCTGGTGGACGAGGTGCTGGGGCTGCGGCATTTCTTCGACGAGGAAAAACTGCCCGATGCCGGCGTGCTGGCGCCGGTGGTGCAGGAATTCGTCGAGGGCGCCTACCGGCAGGGCGAGCAGGACTGGGGCGTCTTCAGCCTGGAGAAGCTGGTGGCGAACCCCCGCTTCCGGGAGGTGGCGGCGCAGGCCTGAGGCCGGCCCGGGAATGTGGGTGCCGGGCGGCATCGGCCACGATTCATCGGGGTGAGGAACGGCCCGCCAGGGCCGGCGATTCATCATTATTCTTACAAAACGATTGCGATGGCAGGAGCAGGACAATGAAGCGCGAAACGAAAGCAGGTGGCGCAGGCAACCGGACCATGGTCTACATGATGGTCCTCCTGGTGGTCTCGGTGATCGCCATGGGGGTCATGTACGGGCGGGTGGCCCGGTTCGAGAGCCAGGACCGCCAGTTCATCTCGGACATCGGTGCCCAGCGGGTACTGGCGCAGCAGATTGCCAAGGACGCCCAGCTCGCGGCCCGCGGCCATCTGGACGTGTTCCCCCGGCTGCAGCAGGAACGCGACCGGTTCGAGCAGATCCTCAAGCGCCAGGAACAGATGATGCCGGCGGCGGGACGCAGCCGCCTGGAGAAGCTGAAGGCAGCCTGGGCCCGCCTGCGCAAGGACGTGGACACCATCCTCCAGCGCCGCGAAGTGGTTTCCACCATGCGCGACTACATCGCCAGCATCAACGAACAGATCCCCACCCTGCTGGCCCTCTCCGACGAAGTGGTGGCCGCCATGACCGAGCAGCAGGCACCGGCGGATCAGGTCTACATCGCCACCCGCCAGTTGATGCTCACCCAGCGGATTTCCTCCAACGTGAACCGGGTGCTGGAAGGGGGCGAGGAGGCGATCACCGCCGCCGATCGCTTCGGGCGTGACGCCGCCCTGTTCGGCCGGGTGGTGGAAGACATGCTCAAGGGCAACCGGGCCATGGGCATCCGCAAGGTGTCCGATCCCACCTCCCGGGCCAAGCTGCTGGAGGTGCGCAAGCTGTTCGCCCAGATCCGCAAGCAGGTGAGCGGCATCCTCGAGAAGTCGCCGGGCATGTTCGAGGTGTCGGCGGCCGCCGACGACATCCTCAAGCTCAGTAACGAACTGCCGCAGCACATCGACGCGGTGAGCGCCGCCTACCAGGCCCAGCTTGGCAAGCGCATCGAGCCCTGGCTGGTGTACCTGTTCGCCGGCATCGCGCTGGTACTGGTGGTATTGCTGGCCTACCTCTACCAGAAGGACTCCAAGCGCCGGCTGGCCGAGATCGAGGAACAGCGGCGCCAGACGGAAGAGACCAACGCCGCCAACCAGGAGGCCATCCTGCGCCTGCTGGACGAGATGGGCGACCTGGCCGACGGGGATCTCACTGTGCAGGCCACCGTGACCGAGGACATCACGGGAGCCATCGCCGATTCCATCAACTACGCCATCGACGCCCTGCGCAACCTGGTATCGGCGATCAACGACACCACCCAGCAGGTCTCCTCGGCGGCCCAGCAGACCCAGGCCACCGCCATGCACCTGGCCGAGGCCTCCGATCACCAGGCCCAGCAGATCACCGATGCCAGCACCGCCATCAACGAGATGGCGGTGTCCATCGAAGAGGTCTCCAACAACGCCGCCGAGCTGGCCGAAGAGGCGCAGCGCTCGGTGGACATCGCGGTGCAGGGCGCCGAAGCGGTGCAGAAGACCATCCACGGCATGGACAACATCCGCGAGCACATCCAGGAGACCTCCAAGCGCATCAAGCGCCTCGGCGAATCCTCCCAGGAGATCGGCGACATCGTGGAACTCATCAACGACATCGCCGAGCAGACCAACATCCTGGCCCTCAACGCCGCCATCCAGGCGGCCATGGCCGGCGAGGCGGGCCGCGGCTTCGCGGTGGTGGCCGACGAAGTGCAGCGCCTCGCCGAGCGCTCCGGTGACGCCACCCGCCAGATCGAGGCCCTGGTGAAGGCCATTCAGTCCGACACCTCCGAGGCCGTAGCCTCCATGGAGAAGAGTACCGCCGAAGTGGTGGCCGGGGCGCAACTGGCCCACGACGCCGGTCAGGCCCTCGAGGCCATCGAAACCGTGTCCAAGCACCTGGCCGAGCTGATTCAGCGGATTTCCGATTCGGCCCGCCAGCAGGCCAACGCCGCCACCAACATCTCCGACACCATGAACGTGATCCAGGAGATCACCACCCAGACCTCGGCGGGCACCAACGAAACGGCGGCCTCCATCGGCAACCTGGCGGAACTGGCCAACGAGCTGCGCAACTCCGTCGCCGGTTTCCGTCTGCCCTGAGCAGGCGGCGGCGGGTGACCACAAGCGGGGCGACCGATGACGGTGGCAGCGGAGGATCGAAGCGACAGCGTGTGGGCGCGCCGGGAACTGGCGCCCATGGACGCCTACGAGTTCCGGCAGTGGAGCGAACTGCTGGAGACGCGCACCGGGATCAGCCTGCCCGAGAAGCGCAAGAGCTTCCTGCTCTCCAACCTCAGCATCCGCATGCGCGAACTGGGCTACGCCCGCTACCGCGACTACTTCCGTTACGTGCTCGACGGCCGTCGCGGCATGGTGGAATGGGAAATCCTGGTGGACCGGCTCACGGTGCACGAAACCCGTTTCTACCGCGATCCCCGTGCCCTGCAGATGCTGCGCGAAATCTGGCTCGACCGGCTGCCGGCGGCCGATACGCCGCATCAGTTGCGGATCTGGTCGGTGGGCTGCGCCACCGGCGAGGAGCCCTACTCCCTGGCCATGCTCATCGACGACGCGCTGCTGACGCGGGGCATCCGGGCCTATCCGGCCATCACTGCCACCGACATCAGCGCCGCGGCGCTGGCCACCGGCCGCGAGGGCATCTATCCGGCCAACCGGCTGGTCAACCTGCCCGAGCCCTTCATCGGCCGCTATTTCCACCGGCTCGAGGGCCAGCGCTACCAGGTCAAGGAGGCCCTGCGCCAGCGGGTCTGCTTCACCCGCCTGAATTTGTTGAACCTCAAGGCCTCGCCCCTGCGCGAGCTGGACGTCATCTACTGCCAGAACGTCCTCATCTATTTCAAGAAGCCCCAGCGGTTGCGCCTCCTCGACGAACTGATCGGGCGCCTGCGCCCCGGCGGCCTGCTGGTGCTGGGCGCCGGCGAGATCACCGACTGGAGCCATCCCGAAACCGCCATCGTCGACCACCCCGGCACCCTCGCGTATCGCCGGTCGGCGCCCCGGAGTGAGACATGAAAACGGGCAACGAACTGGACATCAATACCCTCTCCTGGGTGAAGTCGGAAATCGACGAAACCCTGGAGCAGGCGCGCAAGGCCCTCGAGGCCTACGTGGAGGCGCCGGAAGACGAATCGCGCCTGCAGTTCTGCCTGAACTACCTGCACCAGGTGCGCGGCACCCTGCAGATGGTGGAGCTGTACGGCGCCTCCATGGCCGCCGAGGAGATGGAAGCGGTGGTCCAGGCCCTGCTGGAGAACCAGATCGGCAACCGCGAGGATGCCTACGAGGTGCTGATCCGCGGCATCCTGCAGTTGCCCGACTATCTGGAGCACCTGCTCACCGGGCATCACGACATGCCCATGGTGCTGATGCCGCTGCTCAACGATCTGCGCGCGGCGCGGGGCGAGGCCCTGCTCTCCGAGAACGCCCTGTTCACCCCCGATCTCAGCGTGCAGGCGCCGCCGCCGGCGGATCTCACCGCCGATCTGCAGGGCCTGGCGAAGAAGCTGCGCCACCATTACCACCTGGGCCTGCTCGGCTGGTTCCGTGACCAGGACAGCCAGGCCAGCCTCAAGCGGATCGGCGAGGTGATCGAACGCCTGCGCGCCGCGGCCGGGGAGGCGGAGATCAACCGCCTGCTGTGGGTGGCCGGCGGCCTGGTGGAATCGCTGCGCAACGGCGGGCTCGACAGCTCGGTGTCGGTGAAGCTGCTGCTCGGCCAGCTCGACCGGCAGATCAAGCGGATCATCGACGGCGGCGACATGGCCCTGGCCGGGGAGCCGCCTCACGAACTGCTCAAGAACCTGCTCTACTACGTGGCCACCTCCCAGTCGCAGGACGCGCGCACCCGGGAGCTGAAGGACGCCTTCCGCCTCGACGACATCCTGCCCGACGCCCGCACCCTGGAGCACGCGCGCGCCGATCTGGCCGGCCCCAACGCCGAGCTGCTGGGCACCGTCTCGGCCGTGCTGCTCGAGGATCTGGCCCGGGTCAAGGATACCCTGGACGTGCTCATGCGCCAGGAAGCGCGGGATCCGGAAGGGCTCAGGCCGCTCATCGAGACCCTGGATCAGATGGCCGACACCCTGGGCATGATCGGCCTGGGCCTGCAGCGCCGCCTGCTGCAGGATCAGCTCGAGGTGCTCGGCGCCATGGCCGAGGGCCGCGAGCCGCTCTCCGAAGAGGCCCTGATGGGCGTGGCCACCGCCATGCTCAGCCTCGAGAACTCGCTCAAGGAGGCCAGCGTGGCCCGCGAGGTCAGCGAGGAAGTGGAAGCGGGCGAGGCGGGCGAGGCGGAGCGCAAGCTGCGCGAGGCCGAACACCAGCAACTGCTCAGGACGGTCATCGAGCAGGCCGCCGGCGAATTCGGCCACATCAAGGACGCCCTCAACGACTTCAGCCGCAACACCGTCACGGTGGAAGGGCTGCAGGCCATTCCCGAGGCCCTGGACCGGATCCGCGGCAGCCTGGAGATGCTCGATCTGCAACGGGCCGCCGGCCTCATCAAGCGCTGCCGCGACTACGTGCGCGAGGAACTGCTGCCCAACCGCCGCCCGCCCAGCGACGAATCCCTCGACGTGCTGGCCGACGCCATCTCCAGCATCGAATACTACCTGGAATCCCTGGCCGGCAAATGGGGTCATCCCGAGACCATTCTCGACATCTCCGAGAACAGCCTGCGGCGCCTCGATGCCCTGCGCGGGGTGGACGAAGAGGCCACCCTCACGGAACTCACCCAGCCCGATCTGGCCCAGCCCACGCTCGATCTGCCGGCCGGTGGCGAGGCGGAAGAGGAAGACGACACCCTGGTCAATCTCGATGCGCCGGATGAGGAGACCCTGCGCAACCTAGTCACTCCCGAGACCGTGGCCGAGGAGGAACCCTCCCTGGAGCTGACCCTGGACGATCTCTCGCTGGAAGACCTGTCGGTGGAGCTGGACCCCGAGGCCCCGTCCGTGGATCTGGCCGGCGAGGAGCCGACCCTGCACGACATCTCGATGGCCGATCTGGAGCAGTCGGGGCTCACCCAGATCAGCGGCGCCGAGTTCACCCTCGAGGAACCGGCCGCCGAAGAAGACGACTCCCTGTCCATTACCGTCAACGACATGCCCCTGGCCGAGGTGGCCACCCGCCTGCCGGAGGAAGAACAGCCGGTCGCCGAGGTGCCGAGCGCCGACGACGACACCCTGACCCTGACCATCGAAGGCTTCGACGATGCCCTGGAAGCCTCTTCCGAGGAAATCACGGCTCCCGATCTGGCCCAGCCACCGGTCGGAGACGCCGACGCGGTGATGCAGGACCTGGCCGAGAGTTACGGCGAGGCGGCTCCGGCCGACGACGCCGGCATCGAGATCGTCGAGGAAGCCGAAGGGCCGGCCGCAAGCGCAGCCCAAGCCGAGCCGCAGCCAACCGAACCGGAGCCGGTGACGACCGGTACCACTCCGTCTCCCGCCGTCGCCATCGAGCCCCCCGACGACATCGACGAGGAGATCATCGAGATCTTCCTCGAAGAGGCACAGGAGGAATACGAGAACATCGGCCGCCTGCTGCCCGCGTGGCGGGACAACCCGCAGGATCAGGACGCCCTCAAGGATCTGCGCCGCGCCTTCCATACCCTCAAGGGCTCGGGCCGCCTGGTGGGGGCGAAGGACGTGGGCGAGTTCGCCTGGGCCTTCGAGAACATGCTCAACCGGGTGATCGACGGCACCATCGAGGCCACCCCGGTGCTGTTCGAGCTGCTGGAACGGGCCCGCCAGACCCTGCCGGCGCTGTTCGAGCTGTTCCAGCGCGGCGAGTCGCCGCGCCAGCCGGTCTTCGCACTCATGGGCCATGCCGACGATCTGGCCCAGGGCAAGACGGTCGAGCTGGAAGCGCAGGCCGAAGCGCCGGCGGCCGAAGACGAAGCCGAGGTCGAGACGCCGGCAGCGGCGTCCGAGCCCGCGGTGGCGGAAACCCCGCCTACGCCGCTGCCCGACGTGGATCCCGTGCTGCTCGACATCTACCGCAAGGAGGTGGAAACCCACCTCGAGAGCCTGCGCGAGTACCTGCGCGGCTGGGATGCGGGCAAGGAGCGCGCCGCCACCGACGGCCTGCTGCGGGCCATGCACACCCTGACCGGCAGTTCTCGCACGACCGGCGTCGAGGCGGTCTCGAGCCTGTGTGGGGAGTTTGAACACTACATCCACGATCTGCAGGCGGCCGAGCGGCCCCTGGAGAGCGAGGGGGCCAGTCTGCTGCAGGACGTGGTCGACTACGTGAGCCGCACCACCGCCATCCTCGACACCCCCGGTGCCCAAATCGACGACAACGGCCCCCTGCGCGAGCGCCTGGCGGCCCTGCGCGAGCGCCTGCAGGCGGAGCTGTCGGGCGCCAGCCTGGAGATGCCGTCGCCCGAGGCGCCGCCGCCGGTGGCCGAGGCGCCCCCGCCACGGGACTACGACGAGGAACTGCTGGAAATCTTCATCGAGGAAGGCGAAGAGATCCTCGAACAGAGCGACAACACCCTGGCCGGGTGGGTCGAGGCACCCGACGACCGGGAGGCGGTGGAAGCCCTGCAACGCCAGCTGCACACCCTCAAGGGCGGCGCGCGCATGGCCGGGGTGGTGGAGATCGGCGATCTCGGCCACGCCATCGAATCGCTGCTGACCGCGGTGGTCGACGATCAGCTCGCGCCCTCGCCGGCCCTGTTCGACCTGTTGCAGAAGGCCCAGGACCGCCTGGTGGGCCTGCTCGAGGATCTCAAGGCCGGGCGGCACCTGGCGCCGGCCACCGATCTACTGGCCGAGGTGGACGCCCTGCTGGGCCGTGGCGCGGAAACCCCGACTGTCCCGGCCGAACCCGAGAACACCAGCGAAGCCGCACTGCCGGCCGAAACCGCGCAGACGTCTCCTGCAGCCGATGCAGACGAGGCGCTCGAGCCTTCCAATCTCGATCTGACCGAACCGGCAGAGGAAGTCGAAGAGGAGGCGACCGAGGTCATCGAGCTGGCGGCGCCGCCGGCGGCGGAAGACGACACGGTGATGCCGGAAATCGCCGAAGAGATCCCCGAGCCCGAGAGCGGGGAGCGCGTCGAGTCGGTCGATGCCGGCGACGAACCGGCCGAGGCCAGCCCGCCCCCGGCCGACAACGTGGTGACCCTCAAACCCGTCGCCGAGAGCGCCCCGCCGGCGCCCGAGCCGGCCCCGGAAGTCCTCGCCGCCGTGGAAGCGGAAACCCCCGAACGGCGCCAGTCGGCCCGCCTGGCGCCCCAGGAACAGGTGCGGGTGCGCGCCGAACTGCTCGACAACCTGGTCAACTTTGCCGGCGAGGTGAGCATCTACCGCTCGCGCCTTGAGCAGCAGACCAACGCCTTCCGCTACAACCTGCGCGAGCTGGACGAAACCGTCTCGCGCCTGCGCCAGCAGTTGCGGGCCTTCGAGATCGAGACCGAGGCCCAGATCCAGTACCGCCAGGAAGAGACCCTGAGCCGCGACTACGACGAGTTCGACCCCCTGGAGTTCGACCGCTTCACCCACATGCAGCAGCTCTCCCGGGGCATGATGGAATCACTGGCCGACCTCGACTCCCTGCGGGCGATCCTGGCCAACCTCACCCAGGAATCGGAAACCCTGCTCCTGCAGCAGTCGCGGGTCAACACCGAACTGCAGGAAGGCCTGATGCGCACCCGCATGGTGCCCTTCTCCGGCCAGGCGCCGCGCCTGCGGCGCATCGTGCGCCAGACCGCCGCCGAACTGGGCAAACAGGTGCAGCTCAGGCTCGAGGGCATGGAAGGCGAGCTGGATCGCTCGGTGCTGGAGCGGATCATCCCGCCCATCGAACACATGCTGCGCAACGCCATCGCCCACGGCATCGAAAGCCCCGCCCAGCGGCGCATTGCCGGCAAGCCCGAGACCGGCACCATCGAGCTGAGCTTCAGCCGCGAAGGTTCCGACATGATTCTGCGGATCCGCGACGACGGCGCCGGCATCGATCTCGACGCGGTGCAGCGCAAGGCCATCGAACGGGGCCTGCTCGAGCCGGGCGTCACCGTGCCCCGCGACGTGCTGCTGAACATGATCATGGAGCCGGGCTTCTCGACCGCCGAGAGCGTCAGCCAGGTGGCCGGCCGCGGCGTGGGCATGGACGTGGTCAACACCGAGGTCAAGCAGCTCGGCGGCCTCATCGACATCGAATCGGAACCGGGCCAGGGCACCACCTTCACCATCAGCATGCCCATGACCCTGTCCATCACCCGCGCCCTGATGGTGCGGGTGGGTGAGGAGACCTTCGCCGTGCCGCTGCTCTCGGTGGCCGCGGTGGAGCGCATCCGCGCCGACGAGTTCGCGGCCCTCGCCGAGCAGGAACACCCGGCCTATCACTGGGTGGACGAGGACTATCCGCTGATGAGCCTCAGCCAGATGATCGGCCTCGGCCCCCAGATCCCGCCGCCGGAAGGCCAGCGGGTGCCGCTGCTGCTGGTGCGCTCCGGCGAGTTCCGCGCCGCCATCCAGGTGGACAGCCTGATCGGCTCGCGCGAGGTGGTGGTCAAGCCGGTGGGGCCGCAGCTCTCCACCCTGCGCGGGATCAGCGGCGCCACCATCACCGGCGAGGGCGAGGTGGTGCTGATCCTCGATCTGGGCGTGCTGATCCGCCTGATGGCCGCCAGCGGCGCCGAGGAACTGGTGACGGTGGCCGCGCCGGCCGAGGCGGAGGCGGTCAGGCCCACGGTCATGGTGGTGGACGACTCCATCACCGTGCGCAAGGTCACCAGCCGCCTGCTGGCGCGCCACGATTACGAAGTGCTCACCGCCAAGGACGGGGTGGATGCCCTGTCCCAGTTGCAGGAAGTGGTGCCGGACGTGATCCTGCTCGACGTGGAGATGCCGCGCATGGACGGCTACGAGCTGGCCACCAACGTGCGCAACGACGAACGCCTGAAGGACGTGCCCATCATCATGATCACCTCCCGCACCGCCGACAAGCACCGGCAGCGGGCCATGGACATCGGCGTCAACGCCTACCTGGGCAAGCCCTTCAACGAGGGGGAACTGCTGGAGAACATCCGCACGCTGACCGGTGCATGATGCAGCGGCGGCGCGCCGCCGGATGGCCGGCGGACGCCCCCTTGATTACACTGGAGACATGACGGGGGAAGGAACCAGCGAGCTGGGCTGCGTGCAGTTGGCCATCGTGTCCAACTCCCTGCGGCACCGGCAGCACCTGCAGCAGGTGCTGGAGCGCCAGGGCCTGCGCGTGGTGTTCAACGAGCCCCTGTCGCCGGTGTTGCTGAACAAGCTCCGCGCGCGGCGGGCCGACGTGCTGCTGCTGGACGTGGACGAACACATGCAGGATCACGCCCTGCTCGAGCGCCTGCTGGAAGAGTCGGACGTGCCGATCATCTTCAACGACGCCAGCGGCCTCACCTTCAACGAGCCGGCCGTGCTCGCCAAGTGGTACGGCAAGCTGCTCGGCAAGATCGCCGAGATCACCGGGCGGCTGGAGTGGGAAGAGCTGGACGTGGATCTGGGCTGGCAACCGGCGCCGGAGCCCAGCGGCCAGTTCGATCTGCGCCAGCAGCCGGCCCGTGAAGTGTGGGTGCTCGGCGCCTCGCTGGGCGGGCCCGATGCCCTCAAGCAGTTTCTCGGCGCCCTGCCCGCGGATCTGCCGGTGGCCTTCGTGATCGCCCAGCACATGGGTGATCATTTCAACCAGCTGCTCGCCGGGCAACTGGATCGGGCCACGCCCCTGCGGGTGGCCCCCGCCCGGGTCGGGCACGTGTTGCGCCACGGCGAGGCCCTGGTGGTGCCGACCCGCGAGCGCCTGCGCATCAATCCGATCGGCGCGGTGGAACTGCTGCCGATGGAGGCAAGCGGCCCCTACAGCCCGTCCATCGACACGGTCATGGCCGATCTGGCGGGCCGCTACGGTGCGCGCTGCCATGCCATCGTCTTCAGCGGCATGTGCGACGATGGCCTGCAGGGCACCGCCGCCGTGGCCGCCGCCGGCGGCGAGGTCTGGACCCAGAACGCCGAGAGCTGCGTGATCAGCAACATGCCGGACAAGGTGCGCGAGGCCGGCCTCAGCGGTTACGCCGGCACGCCGCGCCAACTGGCAGGGCAACTGATCCGCCGCTATCAGAACTGACAGCCTGACAAGCATACGCGCCACGTGCGCCGAGGAGACCATGAGCGAAACCACAGCCACGCCGACCCCGCGCCAGAGCGCCCTGCCCGGCAAGCGGATCGACGCCGTGCACTGCCTGCTGATGCCCGTGCAGGGCGAATACCTGCTGCTGCCCAACGCCGCCGTGGCCGAGGTCATCGGCTACCTGGACGCCGAGCCCATCGCCGACGCCCCCGACTGGCTGCTGGGCAAGTTCCTGTGGCGCGATCACCAGGTGCCGCTGGTCGCCTTCGAACGCCTCAGCGACGGCGAATACACCGCTCTCGGCGGCGCCCGCATCGCCGTGCTCAACACCCTCAACCGCAATCCCCGGGTGCCCTATGTCGCCGTCGTCCTGCAGGGCATCCCGCGCCTGCAACTGGTGCAGCCCACCACCCTCGGCAAGCAGGAAGCCCGCAGCCGCCGTCCCTGCACCGCCGCCGAACTGCGCATCAACGACCGCACCCTCCTGATCCCCGACCTCGACGAACTCGAAGCCCGCATCGACCGGCTGCAGAAGGGGTAGCGGGTGGGCGGGAAAGGCGTTTGGTTTTCCCGGTCGCGGCGGGGGCGCCGCTCCTGCTTTTCCGGAATCGATTCCGAATCCTTGCCCTCGGAGAGTCCATCGACATCTTGCAGAAGGTGGCAAGACCCCGTGGGAGCGGCGCCCCCGCCGCGATTTGCCGTTCGGGTTTCCGGCGACAGCTTCGTAGGTCGGCTCAAGCGCAGCGGAGCCGGCATTGTGAGTGTGATACGTTTTGCGAGATTACCCAGCTACCCGCCACCCAGATCCCCCCACAACACCTGCACCGCCGCCAGCGCGGCGAGAACGGCGGTCTCGGTGCGCAGGACCCGCGGGCCCAGGCGCACGCCGGTGAAGTCCGCCGCGGCGATGGCCCGGCGTTCGTCTCCGGTGAAGCCGCCTTCCGGCCCGATGGCCAGGGCCAGCGGGCCCGCAGGGGCGGGCAGCCCGCCCAGGGCCTGGGTGGCCTGCGGATCGAGGAATAGGCGCCGGTTCTCGTCGCGCCCGGCGAGCCAGGTCGCCAGGGGCTGCGGCGCATGCAGCACGGGCAGCCGGTTGCGGCCGCACTGTTCGCAGGCGGCGACGATCACGCCCTGCCAGTGCGCGAGGCGTTTCGCCGCGCGCCTGTCGTCGAGCCGCACCACCACCCGCTCGGTGAACAGCGGCGTGACGGCCGCCACGCCCAGCTCGGTGGCCTTCTGCAGGGCGAAGTCCATGCGCTCGCCCTTGGATATTCCCAAGCCCAGGTGAACCGCCAGCGGCGATTCGCGTTCCGCGTCGTGAAACGCGCCCACGCGCACCGTCACCGCGCGCTTGCCGGCGCTGTCGATCACGGCTTCGAACTCACCCCCCTCGCCATTGAACAGCACCAGGGCGTCCCCATCGCGCAAGCGCAACACCTGCACCGCATGCCGGCGGGCGTTGTCGTCCAGCTCGACGACCTGGCCGGAGGCGAGAGGAACGGGAAGGAAGATGCGGGGAATGGGCATCGGTCAAAGATACAAGAGAAAAGAGACAAGAGAAAAGGGAGCGTGCCGGAACCGGCATCTTTGCTCGCCCCGCGTGCCTCGCCGCCGGGTTTGGTGTGGTCGCGGCGAGGCGCCGCTCCTACAAGGCAGAGAGCAACCCTGTAGGAGCGGCGCCCCCGCCGCGACCGGCCGCAGGCCGGATACCCTGGCCCTCGGCTTGGATGCGGTCCAGCCTACCGGCCGCTCTGGGTTCCGGTGGCCATGTCGATCCCCTCGGTCGCCACAGCCACCATCAACGCCATTTCGTCATCGGTGATGACATACGGCGGCATGAAATAGATCACGTTGCCCAGCGGCCGCAGCAGCACGCCCCGTTCGAGGCCGTGGCGGTAGACGGCGAGGCCGCGGCGTTCCTGCCAGGGATAGGGTTCACGGGTGGCTTTGTCCCTGACCATTTCGATGGCCAGGATCATGCCGGTTTGCCGCACCTCGCCCACGTGGGGATGGTCGGCCAGCGGTGCGGTCAGCTCGGCCATGCGCGCGGCCTTTTGACGGTTGTCGCCGATCACGTCGTCCGCGGCGAAGATGTCGAGGGTGGCCAGGGCGGCGCTGCAGCCCAGCGGGTTGCCGGTGTAGCTGTGGGAGTGGAGGAAGGCCCGCAGGGTGGCGTAGTCGTCGTAGAAGGCCGAATAGATGTCGTCGGTGGTGAGGGTGACCGAGAGGGGCAGATAACCGCCGGTGAGGCCCTTGGACAGGCACAGGAAGTCGGGGGCGATGCCGGGCTGCTCGCAGGCGAACAGGGTGCCGGTGCGGCCGAAGCCCACGGCGATCTCGTCGGCGATGAGGTGCACGCCGTATTCGTCGCAGGCCTCGCGCAGCAGCGTCAGATACACGGGGTGATACATGCGCATGTAGCCGGCGCACTGCACCAGCGGCTCGACGATCACCGCGCAGATCTCGTCGGCCTGTTTCTCCAGCGTCTCGCGCATGGGCGCGAACATCCGCCGGGAGTGTTCCTCGCAGGAGACGTCCGGCGCCCGCTCGAAACAGTCGGGGGAGGGGACGGTGATCGTCTCCATCAGCAGCGGGCCGTAGGTCTCCTTGTACAGGGCTACGTCCCCCGCCGCCAGCGCGCCCAGGGTCTCGCCGTGGTAGCTGTTGGCCAGGTTCACGAAGCGGCGTTTTTGCGTCTTCCCCCGGTTCTGCCAGTAGTGGAAGCTCATCTTCAGGGCCACCTCGATGGCCGAGGAGCCGTTGTCGGCATAGAAGCAGTGGCGCAGATTGCCGGGCGTGAAGGCCGCCAGGCGTTCGGAGAGTTCCACCACCGGCTCGTGGGTGAAGCCGGCCAGGATCACGTGCTCCAGGGTGTCTAGCTGCTGCTTGATGCGCTCGCCGATGCGCGGATTGCAGTGCCCGAACAGGTTGACCCACCAGGAGGAGATGGCATCGAGATAACGCTTGCCCTCGAAGTCCTCCAGCCAGACTCCCTCGCCGCGGCGGATGGGCACCAGCGGCAGCCATTCGTGATCCTTCATCTGGGTGCAGGGGTGCCAGAGGTGGCGGAGATCACGCTGGATGAGATCGGCGTTGTGCATAGAGAATAGAGACAAGATACAGGATGAAAGAGAAAAGGTGGTGTGCAGGAGCGGCTCGCGCCGCTCCTGCAACAACAAATCTCCGTGCTCTCCGTGCCTCCGTGTCCTCCGTGTTCCTTGCAGAGGACCCGAAAAGGATCACCCCTCAGGCAGCCCGAGGTTCTTCCAGATGGACAACGTCGGCCCCGCCTGGTTCATGGTATAGAAGTGCAGCCCCGGCGCGCCGGCCTCCAGGAGCTGGTGGCAGAGATCGGTGACCACCTCCTCGCCGAAGGCGCGGATGGCCTCGCGGTCGTCGCCGTAGTCCTCGAGGCGCTTGCGGATCCAGCGGGGGATTTCGGCGCCGCACATGTCGGAGAAACGGGCCAGTTGCGTGTAGTTGGTGATGGGCATGATGCCGGGCACGATGGGCGCGGTCACGCCCAGTTTTTCCACGTCGTCCACGAAGCGGAAGTAGGCGTCGGGGTTGAAGAAGTACTGGGTGATGGCGCTGTTGGCGCCGGCGGCCATCTTGCGGGCGAAGTTGGCCAGGTCGGCCCGCGCGCCCGGGGCCTGGGGATGGAATTCGGGGTAGGCGGCCACTTCGATGTGGAAGTGATCGCCGGTGGTCTCGCGGATGAAGGCCACCAGTTCGTTGGCGTAGTGGAACTCGCCGGCCTCGCGCATGCCCGAGGGCATGTCGCCGCGCAGGGCCACGATGCGCCGCACGCCGGCCGCCCGGTACTGCTCGAGAATGGCGCGGATGTTCTCGCGGGTGGAGCCGATGCACGACAGATGCGGCGCCGCCGCGAACCCGGCGGCCATGATCATCTTCACCGTCTCGAAGGTGCCCTCCTGGGTGCTGCCACCGGCGCCGAAGGTCACGGAAAAGTAGGCCGGCTCAAGCGCCCCGAGGGTAGCCAGGGTTTTTTCCAGCTTTGTCTTGCCTTCCTCGGTCTTGGGCGGGAAGAACTCGAAGCTGAACTGCTGGGGATGTTGGCGTTGGGTTTCCATGGGGGTCCGGGGTTGGGGTTGGGTTTTTGACGCAAAGGTTTGTCTGGTAGGAGCGGCGTCCTCGCCGCGATGTGGCGGTAGCGGGTAGCTGGGGCTGGGTGGCTGGGCACAAAACCACGCTTTTCCCAGCTACCAGCTACCCGTCACCCGCTACGCTACCGCATGGTCGCGGCGAGGGCGCCGCTCCTACACCCTTCCCAACCTTTGCGTTCTTTGCGCCTTCGCGCCTTTGCGTTGGCTGTTCCTTCCTTGCCTCAGTACCGGTAGTGCTCCGGTTTGTACGGCCCCTCCACCGGCACGCCGATGTACTCGGCCTGTTCCGGCGAGAGCTGGGTGAGGTGGGCGCCGAGCTTGCCGAGGTGCAGGCGGGCGACCTTTTCGTCCAGCTTCTTGGGCAGGATGTAGACCTTGTTCTCGTAGTTCTCGGAGTGCTGGTACAGCTCCATCTGGGCGATCACCTGGTTGGTGAAGGAGGCGGACATGACGAAGCTGGGGTGGCCGGTGGCGCAGCCGAGGTTCACCAGGCGGCCCTTGGCGAGGATGGTGATCCGCTTGCCGTCGGGGAAGATCACGTGATCCACCTGCGGCTTGATCTCCTCCCATTCGTACTTTTCAAGCGACGCGATGTTGATCTCCGAGTCGAAGTGGCCGATGTTGCAGACGATGGCCTCGTTCTTCATGGCCGCCATGTGGTGGTGGTCGATCACGTTCACGTTGCCGGTGGCGGTGACGAAGATGTTGCCCTGGCTGGCGGCCTCGTCCATGGTCACTACCCGGTAGCCTTCCATCGCCGCCTGCAGGGCGCAGATGGGATCGATCTCGGTGATCCAGACGGTGGCGCCCATGCCGCGGAAGGCCTGGGCGCAGCCCTTGCCCACGTCGCCGTAGCCGAGCACCACGCAGATCTTGCCGGCGATCATCACGTCGGTGGCGCGCTTGATGCCGTCGAGCAGCGATTCGCGGCAGCCGTAGAGGTTGTCGAACTTGCTCTTGGTCACCGAGTCGTTGACGTTCATGGCCGGGAACAGCAGCTCGCCCTTCTCCTGCATCTGGTAGAGGCGGTGCACGCCGGTGGTGGTCTCCTCGGTCACGCCGCGGATGGACTCGGCCATGGCGGTCCACTTGCCGGGGCTGGACTCGAGGGTGCGGCGCAGCAGGTCGAGGATGGCCACCCATTCCTCGTTGTCGCCGGGGCAGGCATCGGGCACCTTGCCGGCCTTCTCGAACTCGACGCCCTTGTGGATCAGCAAGGTGGCGTCGCCGCCGTCGTCGAGGATCATGTTGGGCTGCTGGCCGTCGGGCCAGGTGAGGGCCTGCTCGGTGCACCACCAGTATTCCTCGATGGTCTCGCCCTTCCAGGCGAACACGGGGATCCCGGCGGCGGCGATGGCCGCGGCGGCGTGATCCTGGGTGGAGTAGATGTTGCACGAGGCCCAGCGCACCTCGGCGCCCAGGGCCACCAGGGTCTCGATGAGCACCGCGGTCTGGATGGTCATGTGCAGGCTGCCGGTGATGCGGGCGCCCTTGAGGGGCTGCTGATCGGCGAACTCCTCGCGGATGGCCATCAGGCCGGGCATCTCGGTCTCGGCGATGGCGATTTCCTTGCGGCCCCAGTCGGCCAGGTTGATGTCGGCGACCTTGTAGTCGGTGAAGTCAGTCGGGGATACAGCGTTCACGGTTCATTCTCCTCAGTGATTGCAGGTGGAATGAGCGCCGTTGTTGCCAGTTGCGAACCCCGACCCGAGCCTGACGGGAGAACCCCGCTGCAGCGCCCCTCGGGTGAGGCCGTTCGAGTGTAAACCAGTTGCGTGAAATTTCAACGCAGAGTGCGCCGCTCCTACCGCAACAAAAATCCCCTTTGCGTCCTTCGCGCCTTTGCCTTGAAAACCGATGTCAGACCCCGGCCACCTCCTTCAGCAGTTCGGCCTTGTCGGTGCGCTCCCAGGGCAGGTCGAGATCGTCGCGGCCCAGGTGGCCGTAGGCGGCGGTGGGCTGGTAGTGGGGCTCGAGCAGATCCAGCATGGTGATGATGCCCCAGGGACGCAGGTCGAAGTGCTCGCGCACCAGCTGGCTGATCTGCTCCTCGTCGATTCGGTGGGTGCCGAAGGTCTGCACGGTGATGGAGGTGGGCTCGGCCACGCCGATGGCGTAGGAGACCTGGATCTCGCAGCGTTCGGCCAGGCCGGCGGCGACGATGTTCTTGGCCACGTAGCGGGCGGCGTAGGCGGCCGAGCGATCCACCTTGGAGGGGTCCTTGCCGGAGAAGGCGCCGCCGCCGTGGCGGGCCATGCCGCCATAGGTGTCGACGATGATCTTGCGCCCGGTCAGGCCGCAGTCGCCCATGGGGCCGCCGATCACGAAGCGGCCGGTGGGGTTGATGTGGTAGCGGGTGTTGCCGTCCAGCCATTCGGCGGGGATCACCGGCTTGATGATTTCGTCCATCACCGCCTCGTGCAGCACCTTCTGTTCCACTTCCGGCGCGTGCTGGGTGGAGAGCACGATGGCCTCGATGCCCACCGGCTTGTGGTTCTCGTAACGGAAGGTGATCTGGCTCTTGGCGTCGGGCCGCAGCCAGGGCAGGATGCCGTTCTTGCGCACCTCGGCCTGACGGCGCACCAGGCGGTGGGCATAGGTGATGGGGGCGGGCATCAGCACCTCGGTTTCGTTGCTGGCGTAGCCGAACATCAGGCCCTGATCACCGGCGCCCTGTTCCTCGCGGGTCTGGCGATCCACGCCCTGATTGATGTCGGGCGACTGCTGGCCGAGGGCGTTGAGCACCGCGCAGGTGTGGCCGTCGAAGCCGATGTCCGAATGGGTGTAGCCGATGCCGTTGACCGTGTCGCGCACCAGTTTTTCGTATTCCACCTGGGCGGTGGTGGTGATCTCGCCGGCCAGCACCACCATGCCGGTCTTGACCAGGGTTTCGCAGGCTACCCGGGCGTGGGGATCCTGGCGGATGATGGCGTCGAGCACGGCGTCGGAGATCTGATCGGCCATCTTGTCGGGATGGCCCTCGGAGACCGATTCGGAAGTGAACAGGAAGTCGCTCATGATGTCTTTTTGCTCCTCGCAAACGAAAAAACCCGCCTGGGCATCGGCTCAGGCGGGTTCGGGAATCCGGGTTTTCCTGCCTCGCTTTAGCCGCATTTCTATAGCGCCCGCAATCTGATCGTCAAATCGGCGCTGAATCGGTTTGGGATTGTAGGCAGGGGAGGGGGGAATGTCAAAGCCTCAGTATCCCCAGGTTCCCTCCAGCAGGCGGGCGTAGCCGGTGTAGAGGGCGTTGTCGGCCGGCACGAAACCGGGCAGTTTCAGCGCCTGGAGCATGGCCTTGCCGGCGGGCGTCTTGCCGGCCTGCAGGAGCGCCTGGCGCAGTTTCTTGCGCATCGCGGCAGGCACCCTGGGCGAGACCGACAGGGCCATGTGCGGCACCGGGTCGGTGGTGGTGACGACGTTGAGGCTGGTGTCACCACGGATCAGCGGGGTGGGCACCAGCGCCGCCAGGGCCTTGCCGGCCTTGAGGCGCTCCAGGGCCGCCTGGGCGTTGTTGGTGGCCACGATCACCGGTTGACGCAGGGGATTGGGAAACATCTGCGCCAGGCGCAGGCCGCCAAGGCTGGGCGGGGGGACGGTGGCGATCCGCTTGCCGATCAGCTCGGCGGGCTCGAAGAGCAGGGTTTCCTCACGGGTGACGAGGGAGTAGGTTACCGTGTCGGGCAGTTTGGCCAGCACCCGGTAGCCCATGCGCTGGTTGCGAAAATCGGTGAAATGGGCGGCGTCGAGCACCAGATCGAAGCCCGGCGGCTGGCGCATGGATTCCCAGTAGTCCACGAAATTGTGGCTGGCGCGGATGCGGATGGTCTGGCCGCTGGCCCGGCTCAGGTAGTCGGCCAGCGGGGCATAGGCCTCGAGAGTGCGATCCCGGGGCAGGATGGGCTGGATGGCCAGTTGCCAGGTGGCGGCGACGACCGGCGGCACGCAAGCCAGGCTGGCCACGAGCAACAGCGACAGCAGGCGGCAGGGGCGCGGCATGGGGAGCCTCCACTTTCGGGATTCATAAAAAATTCGTATGGCGACTCAAAGTATATGCCAGTCTCGCGAAATGGCGAGCTTTGACGGATAATGGCGCTCCGGCACCCCGATGCCGGTGTGCAACTCGTTGAAAAACCGCAAGAATCAGGAGAGAACGCCAATGGTCAGCCTCGAGACCCCTGTCTGCGAATTCGGCAAGCCGGCCGTGGACTTCGCCCTGCCGGGCGTGGACGGCCGGATCTGGACCCTGGAGGACTGCCGGGGCGAGAAGGGCACCCTGGTGATGTTCATCTGCAACCACTGCCCTTACGTGAAGGCCATCCGCGAGCGCCTGGTGCGTGACACCCGCGAGCTGCTGGAATACGGGGTGAAGAGCGTGGCCATCATGGCCAACGATCCCGCCCTGTACGAGGAGGACTCCTTCGAGAACATGAAGCAGGTGGCGGAGGAATACGACTTCCCCTTCCCCTATCTGTTCGACGAGACCCAGAAAGTGGCCAGGGCCTACGGCGCCGTGTGCACTCCCGACTTCTTCGGCTACAACGCCGATCTTAAGCTCCAGTACCGGGGGCGGCTGGACGCCTCGCGCAAGGAGACGGCGCCGCCCGACGCCCGGCGCGAGCTGTTCGAGGCGATGGTGCAGGTGGCCGAGACCGGCCGGGGACCGCAGGAACAGATCCCGAGCATGGGCTGTTCCATCAAATGGAAGGAATGAGGCCGGATCGTCCGCCTGCGGCCTTTTGTCCAATAAAAGCCACTTATAAAGGTATATCCCCAACCAGGGGACAAGCCCCGACGCCTATTGCCCGCGCCCGGTAGAAGTGGGAAAATCCCGGGCTCGTTGATTCCGGGAGATTGCGAAGCCAATCACAATCCGGTCGCGCAAGCCGACGACCGCACGACCTGCATCCCGGTGCCGAGCTGAATCCGCGAGGGAGGAAAATCTCCGGACCGAACGAACCGAACAACGACGGGCGCGCCCGGCGCGGCCGTCTGCGGCGATCCCGTGGCACCGGATCCGCACGCCGAACGACACACCAGATTTCTTTTTTTCAGCACTGAGGGGAACGTTATGCCATCTCGTAAAGATCTCGCCAATGCCATCCGTGCGCTGAGCATGGATGCGGTGCAAAAGGCCAAGTCCGGGCATCCCGGCGCACCCATGGGCATGGCGGACATCGCCGAAGTCCTCTGGAACGACCACCTGAAGCACAACCCGACCAACCCCGAGTGGTGGGATCGCGATCGCTTCGTGCTCTCCAACGGTCACGGTTCCATGCTCATCTACTCCCTGCTGCACCTGACCGGCTACGATCTCTCCATCGAGGATCTCAAGCAGTTCCGCCAGCTCCACTCCAAGACCCCCGGCCATCCCGAATACGGCTACACCCCGGGCGTGGAGACCACCACCGGCCCGCTGGGACAGGGCATCACCAACGCCGTGGGCATGGCCCTGGCCGAACGCACCCTGGCCGCCCAGTTCAACCGCCCCGGCCACCACATCGTCGATCACTACACCTACGTGTTCCTCGGCGACGGCTGCATGATGGAAGGCATCTCCCACGAGTCCTGCGCCCTGGCCGGCACCTGGGGCCTGGGCAAGCTGATCGCCTTCTGGGACGACAACGGCATCACCATCGACGGCCACACCGAGCACTGGTTCACCGAAGACACGGCCAAGCGTTTCGAGGCCTACGGCTGGCACGTGATCCGCGACGTGGACGGCCACGACGCCGAGGCCATCGACAAGGCCATCCGCGAGGCCAAGGCCGTCAACGACAAGCCCAGCCTGATCTGCTGCAAGACCGTGATCGGCTATGGCGCGCCCAACCTCTGCGGCAGCCACGACTGCCACGGCGCGCCGCTGGGCGAAGACGAGATCAAGGCCACCCGCGAGAACCTGAACTGGCCCTACGCGCCGTTCGAGATTCCGGACGAGATCTACCAGGGCTGGGATGCGCGCGAGAAGGGCAAGCAGGCCGAAGCCCACTGGGCCGAGAAGTTCGCCGCCTACAGGCAGGAATTTCCGGAACTGGCTGCCGAGTTCGAACGCCGCATGCAGGGCGAGCTGCCCGCCGACTGGCAGAAGGTGGCCGACGACTACATCAAGGCCACCGACGAGAAGGGCGAGTCCATCGCCTCGCGCAAGGCCTCCCAGAACGCCATCACCGCCTACGCCAAGGCTCTGCCCGAGTTCCTGGGCGGCTCTGCCGACCTGACCCCGTCCAACCTGACGGCCTGGCCGGAAGCGAAGCAGATCACTGACACGGTGGCCGATGGCAACTACATCTCCTACGGCGTGCGCGAGTTCGGCATGTCCGCGATCATGAACGGCGTGGCCCTGCACGGCGGCTTCATTCCGTTCGGCGGCACCTTCCTGATGTTCTCCGAATACGCCCGCAACGCCCTGCGCATGGCGGCCCTGATGGGGATCCGGACCATCTTCGTCTACACCCACGATTCCATCGGGCTAGGCGAGGACGGTCCCACCCACCAGCCGGTGGAGCAGATCGCCACCCTGCGCATGATCCCGAAGATGCAGGTCTGGCGGCCCTGTGACGCGGTCGAGAGCGCCGTGGCCTGGAAGGCGGCCATCGAGTACCAGGCCGGCCCCACCTGCCTGATCTTCTCCCGCCAGGGCCTGCCCCATCAGGTGCGCTCCGACGATCAGCTCACCGAGATCGCCCACGGTGGCTACGTGCTGCAGGACTGCGACGGCACCCCCGAAGCCATCATCATCGCCACCGGCTCCGAGGTGGGCCTGGCCATGGAGGCCGCCAAGACCCTCGCCGACGAAGGCAGGAAGGTGCGCGTGGTCTCCATGCCCTGCGCCGAGGTCTTCGAGCAGCAGGACGACGACTACAAGGAATCGGTCCTGCCCTCCGACGTCACTGCCCGGGTGGCCGTGGAGGCCGGGGTGCCCGACTACTGGTACAAGTATGTCGGCCCGAAGGGCCGCATCATCGGCGTGGATCGCTTCGGCGAGTCCGCCCCGGCCGGCGAGCTGTTCAAGCACTTCGGTCTGACCGCGGAAAACGTGGTCAAGGCCGTCAAGTCGGTACTCTGATTTCGTATCCAACCTTTCGACTGACTGGAGATCAACGACATGACCATCAAAGTTGGTATCAACGGCTTCGGCCGCATCGGCCGCATGGCCTTCCGTGCCATCCACAAGGAATTCCCCGAGCTGGAAGTGGTCGGCATCAACGACCTGCTGGACGCCGACTACCTGGCCTACATGCTCAAGTACGATTCGGTGCACGGCCGTTTCCAGGGTGACGTGAAGGCCGAGGGCGGCAACCTGGTGGTGGACGGCAAGACCATCCGCCTGACCGCCGAGCGCGATCCGGCCAATCTCAAGTGGGGCGACATCGACGTGGACCTGGTGCTCGAGTGCACCGGCTTCTTCCTCACCGAGGAAGGCTGCCAGAAGCACATCGATGCCGGCGCCAAGAAGGTGGTCATGTCCGCGCCCTCCAAGGACGGCACCCCCATGTTCGTCTATGGCGTGAACCACGACAGCTATGCCGGCCAGACCATCGTCTCCGCCGCCTCCTGCACCACCAACTGCCTGGCCCCGGTGGCCAAGGTGCTGAACGACAACTGGGGCATCAAGCGCGGCCTGATGTCCACCGTGCATGCGGCCACCGCCACCCAGAAGACCGTCGACGGCCCCTCCATGAAGGACTGGCGCGGCGGTCGCGGCATCCTGGAGAACATCATTCCCTCCTCCACCGGTGCCGCCAAGGCCGTGGGCGTGGTGCTGCCCGAACTGAACGGCAAGCTCACCGGCATGGCCTTCCGCGTGCCCACCTCCGACGTTTCCGTGGTGGACCTGACCGTGGAGCTGGAGAAGCCGGCCAGCTATGACGACATCTGTGCCGCCATGAAGAAGGCCTCCGAGTCGGGCGACATCAGCAAGACCCTGGCCTACACCGACGAGAAGGTGGTCTCCACCGACTTCCGCGGCGTGGGTTACTCGTCCATCTTCGACGCCGGCGCCGGCATCGCCCTGGACGACACCTTCGTCAAGGTCGTCTCCTGGTACGACAACGAGTACGGCTACACCTGCAACATGCTGCGCTTCGCCCGGCACGTGGCAGGTTAAGAAAAAAGGGAATGTGTGGTGGCGGGCCGAAGGCCCGCCACCATCCCTTTGCTCTTGTCGCTTTTCACTTTCCTCTCGAAAAGAGTACTTGGCTGAGGGCCCACCTTCATCCAAGTTCTTTTGACTCAGGAGCAGTCCACATGTCCGTAATCAAGATGACCGACCTGGATCTGGCCGGCAAGCGCGTGCTGATCCGCGAAGACCTCAACGTGCCCGTGAAGGACGGCAAGGTCACCTCCGACAAGCGCATCCGCGCCTCCCTGCCCACCATCGAACACGCCATGAAGGCGGGCGCCAAGGTGATGCTCATGTCCCACCTGGGGCGGCCCACCGAGGGCGAGCCGGCCGAGGAGTTCTCCCTCAAGCCGGTGGCCGATCACCTTTCCGAACTGTTGGGCAAGCCGGTGCGCCTGATTACCGACTATCTCGAAAATCCGCCCGAGCTGGAAGACGGTGAAGTGGTGGTGCTCGAGAACGTGCGCTTCAACAAGGGCGAGAAGAAGAACGACGACGAACTGTCGAAGAAGTACGCCGCCCTGTGCGACGTGTACGTGATGGACGCCTTCGGCACCGCCCACCGCGCCCAGGCCTCCACCCACGGCGTGGCCAAGTACGCCCCCGTGGCCTGCGCCGGCCCGCTGCTGGTGGGCGAGCTGGAAGCGCTGGGCAAGGCCCTGGAGAACCCGGATCGGCCCATGGTGGCCATCGTCGGCGGTTCCAAGGTGTCCACCAAGCTCACCGTGCTCGATTCCCTGTCCAAGGTGGTCGATCAGCTCATCGTCGGCGGCGGCATCGCCAACACCTTCATCGCCGCCATGGGCTACAACGTGGGCAAGTCGCTCTACGAGCCGGATCTGGTCGAGGAAGCCAAGCGCCTGATGGCCGACGCCAAGGCCAAGGGCGCCGACATTCCCATTCCGGTGGACGTGGTCACCGGCAAGGAGTTTTCCGAGAACGCCGCGGCCGAGACCAAGAAGGTGGACGAGGTGGCCGACGACGACATGATCTTCGACGTGGGTCCCGAAACCGCCGCCCAGTACGCCGAGCTGCTGAAGAAGGCCGGCACCATCGTCTGGAACGGTCCCGTGGGCGTCTTCGAGTTCGACCAGTTCGCCGGCGGCACCAAGGCCCTGGCGATGGCCATCGCCGAGAGCCCGGCCTTCTCCATCGCCGGCGGCGGCGACACCCTGGCGGCCATCGACAAGTACGGCGTGGCCGACAGGATCTCCTACATCTCCACCGGCGGCGGCGCCTTCCTCGAGTTCCTGGAAGGCAAGAAGCTGCCCGCGGTGGAAATCCTGGAGCAGCGCGCGGCCGGCTGATTCGCCGCAGCCGGGGCGCTCTGGCGCCCCGGCCCTTTCCGGAAACCCGACAAGACTATGCGCAGAACCAAAATCATCGCCACGCTGGGTCCCGCCACCGACGATCCCAAGATCATGGATCGCATGATCGAGGCCGGCGTGGACGTGGTGCGGATCAACTTCTCTCACGGCAATCACGCCGAGCACCAGGAACGGGCCGAGAAGGTCCGCAACCGGGCCCGCGCCCACGGCCGCCAGGTGGGCGTGCTGTGCGATCTGCAGGGCCCCAAGATCCGCATCGAACGCTTCAGGGACGGCAAGGTCTTCCTCCAGGAGGGCGACACCTTCATCCTCGACACCGCCTGGGATCCGGACGGCGGCACCGCCGAGCGGGTGGGCATGGCCTACAAGTCCCTGCCCGAGGACGTCAGCCGCGGCGACACCCTGCTGCTGGACGACGGGCGCATCGTCCTGTGGGTGGATTCGGTGGAAGGCACCGAGGTCATCTGCCGGGTGGTGGTGGGCGGCGAGCTGTCGGATCGCAAGGGCCTCAACCGCCAGGGGGGCGGCCTCTCGGCGCCGGCCCTCACCCACAAGGATCGTGAGGACATCCGCATGGCCGCGACCATGCAGGCCGACTACCTGGCCGTGTCCTTCCCGCGCAACGCCGAGGACATCCACGAAGCCCGGCGCCTGCTCACCGAGGCCGGCGGCCATGCCGGGATCATCGCCAAGATCGAGCGCGCCGACGCCCTCGACAACATCGACGAGATCATCGAGGCCTCCGATGCCATCATGATCGCCCGCGGCGATCTGGGCGTGGAGATCGGCGACGCGGCCCTGCCGCCGGTGCAGAAGTCCCTGATCAAGAAGGCCCGGAACATGAACCGGGTGGTGATCACCGCCACCCAGATGATGGAATCGATGATCTCCAGCCCCATCCCCACCCGGGCCGAGGTCTTCGACGTGGCCAACGCCGTGCTCGACGGCACCGACGCGGTGATGCTCTCCGCCGAGACCGCCACCGGCATGTTCCCGGACAAGGCCATCGGCGCCATGGACCGGGTCTGCCTCGAGGCCGAGAAGCAGCGGGTGGCCACCCACTCCCACCACCGCATCGACACGGTCTTCAAGCGCATCGACGAGGCCATCGCCATGGCCACCATGTACACCGCCAACCACCTGGGGGTGAAGGCCATCGCGGCGCTCACCGAGTCGGGCTCCACCACCCTGTGGATGTCCCGGATCAGCTCGGGGATCCCCATCTACGCCTTGACGCGTCATGTGGAGACGCGTAGAAAGGTGACACTCTACCGGGGCGTCTACCCGGTCAGTTTCGAGGAAACGACCAAGGATCACGCAGTCCTCAACAAGGAAGCCATCGACGAGCTTCTGCGGCGGGGCGCGGTCCGGGAAGGCGATCTGGTCATCATCACCAAGGGCGATCTCACCGGGGTGATGGGCGGCACGAATGCCCTGAAGATCGTCCGTGTCGGGGAACTGCTCAACACCGAAGAGGACATCACGTCCCAGGTGGACTGAGCCGCTCCGCGGCCGCTGTCAGCGACATAAAACCAATCAATCACATCGTTCAAGGAGGTCCCGAAATGGCCCTGATTTCCCTTCGTCAACTGCTGGATCATGCCGCCGAGCACGGCTACGGCATGCCGGCCTTCAACGTCAACAACATGGAGCAGGTGCACGCCATCATGCAGGCGGCCGACGAGACCAACAGCCCGGTCATCATGCAGGGTTCCGCCGGGGCCCGCGCCTATGCCGGCGAGCCCTTCCTGCGCCACCTGATCCAGGCCGCCGTCGAGCAGTATCCGCACATTCCCATCTGCATGCACCAGGACCACGGCTCCTCGCCGGGCGTGTGCCTGCGCTCCATCCAGTCCGGCTTCACCTCGGTGATGATGGACGGCTCCCTGATGGAAGACATGAAGACCCCGTCCTCCTTCGAGTACAACGTGGAAGTGACCCGCAAGGTGGTGGAAATGGCCCATGCCGGCGGCGTCTCCGTGGAAGGCGAGCTGGGCTGCCTGGGCTCCCTGGAAACCGGCGAAATGGGTGAGGAAGACGGCCACGGCGCCGAAGGCAAGCTGGACATGGACATGCTCCTCACCGATCCCGAGCAGGCTGCCGAGTTCGTCTCCCTGACCGACGTGGACGCCCTGGCCATCGCCATCGGCACCTCCCACGGCGCCTACAAGTTCACCAAGGAGCCCACCGGTGACATCCTGCGCATCGACCGCATCAAGGAGATCCACGAGCGCATCCCCAGCACCCACCTGGTCATGCACGGCTCCTCCTCGGTGCCCCAGGAATGGCTGCAGATCATCAACAACTACGGCGGCGACATGGGCCAGACCTACGGCGTGCCCGTCGAGGAAATCCAGGAAGGCATCAAGCACGGCGTGCGCAAGGTCAACATCGACACCGATCTGCGCATGGCCTCCACCGGTGCCATCCGCAAGCACCTGGCCGAAAACCCGTCCAACTTCGATCCGCGCAAGTTCCTCAAGGCCTCCACCGAAGCCATGAAGGAAATCTGCAAGGCCCGCTACGAAGCCTTCGGCTCCGCCGGCATGGCCGACAAGATCAAGCCCGTGCGGCTGGAAGACATGGTCGCCCGCTACGCCTCCGGCGAGCTGGCCCAGAAGGTCAAGTCGAAAGCGGCTTGAGGCCAGGGCGTGCACGCACGGCGGCGGATGCGGGGCAAACCCGTATCCGCCGTTTTTTTTTGACATTGAGAGGAAAAAGGAAAGAGACAGGAGACAAGAGGGCATCCCTTTCGTTCTTTCCTCTTTCCTCTTGCCTCTTTGTACTGCCGAAAAATGACCGAAGACGTCCTGCAACGCGTGATCGCGAAAATCGAGGCCGATCCCCACAGCGGCCAGTCGCTGCTGCTGTTCGCCCTGGCCAAGACCCTGGACATGCCCCGCGGCGGACACATGTACATGCTGCAGAAACTGCGCGAGATGACCTCCGACACCCGCGCCCTGGCCTACGCCCTGATGGAACACATGGCCGAAGGCCGCAACACCGGCCCCGAATGGGACGCGGCCATCGCCCGCATGGAAAAGGCCATCCGCGGCTGATTCCCGGTTTCCGGCGTCGCCGGAAACAAACCCGGAGGTCACGGAGACACGGAGGACACGGAGAGGAGGCAGGGTCGGGCGCGCTCGCGCGGCAGCGCCTCGCGGCCTGTGGTGCGTCGTTGCGCGAATGTCCCCTGCGCCGGGCTAAAGTTCGCCCCCCGCCGGTCCGCTAAGACGATGGAACCCTCAACAATGCGGGGTCATCGTCATGTTGCGCCAAATCACCCGCCGGGCGGGACTTTTCGGGTTGTTCCTCGGCCTGCCTGTCGCCGTGCCGGCGGCGGTGCTGGGGGCGGGTCCACTGAAAGCGGCCACGAGCCTGACGCAGGTCGGCCAGCGGGTGAATGCGGCCCGGCATGCCTTCCGGCAGGGGCTGGCGGCCTTCGAGATCGGCGATCTGGAGATCGCCGAGCGGCTGTGGCTGCCCGCGGCCCGGGCCGGGAATGCCGATGCCGCCTACCATCTCGCCCTGCTCTACGAGCGCCGCGCGCCCGGCGGCGTGGCGGCCCTGTTCTGGTATCGCCGGGCGGCGCGACTGGGCCACAGCGACGCGCAGCACAATCTGGGACTGGCGCTGATGAACGGGGAGGGCGTGCCGGTGGACATGGCACAGGCCCTCTACTGGTGGCGCAAGGCCGCCCGCCAGGGCAATGTGGATTCCCAGTACAACCTCGGTCTGGTCTATGCACTGGGCCGCAACGGGGTGCGCCCCGATCGCCAGCGGGCCCGCTACTGGTGGTTGCAGGCCGCCCGCCACGGCGATGCCGCCGCCCAGTACAATCTCGCCACCCTCTATGCCAGCGAACCGGCCTCGCCCGACTATTGCCAGGCCCGACGCTGGTTCACCGCCTCCAGCCGCAATGGCTTTGCCCGGGCTGCGGACGCCCTGGCCATGCTGCCGCCACAGCGTACGGGTTGCCGATGAACCGGCACGGTTTCAGGAGGTGAGGGCGGCGAACAGCAGGGGCAGTTTCTCGGGCAGCCGTTCCACGTGGTCGATCACCGTGTATTGCTGGCCGAAGATGTCGCCGATGTAGTCGTCGGCCTTGGTGTCGAGGCTGATGCACCAGGTGAAGATCCCGTCCCCGTCCAGCTCCAGCACCGCCTTGCGGGCGTCTTCGATGAGCAGGCGTTCGTCGTGCACGTCGATGTCGGAAGGCTCTCCGTCGGTGAGGAGGAGGAGCAGCTTTTTGTCGGCCTTCTGGTTCTTCAGGTAGTGGCCGGCGTGGCGCATGGCGGCGCCCATGCGGGTGGAATAGCCGGCGTCCATGGCGGCCAGGCGGGCCTTCACCTCGTCGCCCCAGTGCTCGGTGAAACCCTTGAAGTGGAAGTAGCGCACGTTGTGGCGGGTGTCCGAATGGAAGCCGCCGACGGCGAAGGGATCGCCAAGCTGTTCGATGGACCAGGCCAGCAGGGTGACGGCCTCCTGGCTGAGTTGCAGGATGGTCTGATCGCAGCCTTGAGGCACTTCGTTGAGGGAGGCGGAGAGATCCAGCAGCAGGGTCACGGCGAGGTTGCGCCCGGCATGCCGGTAGCGCATGTTGATGCGCGGATCGGGCGTGTGCCCGCTGCGGTAGTCGATGAGCGAGCGGATGGCCACGTCCAGATCGAGCTCGGTGCCCTCCTCCTGGTAGCGGATCCGCTCCACTTCCTGGGGCTTGAGCAGGTCGAGCAGGCGCTTGAGGCGCTTGGCCAGGGCGGCGTGCTTGCGCAGGACGGCGTCGATCACGGCCGGATCGCCGCTCGGGTGCAGGGCCTCGTAGAGGCTCACCCAGTCGGGGCGGTAGGTCCGGGTCTGATAATCCCACTCGGGATAATGGCGCGGCGGCAGGCCGGGGTGCTCTTCCTCGTCGGGTTCGAGCTTGCGCTGTTCCTCGAAGGCTTCTTCCTCGTCGCCTTCCTCAATGAATTTCCACAGGTGCCGGTTGTCGTCCCGGTATTCCACTTCCGTGTCCTCGAAGCGGACGTTGGCCTGCAGATCGCTGGGCTGGCGGGTGCGGGCGATGAAATGGATGGCCAGCTCGGCCATCTCGGCGGTGGAGGATTCGCCCCGGGCCAGCGCCGCATGGAAGCGTTCGGCGAATTCGCGGATGTGTTCGTTGCGATAGCCGTGATCCGGATCGAGGATGGCCCGTGAGAGCATGGCCAGGCGGTGGCGGATGCAGGATTCGATCTGCGGATCGCAGGCGTCTTCCACCGGCACCGGATGCAGGGCCTGGAAGATCCGCCGCAGGCCGGGATAGCGGCGCATGGCCAGGTGTTCCACCCGCGAGTCCTCGAAGACCTCGATGGCCACGCGCTGGAAGGGGCTGTAGTTGTCGGCGATGATGGCCTCGCTCCAGTGCCGGTGGGCGGCGATGTGGGCGAGCAGGGCGCGGTAGCGATCCAGGCCGCTGACCGCCTCGGTGTCGTCGTACACGTCGGGCACGCGGATCCCCAGCCGGTCATAGTAGGGCATGGGCTTGCGCAGTTCGTCGAAGGCGGTGGAGTAGGGTACGAAATGATCGTGATCGTTCCACAGGCTGCGCAGATACAGCGCCAGCCTGCGTTCATTGTCGGCGAACAGCACGCCGTGGCGTTCCCGCTGCAGCACGGCGCGGCTGTCCGCCGACTGCAGGGAGAAGTAGTCCCGCTGACGGTCGGGGTGATTGGCATAGTTGCGGATGCCGTATTCGACCCAGTTCTTCAGGCCCTCCAGCGAGAGCTGGTTGAGCAGGTGGGGGGCCCGTTCGAGGAAGTCCGGCAGGGCCGGGCTGGGCAGGGTGGCATGATGGCCGTGGATGGAGACGGTGGTGCGCTCCAGCAGATCCATCACCAGCGCGATGTAGTGCTCCAGGGAGTCGAGGCTGCCGAGGCGGCGGGCCGCTTCCGGCAGCGACTGCAGGAAGGGCACCAGGGCCCTGGCGTTGGGCGTGCGAGCCATGTTGAAGGTGGCCCGGGCGATGCGATCCAGCGCCGCGGTGCCCAGGTGCTCGGCGATCTCCGCGGTCTCCTCCAGATAGACCAGTACCGGTTCGGCGCCCCGGCCGGTCAGGCAGATCAGCGAGGCGCCTTCCAGCCAGGCGGCCACGCCGTCGGCATCGAGCCGTTCCAGGGCGGCGGCGAGGCAGTCGGCGAACACGTCGTCCACCTGCGGATGATTGCAGGTGAGCCGCTCGCGCCAGGCCTGGAGTTCGCTTTCGTTCATGGGGCAAGAGGTGTCAACGCAAAGGCTCTCGTGTGTGGGAGCGATGCGGCTTCCGTCATTCGCCGAACACCGCGTCGATGGCGTGGAACAGGGTGTCGCGGATGTCGGTGTCGTCGGTGATGGGCCGCACCAGGGCCATGCGGCAGGCATCCCGCGGGGCGATGCCGTGGTTGATCAGGGAAGCGGCGTACACCAGCAGGCGGGTGGAGATCCCCTCGTCGAGACCGTGGCCCTTGAGATTGCGGGCGGTGTGGGCGATCTGCACCAGTTTCGCGGCGGTGTCGCCGCCGATCCCGGTCTCCTTGCTGACGATCTCGCTCTCCACGTCGGCTTCCGGGTAGTCGAAGTCCAGCCCCGAGAAGCGCTGCTTGGTGGACTGCTTGAGATCCTTCATCAGGCTCTGGTAGCCGGGGTTGTAGGAGATCACCAGCTGGAAGTCGGGATGGGCCTCGACCACCTCGCCCTTCTTGTCCAGCGGCAGGGTGCGGCGGTGGTCGGTGAGGGGGTGGATGACCACGGTGGTGTCCTGGCGGGCTTCCACCACTTCGTCCAGGTAGCAGATGGCGCCGATCCGGGCGGCGGTGGTCAGCGGGCCATCCACCCAGCGGGTGCCCTCGCTGTCGAGCAGGAAGCGGCCGACCAGATCCGAGGCGGTCATGTCCTCGTTGCAGGCCACGGTGATGAGGGGCCGGTCCAGCTTCCAGGCCATGTATTCCACGAAGCGGGACTTCCCGCAGCCGGTGGGGCCCTTGATCATCACCGGCAGGCGGGCCGCATAGGCCGCCTCGTACAGGGCGATCTCGTTGTGCTGGGGCTGATAGAACGGTTCCTGCCGGATCCGGTAGGCATCGGTGTCGTTGGCCATGACGGCATCCTCGAAAGGGGGGTTGATGAATGGGGCGAGGATACGCGGATTATCCCATAAGTAAAACTCAATTATCTTGATTGTTATGATAATGAATAACTTATGATCGTGATTCATATACCGGGGGGGATGGCAATTTCCGCCCTGGCCCCCATCTCAGGGATGACAACAGCCTGTCAGGAGGAAAGCACCATGTCTGGCATCATCCAGGGGGAGCGCCCCCTCGAAATCGGCGAAGTGGACAAAAACCGGGTATTCCTGCAGCAGACCGATGCGCAGGGCAATGTGAACCGCATCGAGCTGCCGATGCAGCAGGTGGAGGAACTCGATCAGTGGCTCACCGCCTGGCTGGAGGAGAGCAAGGAAGGCCTGGTCAACGAATGAGGCGGGCATGAAAAAGCCCCCGTCACTGGCGTGACGGGGGCTTTTCGGCCGCGGGTAAACGCGATCCTACTTGTGCACGCCCAGCTTCTCGCGCCAGCCCGGGTAGAGGGCGTCGGCATCGTGCGGGAAGGACTCGAAGGCCCGGGCGAATTCCTTGTGCTCCTTGGCCCACTCGATGGGATCGGCACCGGCCTTCCAGCATTCGTAGGCCTGGCGCAGGGAGATGGCGCCGGCCGCCGGGCTGTCGATGTGGCCGTAGGAACCGCCGCCAGCGGTGTTGATCACGTTGGCATGACCCAGGTTCTCGAAGAAGCCGGGCAGGCGCAGGGCGTTCATGCCACCGGAGATGATCGGCGTGGTGGGCTTCATGCCGTACCACTTCTGGTTGTACACGGGGCCCTGGTATTCGTCACGCTCGATGATGTAGGCGATGGCACGGTCGTCCTTGTCGCCTTCCATCTTGCCATAGCCCATGGTGCCCACGTGGATGCCCGAGGCGCCCTGCAGGCGGGACATCTTGGCCAGCACATAGGCGGTGTAGCCGCGCTTGGCGCTCGGCGAGGTGATCATGCCGTGGCCGGCACGATGGTAATGCAGGTACTGGTTGGGGAACCAGCGGCGGGCGGTGGTGATCATGCCGGGGCCGCCAACGAAGCCGTCCACCAGGAAGGCCACGTGGTCGGCGAATTCGCCGAAGGTTTCCAGGATGTATTCGCCGCGGGCGATCATCTCGTCGTGATCGTCGGCGGTGATGTTGGCCGAGAACAGCTTGGCCTGTCCGGTTTCGTCCTGGGCCCGCTTCATGGCATCGGCCACCAGCGGGATCACCTTCTTCAGGGGGGCGAAGACCTGGTTGCCCTGGGGCTCGTCGTTCTTGATGAAATCGCCACCCAGCCAGAACTGGTAGGCCGCCTCGGCGAAGGGCTCGGGGCGCAGGCCCAGCTTGGGCTTGATGATGGTACCGGCGATGTAACCGCCGTCCTTGATGGGGCGGCCGAGAATGCGCCACAGATCGGAGATGTCCTTGGCCGGGCCGTCGAACAGCTCGATGGCGCGCTTGGGCATGTAGAAGTCGATCATCTTGGCGTGCTCGATGTCGCCCATGCCCTGGTTGTTGCCGATGGTCAGGGTCAGGAACGAAACCAGCATCATGCGGCCGTCGATCACGTTGCGATCGAACAGTTCGATCGGGAAGGCGATGCGCATGTCTTCGTTGGCCTCGTCGATGTGATAGACGAGGGCGTCCACGCCCTTGGTGAATTCGTCGGTGGTGGACACTTCCACGTTGGTGCCGGTGGAGGACTCGGCAGCGAAGTGGGCCGCGGCTTCCAGGTAGCCGTGACCGGCCTTGGGCTTCATCTTGTAGGCGCACAGGATGTGCTTGCCGCCTGCGATCAGGTCTTCTTCCTTCAGGCTGAGGTCGGCGTAACGACTGGATTGGTCCATAGCCATGGGATCTCTCCTCTGTTTGGATCTGCGATAAGCCGGGATGGGGCCGTGGCACGGGAACGGACGGTCTCGAACGACGGATGCCGGCGGTCTGGGGTCTGGCCCCGAAAGAGTGCAGGCACTATACGGGCATGCATCCATAATTAAAATTCAAATGTTTTGATTGAAATGATAAGATAAACCTTATGAATGTCACGTTCCGCCAGTTGCGGGTCTTCGAGGCCGTGGCCCGGCACCTGAGTTACACCCAGGCCGCCCAGGAGCTGCATCTGAGCCAGCCCGCCGTCTCCATGCAGATCCGGCAGCTGGAGGAGAACGTGGGCCTGCCCCTGTTCGAACAGATCGGCAAGAAAATCTTCCTCACCGAGGCCGGCCACGAGATGTACCATTACAGCCGCAGCATCGCCGGTCAGCTCGAAGAGGCCGAGGAGGTTCTGGAGCAGCTCAAGGGGGTTCAGCGGGGGCGGCTGGACATCTCGGTGGCCAGCACCGCCAACGCCTTCGCCACCCGCCTGCTGGCGGCCTTCGCCCGGCGCTATCCCGGCACCACCTTCACCCTCGACGTGACCAACCGGGCCACCCTGGTCCGCCAGCTGGAGGAGAACGAAAAGGATCTGGTGATCATGGGCCGCCCGCCGGCGGGCATGAACCTGGTGGCCGAGGCCTTCATGGACAATCCGCTGGTGGTGGTGGCGCCGCCGGAACATCCCCTGGCGGGGGAGACGGCCATTCCCTTCGAGCGCCTGGCCTCGGAGACCTTCGTGGTACGGGAGGCGGGCTCGGGTACCTTCATCGCCATGGAGCGCTTTTTCGAGGAACATGGCATGGCCCTGACCACCGGCATGCAGATGACCTCCAACGAGGCCATCAAGCAGGCGGTGGAGGCCGGGCTGGGGCTGGGCATCGTCTCCATCCATACCCTTGAGCTGGAGCTGGAGGCGGGACGGCTGGTGGTGCTGGACGTGGAGCACTTTCCGATCCTGCGCCACTGGTATGTGGTTCACCGCGTGGGCAAACGGCTGTCGCCGGTGGCCCAGGCCTTTCAGCGCTTCGTGCTCGCCGAAGCCGCCAGCTTCGTGTCGGCGGTGCCGACCAACGGGGCTTGAGTTCCGGGCGCCGCCGCCCCATGTCGAGCGACACGAATGTGACAAGGTCACCGCAGGCCGGCGGAAGGGACGGCACACTGTCCCCGTTCCTTTCGCGAGCCAATCCACGGGAGAAAACACCATGAAAAACGGCAAAATCCTGATCGCCGGCCTGGCCCTGGGACTGATTCCCCCCGCCCTGGCCGGCACGCCTGATCAAGCGTCGCAGCGCATCCTCGAAAGCCGCAAGATCGTCAAGCAGTTCATGGGCAGGCTCAAGGGCGAGCTGCAGCGGGCCATGAAGGCCGGCGGCCCGGTCAAGGCCATCGAGGTCTGCCGGAACGAGGCCCCGGCGATTGCCGGCGAGATGTCGCAGCAGACCGGTTGGCGGGTGGGCCGAACTTCGCTCAAGGTCCGCAACCCGAACAACGCGCCGGATGCCTGGGAGCGACGCGTGCTGCAGGACTTCGAGGCCCGCAAGGCCCGGGGCGAAGACGTGCGCAAGCTGGAACATGCAGAGATTGTTGCGGTCAATGGCAAGAAGCAGTTTCGTTACATGAAGGCCATTCCCACCGGCCGGATCTGCCTCCGGTGCCATGGGGCGAAGCTGGACCCGGCCGTGGATCAGACCCTGAAGCAGTTCTATCCCCACGACAGGGCACGGGGGTTCAAGGTGGGTGACATTCGCGGGGCCTTCACCATCATCCAGCCCCTGGACTGACGAGGAATCCATGGCCAGAAAACGGCGAGCCCTGCTGACCAGCGCCGGTCTGGTACTGATCCTGGCCGCCTGCGGCGAGAAAACCGGAACACCGCATCCAGGGAAGTCCGCCTCCACGCCGGTGGCGGAGACGAGCGGCGCTTTCACGCCGGAGACGGGACGGCGCCTGTTCCGGCAACACTGCGCACAGTGTCACGGGCCGAATGCCGAGGGCGATCCGAACTGGCGTCGGCGCCGCCCCGACGGCACGTTCCCCCCGCCGCCCCTCAACGGCACCGGTCACGCCTGGCATCATTCCCATGAAGTGCTCAGGACGACCATTCGCGACGGCACGGTGAAGCTCGGGGGATCCATGCCCGGCTGGGGCGACAAGCTCAGCGAGGCGGAGATGGATGCCATCCTCGTCTGGCTCCGGTCCCTGTGGCCGGAGGAGATTCGGGCCGAGTGGCAGCGGCGTCAGCGCCGTTGAATCGATCGACAACATTTTCCCTCAACCGCAAAGGAAGAAAATCATGTATGGATTCAGTACCTCCATCGACTGCAGTTACGACGAAGCCGTGCAGAAGGTCACCGAAGCCCTGAAGGCTGAAGGCTTCGGCGTGCTGACCGAAATCGACGTCAAGGCCGTGATGAAGAAGAAGATCGACAAGGACATGCGCCCCTATCTCATCCTGGGCGCCTGCAATCCGGTTCTGGCGAGTCAGGCCATCGATGCCGAGGCCGACATCGGCCTGCTGCTGCCCTGCAACGTGCTGGTGCGTGAAGAGGCCGAGGGCCGGATCACCGTCGCCTTCCTCGACCCGGCCGTGATGGAAAAGCTCACCGAGAACCCCGGCGTGGCCGAGGTGGCCAAGGAGGCCCGGGCCCGTCTGCAGCGGGTGTGTGACGCGCTCGGCTGAACGGCATTTCGACTTTTGCAGACGGAAAGGGCCGGGTTCATCCCGGCCCTTTCCGTTTGCGCTGTTGTCTCAATGCAGGCGGAAGCGCATCCGGTATTCGAAAGCCAGATGCCGGGTGCCTGCGGGCAATGGCGGAAAGGGGGCGGCGTCACGGGCGGCCCGTTCGGCGGCCCGGCACAGGACCGATGTGCCCGAAAGGCAGTGGAGGGTCTCGATGTGACCGTCGGCGGCGATCCGCAGGGACAGGGTGACGCTGCCGGTGAGGCGCCGGCGCCGGGCGGCGGTCGGATAGCGCTTGTGCCGTTCGATCCGTTGCAGGATCCGCCGGGTGTAGTCCCGTTGCAGCGTGACCACCGAGACCATCCCGGATGGTGCCGCAGGCGGGCTGGGCGCCGGAACACTTGGCGGCACCGTGGCCTGCACCCGCCTGGCCGGTTTCGGTACCGGTCCTGGTGGCGGCGCAGGGCGGGGCCCTGGCCGGACAGGCGGGGCCGGTGAGCGCGTCACCACGGGTTTCTGCGCCGGCGGTGTTTGCGCCGGTTCCGGCGGCGGAGCCGGCGGTCGGGCTCGGGGGGAGGCGATGACGGCCTGGAAGGTGACCACCGGATTCTCTGGCCGTTTTCCCAGCGCCGTGTCACGGTGACCGATTTCGACCAACGCACCGGCATGGACCAGCACGGAGGCCAGGGCGGCAAGGTGAATGGCCTGTATGCGCAAGTCCATGTTGAAACGATACGAAGACGGCGAAACGACCGAAACAGTATCGATACCTGGCGGACATTGGGCAAGGGCGAATCCCGGCTGGCTTGATCTGGATCGGGGCTGTGGCAGATGCGTCAATCTGTCGCATTTGCGACAGGGATTTCAGCGCTGACTGAGGGAAAACGCCTGCTGGCCGGGCTGCGAAGGGCGGCACGCATCTTGCCATGTAACGGCACCTGTCATTTTCACTCCCGGAGTCGTTGCATGGACAAGAAGATCTGGATTGCCGTGATGAGTTGTCTGGCTGCGCCGGCGCTGGCCGAAGAAGCCGTGCCGGTGATCGAGGTGGAAGCCGCCCTGCCGGTGGATTCCACTTCCGCCACCCTCACGGCGGAGAACGGTGTGCGTCCAACGCCCAGTGATGGCGGTGAATGGATCCTGGAGGTGCCCGGCGTTTCGGGGATCCGCATGGGGGCCAAAGGCGTGGATCCGGTGATCCGGGGCCAGAAATACAATCAGCTCAACGTTCTGCTCGATGGGGCCTTCGTTTACGGTGGCTGTGCCAATCGCATGGATCCGCCCACGGTTTTCGCCGATGCCGCAGGCTACGATGCGGTGACCGTGATCAAGGGGGTGCAGAGCCTGCTCTATGGCAGTGGCGGCAGCGGGGGCACCGTACTGTTCGAGCGCAGCGAACCGGTGTTCGAAGCAGGGCGGACCTTCACGGGCCGTGCCGGCGGCGGCTATCGGTCCAACGGCGAGGCCCGGGATGGCTTCATCGACCTGGCCGGAGGCCGCGAGCAGGCCTTCGCCCGCGGCATCGTCTCTGCCCGCGAAGCCAACCCGTACAAGGACGGGGACGGCAACGAGGTGCATTCCGGCTACCGGAACCGCACCGGCGCCCTGACCCTGGGTACACGCACGGCAGGTGGCCGCCTGTTGCGGCTCGATGTCGATGTCACCCGGGGGCGGGACATCCTCTATGCCGGGGCACCGATGGATGCGCCCAGGGAGGAGAGCAACGTCTACAAGCTGCGCATGGACATGCCCGCCGCGGGCGCGGTCGAGAACCTGCGCGCGGAAATCTACCGCTCCGACGTCTATCACGAGATGGACAACTACAGCCTGCGCCCGGCCGGCATGATGTGGATGCGGGTGGCGTCCGATTCGGACACGCGCGGCGGGCGCCTGCTCGGCGATATTGGCGTGGGCGAGGGCACGCTGACCCTCGGCCTCGACGTGCAGAACACGGATCGGGATTCGACCCGCTACAGCAGCATGACGGCCACTGTGCCCACGGCCAGCCAGTCCTTCCTGTGGCCGGGGACCGAGCTGCGCCAGACCGGCCTGTTTGCCGAATACAACGCGGCGCTGGGCAAGGCCAGCCGCTACACGGCGAGCCTGCGGCTGGATCACGTGACGGCCGACGCCACCCGGGCGGCCGAGACGCCTGCGTCGGGCATGAGTCCGAATGCGCTTTACACCGCCTATTACGGGATCACGGCCGAAAGCAAGACCGAGAACAACCTGGGTGCCCTGCTGCGCATGGAACACGATCCGAGTTCCCGCACCACCGTCTTCTGGGGCCTGAGCCGCACCGTGCGCACCGCCGACGCCAGCGAACGCTACATGGCCGGTAACAACATGACCACCAGCAAGCGCTGGATCGGCAATCCCGATCTGAATCCGGAAGTGCACCGGCAGTTGGATCTGGGCGCCAACTGGCGCGGCCGCCGGACCCGGGCGTCTTTCTCGCTGTACTACGACGGCGTGCAGGATTACATCCTGCGCGACCGGGCCCATGGCCAGGCCGGCATCCTGCAGAGCGACAACGCGGCCATCTACCGCAACGTGGACGCCCGCCTCTACGGTTTCGATGCCGAAGCCACCCGGCAGTGGTCGGCACACTGGCGCAGCCGTTTCACCCTGGCCTACGTCAACGCCACCAACACCACCGACGATCGTCCCATCGCCCAGACCCCGCCGCCGGAAGCCACGGCCTCACTGGACTATGAGAAAGAACGCTGGATGCTGGGGATGAAGGTACGGGCCACCCTGAAGCAGACCCGGGTGGAGGACGATCCGCTCGTGGACAGCGGCCTCGATGCCGGCCGGACACCGGGTTTCGCCGTCTGGAACATTTATGGCCGCTGGCAGGCGGCGCCGAACACCGAGGTCAAGTTCGGGATCGACAACCTCTTCGATCGGCTCTACGCCGAACACCTCAACAAGCCCAATGCCTACGATCCGGGCGCCAATCAGGTCAATGCCCCGGGGCGCAGCTACTGGGCACGGGTGGTCGTGAAATTCTGATCCTTTCCGGGCAATCTCCCTGTCCGTCATTTCGACCGGCCGTCAGGCCGGTCTTTTTTTGGGGTGGGGCAAGAGGGCCTTGTCGGCGTCTTTTGTGACACCACGCGCAGGAGGAGCGGCGCCTCGCCGCGACCATGATGGGGTCGGGATTCGCTGTAAAAGCGGCGCAAGCTGCGACTGTTTGAAAGCGGATGGCCGGGCTGGGGACGAGTCGCTGGTAACGGATGTGATTTTGCCCAGACACCTCCTGTCCCCGAATCGGGGCTTGCGTCGCTCCTGCGATTCGGAAAACCTTCGCGCCCTTGCGTTGCAAAGGCAGGCAATCCGGTTGCCCCTGCCACCTTGGCCCTTCACCCGATGGCGTATTTCTTCATCCGGTAGATCAGCGTGCCGCGGGAGAGTCCGAGCAGCCGGGCGGCCTTGCTCTGGTTGCCGCGGGTGCGCTCGAGGGCCTGGCGGATGAGATCCCGCTCCAGGCTGTCGAGATGCACGCCGGACTCGGGCAGGACGAAGTCGCCTTCCTGCACGCCGGGCCGGCTGTGGCGAATTTCCCCCGGCAGGTTTTCGGGCCGGATGGTGCGGCCCGGGAACAGGATCACCATGCGTTCGCAGACGTTGCGCAGCTCCCGCACGTTGCCGGGCCAGGGATAGCGCTGCAGGGCTTCCAGGGCGCCGACGCTGTAGCGGGGCGCATCGAGACAGTGGGCCATGGCCAGGCGGGCGGTGAGGCGCCGGACCAGCAGGTCCAGATCGCGGCCCCGCTCGCGCAGGGGCGGCAGCAGCAGGGGCACCACGTTGAGGCGGTAGAAGAGATCCTCGCGGAAACGGCCCGCCTTCGCTTCGGTGAACAGATCCCGGTTGGTGGCCGCCACCACCCGCACGTCCACCCGTTCCGGACGGGGCTGGCCGACGGGCTGGACCTCGCCGCCTTCGAGGAAGCGCAACAGCTTGGCCTGGATGGCGGGCGGCAGTTCACCCACCTCGTCGAGGAACAGGGTGCCGCCGTGGGCGGCCTGGATGCGCCCGCGCTGGTCGGCGGTGGCGCCGGTGAAGGCGCCCCGGCGATGGCCGAAGAGTTCCGACTCGGCCAGGTTCTCCGGCAGGGCGGCGCAGTTGATGGTGACGAAGGGGCCATTGGCGCGCCGGCTCTGGGCGTGGATGGCCCGGGCCAGGAGTTCCTTGCCGGTGCCGCTCTCGCCCTGGATGAGGGTGGTGGCATCGGTCACCGCGGTGATGGCGGCGGCCCGCAGCACGGCCTGGAAGGCCGGGGATTCGCCCAGCATCTGCTCAAGGGGGGAATGCTCAGTATCGATGCTCATGGTTCGGCGTACCTGGTGTGTTCAGGGCCGGAAGGTGTCCGGCGTGTTCGAGGTTCAGCCACAGGCTGGCCAGGGCTAGGGCGATCAGCAGCAGGCCGATGCCCTGGCGCAGGCCGCGGGTGCGGGAAAACCGCGTCATCCATCCGGTCAATATGCCAGTCGTCATGACGCCGGGCAAGGTGCCAAGACCGAAGGCCAGCATGAACAGGGCGCCACCGGGGGCGCTGCCGGTGGTGATGGCCCACAACAGCACCGAATAGACCAGGCCGCAGGGCAACCAGCCCCAGATGGCCCCGAACAGCAGGGCCTGCCAGGGGGAGGTGACCGGCAGCAGGCGCTGGCCGACGGGCTCGAGCCGCCGCCACAGGGGGCTGCCGATCCGCTCGATGGCGGCGAAGCGGGGAAACCAGCCGGCCAGATAGAGCCCGATGCCCACCATGAAGGCGGTGGCCAGCAGCAGTAGGGCCAGGCGGCCGTGGGCGGGGCTGATCCAGGCGAGCAGGCGATCGCCAATGCCCCCGGCCAGGGCGCCGGCCAGGCTGTAGCTGGCCAGGCGACCGGCATTGTAGGCGGCGACGAAGCCGGCGAGGCGCAGGCGGTCGGCACGCACCGTCGGGGGCAGGCTGAAGGTCAGGGCGCCGATGATGCCACCGCACATGCCGACGCAGTGGAGGGTACTGAACAGCCCCACCACGAAAACGCTGAAAAGGGTCAGCTCCACGGGATTGTCCGCTGGGCAAAATACGCATGTTAGCATGCTGCCCGGACGCGGCCGGTCCTGCCTTGATCGGGATCAGGCGGCCTCGTAGATGATGGCGACGATTGCCGGGAACTGGCGCTCGGTGTCCGGGATCAGGTTCTCCAGGCGTTTCGGATCCAGCGCCAGGGTCTCCCACACCTGCAGATCGATGGGCCGATCGTCGTCGGCCGACAGGGAGGGGGCCACCGTATTGGCGATGGCCTCGGCCAGGTGCAGCACAGCCGCTTCCTGACGGAAATCCGTGGCTTCGCCCGGCGCGTGGTGCCAGCGGACCGGTTGCACGAGCGTCTCGGGCAGTCGCCACTGATGCAGGAGTTCGGCGCCGAGTTCCGCGTGATCGAAGCCGAACACCTGCGCCTCGATGGTGGCCGGATCCGACTCGGGAGCCTCCAGGCGTTCCAGTACCTCGCGGGCGCGTTCCGGCTCGGTGAGATACATCACCAGTTTGCCGATGTCGTGCAACAGGCCGGCCACGAACAGCTGTTCCTGCTGACGCAAGCCGCATTCCCTGGCGATCTGGCGGGCCGCGGTGGCGCAGGCCAGGTTGTGATGCCAGAAGGCGTCGGGGCCCGGCAGCCCTTCGGGAATGCGGCGGAAACGGCCGGTGATGGCCGCGGCCATGGCCAGATCCCGCAACTGCCGGGTGCCGACGATGGTGATGGCCATGGAGAGGGTGTCCACCCGGGAGGGGAAGTTGTAGAAGGGGCTGTTGACCAGTTTCAGCAGGCGGGCGGTGAGCGCCGCATCCTCGGCGATGACCTCGGCGATGTCCACCGCGGTGGATTCCGGATCCGCGATCATGTCGTTGATGCGGGTCACGATTTCCGGCAGGGAGATCAGTTCCAGGTTGTCGTGGATGAGATCAGGGGGCGAAAGGGGCATGGAGTCTCTTCCCTGTTCATGCGGGGGGAACCCCCGGAAGCGCTCGGTGGTCCATGGGTTTTCAGTATATTACCCGTCCGGCACAGGTGCAGCCCGGAAACCGGAACGGCGTCACAATTTTTTACAATTAGCAGATTATTCAGCATCCTGCACGGAAAACCTCACAACATGGATCAGAAGGTGCAAAACGAAATCCGCCTCTCCATCGCCGGAATGAGCTGTGCCGGCTGCGTGGCCTCGGTGGAAAAGGCCCTGCAGGCGGTGCCGGGCGTGACCTCGGCCAGCGTCAACTTCGCCGAGCACACGGCGGTGATCCGTGGCGACGTGGCGGCGCAGGCGCTGGTGCAGGCCGTGCGCGACGCCGGCTACGACGCCGCCGAACTGCGCGGCATCGACGACGGTCGTGAACGGGAGGCCGCCGAGCGGGCCCATACCCGCCGGCTGCTGCGCCAGGCGGCGGTGGCCGCCGCGGTGGGCTTTCCCCTGTTCGCGGCCGGCCTGCTGGGCTGGCTGCCTTCCATCGAGACGGGCCGGGGATTCTGGTTCGTCGTGGGCCTGGCCACCCTCGCGGTGCTGATCCAGGCCGGCGGCCATTTCTTCACCGGCGCCTGGAAGGCCTTCCGCCATCACGACGCCAACATGGACACCCTCATCGCCCTGGGTACCGGCTCGGCCTGGCTCTACTCCATGGCCGTGCTGCTGTGGCCGGAGGCGGTGCCCTCGCTGGCACGCCATGCCTATTTCGAGGCGGCGGCCATCATCATCGCCTTCATCAACTTCGGCTCGGCCATGGAGCTGCGGGCCCGCGGCCGCACCTCCGAGGCCATCCGCAAGCTGGTCGGCCTGCAGCCGCGCACCGCCCGGGTGCTGCGCAACGGCCAGGAACAGGACGTGCCCATCGAGCAGGTGGGGCTGGACGAGACCGTGCGGGTGCGGCCCGGCGAGCGGATCCCGGTGGACGGGGTGATTCTCGAAGGGACCTCCAGCATCGACGAATCGATGCTCACCGGCGAACCCCTGCCGGTGGCCAAGGGGCCGGGCGACGAAGTGGTGGCCGGCACCATCAACGGCCCCGGCAGTTTTCTCTTCAGATCCACCCGGATCGGCGCCGACACGGTGCTGGCGCAGATCATCGAGATGGTGCGCAAGGCCCAGGCCAGCAAGCCGGCCATCGCCCGGCTGGTGGACAAGGTGGCCGGGGTGTTCGTGCCCAGCGTGATGATCGTGGCCGTGGTGGCCTTCCTGGCCTGGTACAACCTGGCACCGCAACTCGGTCTCGGCTATGCGGTCACCGCGGCCATGACCGTGCTGATCATCGCCTGTCCCTGTGCCCTGGGACTGGCCACGCCCATCTCCATCATGGTCGGGGTCGGCCGCGCCGCCGAGATGGGGATCCTGATCCGCAACGGCGACGCCCTGCAGCAGATCGGCCGTCTGAACACGGTGGTGCTGGACAAGACCGGCACCGTCACCGAGGGCCGTCCCCAGGTCACCGATCTGCTGCCCCGGGAAGCGGGCGAACCGGACGCCCTGCTGCGCGACGCCGCGGCGCTCGAAGCCGTCTCCGAACATCCCCTGGCCGCGGCCATCACCGCCGAGGCCACGCGCCGCGGCATCGAGGTGCCCGCGGTGGAAAACTTCGCCGCCCATGCCGGGCGCGGCGTCACCGGCGAGGTCGAGGGGCGCCAGGTGGCCTTCGGCAACGCTGCCCTGATGGCCGAACGGGGCGTGGACGTCACCCCCTTGCGCGAACGGGCCGCGGCGCTGGCCGTCGAGGCGCGTACCCCCATGTACCTGGCCGTGGACGGCGAACTGCGCGGCCTCGTGGCCGTGGCCGATCCCGTCAAGCCCGACTCGAAAGCGGCCATCGCCCGCCTGCACCGGCTGGGCCTGAAGGTGGTGATGCTCACCGGCGATGCCCGGCCCACCGCCGAGGCCGTGGCCCGCCAGGTGGGCATCGACGCGGTGATCGCCGACGTCCATCCCGACGAGAAGGATCGCGCCGTGGCCGAACTGCAGGCCCGCGGCGAAGTGGTGGCCATGGTCGGCGACGGCATCAACGACGCCCCGGCCCTGGCCCGCGCCGATGTGGGCATCGCCATCGGCACCGGCACCGACATCGCCATCGAAAGCGCCGACATCACCCTCATGGGCGGCTCCCTGCATGGCGTGGCCGACGCCATCGCCCTGTCCCGCGCCACCGTGCGCAACATCAGGCAGAACCTGTTCGGCGCCTTCGTCTACAACGTGATCGGCATCCCCGTCGCCGCCGGTGTCCTGTACCCGGTGACCGGCATGATGCTCAGCCCCATCCTCGCCGGCGCCGCCATGGCCGCCTCCTCGGTCACGGTGGTCAGCAACGCCAACCGCCTGCGCTGGTTCCGCTCTCCGAGGTTTCGCTCGCAACCGGAGAACGAAGCATGATCGTCAATCTGATTGGGCTGCTGCTTATCGGGTTCATCGTCTGGTGGTTCTGGTTGAGCGAGTAGCGGGTGGCTGGGAAAGGCGTTATCTGTTGCGAAAGAATCTGCCACAGCCTGCTAGAATCGCAATGGTTGTGTTCGTCCCGCCACAGGCATATCAAACGGAAAACATCATGAAATTGCGCTGTCTCTTTACGGAACCCCGAATCCGTATTTCCCCGCCACCCGCCACCCGCCACCCGCTACCCCAATGAGCTGGTGGGGAAAACTCGTCGGCGGCGCCTTCGGCTTCATGCTGGGCGGGCCGCTGGGGGCGCTGTTCGGGGCGGCCATCGGCCACCAGTTCGATCGGGGGCTGGACAGCGCCGGGCTGGAACGGCTCGGGGCACCGGGCGGGCAGGAACGGGTGCAGGCGGCCTTCTTCACCAGCCTGTTCTCGGTGATGGGGGCGCTGGCCAAGGCCGACGGGCGGGTCAGCGAGGACGAGATCGCCATGGCCCGCAGCGTCATGCAGCAGATGGCGCTCGACGAGGCCCAGAAACGGGTGGCCATCGATCTCTTCAATGCCGGCAAGCAGCCCGACTTCGACCTGGACGCGGTGGTGGCCCAGTTCCGCGAGGAGAGTCGCCGGCGCACCAACCTGCAGCGCATGTTTCTCGAGATTCTGCTGCACGCCGCCTGGGCCGACGGCATCCTCCATCCCGACGAGGATCGCCTGCTGCGGCGGGTGGCCGACGGCCTGGGTTTCCCGAGCGCCGTCTACGAGCGCCTGGCGGCCATGGTCCGCGCCCAGCGCGAGTTCTTCACCGGCGGCGAGGGTCCCGAAGCCGCTCCCCGCGCCGATCGACTGCGCGAGGCCTACGCCCTGCTCGGCGTGGACGAGTCCGCCTCCGATGCCGAGATCAAGAAGGCCTACCGCCGCCTCATGAACCAGCACCACCCCGACAAACTCGTCGCCCGCGGCCTGCCCGAGGAAATGATCCGCCTGGCCACGGAAAAGACCCAGGAAATCAAGGCCGCCTACGAACTGATCCGCAAGGCGCGGCAGGACGCGTAAAAATTCGGTGGAAGGAACGCAGAGGGCGCAGAGACGCAGAGGGCGCGGAGAGGATTGTTTGTGTGCTGAATCGGCACACAGCGGCAGCCGCATGCGGGTACGTGAAATTGTGGGTTAGGCTCGGTGTGCCCCTTGGTCATTGGCCCGACAGGATCGTCTTTCCCCGCATTGGAAACGAATAACTCCGCGCCCTCTGCGCCCTCTGCGTTATTTCCAGCGCAGCCAAAAAACAGCATCACAACAACGGCTCGATCACGGCCTTCGCCTGCCCGAAGGTGATCTCCGTGCGGTGGCGGTAGACGATGTTGCCCTGGCGGTCGATGACCACGGTGTAGGGCAGCACGGTGAGGCGGTTGCCGTAGCGCCGGGTGAGGGCGGGGCCGTCCTGATCGGCGATGAGCACGGGATATTCGACGCCCTGGGGATCGATGAAGTCGACGACCTGCTGGGGGGTGTCGAGGGCCACGCCCAGCACCACCAGCCCCCGGTTCCGGTAGGTTTCGTAGAGTTTCTCCAGGGCCGGAACCTCGCGCACGCAGGGCGGACACCAGGTGGCCCAGAAGTTGAGCACGATCACCTTGCCGTTCCATTCGTCGATGGAATGGATCTGCCCTTCCACGTCGGGCAGGCGGAAGTCGGGCCGGTGTTCGCTGCCGGTGGGCCGTTCCGCGGGCGCCAGCTGTCGTCCGGCCACCGGCGCTGTGGCGGGTGACCGGCGCTGCTGCCATTGATGGGTGAGGCTGCCGCCGACCGCGCCGAGGGCGATCACCAGCACACCGAGCAGGGCACGCTTGCTCATCGCTTGCGTCCGGCCCGGAGCACCTTGTTCAGATGCGCCAGGAAGTCGTCGGCGCTCGTGGAACCCACCAGGCGATATTCACGCAGCTCGCGGCCCGTGGCGTCGAAGAACAGGATGGCCGGCGGCGCGGTGACCCTGACCCGCTTGAGCAGGGCCTTGTCCACCTCGTCGTTGTCGGTCACGTCGGCCTGCAGCAGCACCACGTCCTTCAGGGCCGCGATCACCCGGGGATCGGTGAACACGTATTTCTCGAAGTCCTTGCAGTAGATGCACCAGTCGGCGTAGAAGTCGAGCATCACCGGCTTGCCCTGGGCCGAGGCCTGTTTCAGCTCCCGTTCCAGATCGGCCACACTCTTGATGCGCTTGAAGCGCAGCTCCTGTTGCTGGACGGGCAGGCCGGCCATCATGGCCCCGCCACCGCCGATGCCGTGTAGCGGGCGCAGATAGTCCCTGGCACCGGCGAAGGCGCCGATCATCTCGAAGCTGCCGAGAAGCAGCAGGATCACGCCCACCCCCTTCCACAGTTTCTGCCAGCCGCTGCCCTGGGGATCCACCGGATCCAGGGCCTTGAGGTACACGGCCGAGACGATGAGCAGGGTGCCCCACAGGAACATGATCACGGCCACCGGCAGGATGCGCTCGAGCATCCAGATGGCCACTGCCAGCAGCAGCACGCCGAACACGGCCTTGATGGCATCCATCCAGGGGCCGGCCTTGGGCAGCAGCTTGCCGGCGGAGGTGCCGATGGCGATGAGCGGCGCGCCCATGCCCAGGCTCAGGGCGAACAGGGCGATGCCGCCGAGCACCGCGTCGCCGGTCTGGCTGATGTAGATGAGCGCGCCGGCCAGCGGCGCGGCCACGCAGGGGCCGACGATGAGCGCCGAGAGGAAGCCCATGATGGCCACGCCGGTGAGGGTGCCGCCCTTCTGCTTGTTGCTCACCTCGGTGATCCTGCTCTGCAGGGCCGCCGGCACCTGCAGATCGTAGAAGCCGAACATGGACAGCGACAGGGCCACGAACACCGCGGCGAAGCCGCCCAGCACCCACGGATTCTGGAAGGCCGCCTGCACGTTCTCGCCCACCAGGCCGGCGATCACCCCGGCGGCGGTGTAGGTGAGGGCCATGGCCAGCACGTAGACCAGCGACATGGTGAAGGCCCGGCGGGTGGTGATGCCTTCGCCCTGGCCGACGATGATGCTGGAGAGGATGGGAATCATGGGGAACACGCAGGGCGTGAAGGCCAGCAGCAGGCCGAAACCGAAGAAGGAGAGGATCACCAGCCAGGTCTTGCCGCCTTGCAGCGACTGGGCGATGCGATCCTGTTCACTGACCGCGATGGGGTGTTCCGGGGCCAGAGGAGCGGCTTCGTCCGGTGGCAGGACGGTCGCGGTCTTGCCGCTGGCCGGCAACGAGAGCAGGAACTGTTTCTTGATGGGGGGATAACAGATCCCCAGCTTCTCGGCGCAACCCTGGTAGCGGACTTCGATGCTCACGTCCTGCGCTTCGCCGCGGCTGCGGATCAGCGGCACCGGTACGTCCACCTCGCCGTGATAGACCTCGATCTCGCCGAAGAATTCGTCCTGCTTCTTCTGGCCCGGCGGCAGTTTCACGGTACTGATCCGGACCTTGGGATCCAGGCTGCGGAAAGCGATCTTGTCACGATACAGGTAGTAGTCGGGCGCGATGGACCAATGGGCCTTGAGCGTATTGGCGTCGGCCACCTCGAGGGTGAAGACGAAGGCCTGATCCGGATCCAGCGGTTCATTGGCATCGACGGCCGGCGCGGCGCCGAGGGCGCGGTTCAGGGCGCCGAGCCGGGCCCCGGCGCCCGCCTTGCCGGCGGCGGCCGGCAGGTTGAGCATGATGGTCTTGGTGATGGGGGGATAGCAGACGCCGGCATCGGCGCAGCCCTGATAGCGGGCGGTGAGGGTGAAGGCCTGCACCGAGGGATCCTCGCGCACGATTTTCGCCGTGGCCCGGATCGGATGGTGATAGACCTCCAGGCGGCCGAAGAACTCGTCGTTCTTCACCTCCCCGGGGGGGAGGGCCGGCGGTTCGATGCGCACGCCGGGCGTATTGGTGGAAAGGCGGATCTTGTCCCTGTAGAGGTAGTAGCCTTCATGGGTGTTCCATTCCAGCTTCAGGGTGTCGCCCTCCACCCGTGCGGTGAAGGGAAATGCCTCGTCGGGGGGCAGCAACTCCGCGTCGTTGCCGTGGCTGGCCTGGGCCAGCAGCGGCAGGGAGAGAAGCAGGAACAGCAGAAACCTTCTTATGCTTGTGGTTTTGGTCATGGGGACGCTTCCAGTTCGGTGGTGATCCAGCGCAGATAGTCGGTCGATCCATTGGTGATCGTGACCGCGACGATCTCCGGAAGTTCATAGGGATGTTCCGTGCGCAACGCCGTCTCCAGGGCCGAATACCGCTCGCTGTTGGTCTTGATCAGCAGCAGGTGTTCGTCGTCGCGCTGGACTGCGCCCTGCCAGCGGTACACGGAAATCAGGCCGGGGACGATGTTGACGCAGGCGGCCAGGCGACGCCCCACCAGCATTCGGGCCAGCCGCTCGGCCGTATCCCGATCCGGGCAGGTGGAGAGCACGAGCTGGGCAGCGGGATCGGGCATGCGGGAAAGATAGCAGCCCGGGGGATAGGCGAAAAGGTATAATGGCAGGATTCCCGCCCACCACTGCATCCTGCCATGCCCGTGTTCCGTTACCTGTTCCTGCTGTTCCTGCTCGTGCCGCTGGTCGAGATCTGGTTCCTGATCCAGGTCGGCAGGGTGATTGGTGCCGGCTGGACCGTGTTCTTCGTGGTCTTCACCGCCGTGCTCGGCGCCGCCCTGCTGCGGGCCCAGGGGCTCACCACCCTGCAGCGGGTCCAGGCCAGCCTGGAGGCGGGACGCCTGCCGGCCGCCGAGCTGTTGGAGGGCCTGTTGCTGCTGCTGGCCGGGGCCCTGCTGCTCACCCCCGGTTTCGTCACGGATGCCCTCGGTTTTCTGCTCCTGTTGCCGCCCCTGCGGCGGCAGATGGCGAAATGGCTGATCCGCAAGGGCCTGCTGAACGCCGGTTTTCCGCCTGGCGGGCCGGGGCACGCCCCGCGCGAGAGCGGGCCGCGAACCATCGAGGGTGAGGTGGTCGGCCGAGAAGAGAAAAAATAATACCTTATAAAACAATGTCTTGTGATTATCGATTCCGGATCCGGCAGCGGCATCCTTGAAATCCAACTCCACTTTCCCCATTCACTGCGGCAGCTTGACAGGGCGAAAAGCGCCGCTATCATTGGCACTCACCAAGCCCGAGTGCTAACAATGGCGCTCGAACCCGATTCGGCCCCCTCCAGGAGGGTGGCCAGCCACAGGAACGCAACCGAAAGAGTCCAAATCAGGAGAAGCAAAACATGAAGATCCGTCCCTTGCATGATCGCGTGATCGTTCGTCGCATGGAGGAAGAGCACACCACCGCCGGTGGCATCGTCATCCCCGACACCGCCGCGGAGAAGCCGATCCAGGGCGAAGTGATTGCCGTGGGCAACGGCAAGCTGCTGGAGAACGGCGAGCTGCGTCCCCTCGACGTCAAGGTCGGTGACAAGGTGCTGTACGGCAAGTATGCCGGCACCGAGGTCAAGGTGGATGGCGAGGAGCTCCTGGTCATGCGCGAAGAAGACATCATGGGTGTCATCGAAGACTGAACGTAACCCATTCAACCGGAATACAGAGGAATCACGAACATGAGTGCAAAAGAAGTCCGTTTCAGCGATGAAGCCCGCCACAAGATGCTGGCCGGCGTCAACATCCTGGCCAACGCGGTGAAGGTGACCCTGGGTCCCAAGGGCCGCAACGTGGTGCTCGACAAGAGCTTCGGCGCGCCCACCATCACCAAGGACGGCGTGTCCGTAGCCAAGGAAATCGAACTGGCCGACAAGTTCGAGAACATGGGCGCCCAGATGGTCAAGGAGGTCTCCTCCCAGACTTCCGACGTGGCCGGTGACGGTACCACCACCGCCACCGTGCTGGCCCAGTCCATCCTCACCGAGGGCATGAAGGCCGTGGCTGCCGGCATGAACCCGATGGATCTCAAGCGCGGCATCGACAAGGCCGTGACCGCCGCCGTCGAGGAGCTGAAGAAGATCTCCAAGCCCTGCGCCGACGACAAGGCCATCGCCCAGGTGGGCTCCATCTCCGCCAACTCCGACAAGGAGATCGGCGACATCATCGCCGAGGCCATGAGCAAGGTGGGCAAGGAAGGGGTGATCACCGTGGAAGAAGGCTCCGGCCTCACCAACGAGCTGGACGTGGTCGAGGGCATGCAGTTCGACCGCGGCTACCTCTCGCCCTACTTCGTCAACAACCAGCAGAACATGACCGCCGAGCTGGAAGATCCCTTCATCCTGCTGCATGACAAGAAGATCTCCAACATCCGGGATCTGCTGCCCGTGCTGGAAGCCGTGGCCAAGGCCGGCAAGCCCCTGCTGATCGTCGCCGAGGACGTGGAAGGCGAAGCCCTGGCCACCCTGGTGATCAACAACATGCGCGGCATCGTCAAGGTGGCCGCCGTGAAGGCCCCGGGCTTCGGTGACCGGCGCAAGGCCATGCTGCAGGACATCGCCATCCTCACCGGCGGTACCGTGATCTCCGAGGAAGTGGGCCTGTCGCTGGAGAAGGCCACCCTCAACGAACTGGGTTCGGCCAAGAAGGTCGTCGTCTCCAAGGAAGAGACCACCATCATCGACGGCGCCGGCAAGCCGGCCGACATCGAGGCCCGGGTGCAGCAGATCCGCGCCCAGATCGAGGAGACCTCCTCCGACTACGATCGCGAGAAGCTGCAGGAGCGCGTGGCCAAGCTGGCCGGCGGTGTGGCCGTGATCAAGGTGGGTGCCGCCACCGAGGTGGAAATGAAGGAGAAGAAGGCCCGCGTCGAGGACGCCCTGCACGCCACCCGCGCTGCCGTGGAAGAAGGCGTGGTGCCCGGCGGTGGCGTGGCCCTGATCCGCGCCCGCGAGGCCATCAAGGATCTCAAGGGCGACAACCATGATCAGGACGTGGGCATCGACATCGCCCGTCGGGCCATGGAAGAGCCGCTGCGCCAGATCGTCTACAACGCCGGCGGCGAAGCCTCCGTGGTCGTCAACAAGGTGAAGGAAGGCAAGAGCAGCTTCGGTTTCAACGCCGCCACCGAGGAATTCGGCGACATGCTCGAGATGGGCATCCTGGATCCCACCAAGGTGACCCGCTCGGCCTTGCAGAACGCCGCTTCCGTGGCCGGCCTGATGATCACCACCGAAGCCATGGTGGCCGAACTGCCCAAGGAAGAAAACGCCGGCGCCGCCGCGCCCGGCATGGGCGACATGGGCGGCATGGGCATGATGTAAGCCCGGCCGTTTCTGGCGCACCACAAAAACCCCGCTGGCGACAGCGGGGTTTTTTTATGCCTTTCGTCAGGGTTTCGCCGGTGCCTCTGACCAATGCTGTAGTGTGCGATCGGGGGCGATGGGGTAGGCTTGTCGACGAAGCAACGCGGAAAAACGGACGTTTCGTTGAAGAAGACAGGGAGTCGGCGTCGGCACAAGACAAGTATCTGTGGCCTGGCTGCATTCATTTCGTCGTTTGTCGGGGAAACCCCCCTTGAGACATGAGGGCGCGCGATCGAACTCGTGCGACGTGATCCGTTGCCCCGACTGACGGATTCAGAGATACCGGAACAGGGACATGTGTGGTCTGGCGGGCTTTTGCCCGATAAACAATCCGCAAGAAGACGCCGAACTGTTGCGGCGCATGGTGGCGCGCCTGGCACATCGTGGCCCCGACGAGGCCGGCCATCACGTCGATGCGCAGGTGGCGCTGGGGCATGCGCGCCTGTCCATCATCGACGTGGCCGGCGGCCGCCAGCCCATCGCCAACGAGGACGGCTGCATCCGCGTGGTCTTCAACGGCGAGATCTTCAACTACGTGGAGCTGCGTGAGGCGCTGCGCGCCGCCGGTCACCGCTTCGCCACCGACAGCGATACCGAGGTCATCGTCCACGCCTACGAGCAGTGGGGGGACGACTTTCCCCGCCGCCTCAACGGTCAGTTCGCCATCGCCCTGTGGGATGCGCCTCGCCGGCGCCTGCTGCTGGTGCGCGACCGGCCGGGCATCCATCCCCTGTTCTGGACTTGGCGCGATGGCCGGCTGCTGTTCGCCTCCGAGGTCAAGGCGCTGCTGCCGGCCTTCGACACGGCGCCGGCCCTGGATCTCACCGCCCTCGATCAGATCTTCACCTTCTGGGCACCGCTCGGCGAGCGCAGCGTGTTCGAAGGCGTGCAGGCTCTGCCGCCCGGCGGGATGCTGGTGTTCGAGCACGGTCGCATCACGCAGCGCCGCTGGTGGGAATGGACCTTTGCCGAGCCCGGCGAGTATCTGCAAGGCAGCGAGGCAGATCTGGCCGCCGAGCTGCGCCAGCGCCTGACCGAGGCCACCCGCCTCCGCCTGCGCGCCGACGTGCCGGTGGGGGCCTATCTCTCGGGCGGGCTCGATTCTTCCGTGCTCACAGCCCTGATGCACGATCTGGACGCGGATCTGCGCACCTTCTCCATCGGCTTCGAGGAAAAGGCACTGGACGAGGGCGACTACCAGCGCCTGATGATCGAACACCTGGGCGCCCGCCACAGTTTCCTGCACATCGACAATGCCGATGTGGGCGAGGCCTTTCCCCGCGCCATCTGGCACGGCGAGCAGCCCATCCTGCGCACCGCCCCGGTGCCCATGATGCTGCTCTCGGGCCTGGTGCGCGACAACGGCTACAAGGTGGTGCTCACCGGCGAGGGGTCCGACGAGGTCCTGGGCGGCTACGACCTCTTCAAGGAAGGCAAGCTGCGCCGCTTCTGGGCCCGCCAGCCCGATTCAGGCTGGCGCCCGCGCCTGTTGCAGCGCCTCTATCCCTATCTCGATCTCACCCAGCGCCAGGGCCAGGCCTACCTGCAGGCCTTCTTCGGCCAGGGGCTCGACCAGGCCGACGCTCCCTGGTTCGCCCACATCCCGCGCATGGCCACCACCGCCCATGCCAAGCACTTCCTGGCCGAAGACGTGCGCAGGCGCCTGCGCGAAACGGCCCTGGACGGCCTGCAGGCCATCCTGCCGGCGGGCATCGAGCGCTGGGATCCCTTCAACCGTACCCAGTACGTGGAAGCGCGCACCCTCATGTCCGGCTATCTGCTCTCCTCGCAGGGGGATCGCATGCTCATGGCCAACTCGGTGGAGGGCCGCTTCCCCTTCCTGGATCACGAAGTCATCGAATTCGCCGGGCGCCTGGATCCGCGCCTGAAGATGAAGGTGCTCAACGAGAAATACCTGCTGAAGCAGGCCCTGCGTGACGCCCTGCCGGCCCCCATCGTGGACCGCTTCAAGCAGCCCTACCGGGCGCCGGACATTCCGGCCTTCTTCGGCGGCCGGACGCCTGACTACGTGGAGGCCATGTTCGACGAGGGCACGCTGCGCGACTACGGCTATTTCGACCCCGCCCGCGCCCGCCGCCTGCTGGAGAAGGCCCGGCGCGGCCGTGCCAGCGGCTACAAGGACAACATGGCCTTCATCGGGATCCTCTCCACCCAGCTCTGGCACCATCATTTCGTGGAGCGATTCCGGGACCATTTTCATGCCACACCTGAGACAAGAAGGAAGGAAAAAGATGAACGTGGAAGAACGCGTCAAGAGTTTCATACTAGAGAACTTTCTGTTCACGGATGATCCGACCGCCCTCGGCGAGGAGGACTCCTTCCTCGACAAGGGGATCATCGATTCGACCGGGGTGATGGAAGTGATCCTGTTCCTCGAGGAGGAATTCGACATCAAGGTCATGGACGACGAGATCGTGCCGGAGAACCTGGATTCGGTGCGCAACATCGGCAAGTTCGTGGCCAGCAAGACCGCGGCCTGAACATGTCCGGCCAGCCCCTGCCCAGCCTCGTCACCCGCCCGCAACGCCTGCTGCGCGAAGGCCTGCTGGCCGCCGCGGCCCGTCACCCCGACAAGGTGGCGGTGATCGTCGAAGGCCGGCCCTACCGCTACCGTGAGCTGCTGGTTTCGGCGCAGATCCTCGCCAACCGCCTGCAGGCCGAAGGGGTCGAGCGGGGAGACCGCGTGGCCATCTACATGGACAACACCTGGCCCTGCGTGGTCTCTGTTTATGCCGTGCTGCTGGCCGGCGGGGTGTTCATGGTGGTCAACCCCCAGACCAAGGCCGACAAGCTGCGCTACGTGCTGAGCGACAGCGAGGCGAAGGTGCTGCTCACCGACTGGCACCTGGCCGGGGTGTTTTCCGACGTGGTGGCCGACGTGGCTTCGCTTCGGGCCCTGATCGTCTCGGGACAACGCCCTGAACGGGCGCCATCGGCCATGCCGGTGCGAGATTTCGACGAAGTGCTGGCCACGGAGACCCCGCTGCAGGCCCCGGTGGAGGTGGTACCGAACGATCTGGCGGCCCTGATCTACACCTCGGGCAGCACCGGTGATCCCAAGGGCGTCATGCAGACCCATCAGTCCATGGTGTTCGCGGCCTGGAGCCTGATCGAATACCTGCGCCTGTCGGAACGGGATCGCCTGATGCTGGTGCTGCCGCTGGCCTTCGATTACGGTCTCTACCAGTTGCTGATGAGCGTGAAACTGGGCGCGACCCTGGTGGTGGAGCGCTCCTTCACCTTTCCGGCGAAGATCTACCAGCGCATGCACGAAGAGGCGGTGACGGTGTTTCCCGCCGTGCCGACCATCTTCGCCATGATGGCCGCCAGCCATCGCAAGCAGCCGCTGCATTTTCCCTCGGTGACCCGGATCACCAACACCGCCGCGGCCCTGCCCGAGGCCCTGCTGCCGGAACTGCGCGAGATGTTCCCCAATGCGCTGATCTACAAGATGTACGGCCTGACCGAATGCAAACGGGTCAGCTACCTGGAACCGGAACTGGTGGAAGCCAAGCCGGGTTCCGTGGGCAAGGCCATTCCGGGGACCGAAGTCTTCCTGGTCAAGGAATCGGGCGAGCGGGCCGGCCCGGGCGAAGAGGGGATCCTGCACGTGCGCGGCCCGCACATCATGCTCGGTTACTGGCGCAAGCCCGAGCAGTCGGCAAGGATGCTCAGACCCGGCGACCTGCCCGGCGAGCGGGTGCTGTGCACCCACGATCTGTTCCGCATGGACGAGGAGGGCTTTCTCTATTTCGTGGGCCGCACCGACGACATCGTCAAGACCCGCGGCGAGAAGGTCAGCCCCATCGAAGTGGAGAACGTGCTGCAGGCCATGGAAGGCGTGCAGGAAGCCGCCGTGCTGGGGGTGGCCGACGCGATTCTCGGCCAGGCGCTGGTGGCCCTGGTGGTGCCGCGGGACGGTGCCGTGCTCGACGAGCGCCGGATCCGCAAGCACTGTCTGGCGCATCTGGAGAATTTCATGGTGCCGCAACAGGTGTTCATCGTCGAGGCCTTGCCCAAATCGGCCAACGGCAAGATCGACAAGAAACGGATCAAGGCCGAGAGGGGGTGGGAATGAACGAGGCGACGACCGAGACATGGATCGACCGGCTCGGGGAGGAGGTGCGGTTCCTGTCGGACAAGCCGGAAGAGACGGCCGAATCGACCCTGCGCGCCCTGTGGCTCACGGCCAGCGGCACGCCGGTGTCGGCCGAGGCCGCCATGGAGACACCCCTCCCGGAACTCGACGAGGATCAGCACCGGATCCTCGAGGCCCTGGTGCAAAAACGGATCGATGGCGTGCCCCTGGCGCACCTGACCGAACGCCAGCGCTTCATGGGCATCGAGATGCTGGCCGGCCCCGATGCGCTGATCCCGCGCCGGGAAACCGAGATCCTCGCCGCCTGCGTCCTCGAGGGGTTGCAGCAGATCGAGAAGACGCAGGACGCGCCCCTGGTCATCGACGTCTGCACGGGCGCGGGCAACCTGCCCATCGTCTATGCGCAGCACACGACTCAAAGCCGCATCCATGCGGCCGATCTGTGCCCCCGGGCCGTCTCCCTGGCGCAGCGCAACGTGGCCTTCACCGGTCACGCGGAACGGATCACCGTCCACGAAGGCGATCTTCTTGCCCCCTTCGATTCGCCGGACTTTATTGGTCGTGTGGATCTGTTGTCCTGCAATCCGCCCTACATCTCCAGCGGCAAGGTCTCCGCCATGGAAGCGGAGATCGCCGAACACGAACCCTCGCTGGCCTTCGATGGCGGTCCCTTCGGCATCAGCATCCTGCAGCGGCTGATCCAGGAAGCGCCCCGTTACCTCAAGCCCGGCGGCTGGCTGGCCTTCGAGGTGGGACTGGGCCAGGGCGAGATCCTGGCCCGCCGCCTCGCCGGCAACCGTGATTTTGCCAAGGTGGAGAGCTTCACCGACGACCAGGGTGCCATCCGCGCCCTCGCCGTGCAGCGTGCCTGAAGGTCATGATTTCACTGAACCGGCGCGCCCTCTCCTCCGCAAGGCGGGGGAGAGGGTCGGGGTGAGGGGGGAAGCGCACCGCCTCGCATTTTGAAATGCGTCGACACATTGTTTCACATACCGCAAGGAGAAAACCCGAGATGTCCACCCCCATTCTGGATACCGATGTGCTGGCGCTCGACGCCGAAGCGGAAATCGGGCGCATCGTCGATGGCCTGCGACAGTCGCTGCGCAAGCTGCGCCGCCGTGGCCTGGTGGTGGGCATTTCCGGCGGGGTGGACAGCGGTGTCTGCGCCGCTCTCTGCGCACGCGCCGTCGGGCCGGACAAGGTGTTCGGCCTGCTGATGCCCGAGCAGGACTCCTCTGGTGAATCCGTCACCCTCGGCCGCCAGGTGGCCGAGACGCTGGGCATCCCCTATGCCACGGAAGACATTGCCGCCACCCTGGAGGCCATCGGCTGCTACCGCTGGCGGGACGAAGCCATCCGCAAGGTCTTTCCCGACTACGACGGCACCTGGAAGAACAAGATCGTGATCAAGGGCGGCCTGGAGGGGGGCTTCAACCATTTCGATCTGGTGGTGGAAAGGCCCGACGGTCAGCTCGAGGCACGGCGCCTGCCCCTGCCCGAATACCTGCAGATCGTCGCCGCCACCAACTACAAGCAGCGGATCCGCAAGGCCATCGAATACTTCCATGCCGACCGGCTCAACTACGCCGTCATCGGCACCCCCAACCGGCTGGAATACGATCAGGGTTTCTTCGTCAAGAACGGTGACGGCTCGGCCGACATCAAGCCCATCGCCCATCTGTACAAGACCCAGGTCTACCAACTCGCCCGGCATCTGGATCTTCCGGAAGCCGTGGCCACGGCCAGGCCCACCACCGACACCTACAGCCTCAGCCAGGGCCAGGACGAGTTCTACTTTGCCCTGCCCTATGACAAGATGGATCTGGCGCTGTGGTCGCTCAATCACGACGTGCCCGCCGCCGAGTTGGCGCGCAAGCTGGACCTCAGTGAAGAACAGGCCGAACGGGTGTATGCCGATATCCAGTCCAAGCGCCGCACCACCCGCTATCAGCAGGCCCTGCCCCTGCTGGTGGAATCGGTCCCCGAGATCACGCACGAACTCTGATCGAAGAAAACTTCGTCTGCACCGGGTTGGATGGGCCGGCGCGGCGCAAGCCGCCAACTTGCGGTGGCGGGTGTTGCCCCATTGCGGCCGCAGGCTGATCTCCAGTGGCTCCACCGATAGCGGGCCCCTACACTGACTCGATGAACTCCCCCGATTTCGATACCCTGCCATCCCCCCTGCGCGAGACGCCGCGCCAGCGCTGGGAGGCGCTGTGCGCAGCGGCGGGAGGTGCCCCCGAACTGCCGGCGGGCATCGTGGCCGAGCTGCCGAAGGTCTTCGCCTGCTCCGATTTCGTGGGCGGCCAGTGCGCCGCCGATCCCGCTTCGCTGGCGGCACTGGCGGCGGACGTGCCGGAATCCCTCACCCTGGACGACTACCGGCGGCGCCTGACCGCGCGGCTGGCCGGCGTGCAGGACGAGGCGGGGCTGCTGCGCGCCCTGCGTCGTTTCCGCAACCGCGAAATGCTGCGCATCGTCTGGCGTGACATCGCCGGCCATGCCCGGCTGATGGAGACCACCCGGGATCTCGCCCACCTGGCCGAGACCTGCATCGAGGGGGCGCTGGAGACCCTCTATGCCTGGCAGTGCGCGCAGCTTGGCATGCCGCGTCATCCCGATGGACGGCCCATGAACCTGGTGGTGCTGGGCATGGGCAAGCTCGGCGCCTGGGAGCTGAACGTCTCCTCCGACATCGATCTGATCTTCGCCTTCGCCGAGGAGGGGGAGGTGGCGCAGGGCGGGCGCCGTCTCAGCCACGGCGAGTTCTTCACCCGCCTGGCGCGCCGCCTGATCCGGGCCCTGGATGCCCGTACCGAAGACGGCTTCGTGTTCCGGGTGGACATGCGCCTGCGGCCCTTCGGCGATTCGGGGGCGCTGGTGACCAGCTTCGCGGCGATGGAGAACTACTATCAGATCCACGGCCGCGAATGGGAACGCTATGCCATGGTCAAGGCGCGGGTGGTGGCCGGCGATCGGCGGGACGGCGAGCAGCTCATGAGCCTGCTGCGACCCTTCGTCTATCGCCGCTACATCGATTTCGGGGTGTTCGAGTCCCTGCGCGAGATGAAGGCCCTGATCAACCGCGAAGTCCGACGCAAGGGCCTGGCCCGCAACGTCAAGCTGGGCGCGGGCGGGATCCGCGAGGTCGAGTTCATCGGCCAGGCCTTCCAGCTCATCCGCGGCGGACGCGATCCCAAACTCACGGCGCGCAAGATCCTCAAGGTGCTCGACTACCTGGGTCGGGCCGGCTACCTGCCCGAGTATGTCGTGGAAGAGCTGATCGCCGCCTATGTGTTCCTGCGCAACACCGAACATCGCCTGCAGGAATGGCGCGACGAGCAGACCCACCTGCTGCCGGAGGACGAGGGGGGCCGTCTGCGCCTGGCCTTCGGCATGGGCTTTTCCGACTGGCCGGCCTTCGAGGCCGAGCTGAACCGGCACCGGCGGCGGGTGCAGCACCATTTCGAGCAGGTATTCGAGGCGCCCCAGTCGGAAACCGCCGGCGAGAAGGACGATCTGGCCTCCCTGTGGCTCGGCGCGCTGGAGCCGGAAGAGGCCCGTGCCCTGTTGTCGGCGCAGGGCTATCGGCATCCCGGCGAGCTGCTGGCACGTCTCGAGGCCCTGCGCCAGAGCCGCCTCTATCACAACCTCAGCCGCCTTGCCCGCGAGCGGCTGGACCGGCTCATGCCGCTGCTGCTGGGGGCCGCCGCCGGCGCGCCGAACCCGGATCAGACCCTCGGTCGGCTGCTGGATCTGGTCGAGCACATCGCCGGTCGCTCGGTCTATCTGGCCCTGCTGGTGGAGAATCCCCTGGCCCTGTCGCAACTGGTGCGCCTGTGCGCCGCCTCGGCCTGGATCGCCGGCTACGTGAAGAAATACCCCCTGCTGCTCGACGAACTGCTCGATCCCCGCAGCCTCTACGCCCCGCCGGATCGGCCCGAGCTGGCCGCCGAGCTGGCCCGGCGCCTGGCCGGCATCGAACCGGCCGACGAGGAAGCCCGTCTCGACGCCCTGCGCCAGTTCAAGCACGTGAACGTGTTGCGGGTGGCGGCGGCGGACATCGTGGACGCGCTTCCCCTGATGAAAGTAAGCGATCACCTCACCTGGATCGCCGAAGTCGTGCTGGTGGAGTCGCTGGAACAGGCCTGGTTCCATCTCGCCCGCCGCCACGGTCCGCCGCCGGGCGAGGACAAGGGCTTCGCCGTCATCGGCTACGGCAAGCTGGGCGGCTTCGAGCTGGGCTACGGTTCGGATCTGGACCTGGTCTTCCTGCATGGCACCGCGGATCCCGCGGCCACCACCACCGGCCCCGCGCCCCTGGCCCTGCCGGTGTTCTACGCCCGCCTGGGCCAGCGCCTGATTCACGTGCTCACGGCCTACACCGCCGCCGGCCGCCTCTACGAGGTGGACATGCGCCTGCGTCCCGACGGGGCCAAGGGCATGCTGGTCTCGAGCCTGTCGGCCTTCGAGGCCTACCAGCGCGAGCAGGCCTGGCTCTGGGAGCACCAGGCCCTGGTCCGGGCCCGACCGGTGGCCGGCGATCCGGCCATTCAGGCCGAGTTCGTGCAAATTCGCCGCCGGATCCTCGGCCAACGCCGGGATCCGGAAGCCGTGCGTTCCGCGATCCTCGACATGCGCCGGCGCATGCGCGAGAACCTCGACAAGTCCGACCGGGACCGCTTCGACCTCAAGCAGGGCGAGGGCGGCATGGTGGACATCGAATTCCTCGTCCAGTACGGCGTGCTGGTCAACGCCCACGCCCATCCCCAACTGCTGGAGTGGACCGACAACATCCGCCTGCTGGAGACCCTCGGCGCCTGTGGCGTGCTGCCGCAGGCCGATGCCGACATCCTCGCCGACGCCTACCGCCGCTATCGCGATGCCGCCCACGCCCAGGCTCTGCAGGACGCTCCCGCGCGGGTATCTGCCGAGCGTTTTGCCAGCGAACGCGCGGCGGTCAGGGAAATCTGGGCGCGGATTATCGGGGGCAGGGCCGAGTGACGACGACTGCATGGACGCAGTTTGTAGCCCGGATGAAGCGCAGCGGAATCCGGGAATGAAACTTCCCCGGATTCCGACCCTGCGGGTCTCCATCCGGGCTACCACGGCTGGAGGGCAGGGGGAGGGGGCAACAAACTTTCCAAACCCTCGCATCTCCCTCCGATTTGGTAGAATACCGAACTTGTCGTGCCCAAGAGCGCGATTTTCCAACGAATTCTGGCGAAGGAGTTTCCCGGCATGTCCACCATGGCCGATCAAGACGGCGTCATCTGGCTGGATGGCGAACTGGTTCCCTGGCGCGAGGCGAAGGTCCATGTGCTCACCCACACCCTGCACTACGGCATGGGCGTGTTCGAAGGCCTGCGCGCCTACCGGGCCGAGCAGGGCACGGCCATCTTCCGCCTCAGGGCCCACACCGACCGGCTGTTCCGCTCGGCCCACATCCTCGGCATGCCCATGCCCCTCGACAAGGCCACCCTCAACGCCGCGCAGAAGCAGGTGGTGCGCGAAAACGGCCTGGAATCGGCCTACATCCGGCCCATGTGTTTCTACGGCGCCGAGGGCATGGGCCTGCGCGCCGACAACCTGCGGGTGCACGTGATGATCGCCGCCTGGGAATGGGGCAGCTACCTGGGCGAGGAGGGGCTGGAGAAGGGGATCCGGATCAAGACCTCCTCCTTCACCCGCCACCACGTCAACATCACCATGTGCAAGGCCAAGTCCAACGGCAACTACATCAATTCCATGCTGGCCCTGCAGGAAGCCGTCCGCGACGGCTACGACGAAGCCCTGCTGCTGGACGTGGACGGCTTCGTGGCCGAGGGCAGCGGCGAGAACGTCTTCATCGTCCGCGACGGGGTGATCTACACCCCCGATCTCACCTCCGCCCTGGAAGGCATCACCCGCGACACCATTTTCGCCCTGGCTAAGGACAACGGCTACGAGATCCGCGAGAAGCGGATCACCCGCGACGAGGTCTACGTGGCCGACGAAGCCTTCTTCACCGGCTCCGCCGCCGAGGTGACCCCCATTCGCGAGCTGGACGGTCGGACCATCGGCCGCGGCACCCGCGGCCCCGTCACCGAGAAGCTGCAAAGCCAGTACTTCGATCTGGTGCACGGCCGCCTGGGGCGGTATGGTGAGTGGCTGGACTACGTCAACGATTGATCCGGGAGAGCCCATGAACGTGCAATCCGCCGTACGCAAGCCCCGCGAAGCCAACGCCGTCAAGCGCTACGAGATCACCCGCGCCGATCTCCCCCTGCACTGCCCGATGCCCGACATGACCCTGTGGAACTCCCACCCCCGGGTCTGGCTGCCCATCGAAGAGACGGGCGAAGCCCGCTGCCCCTACTGCGGCGCGCTGTACGTGCTGAAGGACGAGGACTGAGCCGGTCGGGGCGAGGCGCCGCGCCTGCACGGCGTTTGCCCATTCCCGGTAGGAGCGGCGCAAGCCGCGACCCATACGCCAACCAGGGAAAGGAGGGAGAAATGGACTTCGAAATCCTTGGCCCCATTACGCAGGAGGAAACTTTTGCCAGTGGCAAGGGGATCCGGGAACTGGCACGCCTGCAGCGCGTTTATGGCCGGGGGCGTTGGCGAAAACGCAAGGGAATTGCCGAGGTGAAACTGGCCGATGGCTCCATCTGCCGGGTTGAACTACACTGGTACGAAGCGACGGGCATTGGCCGTCGGGAATTCAAAATCAAGCGTTACCTGCCGGACGTGTGAACGAAACATGAATACAGCGCAACACCAGTTCGTCATCTGCGTGGAAAACGCCGATTATCCGGCCTCTCTGGTCAAGCGAAAAATTTACGAACGGCTGGCCGATGCCGAAGCCGAGCGGCACGGGCAGATTCGGGTCATCGACGAATCCGGAGAAGATTATCTCTATCCGCAAGCGTATTTCGTTCCGGTGACCCTGCCGCGCAACGTGGAAGAGGCCGTGCTGCGTGCTGCCTGATGTCTTTTTCGTTACCGCCTGATCCCTGATGAAAACTCTCCCCGATTTCCCCGCCGCCCGCGTTCTCGTCGTCGGCGATCTCATGCTGGATCGCTACTGGCACGGCGAGACCTCACGCATCTCCCCCGAGGCGCCGGTGCCGGTGGTGCACGTGGGGCAGGCCGAGGAGCGGGCCGGGGGGGCCGGCAACGTGGCGCTCAACATCGCCGCCCTGGGTGGCCGGTCCGAGCTGCTGGGTTTCACCGGCGAGGACGAGGCGGCTGGCGCACTGGCGAAGATCTTCGCCGATCACGATGTGCTCTGGCACTTCACTCCCGTGCCCGGCAGTGCCACCATCACCAAGCTGCGGGTGCTTTCGCGCCACCAGCAGCTCATCCGCCTGGACTTCGAGGACGGCTTCCACGTCACCGACGCTACGCCCCTGCTCGACGATTTTGCCGGCCGCCTGCCGGGGGCCGGCGCCGTGGTGCTCTCCGACTACGGCAAGGGCACCCTCGCCCGGGTCCAGGACTTCATCGCCGCCGCTCGCAAGCAGAACGTGCCGGTGCTGGTCGATCCCAAGGGCAGCGACTTTTCCCGTTACCGGGGCGCGACCCTCATCACTCCCAATCTGCACGAGTTCGAAGCCATCGTCGGCGCCTGCGGTTCCGATGCGGCCATCGTCGAGAAGGGCGAGCGCCTGCGCGAGGCGCTGGATCTCGAGGCCCTGCTCATCACCCGCAGCGAGAAGGGCATGACCCTCCTGCACGCGGGTCGCGAGGCCCTGCACCTGCCCACCCAGGCCCGTGAGGTGTACGACGTGACCGGCGCCGGCGACACGGTGATTTCGGTGCTGGCCGCCGCCCTGGCCGCCGGCGAGCCGCTGGTCGAGGCCACCGCCTGGTCCAACCTCGCCGCCGGCATCGTGGTCGGCAAGCTGGGCACCGCCAAGGTTTCGGTGGACGAACTGCGCCAGGCTCTGCGGGCCCAGAGCGAAGTGGAGCGCGGCATCGTGAACGAAGACCGGCTGGTGGCCCTGGTGCAGGAGGCCCGTGCCCACGGCGAGACGGTGGTGATGACCAACGGCTGCTTCGACATCCTCCACGCCGGCCATGTCACCTACCTGGAACAGGCCGCGGCCCTCGGCGATCGCCTCATCGTCGCCGTCAACGACGACGCCTCGGTGAGGCGCCTCAAGGGCCCGGAGCGGCCGGTCAACACCCAGGAGCGGCGCATGCGCGTGCTCGCCGCCCTCGACTGCGTGGACTGGGTGGTGGGCTTCGACGAGGACACGCCCACCCGCCTGATCTGCCGCGTGCTGCCCGATCTGCTGGTCAAGGGCGGCGACAACGACCCCGACAGGATCCCCGGCGGCGACTGCGTGCGCGAAGCCGGCGGCGAGGTAAAGGTGCTCACCTACGTGGACGGCGTTTCCACCACCGGCATCATCGGCACCATCCGCCAGCGCGAAGGCCAGACAGGCTCCCGGGATGAGGATTGAACCCCGCACAGCCGCTGCTGCCTCCGAACGAGGAGCCCCCTCTCCCCCCATGGGGGAGAGGGTCGGGGTGAGGGGGCGGGGGCCCCTCGCCAGCCGCAAATCCGCCCGAATCCGTTATCCATGAACACCTCCCTTCATCTCGACGTGGCCATCTTCGGCGGCGGCATCGCCGGCCTGTGGCTGCTCAATCGCCTGCGCCAGCGGGGCTACCGGGCCGCGCTGTTCGAGAGCGACCGCCTCGGTGCCGGTCAGACCCGTTATTCCCAGGGGATCATCCACGGCGGCACCAAGTATGCCCTCACCGGCAAGGTCTCCGACGCCGCGAAAATGGTGGCGGCGATGCCGGCCCGCTGGCGCGCCTGCCTGGCCGGCGAGGGGGAGCTGGATCTGCGCGCCGCCCGGCTGCTCTCCGATCACCAGTACCTCTGGTCCACCCGCGACATCGCTTCCCGGCTGGCCGGCTTCTTCGCCAGCCGCCTGATGCGCAGCCGCATGACGCCGCTGCAGGCGGCCGACTACCCGGCCCTGTTCCGGGACACGGCCTTCCGCGGCCAGGTCTACCGCCTCGACGAGCCGGTGCTGGACGTCGCCTCGCTGCTCGCGGCCCTGGCCGAACCCGTGCGCGAGGCCACGGTGGCTTTCGATCCCGAGGCACTGCCCCTCGAGGCCGGCGAGCCCTGGCTGATTCGCCTGCCCAAGGTGACCTTCGCGGCCCGCCGTCTGGTCCTCGCCGCCGGCGGCGGCAACCGCGGCCTGCTGGCGAAACTGGGCCGGGAACGGCCGGCCATGCAGCTCCGCCCCCTGCAGATGGTGGCTCTGCGTGGCGATCTGCCCGATCTGTGGGCCCACTGCCTCGGCGCCTCCAGCAAGCCGCGCCTGACCATCACCACCCACCGGGACGCCGCTGGCCGTCCGGTCTGGTATCTTGGCGGACAACTGGCCGAGGAGGGCGTCGGCCGCAGCGCCGCCGAACAGATCGCCGCCGCGCAGGCGGAACTGGCGGCCCTGTTCCCCTGGCACGACTTCGGCGCCTGCGAGTGGATCACCCTGCCCGTCGACCGGGCCGAGGTCCAGGCCGGCGGCGCCCTGCCGGACGACGCCTTCGTGGAAGAGGACGCAGGCGTCATCACCGTCTGGCCCACCAAGCTGGCACTGGCGCCGGAGGTCGCGGGGCGGATCGAGATCCTGCTCGAGGCGGGCGGCATCGCCCCCGGCGGCGAGCAGCCGGCGGACGCCCTGCGCCGGCTGCCGCGCCCCGAAATCGCACCACTGCCCTGGCAGGAGGAAGAACGATGGAACTGAGACCCCTGGGATCCACCGGCATCGACGTCAGCCCGCTGGGCCTCGGCACGGTCAAGATCGGCCGCGATCAGCAGGTCAAGTACCCCCGCGGCTTCACCATCCCCGACGACGACGCGGTGCGCGACCTGCTGGCACTGGCGAAGGAACTCGGTATCAATCTGGTGGACACCGCCCCCGCCTACGGCAACTCGGAAGAACGGCTCGGCCAGCTGCTGCCCGCCAAGGCCGACTGGGTGATCGTCACCAAGGTGGGCGAGATATTCGAAAACGGCGAATCCCGCTTCGATTTCTCCGCCGCCTACACCCGCATGAGCGTCGAGCGCAGCCTGCGCCGCCTCGGCCGCGACTGGGTGGATCTGGTGCTGGTCCACTCCAGCGGCGACGACATGCGGATCATCGAACACGAAGGCGCCCTGGAGGAACTGGACCGGCTCAAGGCCGAGGGCAAGATCCGGTCCTTCGGCATGTCCACCAAGACCACCGAAGGCGGCCTGTGGATCGTGGAGCACACCGACGTGGTCATGGCCACCTGCAACCCCCGCGACACCCACGATCTGCCGGTCATCGCCCGGGCGCATGAACTGGGCAAGGGCGTGCTGGTCAAGAAGGGTCTGATGAGCGGCCATGCCGACACCTCGGCGGGCGGCGGCGGGATCGCCGCGGCCATGGAATACGTGTTCAACACCCCCGGCGTCTCCAGCATGATCACCGGCACCATCAACCCCGCCCACCTGCGCGACAACGTGGCCATCGTCGAGGCGCTGCTGGCCCGCCCATGACCGGCCCGCGGCGCTATCTGATCGCCGGCCCCGCCTGGGTGGGCGACATGGTGATGGCTCAGAGCCTCTTCATCACCCTGCGCCGCCAATATCCGGACGCCGTCATCGACGTGCTGGCCCCCGAATGGTCCCTGCCCCTCCTCGAACGCATGCCCGAGGTGAACGAAGGTATCCCGTTGCCCGTGGCCCACGGCGAACTGGCCCTGCGCAAGCGCTGGCGGCTCGGCCGCGCCCTGCGCCGGAAGGGCTACACCCATGCCATCGTCATCCCCCGCTCGGCCAAGGCGGTCCTGGTACCCTTCTTCGCCGGCGTCCCGGTGCGCACCGGCTACCGGGGCGAGCTGCGTTACGGCCTGCTCAACGACATCCGCCCGCTGGACAAGTCAGTCCTCACCCGCACCGTCCAGCGCCAGGTCGCCCTCGGCCTGCCGAAGGAGGCACCCCTGCCGCCCGAGGCCCCCTTTCCCCGGCTCACGGTGGACACGGACAACCAGAGAAGGCGGCTCGAATCCCTCGGCCTCGAAACCGACCGCCCCGCTGTTGCCCTCCTGCCCGGCGCCGCCTACGGCCCGGCCAAGCAGTGGCCGCTCGACCACTGGCGGGATCTGGCCGACACCCTGCTGGCTGAGGGTTTCCGGATTTGGATATTCGGCAGCAAATCGGAACGCCCCGCCGCCGAGGCCATCGCCGAGGCGGGGGAGGGCGCCACCAACCTCTGCGGCCGCACCACCCTCACCGACACGGCGGACCTGCTTGCCGCCTGCCGCGCCGCCGTCAGCAACGACTCGGGCCTGATGCACGTCGCCTGCGCCACCGGTATCCCCGTCGTCGGGATCTACGGCTCCAGCACCCCCGCCTACACCCCGCCCCTGTCGGACCGGGCCGAGGTGGTCTATCTCGACCTCGACTGCAGCCCCTGCTTCGAACGCACCTGCCCGCTCGGCCACACCCGCTGCCTCACGCAAATCGCCCCGGCACAGGTCCACGCCACCCTCGAACGCCTGCAAACCCCATGAAAGTCCGCGCCCTCGACCACCTGGTCCTCACCGTCACCGACCGGCAGCGCAGCGTCGATTTCTACACCCGCGTCCTCGGCATGCGCGCCGAAACCTTCGGCGACGACCGCATCGCCCTCCATTTCGGCGACCAGAAGATCAACCTCCACGAGGCCGACAAGCCCATCGAGCCCCACGCGACTCATCCGCTTCCCGGCACTGCCGACCTCTGCTTCATCGTTGAGGGTCGGATTGAGAACACCATCGACGAGATCCAGCGCGCCGGCGCCACCTGCCTGTTTGGCCCCGTCGACCGCACCGGCGCCCGCGGCCCCCTGCGATCCATCTACCTCCGCGACCCCGACGGCAACCTCATCGAACTGGCAAGTCATGACCTGCCCCCGTAAACTTGCCTGGTATGGAGTGACATTTGTAGGAGCGGCGCCCCGCCGCGAAATCCTTGGCGCGTTCGGCGCCCCCTGAAATCGCGAATCCCCATGCCCAAAATCTCCGCCTGCATCATCTCCTACAACGAGGAAGCCAAAATCGAGGACTGCCTCAAGTCCCTCCTGCCCGTGGCCGACGAAATCGTCGTGATCGACTCCCTCAGCACCGATCGCACCCGTGAAATCGCGGCGCAATACACCGACAAGATCTTCGAACAACCTTTCCTTGGCCACGTGGAACAGAAGAACCTGGCCGTGGAGAAGGCCAGTCACGACTGGATCCTCAGCCTCGACTGTGATGAACGCCTCGATGAAACCCTCACCGCATCAATCCTCGCCATCAAGGAGCGATTGGGCGAAGACGATGTAAGCGCGTATCGCATGGCCCGCAAGACCTTCTACGTCTACCGCTGGCTGAATCACTGCTGGTATCCCGATCGGAAAATCCGCCTGTTCAATCGTCACAAGGCGCGCTGGGGAGGGATCAATCCTCACGATCGGGTAGAGGTGGCCGAAGGCGAGGTGTTAACCCTGAAAGGCGATATTCTGCATTATTCCTTTGACAGTATCAGTCAACACCTGAAAACCATCGACCATTTCACGGAAATAGGGGCGAAGGAGATTCTGAGACACGGAAAACAGGTCTCAAGATTCGCACCGATGACACATGGATTCTGGACGTTTTTTCGTATGCTGGTGATCAAGCGCGGTTTTCTCGATGGTTATGCAGGGGTGGTGGTATCCGTGCTCTCGGGAGTGCATGCCTTTGTGAAATACAGCAAGGTAATCGTCTATGGAGAACAGCATAGCCATGTTCCTCCGGAAGAGTGAGTGCTGTTATGGATGCATCCACTAACCTTTCGCGTGGAGTTTCAAGCAGTAGGCATATTGTGTGAATCATTCTTCTGAGTCTGTCTGACGGCAGCGGTGAACAGCACTGCGAGAGCAGTTAGATAAAATGAAGAAAAGTTGTCGTGAACAAAAGGGTTTTCTGTCAAGCCGAAAATCATATAGGAAAGAATCAGAATGATTCCTGAAGTGCTGATGAAAGGTGAGCGGTGTCGGTTGCGATAAAAAACATACAACGGGTATCCCAAGAAAAAGAACAGTGCCAGAACGCCCAGTATGCCTTGATTTACGAGGGTTTCGAAGTAAGTGCTGTGTAGTCCGCCAATATTGGTGTACGCTTTAGGATTGTACAAATGTGGATGTCCGATGCCACGTTTAACGTATTCGTTTTCGGTTCGTGCCGCATTTCCCGGGCCATACCCAATCCAAGGAGCATCCCTGAATGCAATGAGTCCGACTCTCCACTGTTCTAGTCGGAATCCTGCTGAGTCACCCCTCAAGTTGTAGTCTTTGAAATCAGGTGCCCCCATGTTTTCGAAATAATGGGTTGTTTGGTCAATTGCCAGTTCTGCCCGTTTGGAGATAGGGTTGTCTATAACAAAAAATAACAGTGCGAGCAGAACGCTGAGAAAAGCATAGGTTGTTACGAGTTTTTTTAAATTGATGCGCGACGGCAGGAGAAACGGTGCCATCAAGCCAAGAATGATGCCGGCTAGCCAACCATTCCGATCTCCGGAAAGGTATGTCGCTGTCAGAGCCAAGGCGATGGAGAGAAGACAAAATATTCGTATTTTTCCGGAAGGCCTTTTGTAGGCAAGGAAAAGTATGCCAAAAAATGCAAACAGGATTGATAAGTCGCCAAATACGATGGCACCATAAATACCTACCCCACGGGTATTTCCGAGAACCAGGACTTCATATAAGGCTTGGAGACCAAGTACCAAGCCACCTGCAATTACCCCGGAAAAAAAATATTTTTCTGAATCAGTGTAACGGCGAATCAGTATATATAATGGTATGAAAAGGAGATATTTGAATTCTGTGCCAATGCGACGGATCGAACTGGATGTCCAGTCATTGAGTGTGGCGGAAAGGATGAAGCTGAACAGAAACGCTGAGAAGACCCATAGTAGAGCTTTTTCTTCCCTGCCAAGTGGATTACGCAGGTTGCGTGACAAGGAAATTACGGCCAAGAGAGATAAGAAGGAAAACCAACCGCTCAGCCAGTGGCGGATACTAAGCGAAAGTATTGGCATGAAAAACAGACTAACAAGAACTAGCCGTTCTAATATGTCATGCCCTTTCCATTTATTATATGATCGGATAAGAGATTCCGTATTTGTGTTTTTCATTTCGAGGTTATCCCTATGGACTGGACCAAGCTGACAGCGGACCCTTGCAACCCTGATGTTCAGGAGAAAATGAAATCCCATCTGATGCATAGGAGAAAAATCATGCGCGGGGATTACATGTCATGGTTGCTGCAACAAGTCCAGGGCAAGTCTTGTCTTGATATCGGAGCTGTGGAACATGACATCAAATTTATCGATATGCCCTCATGGAAACATGGTCAATTGGCGAAAGTGGCGCGATACTTGGTCGGGGTCGATATTTTGGACGAGTACCATGAGTTGTTGTCAGAGCGAGGTTATGATATCCGCTTTGTCGATGCTACGTCGGATGCGGATCTGGGTGATCAATTTGAAACTGTTGTTCTGGGAGACGTCATAGAACATGTTGATAATCCGGTTGCATTATTGCGCTTTGCCAAGCGCCATCTTGCAAAAAATGGTCGAATCATTGTGAAGACTCCGAATCCGTTCTACATAGACAATGTTATCAAGTTTGCCAAAGGGAGACCATTTGTCAATTTCGAACATGTTGCATGGTATACGCCGACCATGGCTCTGGAAATCGGACGCCGGTCGGGATGTGAACTCTCAGAATATCTTGTTTTCCCACGCAAGAGACCTTGGTGCCAAATATTCCCGGGGTCGGACATTTTTACGAGAGACTTCGTATATGTGTATGTGTAACATGTTCATTTGAGCCTGTAGCGATTCGGATGAATCAGGAAATCAGGGAAAGATATTCCCGTAGTTCTCTGCGAGCATCAAACAGGTGTTTTGCAAGTGCCTGATTTTTTTTTCTTCTTGTCGAGGAATGCACGACTGAGACTGCTTCAATCAATTTTCTGGACAGGTCCGTTGAGTCTCGATCACTGGCCAGAAGGATATCGAATCCCAGTCCCTGCAGTTCCGGAAAAGATGTATTGTCATAGGCCACGCAAACCAGCCCTTCTGCGAGTGCCTCGATAAAGGCATTGCTCAATCCTTCTCCATGACTTGGAAAAAGAAAAATGTGTGATGTCCGGTACAGAGGGCGGGGATCGGAAACGTGTCCGAGAAATTCGACCTTGTCACGATAGGCGATGGATGACAGAGCCTTGTCAATGTCTCCGCGTATCCCGGGATCGATTTCCCCTGCAAATTGTAGCTGGAATGGGATTCCTTGTTCTTCAAGAATTCCACAGGCCTGGATGGCGTCAATCTGTCCCTTGCCGCCTGTGACGCGGCCAACGTGAAGTATTCGGATGGGTTGCCCATGTTCTGGCATCGTGGGGAGTCGAGAAGCGGGCGCGTTGCGCAGTGAAGAATAGATAACTCGCAATTGTGTTCGTCGACCGAACGGAATGATCTGCCTCACGTTTCGTGCGATATGTTGACAGATGGCAATATGCCAATTCACGCGACTGTATATTAGCTGGTGAAAGGGATCTTTTTTTGGGTGTGTTTTGGTTGTTCCATGGCGAATCATAAGGTTTACTGCCAGACCTTGGATGGAGAAGTACAGGGATCGAAGTTCCGAAGCACCAAAAAACAGTATGTTGCGTATGTTGTGACGGCGAAGCATGTGGCGCAGTTTCAGGATGAGTGGCAGGCTCAGTGCCGTGACAAAGGCGATTGATTCAACCCGGATGCCTTCGGATTCGAGTTGGGAACGATAGTGGTGTTCGCTGGGGGAATCCTTCCTGAGAATTACTGTCATTTCCGTGTGAGGATGAAGCAATCTGGCAATTCGTATGGCGTCCATCTCCATTCCGCCATGAAAAGGAGACAGGCAGATAACGGCGGTGGGTTCACGATCACTCACGAGAAGGATGCCAGTTCGGAAAAAACCTGTTCAGGATTGATCTGTTGCATGCAGCGGTTATCACTGCAGGCAGACAGACGAGGGGTGTGATAGCACGGGCTGCATGGAAGGCCAGCAGAAATAACCCGAATCGTGTTGTGCGGTGTGGAATACGGTGCCGTACGCTTCGGGTTGGTTGGGCCGATGAGTACGGTGACAGGAGTGTTCACGGCACCTGCAATGTGGGCGGGTCCCGTATCCGTGGTCACGACGCTGCGTGCTGCGCGGATCAGGCCGACGAGTTCGCTAAATCGGGTGCGGCCAATTAGATCGGTCACCGTATCAGGTAACGGTCGAAGGGCATCGAGCAGGCTACGATCCGCTGGCCCGCCAACCATGACGATGTGGATACCTGCCACATCGCATAGCTCAAGGAGATTCTGCCAATGTGATAGTGGCCAGGCTCGATGGTTGAGATGATGCCTTTTGCCTACATGACTGTTTGCAGGCACGAATACATGCCAGGCCGAGGGTAAATTGAAACGTTTCCGCAGCGCGGTTTCCTCGAGCCCTTGCAGAACCGGCCATGAGCGATTCAGCGACTGGCTGCCCAGAAAACTCTGGTAAATCAACTTCAGGTTCTCCACCGCATGGGCTTCCGGGGGTTCGGCAAAATAGTGATAGGGCATGCCGATCCGGTGTCTGGCGGAAACGGTGCGGACCAGATCGTTGAACAATGGGCCGAGTTCCAGGTTTATGACATAATCATAAGGATGGTGGCGGGAGGCCTTGACGATGGTCGCCTTGTCGCGGTTGAACGGCAGGGGCAATCGACGGTTCCGGAGTTCATGGACTCGGGCGATGCGCGGATCTGCGGCGAACAGATCGCCCATGCCGGCCTTGGCGACCCACTCGATGTGCACGTCCTCGCCGAATTCATAACGCAGGGGTTCGATGATGCTCGTGGCACAGACGGTGTCACCCAAGGCGCCCGCACGGATGACGAGGACTCGGACGGGGGACGCGGAAGAGGACATCGCTGGTATCGTTTTGCAGACGGAATTCGGAAAAACCCATCATAGCCCAAATCCCGAAACCATGAAATTGCTCGAATTGTGCACCTCACCCGGTTTTGGGGGGCTGGAACTCTATGCGGCCAAGGTCGCCCGGCACTATCAAAGGGAGGGCGCCTTGCGGCTGGCCGTGGTGGCCGGCGATACCCTGCTGGAGGAACGGTTGCGGGAGGCCGGCCTTCCGGTTCGTCGCCTGCAGCCGCGCAGCACCTATTTTCCGCTGCTTTCCGCCTGGCGGCTGGCCGGCTGGATTCGGCGTGAGGCAATCGATGTGCTCCATCTTCATGCGCGAAAGGACTTGCCCCTCGCGGTCTTCGCCAGGCTGCTGGCCAGGCGCAGCCTGCGCCTGGTCTACACCCGCCAGATGGCGCTGACCCGGCCCCGACGCGGGTTGTGGCACCGGTTCCTCTATCGCCGGGTCGATGCCTACGTCACGATTACCCGCCGCCTCGAAGCGGATGCCAGACGGTTTCTGCCCCTGGAGGCCGGGCGCATTACCACGCTGTATTACGGGGTACCCAAACCGCAGCCGCCTCGGGAGGAGGATTGCCGTGCCTGGCGGAGTCGGCAAGGGGTGCCTGCCGACGCCTTCACGGTGGCCATTTTCGGGCGCATCGAGCCGGGCAAGGGGCAGCATTTGCTGATCGATGCGGTTTCCCGGTTACTGGCGGAGGGCTTGGATATTCACCTCGCAATCGTCGGCCGGCCCATGAGCGAGGCGTATCTGCAGGAATTGCAGGAGGGCGTGGATCGGCGCGGGCTGTCGGAACGGATCCATTTCGCCGGTTTTCATCCCCATCCTCCGGACATCATGGGCTGCTTCGATACCGTGGTGCTTGCGACGAAGGAGGAAACCTTCGGTCTGGTGCTCGCCGAGGCGATGCGCGCCGGGGTGGCCGTAATCGGCTCCCATGCCGGTGGTGTGCCGGAGATCATCGAAGATGGCAAGACCGGGCTGCTATTCACCTCGGAAGATGCGGAGGATCTGGCCCGCTGCCTGCGCCGGCTGGTGACGGAGCCGGGCTTTCGCCGCAGGCTGGCGCGGGCCGGAGAGGCCTTTGCGGATCGCCAGTTCACCGAGGAGGGACACTTCGCCCGCCTGACCGAACTGCTTGCCGGGCAATGAAGTCGCCGGCGCGGCACACTCGGCCGTCAGCCTGGCGGTTCAGGCGGATTCGCTCAGCAGTTGCTCGAAATGGGCGATGGTCTTCTTCAGGCCTTCTTCCAGTTTTATCCTGGGCGCCCATCCCAGGGCTTCCCTGGCCAGCCGGATGTCCGGTTGGCGCTGTTTGGGATCGTCGGCCGGCAGGGGTTTCCGGATCAGTCGGGAACCGGAGCCGGTGATGTCGATGACCTTCTCGGCCAGTTCCCGGATGGTGAACTCGGCCGGATTGCCCAGATTGACCGGGCCGGTGAAATCCTCGGGCGAGCCCATCAGGCGGATGAAGGCATCGACCATCTCGTCCACATAGCAAAAGGAGCGGGTCTGGGTACCATCGCCATAGATCGTGATGTCTTCTCCCTTGAGCGCCTGGATGATGAAGTTGGACACCACGCGCCCGTCAGCGGGGTGCATGCGCGGACCATAGGTATTGAAGATCCGGGCCACCTTGATGGGAATGCCGTGTTCCCGGTGATAGTCGAAGAACAGGGTTTCGGCGCAGCGTTTGCCTTCGTCATAACACGAGCGGGGGCCGATGGGGTTGACGTTGCCCCAGTAGCTTTCCGGTTGGGGATGCACCTGGGGATCGCCGTAGACCTCCGAGGTGGATGCCTGCATGATCCAGGCGCGGGTGCGCCTGGCCAGCCCCAGCATGTTGATGGCGCCCATCACCGAGGTCTTGGTGGTCTTGATGGGGTTGTACTGGTAGTGGATGGGCGAGGCGGGGCAGGCGAGATTGTAGATCTCGTCCACCTCCAGCAGGATGGGCTCGACCACGTCGTGCCGGATCAGCTCGAAGCGGTGGTTGTCCATCAGGTGGATGATGTTCTCGCGGGTGCCGGTGAAGAAGTTGTCCAGGCACAGGACGTCGTTGCCTTCGTTCAGCAGCCGTTCGCAGAGATGGGAGCCGAGAAAGCCGGCCCCGCCGGTGACGAGAATGCGCTTGCGGTGATAGTTCTTCATGTGGTGGGGGCCTTGCGTCCGATGCTGTGATACTCGAAACCGAGTGCCTGCATCTCCTGCGGATCATACTGATTGCGTCCATCGAAGATGAGGGGGGACTTCATGGCGGATTTCATCCGGGCGAAATCCGGGTGATTGAAGGGTTTCCATTCGGTGACGAGCGCCATGGCGTCCACATTCTCCAGCGCGTCGTACTGGTGTTCCACCAGCGTGAGGTGCCCGTCGTCAAACCAGTCCCGGGGCAGTTCCCGCCGTGCCACCTCGTGGGCGACCGGATCGTAGGCCCTGACGCGGGCGCCGGCGGCGATGAGTTCGCGCATGATGACTTTCGAAGGGGCTTCGCGCATGTCATCGGTACCGGGCTTGAAGGCCAGGCCCCAGAGGCCGATGGTCAGTCCGGACAGATCCGGGCCCAGGCGCTCGAGGATCTTCTCGGCCAGACGGTGTTTCTGTCGTTCGTTGCGCGCTTCCACGGCCCGCAACACCTGGGCGTCGAAGTCGATCTCGTTGGCCATCTGGATCAGGGCCTTGACGTCCTTGGGGAAGCAGGAGCCGCCGTAGCCGCAGCCCGGGTAGATGAAGGAATAGCCGATTCGGGAGTCGGAGCCGATGCCGAGGCGGACGTTCTCCACGTCCACGCCCAGTCGTTCGCAGAGGCCGGCGATCTCGTTCATGAAGGAGATTTTGGTGGCCAGCATGGCGTTGGCGGCGTACTTGGTCATCTCGGCATCGCGGATGCCCATGATCAGGGTGTTTTCGTGGTTGCGCATGAAGGGATGATAGAGCTTGCGCATCAGTTCGGCAGCCCGCTCGCTGTCGGTGCCGATTACCACCCGATCCGGCCGCATGAAGTCGTCGATGGCGTCGCCTTCCTTGAGGAACTCGGGATTGCTCACCACGTCGAAGTCGATTTTCTCGCCCCGCCTGTCAAGCGCTTCCTGCACCACGGCCCGCACCTTGTCGGCGGTGCCCACCGGCACGGTGGACTTGTCGACGACGACAAGATAATCACTCATGTGCTGGCCGATCTCCCGGGCCACACCCAGCACGTATTGCAGATCGGCCGAACCGTCCTCGCCGGGCGGGGTGCCCACGGCGATGAACGCGAAGTCGGCCCCCGGCAGGGCTTCGGCCAAGGAGGTGGTGAAGTCGAGCCGCCCTTCGGCCACGTTGGCCTTGACCATCTCCTCGAGCCCCGGCTCGTAGATGGGAATCACGCCCTGGTGGAGGGCATCGATCTTGGCCTGATCGATGTCCACACAGACCACGTGACTGCCCCGTTCGGCAAAGCAGGTGCCCGTGACCAGGCCCACATAGCCGGTTCCAACGACGACGACTTTCATGCAAATACCTCTCTTGTTTTTGCAACGCCTGATGCCGTAATGTCATCCAACAGAAGTTCCAACGTGTCGAAAACAGATTCCGGTGAGGGAGGGGCCCCATTCTTGCGAAATACGACTTCGTGGTGGCCCCATCGTGGCCAGTAACGGAAGGGGAGTGTGGCAAAGAAGATCCCGATGGTTGGTGTTGCATGGGCGATGGCAAGGTGCCGAACGCCGGTATCGTTGGAAATCAGGATGGACGCCTTACGGATCATGGTCTCGGTGTGCTCGGGATCATCGACAAGGGATATCATCCCGGCCGATTTGACTTCGGCATGGATTTTCCTGGCGCGTTCTTTCTCCCACGTCTGTAGCCCGGCGATGATGACTTGTTGTTTGTCAGGATAACGATCGGCAATCATGCTGATCAGTTTTGCAAAAAATTCGACAGGCCAGCATTTGTATTCAGTGGCCGCCCCGGTAAAATGGGCTATGGGGGCATCCTCATCTATGCTCGTTTCTGTTGGCATTCTGAAATCCAGCGGCAGTTTGTAAGGGATGCCAAAAGGGTGTAATTGCTCCAGATAGGTTTCTGCCTCGAAATGGTAGACGGAACGGGGTATGGCGACATGGTAGATCCATTTGTGGACATTTCGGTGCTGGAAACCGACCTTGATCTTTGCCGGAGTGAGCCGGGTCAGAAGAAAAGAGGGCGTACTGGCAGTCAAATCAAAAATGATGTCCTGGGGGCCAAAGGTCCGGTAGGCCTTCATGGCTGTTGCCCAGTTGCGCCGCTTGCGGGAACTCGGCATGACATGGATGTTATCGACGAGGTCGCGAGGGACCCCTTGCTGTTGGTTGGTCTTGATACTGTATGTGATCCGGGCGTTCGGGAAATGTTCGCGAAGCAGTAGCAGAAAAGGTCTGGTCAGGAGTGTATCGCCGAACCCGGCGTGTTTGATGACGCCGATGTTTCGAACCTGTTCAAAGTCGATTTCCGCAAAGACCCGCTCTGCGTGGCGGTGCAGCCACACATGCGCATCCCACCACAGCTTCATGTCCGGGGATCCGTGTCGAGAGAATGCCGCAATGATACCGGATTCGACATGTTTTGTGGTGATCCCATCGCTTTTTCGACGATCGAAAGCACGTCCGGAACCCGAATCAGGGACATCGCAGCCGGCTGACGGATTCGGGTACCCCAGGGCACAATCATATTGTCCTTGCCCAGGAACTGCCGTACGGCATCCGGATAGCCGTTGACCACCAGCTCGGGCGAGCAGTACGGGCGGGCCCGCTCCGGATTGGTCGCGGCGTAGAGGCCAACGACCGGTGTCCCGACGGTGGTGGCCATGTGGGCTGGGCCGGAGTCAGGCGAAATGAGCAGACGGGCACCGGCCAGCAGGGCAAGCAGGGTCTTGAGATCGGTATGGCCGGTGAGATCTCGGGGACGATGGCGAGAGCGGGCGAGGATGGCCTGGGCCATCCGCCGTTCGGTGGTCGAGGGGCCGCCGGTGAGCAGGACAGGGAGTTGCCATTTCTCCCACAGGTAATCGGCCACGGCGGCGTAGCCTTCGGGGGTCCAGTTGCGGTAGGCGTGGGCGGAGCAGGGGCTGATGATGACGTAGGGGCCGGTCGGGGCCAGTTCCCGGGCTTTTTGCCGGGCGCCTTCGGGGATGGGAATGTTCCATTCCAGCACGGTTTCGTCGATGCCGAGGGCGCGAGGGAATTCCAGAAAGCTCTCCAGTACGTGCTGCCGGGGCACATGCGGAATCCGGGCATTGGTGAACAGCCATTGCAGATCGTTGGCGCGTTCCCGGTCGAAACCGAGACGGATGTCGGCCGGGATCGCCAGGCTGGCCAGTGAGGCGCGCAGGGACATCTGCATGTGCAGGAGCACGTCGAAGTGCCGGTCACGCAGAACCCGGCGCAGGTCGCGCCAGGCGCGCCAGCCCGCCGCTTTGTCGAAGATGATAAACTCGACGCCGGGGATATCCCCCACCAGATCGTATTCCGTCTTGCCGACGATCCAGGTCAGGCGGGTTTCCGGCCAGGCTTTCTGCAGGGTCCGGATCACCGGCACGGCATGGCAGACATCGCCAATGGCCGACAGGCGCAGCAGGCAGACCGACTCGGGCGGATTTTTCAGGGGCAGGGGTTTCAATTGGGTGTCAGGGAATTCAGGCAAGGCAATCGCTACATCCTATATGATGAGGCGCTGATTGGAAATCCGCAGGAGCTGGTGTTCGATGCCGGGGACTGGGCGGCGCGCAGCGCCATCATCGGTTTTGCCGAGGGACGCGGAACCACCTTCTTCGTGCAGCATGCGGGACGGGACTATGTGCTGCGCCATTACCGGCGGGGCGGGTTCGTGGCCCGTGTTTCCGAGGACAGGTACCTGTGGCTGGGCGCACGTCGCAGCCGCGCCTTTGCCGAATGGCAGCTGCTGGCGCGACTGCGCGAGATGGGGCTGCCGGTGCCGCAGCCGGCGGCGGCGCGGGTGGTGCGGGCGGGCCTGTTCTATACGGCGGATCTGATGACCCTGCGCATCCCCGAGGCGACCACCCTGGCCGAACTGCTGACCCGGGAGCCGCTGGCGGAAGGGTACTGGATCGCGCTGGGGGCCCTGTTGCTGCGATTCCACGCTCACGGCGTGTTCCATGCCGATCTCAATGCCAACAACGTCCTGCTGGATCGGGGGGGACGATTTCATCTCATCGATTTCGACCGCGGCCGACTGCGGCGCCCGGCAAGGCGCTGGCAGCAGGCGAACCTCGCACGCCTGCGCCGTTCCCTGGACAAGCTGGCGGGCAAGCTTCCCGAGTTCCATTTCGCACAGAGCGACTGGCAGCGGCTGCTCGATGGGTATCGATCGGCGGGGCTGGTCTGAGGTTGGGGAGGTGGGGCCTTGCCCGTCAGCTCCCTCACCCTTCACCCTTCACCCCTCACCCTGACCCTCTCCCCGAAGGGGAGAGGGGCACCCTTCGATTCGGTGTGGTGACTTTTCCCGTGGTTGGTATGTCGTCGGATAGGTTGCCCGGGGGGGATCGTCGGCCGAAATTTTCGTGCGCTTCAAGCCGTTTCCGTCCGCTCCGGCCTGAACGTGGGCAATCGGGCCTCCAGACGGTCCAGGTAGCGGTCGGCCATGTCGGCCAGTTCCGTCATCAGGGCCTGGCCGTTCCGGCCCATTTCCGCGGCCAGATCCGGATCGGCCAGCAGTTCCCGAATCGCCGCGTCCAGTTCGGCGTCGTCTTGCACCTGGCGGGCGGCGTTGTGTTCCAGAAACAGGCGGGCCTCGTCGGCAAAGTTGTCCATGTGCGGGCCGAGGATCACGGCCTTGCCTGCACGGGCCGCTTCGAGCAGGTTCTGGCCGCCGAAGGGTTCCAGGGAGCCACCCATGATCACGAAGCGGCTGCCGGCGATGAAGGCCGGCAGCTCGCCGAAGGTGTCGGCCACATAGATTCGGGTTTCAGCCGTGATCGGTTCGCCGCGGCTGCGCACGGCCACTGGCAGGCCGGTATCTGCCAGATCATCGAGAATCGCCTTCAGACGTCTGGGATGCCGGGGGACGATGATCAGCAGCGTCTTGTCAAGGCGTTGCCAAAGCCGGGCCAGTCGGCGTTCCTCACCGGGGCGGGTGGAGGCGGCGAGCACGTAGGGGCGGCCAGCCTCGAACGGCGTTCTCGATGCCGTTGCCGATTGGGCAAACTTGAGGTTGCCGATCACGTCGAGGTGTTCACCGGGAAAGGCGAGTTGGCGATAGCGTTCGGCATCCTCGTCGGAGCGGGCCAGAATCGTGTGTACCGACTCCAGAGTACGGCCGAGGATGCGCTGCACCCAGATCGGAGCATTCGTGGAGCGTGGCGACAGTCGGGCATTGATCAGGGTGACCGGCGTTCCCCGGTAATGGGCCTCGAGATAGAGGTTCGGCCACAGTTCCGTCTCCACCACCAGGCTGTTGCGAGGATGGATCCGATTCAGGAAGCGGCGCGCGGCGAACAGCCAGTCGATGGGCAGGTAGGCGGTGGCGATGGCCTCGTGGAAACGGCCTTCGGCGGTACGCAGGCCGCTGGGGGTGTTGACCGTGAGCAGGATGCGGGCCTGGGGCCAGCGTTCCCGCAGGCGCTCGATCAGGGGCGCCACGGCATTCACCTCGCCCACCGAGGCGGCGTGGAACCAGTGATCGAACGGCCCGGCGGGCCAGGGGCCCAGGCCCAGCCGCTCCCGGGCATAACGGGGGCCGCCCTCCCGCCAGGCTGTCCACAGGGTGTGGCCGATGGCCGGCAGCGACAACAGGGCCAGGGCGCGGCTGTAGCGGCGCAGGTTGCGATCCCGCCGGGCGCGATAGAACTGCGGCTCGCCCCGGGGCCGGGTGCGGAAGCGCCGGTGGCCCCAGAGGTATTGACCGGGCGCCTCGCGCACACCGATCTCGATGGCGCGGTTGACGGCGGTGGCGTCGGCCAACTCGTCGCCGCTGGGGAAGTCGGCCAGCGGCGGGCCGATCCGCAGGCGCCAGGTGCCGTCGGGCTCACGCCGGGAATAGTAGGGCAGCACCGGCGCGCCCGAGAGTCGGGCCAGACGGGCGGTGGCCGTCAGGGTCACTGCCGGGATCCCCATGAAGGGGGCGAATACGCAGCGATCGGCGCCGAAATCCTGATCCGGGGCGAACCAGATCACGTCATTCTGCTTCAGGCGGCGAAGGATGCCGCGAAAGTCGCTGCTTTCGATCAGGCCGGCATTGTTGCGGCTGCGCGCGACCCGCATCAGCGCCTCCACCAGCGGGTTGTGGGCCCGCTTGTAGGTGGGCCAGACGTTGGGCACCTCGTGGCCCAGCAGGCGACCGGAGATCTCCAGGGTGGTGTAGTGGCCGCCGAGGAGGATCGCGCCCTTGCCGCCTTCCAGGGCGCGTTCCAGTTCCTGCTTGCCTTCCAGCACGTAACGGCCCTGCAAGCGGGCATCCGGCGCCCACCAGGCGATGGCCGACTCGAACACGGCCTGTACGGCCGAGGCGAAGCTTTCCCGCACCAGGCGCCGGCGGGCGGCCTTGTCCAGTTCGGGAAATACCCGGTCGATGTTGGTGCGGGTGATCCGGCGCCGTTCGGGCATCAGGTGAACGCCGAGACGGCCGAGACCGCGGCTCAGGCCGCGCAGGGCCGGGTCGGGCAGGAGGATAACGAGACGCAGCAGGCCCAGGCCCAGCCAGGTGGGCCAGTAGCGGGGTGCGAGGTAGTCACGGGGCCGGAAACGGTCGGCGGTATTCGTTTCCATGAGCAGGGAGAATAACGGATGTGTCGATCCGGATCAGCGAATCAGGCGGGAGATGGCCTTGAAGGCCGGATGGGCGGCGTCGCGCAGCCATTCGAACAGCACCGATTCCACGTTGCTCACCACCACGCCGGCCTGGCGCAGGCGGGCCAGGGCATTGCGGTGGTGGCGCTTGTGGCGGGAACAGACGGCGTCTTCCACCACGAACACCTGATAGCCGGCCTGGTGCATCTCCAGGGCGGTTTGCAGCACGCACACGTGGGTTTCCATGCCGGCCAGCACGATCTGCCGGCGGGCGCTGTCGAGGGCGCGGGGAAAGCCGCCGGCGGCGAAACAGGAGAAGCAGGTCTTCTCCACGAGGCCGCCGGCGTCCTGCAGGGCCGGCACGGTGGGCCCCAGGCCGCGGGGATACTGTTCGGTGCGCAGCACCGGAATGCCCAGACGCACGGCGGCCTCGGCCAGGATGCCCGCATGGCGCACGGTCTGCTCGCGCACCGACGCCTTCATGGCCGCCGCGAGCTTTTCCTGGATGTCGATGATCACCAGCTGGCTGTGGCCGGCCTCGCAGAGGGGCGCGTTCATTTGTCCAGGTCGGCCAGGGTCTGCAGCCACTCGTTGATGGCCACCAGATCGGCTTCGGTAAGGATGCCGGCGGCCTGGCGCAGGCGCAGGGCCTGCACGATGTAGTTGTAGCGGGACTTGGCGTAGTCCCGTTCGGCGCGGAACACTTCACGCCGGGAGTTGAGCACTTCCACGGCGTTGCGGGTGCCCACCTCGTAGCCGGCCTCGGTGGCCTTGAGCGCCGTGCGCGCCGACTTGAGGGCCTGCTTGAAGGCCTTGACGGTGCTGATGTTGGAAATCACGTTCAGGTAGGCCGTGCGGGTGCTTTTTTCGGTGAGCCGCTTCTGGCGGATGTATTCCTCCTTGGCCTGGGCGAACTGGTATTCGGCCTGCCGGGTCCGGGACACCACCGTGCCGCCCTGATAGAGAGGCAGGTTGAGCTGCAGGCCGATGCGGGCATCGTCCACGGTGCGGCCGGTGAAGCTGACGAAGGCGCCCCCGTCGGTACTCGAGGAACCGGCGCTGGCGGTGAGATCGAGGGTGGGATAGTGGCCGGACTTGCGCCGATCGATCTCCGCCCGGGCAATCTCACGGGCCTTCTCGGCCACGATCAGGGCCAGGCTGCGCTGTTCGGCGGTCTTCACCCATTCCTCCACGTTGTTCGGCTCCGGCGGCTGCAGCGGCACTTCCACCGCCAGGGCCGCCAGGGAGCGGGGATAGTCGCCGATGAGTTCCCGCAGGTTCTCGCGCGAGGTGGCCACCAGGTTTTTCGCCTGGATCTCCTGGGCCACGGACTGGTCATAGCGCGACTGGGCCTCATGCACGTCGGTAATGGCGGTCAGGCCCACCTTGAAGCGCTGCTTGGTCTGATTGAGCTGCTCGGCGATGGCCTTTTTCTCGGCCTGCACGAAGCGCAGGTTGTCGAGTGCGGCCAGCACCTGGAAGTAGGCGTCGGCCACCCGCACGATGAGATCCTGGGCGGCGCTGTTGAAGCGGGCCGAGGCCTGGGCCACCTGCAGATCCGCCTGCCGGTACTGGGCGAAGTAGTCATTGTGGAAAATGGCCTGCTGCAGGCTCAGGGTATAGCCCTTGCTGTTGTAGCTCTGCTTGCCGATGGTGCTGTAGTCCTGGTTGATCCGCTCATACTTGCCGGACAGGTTGAGCACCGGCAGAAACAGGGCCCGGCTCTGGTTGAGCGCTTCCCGCGTGGCGAAGAATTCCTGTTCGGCGGCGCGAAACACCGGATCGTTCTGCTGGGCGAGCCGGTAGATGTCGAGCAGGTTTTCCGCGGCAGCCGGCAGACTCGTCGCCAGCCCGAGGAGGAGGGAAAGCAGAATCTTGCGCATGGCGGTTTCCTGTGTGCGAATGGGGCGGGAGCGGAAGGCGGGTCATTATAGCCTAATAGCCTACCCGCCTGACCGTGACAGGCCATGAAAATGGGTGGTGCCGTGCGGCTTTTCAAGCCACATGGCTGCCGCGGCGGTGGGCTACAAGGGAAAACGCTCGGGTCGTGGGGCATTTTTCAGTGGCGGGACGACCGTCTCGAACAGGGATTCCTCGCTCCACTCGTTTTCCCCCACCCGGCGCACCCGGATCGCTTCCATCACCGGCGCCTCGCCGACGATGGCGACCAGCCGCCCGCCGGGGCTCAGCTGTTGCCGGAAAGCGTCCGGCAACACCGGCAGCGAGCCGGTGATGGCGATTACGTCATAGGGGGCATGACGGTCCCAGCCCCGGGCCGCATCGCCCACTTCCAGGGTCACGTTGCGGATGCCGTGTGCCTGCAGTTTCTCGCCGGCCGAGGCCGACAGTGCCGGGTCGATTTCCACGCTGTACACGTGCCGGGCCAGGCGGGCCAGCAGGGCCGTGAAGTAGCCGCTGCCGGTGCCCACTTCCAGGGCCGTGTCGGTGTCCTGCACGTCGAGCGCCTGCAGCAGCCGCGCTTCCAGCTTTGGCGGCAGCATCACCTCGCCGCCCGGCAGCGGAATGAAGTCGTCCACGTAGGCCAGGTTGCGCCACTCGGGGGGCACGAAGTCTTCGCGGGGCAGGGCCTCGAGCAGGTCCAGCACCTTCTGATCCAGCACCTCCCAGGGGCGGATCTGCTGTTCCACCATGAGATGACGGGCCTGGGCGAGATTGGGCATTTCCGGCTCCTTCGTCTGGTTTTCGGGGCCCCGAGAGGGTACGAAGAACGCGCCCTGCTTGCAAATGCCCGAGCCATCCAGTAGGGTGTTCCCTCGACTGCGAGGGGTGCCGCCCGCCGGCTGAGAGAGACCCTTGGAACCTGATCCGGTTCGCGCCGGCGTAGGGACTGCAGCACGGATTCCCGCCCGTCCCTTGCCTCCTTGCGCCCCTCCCGTCGGTCCAGCCCCAACCCAGGACACGACCATGAGCGCGATTCCCGACCAATTTCTGAGCAAGACCGCCCGCATCGACGAGGCCTCGGTACAGCCCTTTCCCAATTCCCGCAAGATCTACGTGCAGGGCAGCCGCCCCGATCTGCGCGTGCCCATGCGCGAGATCACACTCTCCGACACCCACACCGCCAGGGGGCCGGAGAAGAACCCGCCGCTGACGGTCTACGACACCTCCGGCCCCTACACCGATCCCGACGTGACCATCGACATCCGCAAGGGTTTGCCCGAAGTGCGCACGGCCTGGATCGAGGAGCGGGGCGATACCGAAATCCTGCCGGATCTGAGTTCCGAATACGGCCGCCGGCGGGCCGCCGATCCGGCCCTGGATCACCTGCGTTTCGAACACCACAAGCGCCAGCCCCGACGGGCGAAGCCCGGCTGCAACGTCACCCAGATGCACTACGCTCGCCGCGGCATCATCACCCCCGAGATGGAGTACGTGGCCATCCGTGAGAACCTGCGCCTGGAGCTGTACCGCGACTACCTGGCCGAGCAACATCCGGGCCAGAGCTTCGGCGCCAGCCTGCCCGAGGCCATCACTCCCGAATTCGTGCGCGACGAAGTGGCCCGCGGCCGGGCCATCATCCCCGCCAACATCAACCACCCGGAACTGGAGCCGATGATCATCGGTCGCAACTTTCTGGTGAAGATCAACGGCAACCTGGGCAACTCGGCAGTCACTTCCTCCATTGAGGAGGAAGTGGACAAGATGACCTGGGGGATCCGCTGGGGGTCCGACACCATCATGGATCTCTCCACCGGCAAGAACATCCACGAGACCCGCGAGTGGATCATCCGCAACTCGCCGGTGCCCATCGGCACCGTGCCCCTGTATCAGGCCCTCGAGAAGGTGGACGGCAAGGCCGAGGAGCTGACCTGGGCGCTGTTCCGCGACACCCTCATCGAGCAGGCCGAGCAGGGCGTGGACTACTTCACCATCCACGCCGGGGTGCGCCTGGCTCACGTGCCGCTGACCGCCAGGCGGGTCACCGGCATCGTCTCCCGCGGCGGCTCCATCATGGCCAAGTGGTGCCTGGCCCACCACCAGGAGAGCTTCCTCTACACCCATTTCGAGGAGATCTGCGAGATCATGAAGGCCTACGACGTGGCCTTCTCCCTCGGTGACGGTCTGCGCCCCGGCTCCATCGCCGATGCCAACGACGAAGCCCAGTTCGCCGAGCTGGAGACCCTCGGCGAGCTGACCGAGATCGCCTGGAAGCACGACGTGCAGACCATGATCGAGGGCCCGGGCCACGTGCCCATGCACCTGATCAAGGAAAACATGGACAAGCAGCTGGCCCTGTGCAAGGAGGCCCCCTTCTACACCCTCGGCCCGCTGGTCACCGACATCGCCCCCGGCTACGACCACATCACCTCGGCCATCGGCGCGGCCATGATCGGCTGGTACGGCACCGCCATGCTCTGTTACGTCACGCCCAAGGAGCACCTGGGCCTGCCCAATCGCGACGACGTGAAGGAAGGCATCATCACCTACAAGCTGGCCGCCCACGCCGCCGATCTGGCCAAGGGCCATCCCGGTGCCCAGATCCGTGACAACGCCATGTCCAAGGCCCGCTTCGAGTTCCGCTGGGAGGATCAGTTCAACATCGGCCTGGATCCGGACCGGGCCCGGGAATACCACGACGAGACCCTGCCCAGGCAGGCCCACAAGGTGGCCCACTTCTGCTCCATGTGCGGCCCCAACTTCTGCTCCATGAAGATCACCCAGGAAGTGCGCGACTACGCCGACCGGCAGGAAGTGGCCGTGGACGAAGCCCTGCGCAAGGGCCTGCAGGAGAAGGCCGAAGAGTTCCGCAAGACCGGCGGCAAGCTCTATCACGAAACCTGAACCGGCCCCCGCGGGTCGGGCTGAGGACCGAGCCGCGGGGAGGCGAGCCTCTTTCCTCCTTCATCAGCAAATCACCGTCTTCTAATGTCATTCCTGCCAAAAACGTGACAAACGGCGGTGAGACCTTTATTCGCCACGGAGTTTGGCTATACTCAGACGGTATTGTTTTTCAAGCAGTGGCAAGTTCAAGCGGTTCCAGCTGGATTCCCTGTGCAACTTCCCCGACTGAAAAGCAGTAACAACAGCGTTCGTCAAAACAACACAAGTCAAGAGGGCGGAGAGATGCTCAACGGCACAGTCAAGTGGTTCAACAACTCAAAGGGGTTCGGTTTCATCGCACCGGAGGATGGCAGCGAAGACGTCTTCGTGCACTACTCGGCGATCCAGACCAGCGGTTACAAGACCCTGAACGAAGGCCAGGCGGTTACCTACGAGGCCGAAAAGGGCCCCAAGGGCATGCAGGCGACGACCGTGCAGCCTGTCTGATTCCGCATCGGGAATCGTCCTTCCGCAACACCCGTCCGGGCAACCGGGCGGGTGTTGGTTTTTGGGGGAAGTCGAAAATCGCCGTCCCGGTCGACAGGCCGGGGTCAGGCGCATACGCGCCTCGTGCCGCCCGCCAATCCCGCACCATTTGTCGAGGAATTTGTATAATGGCCGTCGGGCTGTGTTGTTGCGGGAGAGGTCATGCATGCACCGGAAAAGAAGGCACAGGGGCTGCGCCGGCGTTGTCGGCTGCGCGGTGTCGCGCCCTGCGCGGCGGTCGTGATGATGCTGGCCGGGGTCGTGTTGTGGGGCGGCTTCAATACCGCGCTGGAAGCCACCAATTCCCTGACATTCTGCGTGAGTTGTCACGAGATGCGCGACAACATCTATCCCGAATACCGCAAGTCCCGCCATTTCCGCAATCGCAGCGGGGTGCGTGCCGCGTGCCCGGACTGCCACGTGCCGCGGCGCTGGGGCCCCATGGTATTGCGCAAGATCGAGGCCACCAACGAGCTGTACCACAAGTTGATCGGCAGCATCGATACGCCCGAGAAGTTCCAGGCCAGGCGTCTGGCACTGGCCGAGAAGGTCTGGCAGACCATGAAAGCCACGGATTCCCGGGAATGCCGGAACTGCCATGATGAGCAGGCCATGGCACTGACCGATCAGCGACGCGCAGCGCGCCAGCGTCATGAACAGGCAGAGGCCTCGGGCCAGACCTGCATCGATTGCCACAAGGGAATCGCCCACCACCTGCCCGAAGCCTTTCTCGAGCAGGAACATGACCGGTTCGAGAAGGAAGGCCGACCCTGTTATGAATGTCACGAAGACATGGCCCGGCCCGATCCGGAAGACACCTGGGACTGAGTTTCGCGCATGGCGGAGATCCGGTGCTGTGAACCGGGTATTTCAATAAAAAAATATGATTCTTTCATCAAAAAACAAAATGGCTGTGGCAAAACTGACAAGATTTTTCTTGACCTGCGTCAAAGGTGACTTAACCTGTATTTCGTAAGGTTGTGGTCGCGCGTTGCGCGTCAGACCTGGCAGTAAATGCCGGTGTCTGGCCAAATCGCAAAGTCGTATGCAACGCGATGACGTCGCTGGCCGGTTCCCGCAATCCGATAGTCCACCGTGCGTGGAGTCAGCCCAATCCTCCACCGGGCCCGGCGAGGCTCGCACGAGGATGCCGGCAGCTGGCGACAGGGTTTCTTTTGGCACGACACGATTAAAGGGGGTCCCATGCCAGGCATCAAGAAGAAACGCGCGGTGCTCACTGGCGCAGTCATGGCAGCGAGTCTGCTGTCGCTGACGGCACACGCCGCGAACAAGCAGCAAATCGAAGAAGGACGGCGCCTGTTCAACCAGAATTGCGTGGTCTGTCACCAGCCCGACGCCATTGGCAAACCCGGCTTCGCCCCGTCCCTGAGCAATCCGGAGCTGTTGAGCATCGCCTCGGACAAGTTCCTGGAAAGCACCATCCGGGACGGGCGGGTGGGGACCGGCATGCCGCCCTGGGCACACCTGGGGCGCAAGAAGATCAAGGCCATCGTGGCCTATCTGCGCTCCCTGAGCAAGGTGCCCAACCGTTCCGCCGAAGTGGACGCCGAGCCTGCTGCCCACGGCGATCCGCGCCTCGGCAAGACCTGGTTCGAGGACATCTGTGCCACCTGTCACGGCAAGCACGGAGACGGTTACGAGGCCGGTGGAACCGGTACGGCCATTGGCAAGCCCGGTTTCCTGAACAAGGCCTCCGACGGGTTCATCCGCGAGACCATCAAGCACGGCCGTTCGAATACCCGCATGCGCGGATTTTCCGGGCCCGATGGCCTGGCCAACCTGTCGGATCAGGAAATCGACGACATCATCGTCTACATGCGCACCCTGCCGAAGAAACAGTAATCAGGAGAATCCCATGAAACGATTCAAGATCAGCCGCCGCAACTTTCTCAAGGGCAGTGCGTTCATCACCGGTTCGGCCGCCGGCGCCAGTCTCATGGTCGGGGCCAATCCCGAGCTGGAAGCCGCGCCCCTGACCGAAGAGTCGCCCTCGGCAAACCGCACAACCGCGCTCGCCCAGTGCCCCTACTGTGGCGTGGGTTGCGGCACCGTCATCCAGGTGGAGAACGGCAAGATCGTCTCCATGCGGCCCGACAAGGAGCATCCCACCAACCGGGGCCTGCAGTGCATCAAGGGCCTCACGGCAGCCGAACCCATCTACGTGGATCGCCTGGAGGGCGATGCCTATGTGCGCAAGGACGTGTGGGAAGAGTGGAACAAGCCCGGCCACGGCAACCTGGAATATGTAACCAAGACCAAGGGCACCTTTGACGAAAAGCATTTCGTTCGGGTCCCCTACAAACAGGCCTCCGAGATGGTGGCCCACAAGATTGTCCACTTTGCCAAGAAATATGGCGGCAATTCCATTGGCCTCTATGGCTCCGGGCAGTTGACCATGGAAGGGCAGTATCTCGAGAACCTGTTCATGAAGGGGGTGCTCGGATCCAATACCATCGAAGCCAATGCCCGCATGTGCATGACTTCGGCCGTGACCGGCTATTTCGCCACCCTCGGCTCGGATACGCCGCCGCTGGCCTACGAGGACATCGAGCTGTGCGACATGATCATGCACTTCGGGCACAACGCCCGCGAGTCCCATCCGATCATCTTCTGGCGCGCGGCCGACCACAAGAAGAAGAACGACATCCCCACCGTGGTGGTGGATCCGCGCCGCACCGGCACGGTGATGGGCTATGAGGACATCAACCCCAAGAACACCGTGCACGTGCCGACCCTCAATGGCGACATCAGCTTCCTGAATTCCATCGCCCATGTGCTCCTCAAGGAACACAAGGATGTCATCGACTGGGAATTCATGAAGAAGCATACCACCGGCTGGAAGGAATACGTCGATGGCGTGCTGGCCCATTACAGCCCCGAGCAGGTGCAGGACCGCATGGGAGGCGACGTGCCGCCGGAACTGATTCGCCGGGTCGCCGCCATGTTCGCCGATGCCACCCGCAAGCGTCTCGCGCGCAGCAAGGGCAAGCACAGCGGCAAGGGCTACGGTGGCGTGATCATCATGTGGGGGATCGGCTACAACCAGCACATCCACGGTCAGCACAACACGATTTCCATCGTCAATCTGCTGACGCTGACGGGCAACGTGGCCAAGCCCGGGTGCGGTCCCTTCTCCATGACCGGCCAGCCCAACGCCATGGGCGAGCGCTTCACCGGGGGGCTCACCGGGCGGCTGCCCTTCAACGAGCCCTTGTCCAACCTCAAGCACCTCAAGCACATGGCCAGGCACTGGCGGGTGCCCGAGGCCAACCTGAAGAATGCCCTGCATTCCTCCAACCCGGGAATGGCCGTGGGCATGATGGAGCGGGCACTCAAGGGTGATGTGAAGGCCATGTTCCTGGTCTATGCCACCCACATCGACCTGCCGGACCAGGAAAACCTGATCCGGCCGGCGCTGAGCAAGACCTTCAACGTGGTCCAGGAGATCTACCGGCATGCTCCCAACAACCTGTACGCCGATGTGATTTTCCCGGCCGCCACCTGGGGGGAGGTCAATGGCACGTACATCAGTTCGGAACGGCGCATCAACATCCTGCAGCAGGCGGCCCTGCCGCCCAAGGGCTGCAAGCCCGACCTGGACATGGTGGTGGACAAGGGCCGCGAGATCGCCAAACTGCTCGGCATGGATGGTGAAAAGATCTTCCCCTGGAAGCGGGACAAGAACGGTTTCATCGACACGGAAGAAGTGTTCCGCGACATTTGCCGGGCCTCGGCGGGAACCGATACCGATCTGACCGGCATCCTCGATCGGGAGAAGCTCGACAAGATTTCGCCCTATCAGCAGCTGGTCGAACTGCGCGGCATCCAGTGGCCCGCTCCGACCTATGAAATCGCCAAGAATGGCGGGGCCAAGCGCCGCTACATGATGCAGGAAGGGGAGTGGAAGAACCGTCCCTATGGCTACTTCCGCACCAAGGACGGCAAGGTGCACATGAAGCTCTGTCACCAGGACTACTCGGATCGCAAGGAGATCACCCGCAAGCTGATGGAGTTCGGGGTCAAGAAGGGCCTGTACACCATCGATCACATGGACCTCATCAAGCTGGCGCGCGACAAGGGCCTGACGCCCGACCTGCCGGATGAGGAATACCGCGGTCGGCACTGGTCGAAGGTGCCCAAGGACAAGTATCCCTACTGGTTCGGCCTCGGCGTGGTGTACGAGCACTTCCATACCGCCAAGACGATCCGCAGCCCCACGACGCGACGGCTGGTGCCCGAGATGTATGTGGAGATCCACCCGGAGGACGCCAGGGACCTGGGCATCAAGGACGGCGACAAGGTGCGCATCGTCACCCGTCGTGGTTCGGTCGAGGCCCGGGCGCAGGTGGGCACCCACAGCCTGATCAAGCCGGCCCGCAACAATGTGCCCCGTGGCTACATGTTCGGGCCCTGGAACCTGTCGGTGGCCGACAGCGCCGTGCCCGAGAAGAACAAGTGGCTGGCCAATCGGGTCACCAACCGGGTCTGGGATCCGGTCTCCGGTCAGGTGGACTTCAAGAAGTCGGCAGCCCGGATCGAGAAGATCTGAGCCGCTCGGCGAAGCCGCCGGTGGCCAGGGACTTCGCCCCGGTGAGCGTCGCCGGTCCGCGTACCGCGGTGGTTCGCGTGCCGGCTTTCGGGGTAGGATTGGCAGGTCATCTGCACGCGAAGCCGGTGAAGGCCGGTTTCCCCAGAACACGGAAACCATGCAACGCAGAACCTTCATGCAACTGATCGCGGCGGCCAGCACGCTGGCGGCCGCCCCTGCCGGGGCGGCCGCGACACCCCGCCTGCGGTATCTGCGGCCGCCGGGTTCGCGGCGCGAACCGGAGTTCCTCGCCCGCTGCATTCGTTGCGGGCAATGCGGGGAAATCTGCCCCAATCGCTGCATCAGTTATTTTCATGGCGAAAACGGCCTGGCCTCGCTGGATACCCCCTACATCATCCCGCGGGACAAGGGCTGCATCCTGTGCATGAAATGCGGCCAGGTGTGTCCCACCGGCGCCATCGCGCCCATCGAACGCACGGCCGAGGCCATCATGGCCGGGGTCAGGATGGGGCGGGCCCACGTGGATACCCGGTTGTGTCTTTCCTACCAGGGGCAGACCTGCGGGGTCTGTTACCGGGCCTGTCCGTTGCCGGACGTGGCCCTCTATGTGGGCATGCTGGAGCAGCCGCACGTCACCGACAAGTGCGTGGGTTGCGGCCTTTGCGAACGGGCCTGTATCCAGATGCCACAAGCCATTCGCATCATCCCGGACTATTCCTGAATGTCGTCATCGAATCGCAAACCGTTTTTTCTCTGGCGCCATCTCAACAAGCTGCGATGGCTGGTGCTGAGCACGGTGTTCGCCATGCTGGTGATCCTGCCCTACGTGCACGTCTACCAGAACTACGTTTCAGCCCATGCCTACGATCTCCTGGCGCCGTCCGAACAGCGTTTCTACGATCTCATGCAAACGCTGACCGAACCCCTGACCGACGATCCGGCCGAGGATCTGGATGCCATCAAGGGCAATACCTGGTCGGGAACCTTCTGGGGCTTCAAGCTCAGCGATCCCCTGGCGGCCGCCGGCCAGATGGCCGCATCACTGAAGGTCTTCGGCCCCTTTCTGTTGACCGCGTTGATCCCGATACTGGCCACCCTGCTGCTCGGTCGGTTCTATTGTGGCTGGATCTGTCCGGCCACGTTCCTGTATGAACTGAACAGCAACCTGGCCGTGTGGTTGCAGAAACTGGGTGTGCGCACCGGCCATCGCCATCTCGATCGGCGGCTCAAATACGTGGTGCTGGCCCTGGGGCTGGTGCTGTCGGCGGCAACTGGCGCGGTGCTGGTGGCCGCCATCTATCCGCCTGCCATCATCGGCCGGGAAATCTATTACGCCGTGGCTCTGGGCGGCTTCGGTGCCGGTGCGGTGTTCTTCGTTGGCACCCTGCTGTTCGATTTGCTGGTGGCGCGCCGGGGTTTCTGCCGATACCTGTGTCCGGGCGGCGCACTCTATTCCCTGCTTGGCCGTTACCGCCTGTTCCGCATCCAGCGGATCGTGGAGAATTGCAACGACTGCGCCAAATGCAATGCGGTGTGTGAATTCGGTCTCGATCCTTTGCGAGACGGTTTCGGCCAGGAGTGCAACAACTGCAGCGCCTGCATCGCCGTCTGTCCCACCGACGCCATGACCTTCCGGGTGCGTTTCACCGATCAGCCCGATCAGGGGCCGGGACATCTCGGCCGCCAGTACCGCAAACAGCATGCCGGCGAGGGCCGGTCATGAGCCGGCGCCGGTTTCTCAGGCAGGCAGCCACCGGCGTGAGCCTGTTGCTTGGCGCCAGTGTGCCTTATGGCCTGGCGCAGTTGTTGTCGCCCGAGCCGGCCCGTGCTCCAGAGGAAAGACGCCATCGCCCCTTGCCCGGCGCGCTCAAGGATGCCGCGGACTTTAGCGCCGCCTGCATCGGCTGTGGTCTGTGCAGTGAAGTCTGCCCGCCGAATTGCATCCTGTTCCATGAACGGGAAGGGGGCGAGGTGGTCAATACGCCCTACATCAATCCCGAGTACAAGGGGTGTATCCTGTGTGGAAAATGTATGCAGGTCTGCCCTACCGAGGCACTCACCGAAACGCCGCGGGAACGGGTCGATATGGGTATCGCCCAGATCGATCGGCTGGCCTGTTATCCCTGGGTGGATCGCGGCATCTGCGGCGCCTGCGTGGGCATCTGCCCGCTGGGCGAACGGGCCATCCGCTTCAAGATGTGGAACCAGTATCGGCCCGTGGTGCAACAGGGCTGTGTCGGTTGTGGTCTGTGTGTCGAGGTCTGCCCCCATCCCAGCCTGCCCATCCGCATCGTGGATCGGTCGGAAGGCACGGTCACGCGCCACCGGATCTGAATGTCAATGGGAGTGTGTCGGAGCATGAGCATCCTGCGTAGCCTGGTGTTCGTCATGGCAGGCATGCTGCTGCCGCTTGCCGCCTCGGCACACCATGTGCTCGGCAGACCGGCCTACAGCCTCAACGAGGATTCCAACACCCCGCCGAGCATGCAGGTGGAAACCCAGATCGGGGATTATTTCGTCACCTACATGGTGTTCCCGGCCTTCCCCCGGCCCAACGAACCCGGGCGGATCAATCTCTACGCCACCCGCCTGGACAACGACGAACCCCTGACCCGCCCGGTCACCTTCAAGGTCCGGGACGACAGCTGGTTCGCCACCGAGGAAGAAGTCATTGGCCAGCAGGAACCGGTGGACAATGTCTATCGCCAGGGCTTCGTGTTCAGGGAACCGGGCAAATACATCATTACGGCCGAGTTCACTGCCAACGGGGAACCCTATTCCATCGACTTCCCACTGCAGATCGGCCAGGTCTCTTCCGTGGGGCCCATCGGCATCACCATCGGCGCCCTGGTGATCATCCTGGTGGGCATCAATCTGCTGCAGCGCAAGCGTCTGGCGCGGCTCAAGACCCGTGACTACCATGCCGGCAAGGGGGCCTGAACCATGGCGAGAGCGGCGGGGGTCCTCTCGCAACTGACCTGCCAGGCACCGGGCATCATGGCCCATCCGGGGCTGCCGGCCTTCTGGGTGGAACTGGTGTTGGCGGCTGTCGTCGTCGGCATTGGCTGGACTCTCTGGCGAACCGGCCCCCCTCTTCGCACGGGGAACGGCCTGAGTCTGGCGGCCTGGCCGATCGTCGGATCCTGGTTGCGGCGCCTGGTCAGCGTCCCCTGGCTGTTGTTGGGGCTGCGCATCCTGAGCGCGGCGTTGTTCCTGCTGGTCATCCATGCCGGCCTGTTCGGAACGCCCTTGCCGGCACGCAACCTCGCCACGGTGCTTACCTGGTCCTTGTGGTGGACCGGTTTGATTATCTCGATCTATTTCGTCGGTTCCGCCTGGTGCGCCATCTGTCCGTGGGACGCCATCGCCACCTGGCTGGTGCGCCGGCGTCTCTGGGGGCGGGGCAGCGAGACGGCTTCACTGCAGTTGCGGGTGCCGCGGATGCTGCGCAACGTATGGCCGGCCTGGGGGATGTTCGTGGGGCTGACCTGGCTGGAACTGGGGCTGGGGATCACCACCAGCCCGTATCTGACGGCGCTCCTGGCGCTGGTGATCGTGGTGCTGGCGACCCTTTCGCTGGCGGTCTTCGAACGCAAGGCCTTTTGCCGCCATTTCTGCCCGGTGGGGCGGACCATCGGCGTCTATTCGGAACTGTCGCCCGTGGCCCTGCGGCCCATCGATTCGACCATCTGCGCGAATTGTCGAAGCCTGGAGTGCTATCACGGCACCGCCAGCGTCGAACCCTGTCCGACGCATCTGGTCATGGGCCGACTGCAGGAAAACACCTTCTGCACCTCCTGTGGTGCCTGCGCCCTGTCCTGTCCCACCCACAACGTCGCCTGGCAAACCCGGCCCGTGGGTCAAGAGGCCATGGAAACCGCGCGTCCCCGTTGGGACGCGGGCTGGTTCATCATCGGGCTGGTTGCGCTGACCAGTCTGCATGGCCTGAGCATGTTGCCCGGCTGGGAACGCTGGATGCGGGAACTGGGCCGGCTGATCGGTGATTCGGGGCAACTGCTGTGGAGTTTCAGCATCGGCATGGGGGTGAGCCTGCTGGTGCCGGGGGCGCTGTTCGCCGGTGCCGTCTATCTGACCCGGCGCCTGCTGCCCCGAGCGGTTCGTTTTGACCGGGCCTTCGCCAGCCTGGCCTTCGCCGGCCTGCCCCTGGCCTTCAGCTATCACCTGGCGCACAACATCAACCATTTGGTGCGTGAAGCCTGGGGGGCCGGCAGTGTCTTTCTCAACCCGCTGGGGATCGGGACTCTGCCGCTCAGTGAGGCAGAGATGCAGTTGCGGCACCTGCGGCCGCTGGTGCATCAGGAGGTGCTGTTCGCCTTGCAGGCCGGCCTGCTGATATTCGGTTTCTGGCTGGCCACCCGGATTTTGCAAAGCCGCCTGATCCAACTGGCGGGAGCGGCGGATCCCGGCCGTCTGGCCCGATTGCCGGTGCTGGCGTTCATCACCGCTGTCACCCTGTTCAACCTCTGGCTGCTGATGCAGCCCATGATCATGCGGATGTGAAGATGGACCGGCGCGGCTTCTTCCGGCAGGTCCTGCGCAAGGGCGGTGAGCAGGTGGTGAAGCGGGCCGATGCCCGGGTGGCGCGCCAGGCCGGCCGCTGGATCCGGCCACCCTTTGCCCTCCCCGAGCTGGAATTTCTGCTGGCCTGCACCCGCTGTGGCGAATGCATCAGCGCCTGCCCCCATCAGGTCGTCTTTCCCCTGGCGGCACGTTTGGGCGTGCAGGTCGCCGGTACACCGGCCCTGGATCTGCTCACCCGGGGCTGTCACCTGTGTGCCGACTGGCCCTGTGTGGCCGCCTGCGAAACGGGAGCGCTGGCCCGGCCGTTGGCCGGCGATGTCGGTGAGGATGCGGGGGAGGGTGCGGAGCCGGTATTGCCACGGCTGGCGATAGCACAAATCGATACCCGGGCCTGCCTGCCCTGGAGCGGCCCGGAATGCGGCGCCTGTCGTGACGCCTGTCCGGTGCCGGGAGCCATGGTCTGGGATCAGGAGCGCCCGCGGATCGATCCTGGGCATTGCACCGGCTGCAGCCTGTGCCGGGAGGCCTGCATTCTCGAACCCCGGGCCGTGCGCATCCAGTCTCTGCAGGCGGCCGGCGCCGAGGGGGAAGGGGAATGAACCCACTTGCCAAAAGGAAGACGGGGCCGCTGGGGCCCCGTCTTCATCACCTCTTTCCCTTGCGCGGACTCAGGCGGCGTCCTGCTGCTTGAACCAGGCTTCCAGATCATCGGCACCGCCGATGTGCTTGCCGCCGATGAACACCTGGGGCACGGTGTCGGCCCCGGTCACGGCCCGCAGCACCCGGGAGTTGACCCGCTTGTCGAGCGTCACCTCCTCGTAGCGCAGGCCGTGCTCGGCCAGCAGTGTCTTGGCCCTGGCGCAGTAGGGGCAGCCGGGAATGGTGAAGAGGGTCACCGGTTCCGGCACCTTCGCGTTCGGATTGATGTAATTGAGCATGGTGTCGGCATCCGAGACCTCGAAGGGATCGCCGGGTACATGGGGCTCGATGAACATCTTCTCGATCACGCCGTCCTTCACCAGCATCGAATAGCGCCAGGAACGCTTGCCGAAGCCGAGGTCGGACTTGTCCACCAGCATCCCCATGCCTTCGGTGAACTCGCCGTTGCCGTCGGGGAGCATGGTGATGTGCTCGGCTTCCTGATCCTTCGCCCAGGCGTTCATGACGAAGGTGTCGTTGACCGACAGGCAGACGATGTCGTCCACCCCGTTCTCCCGGAACACCGGCGCCAGCTCGTTGTAGCGGGGCAGGTGGCTCGATGAGCAGGTGGGGGTGAAGGCCCCCGGCAGGGCGAACAGCACCACGGTCTTGCCCTTGAAGATGTCGTCGGTGGTCACGTCCACCCATTCGCCGTTCTGGCGGGTGTGGAAGGTGACATTGGGAACGTTCTGTCCTTCGCGATTTTCCAGCATGATGGTTTACCTCTCGGTGGTTGATGTGGCGATGGAGCAAGTATGGGGGAGCGGCGACGATTTATCCAATAAATCATTACAATATTTATAATTGTCACAAGCTATTGATGGCTTTGCCCGTCACGCCTGCAGGAGGCTACACTTGAGACAATTCATGCCAGACCTGCCGCAAGAAGCAGGCTGGCCCCACGACCGCAACGCGGTCCGTGACCATGAGGAGAGAGGCCATGCTTGCCACCATTCCCGCCGACCAGGAACAGCCCGTGGTGGAAATCGCCGGACGCCCCGTGCGCCTGCACCTGACCCGCGCCGCCTGTGATGCCCTGGATGCCCGCGAGACCCCGCTCTATGTGGAGATGGAGCTGTATTTCAGCTGTCTGATCCGGTTCAGGGTGCGCTTCCACGACGCCCCCCTGCATGGCGAAGGCGTGCCCTGGGGCGACAAGCTCTGGGTACACTTCCGCCCGGTGATGACCCGCACCTGCGGCACCGACTACGAGGGAGAGGAACCCCCCCTGACCGACTTCCCCATCACCCGCCCGGAAGCCTTCGTACCCCGCTGGCTGCGGCTCGATTACCGCCAGGGCCGGTGGAGCGGGGAGTTCGGGATCCACGAATAGGGCTGGCGGTCGCGGCGAGGCGCCGCTCCTGCAGACAGGGACGGGGTCGGTAGGAGCGGCGCCCTCGCCGCGACAACCTGGACACGAGGATCAAGGCGCAAACGCTCCTCGGCCTTCGATCAACCTCGCCGCCTGGGCTTGTTCCTCGGCCTCATTTATCGCGGCTTGCGCCGCTCCTACAGGTGGACTCGAAGCCTGTAGGAGCGGCGCAAGCCGCGATTCACCGTTGTCAGAAACAAATCCCCTTGCCGCTCCCATCCGTGAGTGTCTGCATGAAGGCGACGAGGGCCGTGATGTTCGCAGGATCCTGTGCCAGGAAACCCCGGCCTTCCACTTCCGGTGAGATGTTGTTGTCCACTTCCGGTGGTTGATCGCCAGGGCGAGAAGGATCCACATCCGGTTCGCCGGCCTTCAAATCGAGCAGATAGAATTTGACCACATCCTCAAGCGTGGCAAACGTACCATTGTGCATATACGGCGCCGTCAACGCCACGTTGCGCAGTGTCGGTGTCTTGAACAGGCCGTCGTGCGCGCTGTCACTCGTGTGATTCATCAGGCCATGGTCGACAAAACCGGTGCCCATGGGGTGATTCGGGTTCTGCGGCACGCCGATGTTGAAATACATGTGGTTGGTGAACAGCACGGGATCGCCGTTTGTGGGGATGGTATGGCACTTGCTGCAATTGGCCTGTCCGGTGAAGAGGTCGAATCCCTGTTGTTCCAAAGTGTTGAGCGGATAGCTGGTGGGATCCTGCAAATAGCAATCGAATTTCGAATCGAAGGGCGCAAACTCATTCGTGCTCTCATAGGCCGCGATGGCCTCGGTGATCTTCTGGTAGGCGAGGTTGGTGTCATTGAAGATGTTGTCGCCGAAGACCTGCCGGAACTCGTCGGCGTAGGTGGCGTTGCGTACCTTGTTCACCACGTCTGCCTTGTCGGTATTGGCCATTTCCACGGGGTTCAGGAAGGGATCGCCGGCCTGGGCGGCCAGGGTGTCGCGACGTCCGTCGAGGAACTGGCCGCCGCAGGGCACATCGGTGAAATTGGCATCCGAACACGCAGGTCTAAAGGCGGGGGTGAACTTCGCATAGGCGGCGGTGGGGGCATTGCGATCACCGAACTCACCCGGGATGGAACCTTCGGAGACCGGGCTGTCCACGGTCACCGTCGGATCGGTGAAGCCGTGCGTGCTGTCGTGACAGGTGGCGCAGGCCTGGTTGCCGTTGGCAGAGAGATTCGTATCCTCGAACAGCCGTTGGCCCACTCCCTCGATGGTCACCGTGGTGCCGGTGGTCGTGCCCCCACCGGTCGAGGCATCACCGCCACCGCCCCCGCAGGCGGAGAGGGACAGTGTACTGACGAGAAGAAGCCAGGAGGTTTTCCGCAACATGATCTTTCTCCACGATTCGGTATTCGGTTTTTCCCGGCTGCAGTGATACGGCCGGGGTGGAGAATTATGGGAAAAGCGCTCGCGGGAGGTGCGAAGAAAAACTGATCCAGATCAACCCGCCGATCTTGACAGGGCGACGGATTCGCGGATTTGCGTGGCGGTTCACACTTTTGAGCAGGTCAGACCCTGGGCTCGATCACGCCATGGATGATCTTGCCGTCGAACAGCACGGCCAGAAAGTGTTTGCGAGGCAGGTTCTGGCCGTCCTTGCGGCCCTGGATGATGACCAGATAGTGCCAGCGAGTGCCGTAGCGGGGCGATTCGATGGGCTTGAGGAGGATTTCCAGGAAGCGGACGTCATCGTAGTCGGGGTGCAGGCGCAGGGCCCAGGCACGGACCTTTTCGACCACCTGGTCGATGCCCAGGGGCACCGGACCCTGGCCGGGTTGCCAGTCGGGCAGGCTGGCCAGTTCCGCTTCCTCGATGGACAGGGCCAGCACCTCGTGGTCGAGATGTTCGAGCAGGACGATGGGCAGCCGTCCGGCGAAGGCCGGCAGGGCGAACCCCAGCAGCAGGCAGCAGGTGAGGGCGGTTTTCATGGCGGCTCCGGATTCGGGGTGGGTCGCATTATACCGGAGCGGTGTGTGGCGGCAGGACAAAAAAATGCCGCCTGCAGGCGGCGAGAGACAGAGGCAAGAGGTGCGACGTCCGTGTCGCGGGGGAGGAACCCGGTTCAGGCCGACTTGCGGCTCAGGCCTTGCATCACGGCAGACAGGGCCCGGTCGAGGACCGGGGCTTCGTCGATGATGCGTGCGGTGCCGCGGCGCAGATCGGCGGCGAAACCCTGCAGGGTCTTGTCGGCCACCACGTCGAATTTCCAGTTGGTGAAGGTGTACTCGCCCAGCAGATCGCTCTTCCAGGCCAGCTTGGCGCGGATCCGGTTGCCGTCGTCGTCGGTGAATTCCACCCACTTGCCGGCTTCCAGGTGGCGGGCCATCTCCAGGTACTCGTCGTCGGGATAGTCATCGGGCGTTTCGTGATCGCGGGCATCCCAGCCGGCGAGCACGATGTCCTCGATGATCTCGCGGTCGAAGGCGTCCAGCTCCTCGTCTTCGGCCACGTCCACGCCGTCGGCGGCCAGGGGGGCGTCGAGGATGGCTTCGAGCTGTTCGAGGGTGGCCATTTGTTCTTCCATGGAGGCGATGGCCGATTCCACTTCGGTCTGCGCCATGTCGGGCAGGGTTTCGGCTTCGTGATCCACCTCGTCAGCGGAGTCGAGAGGACTCGCTTCCGTGGTGTCGAACAGGAAGAAGCCGCTCTGTTCGGGCTCCACCGGCGCTTGCAGCGGTTCGGCGTCGCCGGCCACGCTCAGGCCGTAGAGACTGGCGTGGTGATAGGGTTCCAGGGCGGCGAAGATCCGCTCGATCTTCTCGGGCGGGTAGTCGATGCTCTGCAGGCCCTCGCGCAGGGAGGCGGTCAGGTGGCGAATGATGCCGCCCAGACGTTCGCGATCCACCTTGAGCTGCTTGGGCTCTACCGACCACACCAGCACGTCGATGAAGCGGCGCTGGTTCTTCCACAGGGCACTGTCCTCGCCCTGCTCGAGGTAGGTGTGGGTCATGACCGCATGCCACGGGCCCATGATGATCCTGAGCACTTCCTTCGGCAGTTCCTTGCCTTCGAGGGCTTCCTTGAGGGTTTCGCGCACCCAGCTGCGGGCCAGTTCCTGCTGCTCGCGCATCTCCCGCTCACGGCGGGTCTCGGCCTGGCGGGCTTCTTCCTCGGCGCAACGCTGTTCGAGGAAGGTCTCCAGTTCCGCCAGCAGCTCGGCGAACAGGGTCATGTCGTCGGTGAAGTCTTCCAGCACCCGCTCGACGATGCCGGACATGGTCTCCAGCAGCCGGTTGTCGTCGGCCGGTTCGTCATCGAGACCCAGGCCGGCCTCGGCCAGGGCGTTGAGCAGCTTGCGGGCCGGATGGCCGCGGCTGGCCAGGAAGGCCTTGTCGAGGATGGCCACCTTGATCATGGGGATCTGCAGGCGCCCGATCAGGGCGCGGGCCGCGTCGGGCAGGTTGGGATCGTCGAGGATGTACTCGAACATCATGGCCACGACGTCGATCATGTCGTTGTCGGCGCCGTGCAGGGCCACCGCTTGACCCTCCGCCACGCCGAGCTGGCTGCCCATCGCCAGGCGGATCGCTTCGCCCGGTGCCAGCTCTCCACCGCCGGGCAGGGCCGCGGGTTGCTGTTGCAGGGCAGTCAGGGCCGCCAGGGCATCCGGGGTGGCCAGGGGCGCGGCCGGGGTCACGGCGCCCACCGCGTGGGTGCCCATGCCGGGCGCCACGGCGCTGCGCTGCCGGGTCAGGAGCTGGTGCAAGGTGGCGAGGAGATCGCCGTCCTGCCCGGCCTCGTCGGAAAAGGCGGCCACATCCGTGTCGGCCAGGGGGGAGGTCGTCGAACCGGCTGGCGAGGCCGGCGTGCGCCGGATGCTGGCCTTGATGGTGGGCAGCACCCCGGCTTCGATGAAGGTGTCGTTGATGGCGTCGAACAGTGCGCCGATGTCCTGGCAGAGCTGGCGGTCGAAGAGCTTGTAGATGATCAGCTTGATCTTGAGTTCGGTCTCCAGATCCCGGGTCGCGTCACTGAAGGCCTGGCAGATGGCCTTGGGGCCCAGGGGATTGGTGTCGTCGTCGATGCGGCGCTCGGGCGCGATGGCGCCCAGGCGCTGTTCGATGGCGTGGATGGCCTGGCCGTACTGATTGCGGATCTTCATCACCAGGTTGGTGATGGCCAGGGATTCCTCCAGATCGTGTTCCTCCACCAGGGAGAGGTTTTCCAGCGACAGCTCGACGGTGGGCGGTTCGGCCTCGGTGTCGCCATCGCGAAAGCGGTCGAAGTGCTCCTGCAGGCACTGCCGGAAGCGCCGTTCGATGTCCTGGCGGTGGAGGCGCACGATGCGCATGGAATCGAAGTACAGGGTCTGCTCGGCATTGGTCTCGGCCTTGTCGGCCATGGCGAACAGGGCGTCGTCGGCGGTGTCCAGCATGCGCTGGAGCATGGCCTGCGTCTGGCGCAGGGTGAGATCGCGGCAGTTCTCGAGCAGCTTGCGCTGCCGCACCCGGCTCTCGATGCCGGACTGGAAGGAGACGATCTTGCTTGCGCTCATGTGCGAACTTCCCGTTGCGTGCAGACCGGGGGACGGGCGGGGAAGCGGAAGGAAAGTGCATCCGGCAACCCCGCTGTCCCGGGGACGAAGCCCCTGGACCGGTGGTTTTGCGTCCCCGCCTTGCGGCGGGTTTGCCCTTGGATGACCGTGAAGAGACGGCTATCTGCCTATGACTATCGGCCGGGATTGCCGCGAACGCCAGTTTTCTTTTGTCAACTCCGTCACAGTTTGGGTGATCAGAACCGGTTCTCGAACACCACTTCCTCGAGGGGAAGCTGGCCGCTGCGGGGCCAGGGTTCTTTCACCTTGCGGCCGATGGCCAGCATCATGCAGATTTCGTGATCGTCGGGCAGGTGGATGAGCCGGGCCACCGCCTCGAAGTCGAAGCCGTCCATGGGACAGGCGTCGTAGCCCAGTTCCCGCGCCATGAGCATCAGGTTCATGGCCGCGATGCCGCAGGAGCGCATGCCCTCGTCGCGCTGCACCTGCTCACGGCCGCGATAGTATTGATCGATGACCGGCACCACGTATTCCTGCACCTCCCGCGGGGCATTGCGCCAGTAGCGGGCCGGATCCTTTTCCCAGGCCAGCCGATCGAAGCACAGCACCAGCAGCAGGGAGGCATCGGTCACCTGCGGCTGATCGCCGGCCACCTCGCGGATGGCCCGGCGCAGTTCCCCGTCGGTGACCCGCAGGAACCGCCAGTGCTGCAGGTTGAAGGCGGTGGGCGAGAGGATGGCGTGTTCGAGCAGGGTTTTCACCTCCGCCTCGGGCATGACGAATTCGGGGTCGAAGCCCTTGATGCTGCGGCGGGTTTCGATGGCTTCGTGAACGCTCAGATCGGGCATGGTGGCTCCTTTCGTCGGAATGAAATACAGGCTGGGTGTGCGGGAATTGAGCCTTGGCCGGACACGGCTTGTCAAGGATCGGGATCAGGGTTATCCACTGCGGGGTAAATACACTGCATGGCGTTTGGATTAGGATCCCGTTCTCAACAAAGGAGCCGCTGCATGCAGATCGAGGAACCCCGTCGCCCGAATCCGACCGGCACCGCCCTGCTGGCGCTGGGTTTTCGCCCTTTCTTCCTGCTCGCTGGCCTCGGTGCCGTGGGGCTACTGGCCATCTGGCTGGGCTACGTGAGCGCCCCGGCCCAACTGCAGGCCTACTATGCCGGCACTTTCTGGCACGCCCACGAGATGCTGTTTGGCTACACCGTGGCGGTGATCAGCGGTTTCCTGCTCACCGCCGTGCGCAACTGGACCGACATTCCCACCCCCAGCGGCGGCCCGCTCGGCCTGCTGGCGCTGCTGTGGATCCTCGGTCGCCTGCTGCCCCTGGCCGGGCCGGATGTGCCCGGCTGGCTCATTGCCGTGGTGGATCTGGCCCTGCTGCCGGCCCTGGCCTGGGTGGTGGGGGTGCGGGTGCTTCGGCGCCGGCAGACGAGCAACCTGATCTTCGCCGTGCTCCCCCTCTTGATGATGCTGGCCAACCTGCTGGTGCATCTGGAGATGCTGGGCATCACCGCCGATACCGCCTGGTACGGGCTCTATGGCATGCTCTGGCTGGTGATGCTGATCATCGTGCTGATGGGCGGACGGGTGATCCCCTTCTTTGCCGAGCGCGGCGTGCAGGGCCTGACCACCCGCCGCTGGCCGCTCGTCGAGTGGCTGTCGCCGTGGGTCATCGTGGCCGCCGCCGTCAGTCACCTGTTCCTGCCCGATGCGCTGACCTTCTGGGCGGCCCTGCTGGCCTTCGGCGTGCATGCGGTGCGCGTTTTCGGCTGGTATCACCGGCTCATGTGGCGCGAACCGCTGGTCTGGGTGCTGATCTTCGGCTATGCCTGGCTGGTGCTCGGCCTGGGGCTGCTGGCGCTGGCCGAACGGGGCTGGATCTCCGGCTTCATCGCCCTGCACGCCTTCACCGTGGGCGGGCTGGGCGGAATCACCCTGGGCATGATGTCGCGCGTGGCCATCGGCCATACCGGTCGGCCCATGAAATTGCCAAAGGGCATGGTCTGGAGCTATTACTTCCTCTTCGCTGCCGCCATGGTGAGGGTGTTCTTCCCCCTGTTTCTGCCCGAAACCTACGTGCGTGAGGTGATGGCTGCCGGCGGGCTGTGGATCCTGGCGTTTCTCGTCTTCCTGCACTACTACACCCCGATCCTGATGCGCCCGCGGGTGGATGGCCGGCCGGGTTAGTCGCTCGGTGTAGCCACACGCCAGGGACGAGGGTGGGTGTTGCGTGAGCGATGCTCGTGCAACGCCGCGGCCTGGGGATCGGAGGGGGAGGGGATCAGGCGTCGGTGGTCACCGTCCCCCCATCCCGTCAACGGGGAACTCCACATATTCAGATATTGATATACGCCCAGCCTTCCTGCTGGCGTTTGATCACCTCGTGCATGGCCGAGCGGACGGTGCCGGCTTCGGGGATGAGGCGCAGATCCTTGCCTTCGCGGGCGCGGTAACGGCGCAGGGCGCGTTCGCAGGCACGCAGTTCGAGGTTGTCGTATTGGTGGGCAAGGGTCTGAAGTTTGCGGGTGACCGGATCATCGTGATCGCTCAGGAGCTTCAGACCGGGGCCGTTGGTGACGATTTCGACCTGGATCGGCCGGCCTTCGGCGCGGGCCGTGCGCAGCAGCTCCTCCGTTTCCGAGAGCATGACCTGATAGCGGTGCGTATCTGCGCTGTTCACGTGCAGCATGAGCCGCCAGGGTTTGCCAGCGTGGCGGGTGTCCAGGCGACTGGTCTTGGCAATCTCCAGCAGGCTGGGCGTGGAATGATATTGCAGGTTGGCGAACCAGCCGCCGGCCAGCCCCAGCAGAAACAGCACCGAGGCGGCGAGCGCCGGACTGAGCCAACGCCGTTCACGGCGGCGGGAGTTGGGGTTGGTGCCGGTCTCGGCGTGCAGCGGATAGGCCAGTTGGACCATCTCCTTGACTTTCTGAAGCTGGCAGACGCGGCTGGCCAGCGCGGGATCGGAACGCAGGGCGTCCATCAGGTGCAGCCGTTCGGCGTTGTCCAGTTCGCCGTCGAGATAGGCGTTCAGGTGTTCGTCGGAAAAACGTTCTTTCATTTCACTCTCCGCAACCGGGTCTTCGGTTGAACCTGTTCGGGCTGGAATTCCATGAGTTTGCCGGCGAGGGCCTTGCGCGCCCGGCACAGGCGACTCATGACCGTGCCGATGGGAATGTCCAGCACCTCGGCCACTTCGAGATAACTCAAGCCTTCCAGATCGACGAGGGTCAGCACCTGGCACTGGCCGGCGGGCAGGGTGGCCACGGCACTGCGCACCTTGTCGACGATGTTCTGCTGTTCGGCGTAGTGGGAGGGAGTCATCTCTTCAATGAGCACGACGTTGTCGATGTCCTCGATTTCGCGCCGGCGGCGGAAGTGATCCCGCCAGCAGTTGTTGAGGATGGAAAACAGCCAGCTCTCGAAGGCCTCCGGGTTCTTGAGCTGCTGGGCGTTCTTCAGTGCCTTGAGCAGGGCCTCCTGCACCAGATCGTCGGCCAGATCCGGATTGTGGCACCAGGAGCAGGCCAGGCGGAACAGGCGTGGCCGAAACGCCTCGATACGTTGTTTGAAGGCGCGGCGTTTCTGCAACAAGGCAAACGGTGTCATGGCGAACATCCAGCAATGGCGAAAGACACCGTCAACTATACCGGCAGACGAGGCAGGGTTTCAAAGTATTCCCTGTCGGGATTGCATGTTATTACTTCAGTGTTTTCTTATATTAGAAAAGAATGATTTTAAGTGAGAGACGCTGAAAAGTTTTTTGCCGGAGCCGGAATAATTTTTGAAGCCTTGCCGTCTTCCAACATGAATGCGCCACAGAGGCCCCGTGCCGAAGGGTGTATCCCATAACAACATCTGAATCATCGAAACCGCATACGTGGAGGAATACATGAAAATGGCATACCGATGGCTTGCCGTTCTGCTGATGCTGGGTCTGTCCCTGGGCAGCATGACGGCATCGGCTGCCGGCGGTGAATTCGCCGAGCAGAAGATCGTCCTGCAGATCAGCGACCCGAACCCCTTCAAGCAGACCCTGGTGCTGAACGTGGCCAACAACGTGCTCAAGTACTATGGCCCCGATCGCGTCAAGATCGAAATCGTGGCCTTCGGCCCCGGCCTGCGCCTGCTGTTCAAGGAGAACGCCAACAAGGGCCGCATCAAGAGCCTGGTGGACAACGGCGTGCGCTTTTCCGCCTGCAAGAACACGATTCGCAACATGGGCAAGAAGCTCGGCCACCCGCCGGCCCTCAACCCGAACGCGGTACCCGTCTCCGCCGGGGTGGTTCGCATCGTCGAGCTGTTGGACAAGGGTTACAAGCTGATCAAGCCGTAAGCAGGAGTCCGGAAATCACCTGTCCGGATCGTTGAAGAAACAACATGGGGAGTTTCAGAACAATGAAAACCACTTTCAAGAAAACACTGCTTGCCGCCACCACCGCGGCAGTGATGGGAGGGATCGCCGGTCAGGCCCAGGCGGCCAACTGGCTGTTCTTGCAGGGGACGGAACCGGCCGGTGCCGCGCCGCGGGCCAAGGTCTGGGGATTCATTCAGGCTCAATATCAGAAGGACTATTCGGATCCCAATGCCAGTGGCGGTTACATTCCACCGAAACTGATCGGGCCGGATTTGACGACCCAGGAAAGCTTCAATGTTTTCCGGGCCCGCGTCGGTGTCCGTGGGACGGGTTTCCCGCTGGATCCGAAGGTCAATTACTTCTTCCTGGTCGAATTCGGCAACAACGGCATCACGCAACCCGGAGGTTCGTTCGCCAAGATCACGGATGCGAGCATCACCCTGAATCACATCAAGGGTGCCCGGATTCGCATGGGGCAATTCAAAACGCCCATGTCGGAAGAGGTGTATCAGGGGATCGCGATCTTCGATTACATCAATTTCACTTCCTACGCCGGTCAGCAGCTCATCGAGCGGACGCCGAACCAACGCTATACAGCAAATGTGGGGGCACAGACGCTGCCGGTGGATCAGTCCAATGGCGGCCTGACCCAGTTCGACAAATCCGTCTCCGCCGCACGGGATACGGGCATCCAGGTGTTCGATACCTTCAAGGTCGGAAAGTGGGAGCACAGTTACTCCGTCATGGTGGGCAATGGCAATGGCCTGAACTACACGGACAATGACAACAACAAGGACACCTATCTCTATCTTTCCACGGAATACGTGTTCTCGCCGAAAGGCGGGCCGTTCCGCCCGGGGGTCAAGGCCTACGTCTGGAGTCAGACCGGCAAGCGGTTGCTCGACAACACCAATGACTCGACGTACAACCCTACCGAGCACGATCGCAAACGTTACGGCATCGGCTTCAAGTATCTGAAGAAGCCGTATCGGATTTCCGGAGAATACAACAAGGCCGAAGGGATGATCTTCGTTGGCCCGCACTCGCCAACGTTCGACATGAATCCCAGTGTTCCGCCCGGGAACGGTGAGGATGGCAAGGCCGATGGCTGGTATCTCGATCTGGGTTGGTACATTCCCGGAACGAGCTGGGAGCTGGATCTGCGCTATGACGAAATGCGTCGGCTGATCGATGATCCCTTCGAGACCAAGTGGAAGACCACGACGTTGGGATTCCAGTACCACTTCAACCGCAAGAGCCGTCTCACGGTCAATTATGCACTGCGTGACGTGACCGCCGTGAATTACGGTTCTGGCGCCGGGCCCAATGCCCAGCTCGATGGCATCGGGAATCGCCTGGCGGTGCAGTTGACGCACATCTTCTGATCAGGTTTTCTCCCTGTGGTCACCCCGGCTTCGGCCGGGGCTCTTTTTGGGAAACCGGTTTCGAGGTTGATGGAACGCCTCCAGGGAAACAACAAGTTCAGGGACGAGGGTGAAGGACGGGCATCGGAAGATGCCATTGAAAAGGCCGCGCAAGCGGCCTTTTTTCTCGGATTGGAATCGCGGCGAGGGCCCCGCTCCTACGGATTCGACAAGCCCCGTAGGAGCGGCGCCCTCGCCGCGATGTTTTCGCTCAGCGCCGGAACAGCCACAGAATCAGACTCAGCACCGCGCTGATCAGCAGCATGCTGGTGATGGGAAAGTAAAAGCGGAAATTGTCCCGCTCGATCACGATGTTCCCCGGCAGGCGGAACAGGCCGAAACGGCTCAGCCACGGCCACAGCAGGCCGAGCACGACGAGAACGATGCCGATGATGATGAGCGCGCGGGACATGGGCCGATTTTAGCAGTAAGGCAGTGGCCATTGCATTGGTGCGTGAATGCCTGGACGAAGGGCTCCCTCTCCCCGAGGGGGAGAGGGACAGGGTGAGGGGCGAGTGGCGAGTGGTTCAGGCCGTCAGCGTCTTCACCCCTTCCTGGGTGCCCAGCAGCAGCACGTCGGCAGGGCGCATGGCGAAGATCCCGTTGGTGACCACGCCGACGATGTTGTTGAGCTGCTGTTCCAGCTTGACCGGTTCCATGATCTCCCAGTTGTGCACGTCGAGGATCACGTTGCCGTTGTCGGTGGTGAAGCCTTCGCGCAGCACCGGCTCGCCGCCGAGCTTGACGATTTCCCGGGCCACGTAGCTGCGGGCCATGGGGATCACCTCGATGGGCAGGGGGAAGCGGCCGAGCCAGTCCACCAGCTTGGTTTCGTCGGCGATGCAGACGAATTTTTCGGCCACGGCAGCGACGATCTTCTCGCGGGTAAGCGCACCGCCGCCGCCCTTGATCAGGTGCAGGCTGCGGTTGGACTCGTCGGCGCCGTCGATATAGACGGAGAGGCTGTCCACCGAGTTGAGATCTAGCACGGGGATGCCGTGCCCCTTCAGGCGCTCGGCGGTGGCCACGGAACTCGCCACGGTGCCCTCGATTCGGCCCTTGATCTTCGCCAGCTCGTCGATGAAATAGTTGGCGGTGGAGCCGGTGCCCACACCGATGATGGTGCCGGGCACCACGTAGTCGATGGCGGCCCGGGCGACGGCCTGCTTCATTTCGTCCTGGTTCATGAGTGATTCTCCTGCACGCTGGCGGCGCCTTTCCCTGGCCCGCGTTGGTTGACTGGTGAAGCACCCATTATATTAGGTATCCTTCGCCCTCATCCACCGCCGCAGGAATCCCCGGGATCATGAAGCCCCTGTCCGTCGAGCAGTATCTGCAACGCATCCGCCAGGCCCCCGTTTACGAGGTGGCGCGGCGCACGCCGCTGGAGCCGGCGCCGGGCCTCTCCCGCCGGCTGCACAACCGTGTGCTGCTCAAGCGCGAGGATCTGCAGCAGGTCTTCTCCTTCAAGCTGCGCGGCGCCTACGCGAAGATCGCCAGCCTGACGGCAGAGGAACGGGCGCGGGGCGTGATCGCCGCCTCGGCGGGCAACCATGCCCAGGGGGTGGCCCTGGCGGCCCGCCGGCTGGATCTGCGGGCCGTGATCGTGATGCCCAAGACCACGCCGGACATCAAGGTGGAATCGGTGCGGCTGCTGGGTGCGAAGACGGTGCTCCACGGCAACACCTACGACGATGCCAGCGAGGAAGCCGACCGGCTGGCGCGCGAGACGGGCATGACCTTCATCCATCCCTACGACGATCCCTGGGTGATCGCCGGACAGGGCACCATCGCCGTGGAGATCCTGGAACAGGGCGAAGTGCCCCATGCGGTGTTCGTGCCGGTGGGCGGCGGCGGCCTGATTTCCGGCATGGCGTTGTGGCTGAAGGCCCACCACCCGGAGATCCGGGTCATCGGCGTGGAACCGAACGATGCGCCCTGCATGCACGAGGCCCTGCGCAGCGGTGAGCGGGTGGTGCTGGATCAGGTGGGGATCTTCGCCGACGGTGTGGCCGTGCGCCAGGTGGGGGAGGAAACCTTCCGCATCGCCCGTGAATTCGTCGACGAGGTATTGCTGGTCAACACCGACGAGATCTGCGCCGCCATCAAGGACATCTACGACGAGACCCGCGCCATCACCGAGCCGGCCGGGGCCCTGGCCGTGGCCGGCATCAAGCAGTACGTGGCCCGGGAAGGCATCGAGGACGAGCGGCTGGTGGCCATCGACAGCGGCGCCAACATGAACTTCGACCGCCTGCGCCACGTGGCCGAGCGGGCCGAGCTGGGCGAGCGGCGGGAAGTGCTGTTTGCCGCCACCATCCCCGAACGGCCCGGCAGCTTCCGCACCTTCTGCGAGACCATCGGCCAGCGCGGCATCACCGAGTTCAACTACCGCTATGCCGACCCGGAGCGCGCCCACGTGTTCGTGGGGGTGAAGATGCACGGCCTGGACGTGGAGAAGCAGGCCCTGTTCGCCGATCTGCGAGCCCAGGGCTATCCCATCGAGGACATGTCCGACAACGAAATGGCCAAGATGCACGTGCGCTACATGGTGGGCGGCCGGGTCGGCGGCCTGGCCAACGAATGCCTGTTCCGCTTCGAGTTCCCGGAACGGCCCGGTGCCCTGCTGCGCTTCCTGAACCGCATGGGCGAGCACTGGAACATCAGCTTGTTCCATTACCGCAACCACGGCGCCGCCTACGGCCGGGTGCTGGTGGGCATGCAGGTGCCGCCGGAGGAAAAGGGGCGGCTGAAGACGTTTCTGGAGGAGCTCAACTATCCCTGGTGGGACGAGAGCGACAACCCGGCGTATCGGTTGTTCTTGCGGTGATACGGTCGCGGCGGGGGCGCCGCGCCTACGGGGGGCGTGGCATGTGTGTGGGCGCGGCGCCCCTACAGCGGGCTTGGTGCAGACGTGTAGGAGCGGCGCCTCGCCGCGATTTGCAGGGTAGCGTGTTCGAGCTTGCAGTTTCGCGGCTTGCGCCGCTCCTGCAGGGGTGGGTTCAGGGAATGGCGGCGGTTGTTTTGAGGTTATGTGGTCGCGGCGGGGGCGCCGCTCCTACAGGGGTTTGGTGCAATCGTGTAGGAGCGGCGCCTCGCCGCGATTTGACCACGGGTTTATAACTTTTGTGGTAGAACGGTTGCCATGAAAAAAGGGCCTGCAATGCAGGCCCTTCGTTCACGGGAAGGCCGGATCAGCGCTTCTTGCGCCGGGCAGCCTTCTTCCTGGTGGCTTTCTTCTTGGCCTTTTTCTTGGCGACCTTCTTCTTGGCGGTCTTTTTCTTCGCTACCTTTTTCCTGGCCGTTTTCTTCTTGGCCTTTTTCTTCGCCGTTTTCTTCTTGGCGGTTTTCTTCTTGGCTTTCTTCTTCGCTGCTTTCTTCTTGGCCTTGCGCTTGGCGACCTTCTTCTTCGCTACTTTCTTCTTGGCGGCCTTTTTCTTCGCCTTGCGAACGACCTTCTTCTTGGTCACTTTCTTCTTCGCGGCCTTCTTGCGTACGGCTACCTTCTTCTTGGCCGCCTTCTTTTTGGCTTTCTTCTTCGTTGCCATGGATTACAACCCTCCGAGTTGAGCACTGAGTTTGTCAGAGTATAGACAAGTGGAAAAAAAATGCTAGTAAGGTGAATGAATTTTTGCAGCTTACTGTTTGTTTCCCATCAGGTTTGTTGTGGGGCGTGTGTTGCGTGGTGGCTTTCATGCCGTTTTGATCGCATGAAAACGGTCTTCAATACAGCAAGCGGCGGGTTGTTTATCGGTTCAGGCGGGGAAAACTTGAAGAGGGTATCGCGGCTTGCGCCGCGCCTGCATGAGGGTGAGAGAATCGCTTGGTGGGTGTCGCGGCGGGGGCGCCGCTCCTACAGGGATCCGTAGGAGCGGCGCCCTCGCCGCGATAACCGTTTTGTCTGTCAGACAGGGGTTTTCTCCAGTTGCAGGATGAAATCCCATTCCGCCTTGCTCACGGGCATCACCGACAGGCGGTTGCCCTTGCGCAGCAGGGGCATGTCGGCCAGTTCCGGGTGGTTTTTCATCTCGCGCAGGGTGACGGGGCGCTTGAGCTTGCGCTTGAAACGCAGATCCACCATGTACCAGCGGGGATTGTCGGGGTCGGACTTGGGATCGAAGTATTTGGCTTCGGGGTCCCAGGCGGTGAAGTCGGGATAGCCCTCGCGGGCGATTTCGGCGATGCCGACGATGGCGGGTTCCTTGCAGTTGGAATGGTAGAAGAAGACCTTGTCGCCCTTTTTCATCTGGTCGCGCATCATGTTGCGGGCCTGGTAGTTGCGCACGCCATCCCAGTGGTCGGTCTGATCGGGCTGGGCGGCCAGGTCGTCGATGCCATAGACGTCGGGTTCGGATTTCATCAGCCAGTATTGCACGCGGGTTCCTCCGGCAGCGGAAAACGCGGGCGAGTATAGCGGATCAGCGCCGGAATTGGCGCACGCCATCTTCGGTGGCGATGGCGTCCAGCGGCACGTCCCAGGCTTCGGCGGGCAGCCGATCCACTTCCTGGCAGGCGAAGGCGGTGCCGATCCGGGCCGGGCGCAGCCAGTGGTGGCGGTAGCGCAGGAAGGCGAGGGTGGTGTCGTAATAGCCGCCGCCCATGCCCAGGCGGTGGCCGTGGGCGTCGAAGGCCACCAGCGGCATCAGGATCAGATCCAGGCTGTGGGGCTTGAAGCGCCGTTCGCCCCGCTGATGCAGGGGTTCGGGGATGCCGAAGCGGTTGGGAACGAGCGGCGTGTCCGGTGTCCAGGGCAGGAACCACAGGCGGCGGCTGTGGCGGGCGCCCACCACGGGCAGGAAACAGGCCTTGTCCTGTTCCCAGGCCAGGGCCATCAGGGGGCGCAGATCCGGTTCGCCGTCGTTGGGCAGGTAGAAGGCGATGCGCCGGGCGCGTCGAAACCGGGGTTCCTCGGCCAGGTGGGCGCACAGGGCCAGGGAGCGGTGATGACGCGCGTGGGCGTCGAGCCGTTGCCGGCGTTGCCGGATTTCCCGGCGGAGCTGGTCACGGGTCATGAACAGGGTGGGCCTCCCCGCCGGTACCGTCGCGATCTTCGTCTTGAACCAGAGGTTCAAGTGGGAGCGTCAAGCGGCACGTCAGGCTTTCCGGACCAGCGGACATGCACACGGTGCCGGGAATCGGCTCCCGGGGATTCAGATTACGGCTCAAGAATATCCCGATCGGCTAACGCATACCGCAGGGTGGCCCATAAACTCGGGGGCGGAGGACGCATGGCGAGGGCCGAGGAAAGGCGTTTTCGGTTGCATGTTTCGGTTCCTCGTCTTCGTCCCGGCTTCATATCTCCAGTTGCCGGGAGCGATACAGGGCTTCCTCGATGCGGTTCTGCAGGCTGCGGATCCGCTGGCCGATGGCCGGATCGAGTTTGCCGTTGCTCTCGGCTTTCTGGTCTGACAGCAGTTCGTGGGCGATGTTCAGGGCGGCCATGACCGCAATCCGTTCGGTGCCGATGATCTTGCCGCCGTCGCGGATCTCGCGCATCTTGCGATCCAGATAGTCGGCCGAGCGCATCAGGTCGTGCTTTTCGTCCTCGGGGCAGGCGATCAGGTATTCCTTGTCGAGGATGGTGATGGCGACGGCCTGGCTGTCCCGGGAATCACTCATTTTCCAATGCCTTCAGTCGCTGGATCATGGCTTCGACCCGCGTGCGGGCCTGTTCGGTCTTCTCGATGAGCTGGTTGCGCTCGGCCAGCAGGCTGTTGTGATTGTCGCGCAGGGACTTGTTCTCCTGCTGCAGGCGCTCGACGGCATCGATCAGTTCATCGACCCGCGTTTCGAGTTTCTTGAGATCCAGTTCATCCATCCGGGCGTTCGCGTCCTCGTCGCTGCCTTTCAAGTCAATGATTATAGTCAAAAATCTTTGCGATCCTTGCGATAACGGGCCAACGCCCGCCGGGGCGGTGACCGGTTTACCAATATAGAGTGCGCGGCACAGGGGGTCAACGGTTGGCATGATTCGGGCGCCTTGCCGTATCCTGTGAAGCCCTGTTTTCACCGGAAACCGCCATGTCTGCCGTCTTGCCCGATTACGATGTCCTCAACGATGCCCTGCGGGGCCTGAACCCCGATCTGGACGCGGCCGAGCTGCACGGCCAGTTGTGCGGCATGCTCTGCGTTGAGCCCCGGTTGCCCGAGGCCGATGCCTGGCGGCGGATCCTGGGCGGCGACCCGGCGGGCCCGGCCCGCGAACGCCTGCACGAGGTCTGGGTGGCAACCCGGGCCATGTTCGAGGGCGGGCAGTTCGACTTCCAGCCGTTGTTGCCGAGCGACGAGGCTCGCCTGGAGAGCCGGGTGGAGGCGCTGGCCCACTGGGCGCAGGGCTTCCTGCTGGGCCTGGACCGCCTGGGCCTGACCGATCGCAGCGGGCTGCTCGGCGAACTGCCGGGCATCGCCGAGGACCTGGGCAAGATCGCCGCTGCCGAGAGTTACGCCCTCGACGACGAGGAAGCGGACGAGAACGCCTTCATGGAGCTGGTGGAATACCTGCGGGTGGCGGTGCAACTGTTCCGCGAGGAACTCCAGGCGAAACGGGAAACGCAGGGTGGGGACAATGCGACCCCCACGGTGCATTGACGGTGGCGGGTGGTTGAGAACTTCCCTCGCTACCGTTTCTGGCATAATGCGCAGATGACCCAGAAGGAATTCCAGCGCCGGCGCCGTCATCTGATGGACCTGATGGGCGAGCAGTCGGTGGCCATCCTGCCCGCGGCGCCGGTGCGCTATCGCAACCGCGACGTGGAGTATCCCTACCGCCAGGACTCCGATTTCTACTATCTCACCGGCTTTCCCGAGCCCGAGGCGGTGATGGTGCTGGTGCCGGGGCGGGCCCACGGCGAGTACATCCTGTTCTGCCGCGAGAAGGACGAGAAGATGGAGATCTGGCACGGCAAGCGGGCCGGCCAGGAAGGCGCGGTGGCGGAGTACGGCGCCGACGATTCCTTCCCCATCGACGACATCGACGACATCCTGCCCGGCCTGCTGGAAGACAAGACCCGGGTGTTTCACACCATGGGCGCCCATCCCGATTTCGACCAGCGGGTGATCGGCTGGGTGAACCGCCTGCGCAAGCTGGCCCGCGCGGGGATACACACCCCCGGCGAGTTCATCTCGCTGGATCATCACCTGCACGAGATGCGCCTGTTCAAGAGCGCCGCCGAACTCAAGGCCATGCGCAAGGCGGCAGACATCTCCATCCAGGCCCACATCCGCGCCATGCAGGCCTGCCGCCCGGGGCTGAAGGAATACCAGATCGCCGCCGAGCTGAACTACGTGTTCCAGCGCGAAGGGGCGGCGGGGCCGGCCTACGAGTCCATCGTCGGCGGCGGCGCCAATGCCTGCGTGCTGCACTACGTGACCAACCGCGACACCCTGCGCAAGGGCGATCTGCTGCTCATCGACGCCGGCGCCGAATACGACTATTACGCCGCCGACATCTCCCGCACCTTTCCGGTCAGCGGCAAGTTCAGCCGCGCCCAGCGCAGCCTCTACGATCTGGTGCTCGAGGCCCAGCAGGCGGCCATCGAGGCGGTGAAGCCCGGCAATCACTGGAACGATCCCCACGATGCGGCGGTGCGGGTGCTCACCGAGGGCATGGTGAAGCTGGGCCTGCTCAAGGGCGCAGTGAAGACGCTCATCGAGAAGGAGAAGTACCGCCGCTTCTACATGCACCGCACCGGCCACTGGCTGGGCATGGACGTGCACGACGTGGGCGACTACAAGGTGGACGACGAATGGCGGGTGCTGGAGCCGGGCATGGTGCTGACCATCGAGCCGGGCCTGTACGTGGCCGGCGGCGATCCCAAAGTGCCGAAGAAGTTCTGGAACACCGGGATCCGCATCGAGGACGACGTGCTGGTGACGAAGGACGGCTGCGAGGTGCTCACCGAAGGCGCACCCAAGGCCCCGGCCGACATCGAAGCGGTGATGGCGGGATGAGTGCGCCGGCCGACTACGATCTGATCATCGCCGGCGGCGGCATGGTGGGTGCCAGCCTGGCCTGCGCCCTGCGCGATGCGCCCCTGAAACTGGCGGTGGTGGAGGCCACGCCCTTCCAGGCTCCGGCGCACGCCGGTTTCGACGCCCGCACCCTGGCCCTGGGGCACGGCTCGCGGCGGATCCTCGATACCCTGGGCCTGTGGCCGGCCATCGAGGCGGCGGGGGTGACGCCCATCCACCGCATCCACGTCTCCGATCGCGGCCATCTCGGCTCCAGCCATCTGGATCGGCGCGACGAGGGCCTCGACGCCCTCGGCTACGTGACCGAGATCCGCTCCCCCGGCGGCGTGCTCCACGCCGCCCTGCAGGCCCAGGCCAACGTGGACTTTCTCTGCCCCGCCCGGGTGGCCGACGTGCGCCTCGAACCGCTGCGCGCCCACCTGCGCCTCGACACCGACGACGGCGGGCGCGAGATCACCGGCCGCCTGCTGGTGGCCGCCGACGGCGGCAACTCGCCCATCCGCCAGCGCCTCGGCATCGGCAGCTTCCGCCTGGGTTACGGCCAGCATGCCATCATCGCCAACGTGGCGGTGGATCGTCCCCATGCCAACGTGGCCTACGAACGCTTCACCGCCGAAGGCCCCATGGCCCTGCTGCCGGCCCGCGACCCGGACGGCGGGGATCGGATGTTCGCCCTGGTGTGGACCGTGCCCGACACCCGGCGCGAGGAAATCCTGGCCCTCGACGAAGCCGCCTTCCTCGCCCGCCTGCAGCAACGCTTCGGCGAGCGGGCCGGCCGCTTCCTGCAGGCGGGCCGGCGCCACGCCTATCCGCTGGGCTGGATGCAGAGCCGCGAACACGTGCGCCCGCGCCTGGCGGTGATCGGCAACGCCGCCCACACCCTGCATCCGGTGGCCGGCCAGGGCTTCAACCTGGGCCTGCGCGACGTGGCCACCCTGGCCCAGGTGGTGGTGGACGGGGTGCGCGCCGGACGCGACCCCGGCGAGCTCGGCCTGTTGCGCGACTACGCCCGCTGGCGGCGGCGCGACCAGCTCACCACCGCCCTGTTCACCGATGCCCTGGTGCGGGTCTTCTCCAACGAACTGCCGCCTCTGGCCCTGGCCCGCAACATCGGCCTCACCGTGCTCGACACGGTGCCGCCCCTCAAGCGCCTGCTGGCGCGCCAGGCCATGGGCTTCGGCGGCAAGCTGCCGCGCCTGGCCCGGGGGCTGCCGCTGTGAAGGGCTTCGACATCATCGTGGTGGGCGCCGGCATGGTCGGCGCCGCCCAGGCCCTCGCCCTGGCCCGCCAAGGCTGGCGGGTGGCGCTGGTGGACGCCCGCGCCCCGCAGCTCGAATGGCCGGAAGAGGGTTACGACATCCGCGTCTCGGCCCTGACCCGCGCCTCCCAGAACCTGTTCGAGGAACTGGGCGCCTGGCAGGCCATGTGCGCCGAGCGCGTCAGCCCCTACCGGGAGATGGTGGTCTGGGACGCCGGCGGCACGGGCCGGGTGCACTTCGACAGCGCCGACGTGGGCGAGCCCGACATGGGCCACATCGTCGAGAACCGGGTGATCGTCAAGGGCCTGCATGCGCAGGTGGCCCGGCAGCCCGACATCACGCCCTTCTGGCCCGCGCGGCCCGTCCGCCTGCAGCGCGAGGACGAGGGCGCGGCGCTGACTCTCGACGACGGCACCGAACTCACCGGCCGCCTGATCATCGGTACCGACGGCGGGCGCTCCTGGGTGCGCCAGGCCGCCGGCATCCCGGTCACCGGCTGGGACTACGATCAGACCGCCGTGGTCACCGTGGTCCGGCCCCGCGAGCACCACCGCGAGACCGCCTGGCAGCGCTTCCTGCCCACCGGCCCCCTGGCCTTCCTGCCGCTCACCGAAGGGTATTGCTCCATCGTCTGGTCCACCTCGCCCGAGCAGGCCGAACGGCTGCTGGCGATGGAGGAGGAACGCTTCGCCCGCGAGCTGGAGGCGGCCTTCGAAGCCACCCTCGGCCCCATCGAGAACGTCGGCCCCCGCGCCGCCTTCCCGCTGCGTTTCTTCGAGACCCGCCGCTATGCCGACACCCGCCTGGCCCTGGCCGGCGACGCCGCCCACACCATCCATCCGCTGGCGGGGCAGGGCGTGAACCTGGGCCTGGCCGACGTGCGCAGCCTCGCCCGCCTGCTCGGCGAGGCCCGCCGCCGGCGCCGCGACCCCGGCGGCGAAACCCTGCTGCGCCGCTACGAACGGGAACGGCGCAGCGAGAACCGGCCCATGCTCCTGGCCATGGACGGCTTCAAGGAACTGTTCAGCAACGACCAGCCCCTGCTCGCCTGGCTGCGCAACACCGGCCTCACCCTCACCGACCGCCTCGGCCCGGTGAAGAACCTGATCGTGCGCCGGGCGTTGGGAGGATAGGGACGGCAACGAACGCGGACGAAGGGAACCGTGATACCTTGCTCTGACCGTCAACCATGGACATCTTCGACACCGCCGCCGTCCTGATCACCCTGGCTGCCCTGTTCAGCTACGTGAATCACCGTTTCCTGCGCATTCCCACCACCATCGGGATCATGATCATCTCGCTGGTGCTGTCGCTGGGGCTGCTGCTGTTGCACGCCCTGGGCTGGACGGCACTGGAGCAGCAGGCGGAGCGGCTGATCGGCGGCATCGACTTCCACGAGACGCTGATGGAAGGGATGCTCAGCTTTCTGCTGTTCGCCGGGGCCCTGCACGTCAATCTCGACGATCTGCGCCAGCAGAAGTGGGTGGTGCTGAGCCTGGCCACCGGGGGCGTGGTGCTCTCCACGTTTGTGGTGGGCGGCCTGGCCTGGCTGATCTTCAACGGCCTGGGGATCGACATGCCCTGGCTCTACTGCCTGCTGTTCGGCGCGCTCATCTCGCCCACCGATCCCATCGCGGTGATGGGCATTCTCAAGACCGCCGGCGCGGCGAAGAGCCTGGAGATCAAGATCGCCGGCGAATCGCTGTTCAACGACGGCATCGGCGTGGTGGTGTTCCTGGTGATCCTCGGCCTCATCCAGGGCAACAGCGAGCCGACGGTGCAGGGGGTCGGCCTGTTGCTGCTGCAGGAGGCCGGCGGGGGCATCGCCTTCGGCCTGCTCATCGGCCTGGCGGCCTTCTTCCTGCTGCGCAGCATCGACAACTACCAGGTGGAGGTGCTGCTGACCCTGGCGCTGGTGATGGGCGGCTATGCCGCGGCCAGCGCCATGCACGTCTCCGGCCCCATCGCCATGGTGGTGGCGGGGCTGGTGATCGGCAACCACGGCCGGGTGCTGGCCATGTCCGACACCACTCGCGAGCACCTGGACAACTTCTGGGAACTGATGGACGAGATCCTCAACGCCGTGCTGTTCGTGCTCATTGGCCTCGAGATCCTGCTTTTGCGCTTCCGCGGCGAATACCTGCTGGCGGTGTTCGCCGTCATCCCGGCGGTGCTCCTGGCCCGTTACGTCAGCGTCGGCCTGCCGGTGCTGCTCATGCGCCGCTTCCGCCGCTTCAGCCCCCGGGTGGTGGAGATCCTCACCTGGGGCGGCCTGCGCGGCGGCATCTCCGTGGCCCTGGCCCTGTCGGTGCCCCCTTCCCCCGAGCGCGACGCCATCCTCACCGTGACCTACGCGGTGGTGGTGTTCTCCATCATCGTCCAGGGCCTGACCATCGGCAGTCTGGTGCGGGCGTCGCGGGAGGCGCGCTGAGTCGCCGTTCCGAATTCCCGAGTCCTTTACGAATTCTTGACTCTGCATCCCGCACGCCCTTGGGCTTTGAGCATGCCACAAACGAATCGTCGTGAATTCGGGACACCAATTGGGGGAGAATACATTGGCAGACCGCAGGATGCGTTCGCGCCGCAACGCACCGGCATGGCCGTGTCAACCCCCGCCGAGGCTTGTTTTTCCCGCCGGTGCCGGTATCCTTGGCGGCTCGACCACAGGCCCCGTGGGAGAGCGCCGTCCGTCGGACGGCCGCCGAAGGCGCAACCGCCCGGAATCGCTCAGGCAAAAGGACCGCGGGGAGCATGTCGACTCTGGAGAGAGACCGGCCGCCGGCCGGTCCGCCGAAGGGGCCAAGCTCTCAGGTGACCGGACAGAGGGGCGACGCCAGCGAACCTGCGTGCGCTGGCGTCGCCCCTTTTTCGTTGCCGAACCGCGCGAGGCGCCCATGAACAAGGTGATTCCGGTCTTCGACCATTCCCGCGAGCCCAACGTGAGTCGCATGCCGGCCTGGATCCGCCAGCCGCTGGCCGACAGCCCGGTGTATGCAGACACCGCCCGCACCGTGCACGGCCAGCGCCTGCACACGGTCTGCGAGGAAGCCCGCTGTCCCAACCGGGGCGAGTGCTGGAGCGCCGGCACCGCCACCTTCATGCTGCTGGGCGACACCTGCACCCGGGCCTGCGGCTTCTGCGCGGTGAAGACCGGACGGCCCGGCACGGTGGACACGGACGAGCCGCAGCGGGTGGCCGAGGCGGTGGCGCGCATGGGGCTCGACTACGTGGTGCTCACCTCGGTGAACCGCGACGATCTGCCCGATGGCGGCGCCGGCATCTTCGCCGAGACCGTGGCCGCCCTGCGCCGGCGGCAACCCGGCATCGGCATCGAACTGCTCACCCCCGACTTCCACCGCCGCCAGCCCGAGGCGGTGGCCATCATCTACGAGCGTCTGCAGCAGGTGCCTGCGCCGGGGCGCGAGGTGCAACTGGTCTGGGGCCACAACGTGGAAACGGTTCCCGAGCTGTACCGCACCGTGCGCAAGGGGTCCGACTACGAACGCTCCCTCGATCTACTGGCCCGGGTCGCCGCGCTGCCGGGGGTGGAGGCCAAGTCGGCGCTGATGCTGGGGCTGGGCGAGCGCCGCGAGGCGGTGCTGGCGGTGCTGGCCGATCTGCGCGCCGCCGGCGTGCAGCGGCTGGCCCTGGGCCAGTACCTGCGCCCGAGCCGCCATCACCTGCCGGTGCGCCGCTACCTGGCCCCGGCCGAGTTCGAGGGCCTGGCCGAAGCGGCCCGCGAAATGGGCTTCACCTGGGTGAAGGCCGGGCCGATGGTGCGCTCCTCCTACCATGCCGAAGAATCCCAACCGCGAGGCGATGCGCGATGAAACACACTCCCCTGCACGACGAACACGTGGCCCTGGGCGCCAAGATGGTGGATTTCGGCGGCTGGGACATGCCGCTGGCCTACGGCTCCCAGATCGAGGAGCATCACCGGGTGCGCCGCGACGCCGGCATGTTCGACGTCTCCCACATGACGGTGGTGGACATCCGCGGGCCGCAGGCGCGGGACTGGCTGCGCCGCCTGCTGGCCAACGACGTGGCCAAGCTGGCCCGGCCCGGCAAGGCCCTCTATTCCTGCATGCTCAACGAGGAAGGCGGGGTGATCGACGATCTCATCGTCTACCGGCTGGGGGACGATCGCTACCGCATGGTGATCAACGCCGCCACCACCGACAAGGATCTGGCCTGGATGCGCCGCAAGGCGGAAGGCACCGACGTGGATCTGCAGGTGCGCGACGATCTGGCCATGATCGCCGTGCAGGGCCCCATGGCGCGGGAGAAGGCCCACGCCGCCCTGGGCGACGAGGCGGCAGCCGTCGCTGGCGCCCTCGAGCCCTTCTTCATGGCGGAAATCGGCGATCTGGCCGTGGCCCGCACCGGCTACACCGGCGAGGACGGCTACGAAATCATGCTGCCGGCGGCCGAGGCCGTGGCATTCTGGCGCAGGCTGCAGGCGGCGGGCGTGGCTCCCTGCGGCCTCGGCGCCCGCGACACCCTACGCCTGGAGGCCGGCATGAATCTCTATGGCGCCGACATGGACGAGACGGTCACGCCCCTGGAATCGGGGCTGGCCTGGACCGTGGCCTTCGCGCCCGCCGAGCGGGATTTCATCGGCCGCGCCGCGCTCGAGCGGCAGAAGGCGGAAGGCGTGAAACGCAAACTGGTGGGCCTGGTGCTGGAAGATCGCGGCGTTCTGCGCAATCATCAGATCGTGCGGGTCGCCGGCGAGCCGGCCGGGGAGATCACCTCCGGCTCCTTCTCGCCCACCCTGGGGCGGGCCATCGCCCTGGCCCGGGTGCCCGCCGAGACCGGCGAGGCGGTCGAGGTGGAAGTGCGCGGCAGGCCCCTCAAGGCGAAGGTGGTGAAGCCGCCCTTCGTGCGCCACGGCAAGGCATTGATCTGAAACCCGAGAACAACGAACACGAATCCCGAGGACAGGCAAAATGAGCAACATCCCCCAGGAACTGCGCTACACCGAAACCCACGAATGGATCCGCCTGGAAGAGGACGGCACCCTGACCGTGGGCATCACCGATCACGCCCAGCACCTTCTGGGCGACATCGTCTTCGTGGAGCTGCCGGAAGAGGGCGAGGAATGTGCCGCCGGTGACGACGTGGCGGTGGTGGAGTCGGTCAAGGCCGCCTCCGACGTCTATGCCCCGGTCACCGGCGAGATCGCCGCCATCAACACCAAGCTCACCGACACCCCGGAGCTGATCAACCAGGACCCCTACGGCGAAGGCTGGATCTTCCGCGTCAAGCCCATGGATCCGGAAGACTACGACGCCCTGATGGACGCCGACGCCTATCAGGAACGGATCAGCGAGGAAGGCGAATAGGAACCCCCCGGAATGATTCAAACGTAATTCAAGGTCACACCATGCCCTTCATCCCCCATACCGAAGACGAAGTTCGCCAGATGCTCGAGGCCATCGGCGTCGATGCCATCGAGGATCTGTTCGACGAAATCCCGGCCGGCCTGCGCGCCGGCGGGCTCGAGGGCGTGCCGGCGGGGCTGAACGAGATGGACGTCGGCCGCCTGATGCGCGAGCGCGCGGCGGCCGACGAGCGCAGCCTGTGTTTTGCCGGGGCGGGCGCCTACGAGCACCACATCCCTGCCGCCGTGTGGGAGATCGCCACCCGCGGCGAGTATTACTCGGCCTACACCCCCTACCAGGCCGAGGCCAGCCAGGGCACCCTGCAACTGCTCTACGAATACCAGACCATGATGGCCCGCCTCACCGGCATGGAAGTCTCCAACGCCTCCCTCTACGACGGCGCCACGGCGCTGGCCGAGTCGGTGCTGATGGCGGTGCGGGCCAACCGCAAGTCGAAGAGCAAGCGCATCCTGGTGCCGCGCAGCGTGCATCCGGCCTATCGCCGGGTGGTGCACAGCCTCGTGCACCAGCAGGGCATCGTGCTCGAGGAACTGCCTTACGATCCCGAACACGGCATCGTGGATGCCGCCGCCCTGCCGGCCGAGCCCGGCGACGTGACCGCGGTGGTGATCCCCCTGCCCAACTACTTCGGCGCCCTGGAAGACGTGGACACCCTCACCGACTGGGCCCACGCTCACGGCGCGCTGGTGATCGCGGTGGTCAATCCCACTGCCCTGGCCATCCTGCGGCCGCCGGGCGAATGGGGCGAGACGGGCGCCGACATCGTCTGCGGCGACGGTCAGCCGCTGGGCGTGCCGCTCTCCTCGGGCGGGCCGTATTTCGGTTTCCTCTGCTGCCGCGAGAAGTTCGTGCGCCAGATGCCGGGGCGGCTGATCGGCCGCACCACCGATCTCGACGGCAAGACCGGCTATACCCTGACCCTGCAGGCCCGGGAACAGCACATCCGCCGCTCCAAGGCCACCTCCAACATCTGCACCAACCAGGGCCTCCTGGTCACCGCGGCCACCATCTACCTGGCCCTGATGGGCCCCGAGGGCCTGCGCCGGGTGGCGGCCTCAAGCCACGCCAACACCCGCCGCCTGATCGCCGCCCTGGACGGGATCGACGGCGTGCAGAAGTGGTTCGATGCGCCCTTCTTCCACGAAGCCGTGTTCCGCCTCGAGCGTCCCGTGGAAGAAATTCGCGATGCCCTGGCCGCCGAAGGCATCGTCGCCGGCGTGCCCCTGGAGGCCGACTACCCGGAGCTGGGCAACAGCCTGCTGCTGTGCGCCACCGAAACCAAAACCGAGGCCGACATCGCCCTGTTCGCCGACCGCCTGCGGCGCCTCGCCGCGGCCGCCACAGCGCGACAGACCGCCTGAACGGATAAGGAACAAACCAGGGGGGTTCCCGGCCACTCGGCCCCCGCCACCCGCAACCGCACAAAGGAGATAACGCCATGGCCACCATCACCCTGCAAGGCAACGAAATCCACACCAACGGCGACCTGCCGGCCGTGGGCAGCACCGCCCCCGAGTTCAGGCTCACCAACACCGAACTGGCCGACGTGAGCCTGGCCGATTTCGCCGGCAGGAAGAAACTGCTCAACATCGTGCCGAGCCTCGACACCCCCACCTGCGCCATCTCCACCCGCAAGTTCAACGAAGCCGCGGCCCGGCGCAGCGACACGGTGTTCCTGATCGTCTCGGCCGATCTGCCCTTCGCCCAGAACCGCTTCGTCACCGCCGAAAGCCTCGACCACGTGGTGCCCCTGTCCATGATGCGCGACAGGAACTTCGCCAAGGACTACGGCGTGCTCATCCAGGACGGCCCCCTGGCCGGCATCACCGCCCGCGCCGTGGTGGTGCTGGACGAAAACGACCAGGTGATTTACACCCAGCTCGTCCCCGAAATCGCCGACGAACCCGACTACGAAGCCGCCCTCAAGGCGCTGGATTGAACTTCACTGGAAAGAAACGCAGAGAGCGCAGAGACGCAGAGGGCGCCGAGAAGGTGTGACATGCAGGATCGCTGCAGGTTGAGACGCGATCCCTGAAAGGGCATGGGCCGCACGGCTTCCCTCTGCGAACTCTGCGTCTCTGCGTCCTCTGCGTCATTTGCAGCAATGCCCAGGAAGAAGACTTATGCTGATTTTTGAACACGCCCGCCCCGAACGCGTCAACGCGGCGCAGCTTCCCGCGCAGGACGACGATCTGTACGACATTCCCGAATCCCTGCGCCGCGAGGCGAAGCCCGGCCTGCCCGAGGTGTCGGAGCTGCAGGCGGTGCGGCACTACACGCGCCTGTCGCAGCAGAACTTTTCCATCGACACCCATTTCTACCCGCTGGGTTCCTGCACCATGAAGTACAACCCGCGGGGCTGCAACGATCTGGCCATGCTGCCGGGGTTCCTCAATCGGCATCCGGCCAGTCCGCCGCGCCTGAGCCAGGGCTTTCTGGCCTGCATGTTCGAGTTGCAGGAGATCCTGCGCGAGGTCACGGGCATGGCGGCGGTGTCGCTGGCGCCGATGGCCGGGGCCCAGGGCGAGTTCGCCGGCGTGGCCATGATCCGCGCCTATCACGCATCCCGGGGCGACACGGCGCGCAGCGAAATCCTGGTGCCCGACGCGGCCCATGGCACCAACCCGGCCAGCGCCGTGATGTGCAACTACAAGGTGAAGGAGATCCCCACCGACGATCAGGGCGACGTGGATCTGGCGGCCCTGCGTGCCGCCGTGGGGCCGCAGACCGCCGGGATCATGCTCACCAATCCCTCCACCCTCGGCGTGTTCGAGCGTCACATCGAACAAATCGCCCGCATCGTGCACGAGGCCGGGGGCCTGCTCTACTACGACGGCGCCAACCTCAACGCCATCCTTGGCAAGGTGCGCCCCGGCGACATGGGCTTCGACGTCATCCACATGAACCTGCACAAGACCTTCTCCACCCCCCACGGCGGCGGCGGGCCGGGGGCCGGGCCGGTGGGCGTGAGCGAGCGGCTCGCGCCCTTCCTGCCGGTGCCGACGGTGGCCGAGGAAGACGGCGAGTACCGACTGCTCACGGAACGGGACCGGCCGCAGAGCATCGGCCCCCTGTCCACCTTCATGGGCAATGCCGGCATCCTGCTGCGGGCCTACGTCTATGCCCGCCTGCTGGGCCGCGAGGGCATGCAGCGGGTGGCCGACTTCGCCACCCTCAACGCCAACTACCTGGAGAAGAAACTGGTGGAGGCCGGTTTCGAGGCGGCCTATCCCGCGCGGCGCGCCACCCACGAGTTCATCATCACCCTGCGCCGCGAGGCGAAAGCGTGGGGCACCACCGCCATGGACTTCGCCAAGCGCATGCTCGACTACGGCGTGCACGCCCCCACCACCTATTTTCCCCTGCTGGTGCCCGAATGCCTGCTCATCGAGCCCACCGAGACCGAGGACAAGGCCACCCTGGATCGCTTCGTCGAGATCATGGCCACCCTGCGCGAGGAAGCGCAGCGCGAGCCCGACAAGCTCAAGGGCGCGCCCTGGACGTTGCCGGTGCGCCGCCTCGACGACGTGAAGGCGGCCAGGCAGCTCGACCTGGTGTGGTCGGAAGGTGGCGAGACGGGGTAAGCTATCAGGCGTCTCAAATTGGTTGACTCGATTTCCTGCAACAATTTGCATCAAGACAATCTTGAGTCAACCCGGTCACCATCGTTACAAGGACGGATCATCATGGGCAAACCCGGCGCCACCGGCCTGACCCGCATCCTCAATGCCACCGGCTACTCGCTCAAGGGACTGCAGGCCGCCTTGCGCCACGAGTCGGCCTTCCGCCAGGAACTGGCCCTGTGCCTGGTGCTGCTGCCCGCCGCCTTCTGGCTGGGGCAGGGCGCGGTGGAGCGCAGCCTGCTGATCGGCAGCCTGCTGCTGGTGCTGATCGTCGAGCTGCTCAACTCGGCCGTGGAAGCCGTGGTGGATCGCTTCGGCGACGAACGGCACGAACTCTCCGGCCGCGCCAAGGACATGGGCTCGGCGGCGGTGTTCGTGAGTTTGCTCAACGTGCTGGTGATCTGGACCCTGATCGCCTGGCAGCGGCTCGGCTAGGCGCCACGGAGACCACCGCCGTAGGAGCGGCGCCCTCGCCGCGATAATGCGGTGGCTGGTGGCTGGGGACGGGTAGCTGGGAAAGGCGTTTGGTTTTCCCAGCCACCAGCTACCCGCAACCCGCTACCGCCCATCGCGGCGAGGGCGCCGCTCCTACGGGAATATCCGGCGCAGGTCGGCCGAAAGCCCGACCCACGGAATGATTCATGTCGCAGCGGCATAAAAACGAAAACCAAGAGGTCACGCCATGTCTGCCCTGATTTGCGGTTCCTTCGCCTACGACACCATCATGGTGTTTCACGACAAGTTCAGGAACCACATCCTGCCCGACCAGGTGCACATCCTGAACGTCTCCTTCCTGGTGCCCGACATGCGCCGGGAGTTCGGCGGCTGTGCCGGCAACATCGCCTACAACCTCAAGCTGCTGGGCGAGGAACCCCTGCCCATGGGCACCGTGGGCAAGGACTTCGGCCCCTATGCCGAGTGGATGGACCAGTGCGGCATCGATCGGCGCTACGTGAAGGAAGTGGAGACCTACACCGCCCAGGCCTTCATCACCACCGACGAGGACGACAACCAGATCACCGCCTTTCATCCTGGCGCCATGAACCTCTCCCACGAGAACCGGGTGACCGACGCCGAGGGCGTGAAGCTCGGCATCGTGGCGCCCGACGGGCGCGACGGCATGCTGCAGCATGCCGAGCAGTTCGCCGAGGCGGGGATCCCCTTCATCTTCGATCCGGGTCAGGGCCTGCCCATGTTCGACGGCACCGAACTGCTGGACTTCATCGACAAGGCCACCTGGGTGGCGGTCAACGACTACGAGGCGCAGATGCTCGAGGATCGCACCGGCCTCTCGCCCCACGAGATCGCCGAGCGGGTGGAGGCCCTGATCGTCACCCGCGGCGCCAGAGGCTCGCACATCTACACCCAGCAACGGCGCCTCGACGTGCCCGTGGCCGAAGCCCGGGCCATCGCCGATCCCACCGGCTGCGGCGACGCCTACCGCGCCGGCCTGCTCTACGGCCTGCTCCGGGACCTGGACTGGGAGACCACCGGCCGCATCGCCGCCCTGATGGGCGCCATCAAGATCGAGCAGCACGGCACCCAGAACCACCGCTTCGACATGGACGAATTCTTCGAGCGGTTTGCGGAGCATTTCGGTTACCGGCCGGGCCCGTGAAGCCCCCCATGGGGATCTGACCCGGCCATTCGCCGGCTCCGCCGCGCCCGAGCCGACCTGTGATGACCGACCCACGGGGTTTCCAGGCAACTGTCCGAACGAAGGATCCCCTCTCCCCTCCGGGGAGACGACCGCAGGGATGCGGGACGACGCCAGGGATGGCGGAGGTAGAGCAACGTCTGGAACGGTTGCCGAGGTAGGGCGAAGCAGGAGCCGGAGCCGAGGGACAGGGTGAGGGGGTGGGTGAAGCCGGCCAATTCGTCATCTCCGCTGCGCCCGAGCCGACCTGTGATGACCGACCCACGGGGTTTCCAGGCAACTGTCCGAACGAAGGGTCCCCTCTCCCCTCCGGGGAGAGGGACAGGGTGAGGGGGCAGGTAGGGCGAAGCAGGAGCCAGAGCCGGGGGACAGGGTGAGGGGGCAGGCAGGGCGAAGCAGGAGCCAGAGCCGGGGGACAGGGTGAGGGGTGGCGGGCGAAAAGCCGGTGCTCCGGGCGTGTTCTCGTCACGCTTCGGCCATCCCCTGTATACTTTCAGGAAACGGGTACGTCGGTGAACCGTATCCGGCAAGGGCATCATGAACGAACGGCTCAAACAGCGCATCGAACAGTTTCACCGGGCCGTCACCCGGCTCGAGGAGGCCTGCGCGCAACCGGAAGACGCCTTTCTCCGTGACGCCACCATCCAGCGATTCGAATTCACGTTCGAGCTGGCCTGGAAGATGCTGATGGATCGCCTGCGGGAAGAGGGTATCCAGGCCAACGGACCGGCGCAGGTCTTGCGCGAGTCTGTCGCCATGCAATGGCTGGAAGACGGCAATCGCTGGACCGAGCTGCACCGCATGCGCAATCTCACCAGCCACACCTACGACGAAGCCACGGCACGCAAGGTGTACCGCTTCATTTGCGCGGATGGCCTGCCCCTGTTCCAGGCACTCGACCGCAAGGCCCGGCAATGGTGAAGACCGCCCCTGACGACACCGCTGTCCACGGCTTGTCCACCGGCGTGCTGGCGATCCTTCGCGCCATCTTCGCCCGCTACCCCGAAATCCGCCAGGTTCGGCTATACGGCTCGCGCGCCCGGGGCACCCACCGTCCGGGTTCCGACATCGATCTGGCCGTCTTCGCGCCAGACATGACCGAAGCGCGACTGGCTGCACTCTGGCAGGATCTGGAGGCCTCGCCCATCGCCTTCAACATCGACCTGGTACACGTCGAAACCCTCGCCAATCCCCACCTGCGGGAACACATCCTGACCGAGGGCATGCCGATCTACGAAAGGGCCGACGACTGCATGGATGCAGGAGGTAGAGCGACGCAGGATGCCAAAGCCGAGTGACGAGGGCCGAGTAAAAGCAGCCTGGATGACATGCAGCGGAGTCCTGAAAGACGGTTCCTGCCCGAACGAAGGATCCCCTGTTCCCGGAACCGTAGGCCGGGTCAAGCGCAGCGGACCCGGCGGGGCGCCGGCGGGGCCGGGTGGCTGGTGGCGGGTAGCTGGGAACGACCGCCCCCTGTTTTTTCCCAGCCACCCGCTACCCGCTCCCAGCAACAGGCATAGCGGGAAACGAATGGCGTTCTCGAACCGCTATACTCGGGCCATGAACCTGAAAGACGATCGCCTGGCCCTCCGGTTTGCCAACTTTTCGCGCGTCCTGGAACAGCTCGAACGGGCCTGCGCGCAGGGCCGATACACGGAACTGGAACGGGCGGGCCTGATCCAGATGTTCGAATTCACGCTGGAACTGGCCTGGAAGACCCTCAAGGCCTGGCTGGAAGGGGAGGGGCTTGTGGCGCGCACGCCGCGCGAAGCGATCCGCCAGGCCATGGCCGCCGGCTTGCTGGATGAACGCATCACCGAAACCCTGCTGGAAGCCCTGAGTCAGCGCAACGTGTTGGCCCATACCTATACGGAGCGCCTGGCCCGCGAGGCGGAAAAACGCATTCGGGAACACTATTGCCCCGTGTTTGGCGAAGTCCGGCAACGCTTGCAGGGGCGCATGACATGACCATGGTTCTCGCACCCCGCTTTCGGAAACGGCTCGTTGAACTGCTGGCCGCCGAACCGCGGGTGCGGCGGATCATCCTGTTCGGATCACGTGCCCGGGGCGATGCCCGCCCGGGTTCCGACGTGGATCTGGCCGTCGAGGGCGAACACCTTGCGCCCGAAACGCTGGCGGCCATGCAAACGCGGATCGAGGAATCCACCATTCCCTATCTGGTCGATCTCGTCCCCCTCGACGAAAACCTCGACCCCCGCCTGCGGGAGCGAATCGAACGGGAAGGCCGGATCCTCTATGAGCGGAACCCGCCGGCGTCCGGCGCCGTCGGCCAGTAAAAATAGCCTGGATGAGGCGCAGCGGAATCCGGCATGGCACCCGAACGAAGGGTCCCCTCTCCCCTCCGGGGAGACGACCGCAGGGATGCGGGACGACGCCAGGGATGGCGGAGGTAGAGCAACGTCTGGAACGGTTGCCGAAGTAGGGCGAAGCAGGAGCCAGAGCCGAGGGACGGGGTGAGGGGGCAACGGAACGAAGCCGGCCAATTCGCCGGCTCCGCTGCGCCCGAGCCGACCAGTGATGACCGACCCACGGGGTTTCCAGACAACTGTCCGAACGAAGGGTCCCCTCTCCCCTCCGGGGAGACGACCGCAGGGATGCGGGAGGTAGGGCGAAGCAGGAGCCAGAGCCGAGGGACAGGGTGAGGGGGACGGTGGAAAAACTGGAAAAAATTGTTACCAGATCCTACAATAACCGGTAATATAAATTACCGGTTATTCTCATGCTTGCCGTTCTCAGGGAAATCATCCTCGACCATCAGCAAACGGATTTCGACACCGGTATCCCCCGCCACCTGCGGGTCGAAACCCTGCCGGGCAAGGCGACGATCTGTATCGGTGTGCGTCGCTGCGGCAAGTCCACCTACCTGTTCCAGCGCATGCGCCACCTGCAGGATGCGGGTGTCCCGCGCGAAAACATGCTGTACCTGAATTTCTTCGACGACCGGCTCCACCCGCTGCGTCACGAAGGTCTGAACCTGATCCTCGAAGCCTATTACGGCCTCTACCCGGAAAAAAAGGATCGGGAAACGCTCCATGTCTTCTTCGATGAAATCCAGGCCATACCCGGTTGGGAAGCGTTCGTGGATCGCCTCCTGCGCAGCCAGCGCTGCGAAGTGTTCATCACCGGCTCCTCGGCGCAGATGTTGTCCCGGGAAATCGCCACCCAGATGCGGGGGCGGGCGCTGGCCTGGGAACTGTTTCCGTTTTCGTTCACCGAGTTCCTCGATGCCCGCGGCGTGTCCTACGGTGTGCATCTCGCCAGCCGGGAGCGCCTGCAAATCCGGAAAGCCTTCGAGGAATACCGGGAACGGGGCGGGTTCCCCGAAGTGCTGGGGGTGGATCGTCGCCTGCGGATCCGCATTCACCAGGAATACCTGCAGGCCATCCTGTTTCGTGACCTCATCGAACGGCACGACATTGCACATCCCCAGGCGGTATCCGAGCTGGCGCACTGGCTGATCGACAATGCCGCCTCGCTCTACAGCATCAACCGCCTGACCGGCTATCTGAAGAGCCTCGGTTACCACGTACCCAAATCGGCAGTGGCCGACTATCTGGAATGGTTCGAAGACGCCTATTTCCTTTTCACCGTCCCGATCCACGATGCCTCCGTGGCCCGGACCCGCACCAACCCGAAAAAAATCTACTGTATCGACCATGCCCTGATCGACTCGGTGGCCTCCGGTGTGCTGGTCAATGCCGGTCATCGTCTCGAGAACCTGATTTTCGTGGCCCTGCGGCGGCATTTTGGCCCGATCCGCTATTACCGGACGCGTACGCGAAAGGAGGTGGATTTCATCGTCCGCGACGCGAAACGGTCATACCGCCTCATCCAGGTCTGCGAGTCGCTCGGCCAGGCAGAAACCCGCCAACGGGAAATCGCCGCACTGGAAGAAGCCATGGCGGAAACCGGCAATGCCCAGGGGATCATCGTCACAGCTGAAGAAGAGGCGATCCACGAAACCACGGCAGGGCGGATCCACATCCTGCCGGCGTGGAAATTCGTTCTGCTGCTCGATCTGCAGGAACTGCCTTGAACGAGGGCCGAGTGACGAGTAAGGGCCCGTAGGGTGCGATAGCGCAGCGTATCGCACCGTGGGGCGGTAGCGGGTAGCAGGGGACGGGTAGCTGGGAAAAACGTGGGCCGGTCGTTCCCAGCTACCCGTCCCCCGCTACCCGCAACCTGATGTTGCATAAATGCAACACAATCCGGACCTGTGGTTTTTTTTGCAAAAAACTGTTGCACTCCTGCCGATTCGTAGGTATAAAAGCCAACGAGTTTACCTGACCCGACTCGACAACAACTCAATTCAAGGAGTTAACACATGAACAAGAAACTGATTGCCATGGCCGTGGGCGTCGCCCTGGCCGCTCCGATGGCCGCCAACGCCGGCGTGAAGGTGTACGGCCAGTTCCAGGTGGAAATCGCCAGCGTGACTAACGATGGCTACGGCGAGAACAATGGTGGTAAGTCCGCGACTTACACTGACAGCAACGGTGATACCGTTACAATCCCGACCGATTCTCGTACTGGCATCGCTAGTGGCCAGTCCGGCATCAAGATGAAGGACAACAAGCGCGGCCGTCTGGGCTTCAAGGTCTCCGAAGACCTCGGTGGCGGCCTCAAGGCCATCGCCAAGTTCGAATGGCAGATCGACACCCCTAACGGCAACATCGCCGACGGCGCCCGTGAAGGCTGGGTGGGCCTGAAGGGCGGCTGGGGCGAGTTCAAGGCCGGCCGCATCAAGACTCCCTACAAGTACACCGGCGGCGTGAAGTACGACCCGTTCGTCACCACCTACATGGAAGCTCGTAAGAGCGGCGGCATGAAGGGCGGCGCCTACGGTCAGAACTCCTTCTGGAGCAAGTCCGTTTCCTACAAGAACAAGTGGGGCGGCTTCAGCCTCTGGGTCGACTACGGTCTGGACGAAGGCAACGGTACCAGCAACGCGGGCAACATGGGCGATTACTCTGCTGCCATCAAGTACGGTCAGAAGAACTGGGAAGTATTCGGTGCCTACAACAGCTATGACTCCAACAACAATGGTACGACCGACAGCGTGAGCAAGGTCGGTGGCCAGATCAAGTTCGGTGGCGCCCACACCATTTCGGCCCAGTACGAAATGGACAATCCCGAAGGCTCCAACAACGACGGCACCATCTACTTCGTCGGTTACCAGTTCAAGATGGGCAAGAACGTCTTCGCCGCCCAGTACGGTAGCGCCGATTATGATCCGGCTGGTGCTGTCAAGTCTGGTACCGAAGACGCCACTTACTATGCGCTTGGCGTGATTCACAAGTTCAGCAAGAAGACCCGCGCCTTCGTCGGTTACCGCAAGACCGATGGCAAGAACGCCGACAACGACCTGAGCGTCGTTTCTGCCGGTCTGCGCGTCACTTTCTAACAACAAGAAACTTCAAGCTGTACTTGAACGGGGCCTTCGGGCCCCGTTTTTTATTTAAAAGCAGAGAAAAGGTGAAAGAGGAAAGATACAAGTGGCGGTGTTCTTTTCTTGTATCTTGTCCCTTTCATCTTTCATCGTTTTTCAATGCCTGCGAACCCCGATCTCTGGGCGCTCTTTGCCAGTGCCTTCGTTTCCTCCACCCTCCTGCCCGGCGGCTCCGAGATCGGCCTCGTCTGGCTGGCGCGCGAAGCCGGCCATTCCCCGTTCCTGTTGCTGGCCGTCGCCACCCTTGGCAACACCCTCGGCGGCATGACGTCATGGGGCCTCGGCCGACTGCTGGCCGGGAAGGCCCCGGCCGCGTCTTTCCTGAAACCGGCACACCGCCGCGCCATCGACCGCCTGGAACGCCGCGGCAGCCCGATCCTGCTGCTCTCCTGGCTCCCCGTGATCGGCGATCCCCTGTGCGTCGCCGCCGGCTGGCTGCGCATCGCCTGGTGGCAGAGCCTGATCTACATCACCCTCGGCAAGGCCGCCCGCTACGGCGTGCTGCTGTGGGGGTGGGTGGTAGCGGGTAGCGGGTAGCGGGTGGCGGGGAACGGCTGGCCACGTTTTTCCCAGCTACCCGCCACCAGCCACCCGGCCCCATCTGAGCAGGCCCGCCGGGCCGGAATCCGGGGTCATGCTAGAATGTACGGATATGGCGCAATTGCGTAGCCGTATTGGATTGCGGAGGTTTGGGCTGTATCACGCCGGAGCATGAGGCCAACGGTCTCCGCTGTTTGTCATGTGGAATGAATGAGATGAGTCCAACCGTTTTCAGGGAGCGGGGTTACCGATTTTTCTTCTTTTCCCGGGAAGAGGAACGAATGCACGTTCATGTTCTCTCAAGCGAGGGAGAGGCAAAGTTCTGGTTGGAGCCTGAGATTGAACTTGCGAAGAATCATCGATTTACTCGCAAACAGTTGAAGGAAATCGAATCGCTTATTGAGGATCATTACGATGAGCTTGGCAACGCATGGCAAAAACACTTCCGAAATTGAAGTCACGAACATTTCCGCGTTTGGGGTATGGTTGCTGGCCCATGGAAGGGAACATTTCATGTCATACGATGACTTTCCCTGGTTCAAGGACCAACCGGTAAGGAAAATCCTCAATGTGGAAGAAGTTTCACCGGGCCATTTTTATTGGCCGGATCTGGATGTCGATTTGACGGAAGAAATCATCGAGAATCCGGGGCGTTTTCCGCTCGAATCCCGGTAGCCCGGATGCAGGCCCACAGGGCCGGAATCCGGGGAACCGCCTCACAGAACCCGCTTCGCTCAATCCGTTCTACTTCGGCTCCATGTTCAGAACGCGATGAAGATTGGCCAGAAGTGCGTGGATGTCCTGCGGATGAAGGCGCCCGATGGTTCCCCGTGTTACCTGCTTTTCTATCGTCGTGATGACCGGCTTGACAACGGAGGGTTTGAGCAGACCGGCGTTTTGCCAGTAGTGAACGGGCGTTTCGCCAAAAATGGCGTGGTGAATCTGTGACGTGATCGCCATGATGATGAGATCCGGTCGTTCCTGGTGGTATTCACGGGAGCTGATGACGACGGCGGGACGTTTCTTGGATCCGGTCTGATCCGTAAAAGGAAAAGGGACAAGGACGATTTCGAAGGGGTCAAAGTTCGTCGTAGATGGCGTCATCCGGATTGTCCCAGATTTTCTTGAAGACGGGATGCGCAAGATTCCGGCTCGCCAGTACGAGTTGGCGATCCTGTTCTCGAGCTTTCAGAAAGTCGATGAAGTCTTCGACCTCGGCAATTCGGTCTGGTGGCAGGCTCTCGAGCTTTTCCATCAGGTATCGTAGATGATTTTGGTCGATGGCCATGGTGGAAGTACCGAGGTTGAGACAGCAGAGTTTCGCCGTTGCGGTTCGTGACGCTGTGGCGCCGGTTTCGTACACAAATCAGTATAGCGTATCTCGTCAAAACGTGGCCAAGGTGACGGTTCCGCTGTGCTTGGCAGGCTGTTGAAAAAGCCCATCCATGGGCTTTTTCAACGCGGGAACGGAAAACGCGGTTTCCCGTTCCCTCACATTTTCAATGACTCGGCGTCATTGAAAATGGCGATGCATCCATGCATCGCACACAGGCTGCCGAAAAACGCGGTTTTTCAACAGCCTGTTCGCCCCGCAGAGCGCACTCGCCTCGCCACGCTCCAACCCTGGCCCCGGATTCCGCTGCCGCCGCCCCCGTTCGGGCATGTTACAATGCCCGCCTGTTTGCGGCACATACTAATCCCAACGGTAACAAAGCCTCATTCAGAGCGAACCTGATGCGCCGGATCAAGGCGCGGTCCGCAGGGAATGGCTAGCCCTTGCCAAGGACCGCAACGCC
>JALSSV010000066.1 GCA_026984045.1 Chromatiales bacterium | reverse complement strand
GTCCACGCTCTGGACCCAGTCGAAATGGCTGGCGATGGCCCGGGTCTTGTTGGACTGGAGGGGACCGATGAAATGCCATTCGGCCCGCTCGCCGATGGCCGCGATCTTGGGCAGGGCATCCTGCAGGTAGCTTTCGCCGAAGGCCCGCTGGCCGGCGGCCAGGGCGGCCTCCACGTCGGCGATGGGCCGCGTCTTGCTCACCGCCAGCAGGCGCACGCTGGCGGGGTCGCGGCCGGCGGCTTCGGCCGCGGCGCGGATCCGGGAGTGTACCTGGGCGAGCCGCTCGGCTATGCTGGACATGCTGCCTCCTCGTCGCACGGAATCCCTGTATTGTGCGGCGGGCGGCGTGTGGTGGGAAGCCCGCCGCTTCCGGCAGTCAAGATTTCTGCGAAAATACCGATACACTCACAGACCGGTCTCTGCCAGACCGGCAGAGTTGGCCGATTTCCGAAACGACATCTGACGACATCTATGGATATCACCGAACTGCTGGCGTTCAGCGTCAAGAACAACGCCTCGGACCTGCACCTGTCCGCCGGCCTGCCACCCATGATCCGCGTCGATGGCGACGTGCGGCGGATCAACATTCCGGCGCTCGAACACAAGACCGTACACTCGCTGGTGTACGACATCATGAACGACAAGCAGCGCAAGGATTTCGAGGAATTCCTGGAGGTGGACTTCTCCTTCGAGATCCCCGAGCTGGCGCGCTTCCGGGTAAACGCCTTCAACCACAACCGCGGCGCCGGCGCCGTGTTCCGGACCATTCCCTCCAAGATCCTCACCCTCGAGGAACTGGGCGCGCCGGCGGTATTCAAGGAGATCGCCGACAATCCGCGGGGCATCGTCCTGGTGACCGGGCCCACCGGCTCGGGCAAGTCCACCACCCTGGCGGCGATGGTGGACTACAAGAACGAATCCGAACACGGCCACATCCTGACCATCGAGGATCCCATCGAATTCGTGCACGAGTCGAAGAAGTGCCTGGTGAACCAGCGCGAGGTGCACCGCGACACCCTCGGCTTCGCCGAGGCCCTGCGTTCGGCGCTGCGCGAGGATCCCGACATCATTCTGGTGGGCGAGCTGCGGGATCTGGAGACCATCCGCCTGGCCCTCACCGCCGCCGAGACCGGCCACCTGGTCTTCGGCACCCTGCACACCAGTTCGGCGGCCAAGACCATCGACCGCATCATCGACGTGTTCCCGGCGGCCGAGAAGGACATGGTGCGTTCCATGCTCTCCGAATCGCTGCGCGCGGTGATTGCCCAGACCCTGCTCAAGAAAATCGGCGGCGGCCGGGTGGCGGCCCACGAAATCATGATTGGCACCCCGGCCATCCGCAACCTGATCCGCGAGGACAAGGTGGCGCAGATGTACTCGGCCATCCAGACCGGTCAGGCGGTGGGCATGCAGACCCTGGATCAGAACCTGCAGGAACTGGTGCAGCGCGGCATCGTGAGCAAGGCCGAGGCGCGGATGCGGGCGGCCAACAAGGATGCCTTCAACTAATCACGACATGGTGAGGCGGTAAGGATGGACTTCGATTCCCTGCTCAAGCTGATGGTGCACAAGAACGCCTCGGACATGTTCATTACCGCAGGCGTGGCGCCCAGCCTCAAGATCAACGGCAAGATCACCCCGGTGACCCAGGCCACCCTGACCCCGGCCCAGGCCGAGGAGATCGTCACCAACATCATGACCCCGGCCCAGCGCGAGGAGTTTGCGCGCCACAACGAATGCAACTTCGCCATTTCGGCCTCGGGGATCGGCCGCTTCCGGGTCAGCGCCTTTCGCCAGCGCAACCATGCGGGCATGGTGCTGCGCAAGATCGAGACCACCATTCCGCTGATCGAGGATCTGGGCCTGCCCCCCATCATCAAGGATCTGGCCATGACCAAGCGCGGCCTGGTGCTGTTCGTGGGCGCCACCGGCTCGGGCAAATCCACCTCGCTGGCGGCGATGCTCGGTTACCGCAACAAGAACAGCACCGGCCACATCATCAGCATCGAGGATCCCATCGAGTACATCCACAACCACCAGGGCTGCATCGTCACCCAGCGCGAGGTGGGACTGGATACCGAAAGCTTCGAGGTGGCCCTGAAGAACACCCTGCGCCAGGCGCCGGATGTGATCCTGATTGGCGAGATCCGCACCCGCGAGACCATGGATCACGCCATCGCCTTCGCCGAGACCGGCCACCTCTGCCTGGCCACCCTGCATGCCAACAACGCCAACCAGGCCATGGATCGGATCATCACCTTCTTCCCGGAAGATCGCCGCCACCAGTTGCTGATGGATCTGTCCCTGAACCTCAAGGCCATCGTGGCCCAGCAGCTCATTCCCACGCCCGACGGCCAGAGTCGGGTGCTGGCGGTGGAAGTGATGATCAACACCCCGCTGATGGCCGATCTCATCCGCAAGGGCGAAGTGCACCAGATGAAGCCGCTGATGGCCAAGTCGGGCCAGCATGGCATGCGCACCTTCGATCAGGCCCTGTACGAACTGTACAAGAATGGCGACATCACCTACGAGGACGCCATCAACCACGCCGATTCGGCCAACGAACTGCGCCTGATGATCAAGCTGGGCGAGACCCGCGGCCAGAACGTGGACGCCATGGCCGCCTCGCTCGACGGCGTGACGCTGGAAGAACCCGAATAGGGTGCCTTCGGCCAGGACGCATCGCCGCCAATCCAGCGCAAGCAACGCAAAAGCGGCCTGCCAGGCACGGCGCCAGCCGCGAGCGCCTGAGACGCGATCCGGTTAGAGGGCCGGCGTTCGGGGCGTGTTGCATTTTCCAACCCGGTGTCAATGAAAAAGGCCCGACAATTTCGGGTTGTGGTATCCTGTGTGCGGTTAATGTTGTTCCCGTTTGCAAGGAGTCTTCCGTTGAGCGATTTGCCCGCCTGCCCCCGGTGTGGTTCCGTCTATACCTATCTCGATGGTGTCCAGTACGTCTGTCCCGAATGTGCCCATGAATGGTCGCCCCAGGCCGAGGCGACCGAGAGCGAGCCCGGACCCGTGGTGCGCGATGCCCACGGCACGGTGCTGCGCGATGGCGACACGGTGATCGTGATCAAGGATCTCAAGGTCAAGGGATCCTCGGCCGTGGTCAAGGTGGGCACCAAGGTCAAGAACATCCGTCTGGTGGAGGGGGATCACGACATCGATTGCCGGATCCCCGGCATCGGGGCCATGGGGCTCAAGTCGGAGTTCGTGCGCAAGGCCTGAGGAGGCTGGCATCCGGCCGTGTTGGTCGCGGCGAGGGCGCCGCTCCTGCCGAGGCTCGCACGAAACCGTAGGAGCGGCGCCCTCGCCGCGACAGGAAAACGTCGCGAAATTCCTCACCCCGCCCGCGCCTCGCAGCCGCGAACCCGGTTCTTGCCTTCTCCCTTGGCCGCGTAGAGTTCCCGATCGGCCCGTCCGATGAGGGCATCCATGCTCTCGCCCCGATGATGTTCGGCGCAGCCGATGGAGACGGTGAGCCGCAGATCCCGGGCAAAGGGGTGCCCGGCCACCGCGCTGCGCAGGCGCTCGGCGAGATCCCGGGCGCCGTCGGCATCGGTGTTGGGACAGATCACCAGGAACTCCTCGCCGCCCCAGCGTCCGGGAATGTCGCTCAGACGAATCACGCTTTCGATGATTCGCGCCAGATCCACCAGCACCTCGTCGCCGGTCTGATGACCACAGCGATCGTTCACCTGCTTGAAGTCGTCCAGATCCAGCAACAGCAGCGACAGGCGTGAGCCGTCCCGATCGTGCAGGCGCACGTGACTGCGGATCTGTTCCATCAGGTAGCGGCGGTTGGGCAGGCGGGTGAGTTCGTCGGTGCGGGCCAGTTCGTGCATCTGCTGCAGCAGTGTCTCCAGCTCCCGGGCGGTGCGGTTGATGAGGTGGGCATAGGCCTGGGTTTCGGTGGTGATGCGGGCGGTGGACAGGGACAGGGGCAGGGGCTGTTTCCGGGCCGGCTGATCGGGATGCTCGGTGAGCGCCACCAGGGTCAGGGTATAGTTGAAGAACAGGTTGCCCTCGTTGGCGTGGAAGAACTCGCCATAGGTGAAAAAGCCGGCGGTGGGCGCGATCTGCTGAAAGACTTCGGCTTCGTCGCTGATCAGTTTCCTCATCAGCGCCTTGCGGGCCACGCAGGTGTAGCAGAGGATGGCCTCGAAGCGCTGGTGACGCAGGCGTTCGATGAGTTCCGAGGAACTGTCGAGCAGGGCATTGGCGTCGCCGATGCCGAACCAGACCTTGTCGCCCGGCTGGAAGTTGCCCATGAAGATCATGCTGCCGTCGGGATTCACGCCGGTGCAGCCGCGGGCCAGTTTCATGCCGCCGCGTTCCACCATCAGCGGAAACTGCACGCTGAGCACGGGGACGTGCTCGGCGGCCTCGTCGCTCAGGTAATGACGGTAGGTGTCGATGGCGGGTCGGCCGTCGAGTTCGACGAGCAGGTTGCGGCGGGCCCGGTTCACGGTCAGCGCCCGGCCGAGGGGCATCCAGTCCATGCTGTAGAGGGTTTGCACCTGCAGGTGCTCGCTGTGGAAGGCCACAGCGATGGCGCCCTGGGTGAGCACCTGATCGCCGTCGAAGATCCAGGTTCCGGTAAAACGCAGGTATTCGCCCGACAGGCCACCGGCCAGCGGCACGTCGGGCAGCACCTCGCTCACCCCCAGCACGAAGTCCTCGCCGTTGGTGTTGAGGCCGGTGGCCACGGCGAGGATCAGGGCCGGCGGCTCGCCGTCGCGCGCGAGGCGGCGGGCCAGTTGCCGCCCCAGCGCGAAGCTGTCGGGATTGTCCCAGGGCAGGGCGACGGTCGAAAGGCGGCTGTGCTCGCATTCGAGAAAACTGATGATCACGCCTTCCTCGAACAGGCGGCCATCGGCGATCTCGCCACCGGTGGTGGTGCCGAGGATGACCGCGAGGGGAAAGCGCTGGCGCAGCAGGCGGTTCAGATCGTGGATGAAGCCGTCTTCGAGATTGCCGCAGAAGACCTGGATGAAGAGGCCGGCATCGTCCGCGATGCCTTCGGCCTGGCAGAACGCAGCGAGTTCCGCCTCGGACCGGTACTGGTGGTTGAGCAGTCGCATGCGGCTTCCCGTGGCTGATTCCCAGCCTAGACGAGGCTTGAGGAGATGACAAGGCGCGCCCGCCTCACACGCGCAGGCCGAAGAGGGTTTGCATCAGTGTGCCGAACAGCCAGGCCAGGGCCGCGGCGCCGAGGCCGGAGGCCAGCATCTCGAAGACCTTGGGGCGCAGGTGGATGCCCGAGACCAGGGCGATGAAACCGCCCACCGCGGCCAGGGCCAGGCCGGCGAAGAACACCGAGCCGATCAGCGCCGTCAGGGCGTGGTCGGCGACGAAATAGGGCAGTACCGGAAACAGCACCCCGAACAGGTAGGCACTGCCGGTGAACAGGCCCGAGCGCCATTCGTTCTCGGTGACCTCGTCCAGCAGCAGTTTCGACAGGGCTTCGCGGTTGTCGCCGAGCTTGCGCGCCACCGCGTCGCTGATCTCGTCCGGCAGGCCCGACGCAACGAGGCGCTCGCGGTATTCGCTCACCGCCCGTTCCGGCGCCACGTCGAACAGCACTGCCATGCGCTGGCGGTTGCCGGCGTTCACCTGGCGCTGGGAGCGTACCGAGATGAAGGCGCCGATCCCCATCGACAGGGCACCGGCGATGCCCACCACCAGGCCGCTCACGGCCACCAGCAGCGGGTTGCCGGCGTAGGCGGCCGACAGGCCGGTGACGGCACCGAGAATTTCCACCAGCCCGTCGTTCATGCCGAGCACGAAGTCACGCACGTTCTGCAGGCCCCTCTCGCGGGTCTGGCGGCGAAAGGCCGCCTCGTGCTCCAGTTCGTCGAGGATGATCCCGCGCAGGGTTTCGCAGTCGTCGGCGGGCAGCAGGCCGCTCTGCCAGAGGCGGTGATAGGCCTCTACCGCCCCGGTCTCGCCCAGCTCCAGGGCCGCGATCAGCAAGAGCGGATTGACGTGGCGCTGCAGCAGGCGCAGGGCTAGGGTACGCAGGCGGCGCGCTCGCACGGCGGGCAGGGGCTGGCCGTGGCGCTCGAGGATGCCGGCCCAGAATTCTGCATGGCGCTTTTCCATGGTGGCAATCCGCTCCAGCAGTGCCCGCTGTTCGGGATCCCGGGTGTGGCGGGCCAGCAGCGAGTAGGTATGCCAGTCGTCCATTTCTCCCAGGTAGAACCGGCGGGCACTGGCGATGAGCTTGGCGGACATGGGACCTCCTTGGGAATCCTCCTGCCTTCAATGGGGATGCGCCGGTGGGCTTGCAATCCCGCGGCGCAAGCTGCGACCCCCTGCTCAGTCCCGCCGCAACCGCGCATCCAGGGCGATGGGCGAGGGATAGCGCAGCACGATCAGATACGCCGAGACGATGAAGGTGAACAGGGTGGCCACCTGCACGAGGTAGGCGGCCCGGGGCGTGACGGTGCCCGTTTCCATGGCCAGCACGGCGATGAACAGGGAGAACTCGCTGATCTGGCCCAGCCGCACGCCTACTTCCCGGGCCCGGTGCGGTGCTTCCCCCACGCCGCGCAGCAGGGCGGTGATCGCCAGGGGCTTGCCCATCAGCATGACCGTGGCCAGCAGCAGGGCCGGCCACAGGACCTCCCGCAGCAGGCCGGGATCGAAGCCGGCGCCAAGGGCGAAGAAGAACAGGATCAGAAAGAAGTCGCGCAGGGGGCGCAGGCTCTCGCCGATGTACAGGGCCACCGGATTGGTGGCCAGGACCACGCCGGCGATGAAGGCGCCGATCTCCGCCGACAGGCCGAGGACCACGGCCAGCTCGGCCATGCCCAGGCACCAGCCGATGGCCAGCAGGAACAGGTATTCATGGATCTGATCGAAGCGCTGCATCAGGCGGATCAGCACGTGGCGCTCGAACAGCCAGGCGAACAGGCCCAGGCCGAACAGGGCCAGCAGCAGGCGGCCGGCTTCCCGCAGGGGCAGGGCGTCGCTCCAGTCGGCCCGCAACAGCATCAGGATCAGGATGGCCAGCAGATCCTGGAGGAGCAGGATGCTGATGATGAGTTCGCCGGTGTGGCGGTGATGGAGCACGGTGGCCGGCAGCAGCTTGATGCCGAGGATGGTGCTGGAGAACATCATCGCTGCGCCGATGATCAGCGCCTCCATCGGCCGGAAACCGAACAGCAGCGAAAGACCGCCGCCCGCCAGCAGGAACAGCAGCGAGGAGACACCGGTGACCAGCAGGCTGCGCCCGAGCATGGCCAGCAGTTTCTGCGGCGCCAGGTTCATGCCCAGCAGGAACAGCAGGAAGATGATGCCGATGTGGGCGATGTCGCCCACCCGTTGCACGTCGCCCACCCAGCCCAGCCCCCAGGGGCCGATGAGCGCGCCCAGGGCGATGTAGATCACCAGCAGCGACTGGCGGGCGTACAGCCCGAGGGTGGCCAGCACCGCGGCGCCGGTGAAGATCAGGAACACGATTTCGAGGATCGAATCGGCGTTCACCGATGCTCCCCGGGCATGCCAGCGTGCTCCCACCAGTCGGCGATCACCTTGCCCACGGCGGGATTGACCAGGTAGCCGTAGGAGCGGTGCACGTTGAGCCCCGCCTCGTTGCGAAAGTGGTTGTAGATGCCGCGACAGTGGTCCTCGATGGACTCGACCAGGCCCAGTTCGCGCATCTCGGCGAAGTCGCGGGCGAAACAGCGCACCAGGGCCACCACGTCGCCCTCGGCGGCCACGTTGACCCAGCGGCGGAGGTTGGCCGGGTAGCGTTCAGCCCCTTGGCGATCGGCGCCGCGCAGGCGCCGGCGCACGTAGCGCATGCCCAGCGGACTACCGAGGGTGAGAAAGGTGTCGATCCGGCCGGGATGGTGTTCCTCGTGCGACAGTTCCCACAGGCTGTCCCAGGCGATCACCGAGCCGAGGCTGTGGCCGATGAGCAGGATGCGATCGCCGCGCGCCAGGTGCGGGCGCAACTGCACCTTGAGCACTTCGCGCACCTCGCAGGCGATGTCGTACTGGTTGACGAAATAGCGCCGGGTCTCCCGGGCCATGCTGCGGATGTGCGCGGGCATCAGCGGAATCAGGAAGGGCAGGTGATCGGCGATCTGGAACAGCAGCCAGGCCAGCCGGTAGGCCAGGCTGCGGGCTTCGCGGATGTCCAGGGGCGTGGGGCCGTGCTGGTGGATGAGGGCATCGATCCAGGGCAAGTCCCGGTTGATGTCCTTGAAGCGGCGGTAGAACAGGTAGTTCCAGGCGGCCAGATGAAACCGTTCGTGGGCGCCCTGCAGAGTGGGCACGACGTCCGGCTCGGCCCGGCGCACGCCTTCCACCAGGGTGCGCCACAGGGCCCGGCGGTGCGCCTCGGGCGGCGGCTTGGGATTCTTGCCGGGCACGAAGACGATATGGGCTTCGGGGGCGCGGCTCATCGCATGGTGGCCCGCAGTTTGCGGCGCAGGGTCTTGAGGGGCAGGGTGTTGAGCACGTGGCCCTTCTCCAGCCAGCCTCGCCGGGCCTGGCGGATGCCGCCGTCGAGCAGGGCGAAGTCGCCCGGCTGGTGCGCGTCGGAGTCGATGGCCACCAGCACGCCCTTCTCCCGTGCCAGCAGACAGTGATCGTCGGTCAGATCGAGGCGCTGGGGCTGGCTGTTGAGTTCCAGGAAACAGCCCCGGTCCCGCGCGGCGTCGAGGATCCGCTCCATGTCCAGCGCATAGGCCTCCCGCTCACCGAGCAGGCGGCCGCTGGGATGGGCCAGGATGGAGAAACAGGGGGCCTCCATGGCCCGCAGGATGCGTTCGGTCTGCCTGCGGCGCGAGAGGCGGAAGGCGCTGTGCACCGCGGCCACCACCAGATCCAGCTCGCACAGCACGTCCGCCGGCAGGTCCAGCGAGCCGTCCTCGAGGATGTCCACTTCGATGCCCTTGAGCAGGGTGATGCCGTCGAGGGTTTCGTTGAGCCGGTCGATCTCTTCCATCTGCCGGCGCAGGGCCTTTTCGTCGAGGCCGCGGGCCACGGTGAGATGGCGGCTGTGGTCGGTGATGGCCAGGTAGTCCAGCCCGGCCTCGCGGGCGGCGCGAGCCATCGCCTCGATGCCGGCCGTGCCGTCGGTGGCGCGGGTGTGGCAGTGCAGATCGCCGCGCAGATCGGTGCGCGCAATCAGCCGCGGCAGGCGGCCTTCGCGGGCCGCCTCGATTTCGCCGCGCGCCTCGCGCAACTCCGGCGGGATCCAGGGCAGATCGACGCTGGCGTAGACCGATTCCTCGCTCTCGCCGGCGATGCGCCGCTTGCCCCGGAACACGCCGTATTCGTTGATCTTGAGGCCCCGCTGCTGGCCGAGATGACGGATGGCGATGTTGTGGGCGCGGCTGCCGGTGAAGTAGTGCAGGGCGGCGCCGAAGCTGGCCTGTTCCACCACCCGCAGATCCACCTGCAGGCCGCAGCGCAGATACACGGTGGATCGGGTGCGGCCCCGGGAAACCACGTCGGCCACCTCGTCGTATTCGGTGAAGCGTTGCATCACCGGGCTGTCGCCACGCACGGTGACCAGGACGTCGAGATCGCCCACCGTCTCCTTGCCCCGCCGGTAGCTGCCGGCCACCACGACCCGATCCACGCCGGGCGTATCCTGCAGCCAGGCCACCAGCGGCTCGGCATAGCGCCGGGCCACCGAGTGCAGAAAGCGTTTTTCTGCGGTGCGGTGGGCGGCGAGGTTCTCGAGGATCCGCCGTTCGGTCTTGGGGCCGAAACCGGGCAGCTGGCGCAGCCGGCCGCGGCGCACTGCGTCCTCGAGCTGCCTGAGACTCTTGATGTGCAGGTCGTGATACAGGGCCCGCACCCGTTTCGGCCCCAGTCCCGGGATTTTCAGCAGGGCCTCCAGGCTGGCCGGCACGCTCCGGTGCAGCTTGTCCAGCGCCCGGGCATGCCCGGTGGCCACGATCTCGCGGATCTTGGCGGCCAGCTCCTTGCCGATCCCCGGCAGGCGGGTGAGATCCTCGCCCCGCTCGACCATGTCGGCCAGTTCCCGGCCCAGATGGCGCACGGTGCGCGCCGCATTGCGGTAGGCCCGCACCCGGTAGGGATTGTCGCCCTCGATCTCGAGCAGATCGGCCATCTCGTCGAAGATGGCCGCAACGTCCTCGTTGTGGACCGGCATGACGACCTCGCTGGTGCTGCCTGGGTTACGAAAAGCATAACAGCATGCGCCACCATTGACAGGCCCGCGATTCCCGAAAACGGGAAAGGGTAAAGCCCTCCCGGTTGGCGCCGATATGGGCAGCATGGTGGTTCGACAAGACGAGTTTGCCGCCGGCATGCCGGGCATCAGCCGCCTGCAACTGGTGTCGCGCATCGCCGGCCTCACCGGCCTGCTTGCGCTGCTGGTGCTGGGGGCGGTGGTGTGGTGGCTGAACGATGCCGGCGGCGATTCCTATGTCGAGGTGATTCGGGCACATGTGCTCACCCGCCGCCAGCTCGGTCCGGCCCTGCTGGTGGCCGGCCTGTGCCTGCTGGCCTCGGTGGCGCTGATCACCTGGCTGTTCACCCTTTATGGCAGCTTCCGCATCGCCGGGCCCCTGTACCGCTTTACCTGCAATCTCCGCCAGGCCGAACACGAGCCACCCTTGCGGATCCGGCGAAACGACAGCCTGCAGGCGACCTCGACGCATCTGCAGCAGGCCTGGAACGAGCTGCACCGGCTGCGCCGGGAGCTGGATGCAGCGGCCCAGGCGGCCGAGACAGCACTGGTATCCGGCGATGCCGAGGCCTGGCAACGGGCGCGCGCCCGCCTCCAGGCGCTGATCGAAAGGGTGCGCCGGGATGACTAGCCGGATTGGGGTGCTGCTGCTTGGCCTGCTGATCGGCGCGCTGGCCCTCTACCGGGTGGGGGCGAAGGCCCCCGGCCCCCATTCGGCGCCGTGCGGTCGTTGCCATCTGGCCGGCGAGAAGGTCACGGCGGGCAATGCCGCGCAGCTGCTGGGCACCCAGGAACGCCTGTGCGGAAGCTGTCATGCCGATGCGCTGACGCTTTCCCATGCCAGCGGCTTCGCTCCGGGGCGACCCTTGCCAGCGGCCTATCCGCTGGACTGGAAGGGCGACATGACCTGCAGCACCTGCCATGCCATTCACGATCACAAACCCGGCCACCTGCGCGGGGCCAGGCGGGGGCGGGACTTCTGCCTGGCCTGCCACACGGAAAGCTTCTTCCTGGCCATGGCCGATGGCGGCGAGTCGCTCACCCGCACGGGACACCTGGCGGCCAACCCCACCGATCCGGGCCTGCCGCTCGATCCGGCCAGCCTGCGCTGCCTCGACTGCCACAGCGGCAAGGCCGACAGCGGCCCGGCCGTGGAGCTGGCCAGCGGTGGCCTGCTGCGCCATGCCGAACACGGCATCAATCATCCCATCGGCGTGCCCTACGCGCGCGCCATGCAGTATGGCGGCTACCGGCCGGTGGCCCAGCTCTCGGCGGCGATCCGCCTGCCCGAAGGCCGGCTCGGCTGCATCTCCTGTCACGCGGGTTACAGCCGCCGGCATGGCGAACTGGTGATCGCCAACCGCGGCTCCCGCCTCTGCTTCGAGTGTCACGACCTGTGAATGCCTCCCTTCCCCATCGCCGTCACCGCCACTACATCGATGCCGTGCTCCAGGGCCGCCTGTTGCGCCAGATGGTCGTCGGCGAGCTGCTGCTGTTCGCGGTGGCCCTGTTCGGGGTCTGGTGGGGCATGCGCGAGGCCGTCGAGGCCAGCCTGTATCGCGTCCACCAGCCGCCGGCCGGGTTGCCGGTGCTGGTGACGCAGTTGCTGTGGTTCGTGCCCCTGATCGTGCTGATCAACCTGCTGGCCGTGGGCTGGAGCGAACGCCGCTGGCGGCGCCGGGTGACCGCCATCGTCGGCGAACTCGAACCGATCCTGGAGCGGATCCGCCGTGGCGATCTGCGGCCCCTGCCGGAGACGCACGCGGTGCGCCACCCGGTGCTGGAAGCCGCGCGGCACTGGCGTGCCGCCGAGCATGCCCGCTTCAGCGAGATCGCGCGAGGTATCGATGCCCTGCCCGAGACGCTCCCCGCAGAGGCGGAGGCGGCGCGGATCACACTCGAGGCGCTGCGGCGACGGCTGTGAGGGCGCAGCACAGGCTGACCCTGACCCCCAAGGCGTGGTACCGCCAACAAACGGCTGTCGAGGAATTCGCAACGACCGGCCCGGGGCACTCCAAATCGAAGGTCAATCCCGTTCAGGGGGCGTCCCCCTTTTCCATTTCCCGTGCGCGTGATTGCTGGACGGCACCGGGCCGTCGCTCAGCAGCGTGTTTTCGGCGTGCCGTCGTGCCAGGGGATGGAAGGCCCGATCCACGTAGGCCACGATGGCGGCGATCTGTTCGCCGCTCAGGACATGGCGCCAGGCCGGCATGGTGGTGCCGGGCAGGCCGTCCTCGATGACGCGGGTCAGGCGTTCGGGGGTGAGGCAAGCCATGAAGGCGGGATCGGTGAGATCCCGGGGGTGGGGCTCGAGGAAACTGCCGATCCAGTTGCGGCCGGTGCCGTCGGCGGCGTGGCAGAAGGCGCAGTTGGCCTGATAGAGGGCCTCGCCGCGGCGCTGTTGTGGCGTCGCGGCGGCGAGCCGGGGCGGGATGTCGTGGCGGGCGTAGACCGAGGCGCCGCTGAGGCTGTCCGGTGGCGGCACGTTGCAACAGGTATTCTTGCGCGGAAAGGAGACGGCGCTGGTGTCCCACAGGGGTCCTTCGTCGTCCACCCGCGCCCGGTCGTGGCAGCTGATGCAGCTGGTCAGGAACAGGCGTTTGCCACGCCGGGCCGGGGCATCCAGCCGTTCGTCCGGCGTGTCGAGGGCCAGGGCACCGGTGGCGAAGGGATAGGCGGCGCGGTAGCGTTCATGGTCGGGCCAGCCGTTGGCGGCGGTGTGGTAACGGGTATTGGGCCGTTTCGCGATGATGAACTCGCGGCGCACGAAGTCGACCACGGCGCCGATCTCGGCCTCGCTGAGGAGGTTGCCGAAGCCGGCCATGCCGGTGCCGGGAATGCCGTCGCGCACCACGGCGAGCATGCGTGATCGGCTGGGCGGGTCGTCGTGCAGGGCCGTGAAGTCGCGCGGCGGCGGTTCGAGAAAGGTGGCGCTCAGGGTGCGGGCGTCACCCGAATAACCGTGGCAGTAGTAGCAGCGGAAGTTGTAGATGGCCCGTCCCCGTTCGTGGTACGCATCGCTGTCTGCCGCCGGAGTGACGGCGGTGGCCCCGCCGGGACACAGCGCGAGCAGAAGAAAACCGATCAGCAGTGCACGCATGAGCCTCAGCGCTTGGCGGTGGCCGGCGTTTCCCTGCCCTGGATGAAGGCCTGGAAGACGTACTCGCTCAGATCGGCGATCTGTTGGGCCGTGAGCACCCGTGACCAGGCTGGCATTTCGGTGCCGTTCTTGCCTTCACTGATGGCGCGGTACAGGCGTGGCCGGTTGAATACGGCCCGGGAGTAGTCGCGGGTGAAATCGCGTGGCCGGGGAAAGATGAAATAGGCGCGCGGACCTTCGCCATCCCCGGCCAGGCCATGGCAGGGGACGCAGTTCTGGAGGTAGAGCGCCTTGCCTTCGACCGGATCGCCCCGCAAGCCGTCGGGCAGGGCGGCGCGCATGTCGGCCGGCTCGGGTTTGGCGTCTTTCTCGGATTCGGGAATCAGAGGCTGGGTGATCACTCCCATTTCCGGGAAATTGCGCTCCGCTTTCGGGGCGGGCGCGCTGCGCTTGCCGTGGGCGGAGGTGCCGGAAATGCCGGCCGTGGCCGGCCGCATGAAGCGTTTGCGAATGTAGTCCACCACCGCTTCGATGTCGGTGGGGGAGAGCTGGCTGTCGAAGGCCATCATCGGGGTGCCGGGCACGCCATGGGTCACCGAATGAATCATGCGTTCGCGAGTCAGTTCGCGTCGCGCGGCTGCGCTGGTGAAGTCCCGCGGCCGGCGGGCCAGCAGATTGCTGCCCCACTTGGCGCTGTTGCCCTTGTCGCCGTGGCAGACCGAGCAGGTGTGGGCATAGATTTCCTCGCCCCGATCGGTCGAGGTCGCCACCGGTTGTGGCATGAAGGTGTCGCGGATGTAGTCCACCACGGCCGCGATCTCCGCGGCGCTGAGCTGTTTTTCCCAGCCTACCATGGCCGTGCCGGGCACCCCGTGGGTGACCGAGCGGATCATCCGTTCGCGGGTCAGTGCCGCGGCGCCGGCCGGATCGGTGAAGTCCCGCGGCGGGGGTTGCAGGCTCGAGCGGGCATGAGACCGGCCATTGCCCTGATCGCCATGACAGACCGAACAGTAGTCGTGGTAGATCAACGCCGGCTGCGGTGTTTCCGCGGCCGCCGGGGACAGGAACAGGAACATGAACAGGAGGATCGACAGGAGACAGGGCATGAGGCGGTTTCGTCGTTGCTCGGGTGTGTCAGCAATGTATGCGGGATGTTGTCACAGGCGTCATCGGCTGTCGACGGCCGGACCGCGCCGGTGCGGATGCCGATCGACTCATTGCGAATCACTGCGGATTTCATGCCAGACCAAAAGGCTGCGGTATTGGCTGCGCTGCCCGGTCGGGCATGGCATCATCCTTGCTATCGGTTTGCATGCCGGTGCGTACAGGGGGAACCCGCGTCTCGTCAGGCAAGCCAGTGGCGGGGATTCACCGGGCGCCGCGAGCGTGGTTCCCGAGTTCGTGATTTCCGGCAACAGAGGAGAAGTATCTTGCACAGCGGCGTGTTGAGAAGGGGGCTGACGGCGAGTCTGGCCATCGTGCTGCTCGGGCTGAGCGGCTGTACCACCACCACCGAGACCCCGAAACGGGCGGGGGTGATTCCGGTCTATCCGCCACCCCCGGAAAAACCACGCTACGTCTACGAACGCACCATCCACAGCAGTCTGGACGTGGTGAAGGAAGATTCCACCAGTGCCTTCCGGCGTTTCGCCACCGGCGAGCAAAAGAAAGGCGAGGGCTTCGCCAAACCCTTCGACGTGGTCGTGCACCAGGGGCGCATGTTCGTCGGGGACACGGTGCGGCGAACCGTGATGGTGTTCGACCCGCAGGGCATGGGCAGGTTCTTCGAGCTGGGCCGCGAGGAGCCGGGGCGCCTGTTCCTGCCACTGGGCATCGCCAAGGATCGGCTGGGCAACATCTATGTCTGTGATGGCACCGCCAAGCGGGTGGTCATCTACAACCGCGACGGCCGTTTCCTGCGTGCGGTCGGGGGGCAGAAATACTTTCGGCGGCCGTCGGGTGTGGCGGTGGATCCGGAAGGCAGCCGGGTCTTCGTGGTGGATACCGGTGGCGTGGACAACGACGACCATCACGTGCTGGTCTTCGATGCCATCACCGGCAAGCTGCTCGACACCATCGGCAGGCGCGGCACCGGTGATGGGGAATTCAACCTGCCCCGGGATGCGGTGATCAGCCCCTACAACAATCTGTTGTACGTGGTCGATGGCGGCAACTTCCGGATCCAGGTATTCACCCTCGACGGGAAGTTCGTGCGCAAGTTCGGCAGTATCGGCCGGCGCTCCGGCCAGTTCTCGCGCCCCAAGGGCATCACGGTGGATCGCTGGGGCAACGTCTACGTGGTCGATGCGGCCTTCGGCAACGTGCAGATCTTCGATCCGGATGGCCGCCTGCTGATGTTCATCGGCGCGCGGGGCAACCGGGATGTGCCGGGCGCCTTCATGCTCCCCGCGGGGGTGGACATCGACGAGGCTGACGGCCGTCTGTACCTGGTCGATCAGTTCTTCCGCAAGGTGGAGGTGTTCAGGCCGACGCCCTATCTGAAACCGGCCACGGAGAGCGAAACGCCGGCAACCGCCGTCCCGGCGGCCAAAGGGGCATCGCCCTGACGGTGTCCGCGATGATGGGACACCGGCCACGTCACCGGGCCATCGTGCCGGCCCGGCGAGTGCGAAACGATCCATCGACGGCACGGGGGAGAGGAAGTGGTGCGCAGGACGATACGCCTGTGGCGAGGCCTTATGCTGGTGGCCCTGATGTGGCCCGGTCCCGTGTCGCTGGCAGCAGTGGGCGAGAAACAGCTGCTGGCCCAGCCCCAACGGATCCCGGCCTGGTTGCGCGCCGGCGCGATTCGGCCGGCGCAGATCCCCGATCCCCACTGGCGTGAGGAGGCCTGCACCACCTGCCATCGAGCCCCGCTGAACGTCGCCAGGCCGCGTCGCCGCTTTCGTGACACCGAGCGGCTCTGTGGCTTCTGCCACGATCAGGGAAAGGATCACGTGCACGTGCATCCGGTGGGCATTGCGGTAAGCCGTCGCCTGCTGAAGGGGATGAATCCCGGCCTGCGTGAACACCTGCAGGGGAGGGCCGGCCGGCCTCGCCTCGGGTGCCTCACCTGTCACGACATCCGCGTCCAGTGCCGGCGGGAGAACTTTCGCGAGCGCAAGCTGCGCCACGCCTTCTTGCGTGGCGGTCCCTATCGATCCCGCACGGGCCTGTGTTATGCCTGCCATCCCCGCCGGGCCTACGCGCGACTCGATGCCCATGCCCAGGTCGACGCCCATGGCCAGGTGATCACCAACACCTGTCTGCTGTGCCATCGCAAGGTGCCCCGGCAGTTGTCCGATGGGCGGGCGGTGGATACGGAACTGGTGGTGCCGGATCGGTATTCGCAACTGTGCCTCAACTGTCACGAAGTGTTGCCCCATCCCGGCGGGGATCTGGTGTTTCTCGACAAGGGGGGGCCGAACCACCTGGTCCGTCCCCCGCCGGGGATCGCCCGTTACATGGAGAAGATGGCAACCCGCAACGGCCTCATCCTGCCGCGGGAAGAAGACAGCGGGGAAATCTATTGCGCCACCTGCCACAACCCCCATGCCCGGGGCGTGATTCGAAATCCGCGTGCCGCGCGGGGAGCGGATGAGCCCAAGCGCCTGCGCGCACGTTTCCTGTGCGAGAACTGTCATGATCTGTAGCAAGAAAATTGCAGAAACCGCGCGGAAGACCCTTGGCGACAGGCGAAACAGGCGTGACACTTGTGTCATGCGTGAATGAAAAGCCGCTACCGCGAGTCGTCGCGAGCGCAGACGGTTGAAAAGGTCGGCAAAGGGCTTTTCGGTCGGCGCAGAGAAGAACGACAGTGGCCAGGCCTGCGGGAATGGAGATGGCGATGCGCACAGCGCGGGAGGGAAGCATGTTTGCCATTGTTCGAACGCGGCGCGAAATTGGCCTGGTGCTGGCCTGTCTGATCCTCTGGCCGCTCGCCGTGCCGGCGCAGGGCGCATTCGAGGACGACGAAAACTGCCTGATGTGCCACAAGTACCCGAAGATGGGGCGGGTCACGGACGACGGCGTGTTTCGCAGCTATTACGTGATGCCGCACGTCTTCTCCCGCACCGTGCATCGCAACGTCCCCTGCCGGGATTGCCACAGCTACATCAAGGAACTGCCACACCGGCCGGTGAAGGTGGGGGTGCAATGCGACTCCGAGTGCCATTCGATCAAGAACCCGGCCACCGGCAAGCGCTTCAGCCACAAGCCGATCTACGCCAAATACATCAGGAGCGTGCATGGCCGGCCCAAGAACGCCAGGGGGCCGGATCGGGACAAGCCCTACTGTGTGACCTGTCACACCAATCCCATCTACAACCCGCAGGAGAAACAGCTGCCCGAGCACATCGTGAAACGTTGTGTGGTCTGCCACGAGGACCGGGCCTTCGTGGAGAACTGGTACAAGCACACCAGCCGGCGGATCAGGGAAGTGAAACGGGATTCCCGGCAGATCGTGCAACTGTGTGCCAACTGCCACGGCGATCAGCGACTGGTCCAGCGGCACCTCAAGGCCGCCCGGCTGGAAGGGCGCGAGTTGGGCCGCAAGTATCCCTATGCGGTGGAATCCTACCTGGAAAGCTTCCACGGCAAGGTGACCCACTACGGATTCAAGAAGGCGGCCAACTGCGTCGACTGCCATGTGGATCAGGACGACTACTACCTGAACGTGCATTTCATCCGCCCGTCGCGGGATCCGGTGTCGCCGGTGAGTCCCGAACGCAAACTGCAGACCTGCCGGCGCTGCCACAAGTATGCCGACGAGAACTACGCCCGGCTGGATCCGCATCCCACCAGCGACATCCAGGACAACCCCTTCCGTCACTATGCCGAGGTGATCTACGGGTGGGTTGGCGACATCGTGCTGGTGATGCTCATCGGCATGGCCCTAATGGAGACCATCGGCCGCTGGCGCGATGGCGTGATCTGGCAGATCCGCAAGGGCTCGTCCTGGTGGCGCAAGTCGAAGCGTGATCGGGATCGGGTGATTTGACCGGGCGGGAGAAGGCCTGCTGAAGCCATGCACAGGAGGAATTCATCATGAAATTGTCGGACGAAGCGCGCCGGGTGCTCGACCGGACCATGGCCTACAACCGGGTGAGTCCGGAGGCGCAGGCCGAGATCGAACGGGTGATCGCCGCCATGCCCCAGGATCGGGTGCTGCTCTACAAGAACGTGGTGTCGAATCCGATCGGCGATCTGCCGCGCTATTCGGTGCACATCTGCATCCAGCACATGCTGACCTTCGTGACCTTCCTTACCCTGGCCTTCACGGGGCTGCCCATCGCCTTTTTCGAACATTCGTGGGCCGCCCCGCTGAATGCCCTGGTCGGGGGGGTGGACGTGTCACGGGTCATCCACCGGACGTTGGCCTCGGTGATGATCTTCAGCATGATCTACCACGTCTTCACCATCGTCGGCGGCACCGTGCAGAAACTGATGAACGGCACCTTCGACCTGCAACGCACCATCCTTCCCGTCTGGAAGGACGTGCGCGACTTCCAGGCCGACTTCCGCTACTTCTTCGAGCTGGCGGATCAGCGCCCCGAGATGGACAAGTTCATGTACAAGCAGAAGATCCATTATTTCGCCGCGGCCTTCGGCAACCTGGTGATGGTGATCTCCGGCTCCTCCTTCCTGTTTCCCGAGTTCTGGGCGGCGGTCCTGCCGGCCGGGGTGGCGGCCAACTTTCAGGAGATGATGCGCCTCTCCCACCCCCACGAGGCCCTGCTGGCGCTGTTCGTGATTGCCTACTGGCACTGGTACAACGTGCACCTGGCACCCGGCCGTTTTCCCATGCAGTGGACCTTTCTGACCGGCAAGATCACGCGGGAACACCAGATGGAGGAGCATTTCCTCGAATACCTGCGCAACCTGGTCGAGATCCCCGAGGAGCGGGAGAAACTCATGGATATGCTGCTGGCCCGGGAGCTGGTGGCCATCCCCGAGGGCGAGGCGCTTGCCGAACCCGAGCCGGTTCGTGACTGAGGGGCTGGTCATGCAACCTCTCAGGCCGGTGCAGAAACTGATCGCCTACGGCTCGCTGCTGCTGGTGCTGCTGGCCAGTCTCGGCGGCCTGTTCGTGTTGTGGATGTTCTTCTTTCAATCCTGAATAACAGTTCCAGTTAGCGGGAAACGGGGCGCCGTCATGTCGGATACCAACATCGTTCTCATCGCCTACGTCGTGATCAGCGTGTTGCTGTTCATCCTCCTGGGCATCGCCATCCTGGTGATGATCGATCACAAGGCCCGGATCCCCGGCCGTTATCACGACGATCCCTTTCACATCGTGGGTGTGCGACGCGAGCACCCGGTGATCGCCTTCCTCACCACCCTGATTCTGGGGGGCGTGATCCTCACCCTGCTGGGTGAGAGTGCGGTGGTCATCGGGGAGCGCCTGGGCTGGTTCGAGGAGGCGGCGAAGCCCGAACTCCTGGCCCGGCTCAAGGAAGAGCGCTACTCGGAGAAGATGCGGCACTTCCACAATGCCCCGCACGTGGACGTGATCAACCTGGGCAAAAAGCCGGCCTGCTTCTATTGCCACGGCGACTATCCCCATTCCAAGACGCGCATGATCCGCACCCTGCTCAACATGCACACCCAGTTCATCGGTTGCATGACCTGTCACACGGACGAGAAGAAGATTCCGGAGGCCGGTTACCGGTTTGCCTGGCTCAATTACTCGGGGATCCCGGTCAGGGGGCGGCCGTTTGGCACCGACATCGATCCCGCAACCGGCTATCTGATCCCCACCGACGACGTGTACTCGAAGATCGTCGTCTATGCCCGGATCGACGGCGAGGAGACGCTGATGGAGGCCACCGAGGACAAGCCCGAGGTCCAGGAATTCCTGGCCGTGAAGGATCAGCTCTCCGACGTGGATCGGGAGGCCATGAAAAAACGCCTGCACCGGCGGGTGCGGCGCAAGGGCCGTTTCTGCGATCGCTGCCACGCGCCCGAAGATCGAAGTTACCTGCCGTTCCGCAAACTGGGATTCTCCGAGACCCGGATCGGTGATCTGACCAACCTCAACATCACCGGGATCGTCAGGAAGTACAAGAAGTTCTATCTGCCGAAACTGTTCCGGACCGGCGGCGAGGACTGAGAACGTCATCCGCAGCGGAGGTGAGCCAGCGGTGAACCGCGATCGGCATCCAGTCTCCCGGGGCCTCGTCCTGCTGGCCATGCTGCCGTGGCTGCTGGTGCAGGGGGCGGTCGCCGCCGACTCCCTTGTCGGGCAACCCCTGCGGCTGCTCCAGGGGCGGGGGGAACAGGCCCTGTTGCTGCCCACCGACGTGGCCGTGCACGAGGGGCAGGTGGCGGTGGTGGACGGCGGGCACCGGCGCATCGTGCTGTACGATTCCCGCGGCCGGTATCAGGGCGCCTTTGGCGCCAGCGGCGACGATCCGCTGCAGGCACCGGTAGGGCTGGACATCGATCCGGCCGGCCATATCGTGGTGGCCGATCGCGGCACTGACCGGATCCTGATTTTTTCACCCACGGGCCAGCGCCTGCATGCCTTTGCGGTGCCCCAGCGGCCCATCGACGTGGCGGCCAGCCGCGACGGGCGCGAGCTGTTCGTGACCACCAACCGCAGCCACGAGGTGCGAGTCTATACTCCGCGCGGCCGTTTGCTGCGCCGCTGGGGCGGCAACGGTTCCGGCCCCGGAGAGTTCCGCTATCCGGCCACGCTGGCCGTGTTGCCCGGCCGGCGCCTGGCCGTGGTGGACGTGTTCAATACCCGGGTGCAACTCTTCGAGCGCAGCGGCGACTTCGTCTTCCATGCCGGCAGCTGGGGCGTGCGACCCGGCCGGTTGTTCCGGCCCAAGGGGGTGGCCGTGGATCGCCGTGGCCGGCTCTACGTGAGCGACAGCTATCTCGACGTGATCCAGATTTTCGATCCGGACGGGGCCTTCCTGCAGGTGCTGGCCACTCCCGGCCATCGACTGACGACCCCCACCGGTCTGGCCGTCGATACGGATGACCGGCTGTATGTCGCGGAGACCCTGGCCAACCGGGTCAGCCTCTTCCGGATTGCCGAACCATGAGGCGCGCCCGTCCGGCAATGGTGCTGCTCGCCTTCTGGCTGCTGGGCGCACTCTGGCCGGGCCAGCCGTTGCAGGCCCGCCAGCCTTCGCCCAAGCGCGAGTGTTCCATCTGCCACATCATGTGGCTCACCGATTTCAAGCGGAAGGGTGTCAAGACCCTGGTGCCCTACGAGCCCCGGCCGGTGGTGGAAACCGGGCGTCAGGACGTGGTGAGCACCGAGCGCATGTGCTTCTCCTGTCACGACGGCTTCGTGCTCGATTCCCGTTTCGTCTGGGCCGAGCGCAAGCACCTGCATCCGGTCGGGGTCAAGCCCTCGCCGGACGTGCACGTTCCCCTGGTGGAGGGCAAGGAGGTATTGCCGCTCAACGATGACGGCAAGATCTACTGCGGCACCTGCCACTCGGCTCACGGGGTGGAGTGGGACAACAAGGAGTCGCCCATCTTCCTGCGCGCCGAGAACATCAACTCGGGGCTGTGCGTGCTCTGCCACACCAATCGGGCAAAAGGGCCGGTGAGTGGCAACCATCCGCTGCACAGCCGGCCACCGCATCCCCCGGAGGCCCTGCTGGCGGCCGGCGGGCAACTGGGCAACAAGGGCGGGGTGATTTGCCAATCCTGCCATCGCGTGCACGGCAGCCGGCAGAAGAAGCTGCTGGTGCTGCCCCTTGCGGGCAGCCGCCTGTGCACCACCTGCCACGACGACAAGAAGCGCATCCGGGGCACCCGGCACGACATGGGCGCCATGGGCATAAACGCCCCCAACGTGCGCAACGAGACCGCCGCCCATGCCGGCGTGTGCAGCGCCTGCCACGTGCCCCACAAGGCCACCGGTCCCCGCCTCTGGGCCCGTCCGCGGCCGACGGGGATGGACATGATTTCCTCCCTCTGCCGCAGTTGCCACGACGCGCAGGGTCCGGCCCACGACAAGACCATCGGCCGCCAGTCCCATCCCGTGGACGTGTCGATCACACGGGTGGGGATCCGGGCCGAATTGGGGCGCTGGCGCAGCCGGATCGAACGCCTCGCCGGTCTGGCGGCGCCCGTGCCCCTGCCCCTGATCGACCGGCGGGGCAATCATGCCCGGCGCGACGGCCGGGTCACCTGCGTCACCTGTCACGACCCTCACCGCTGGGCACCGCCGGGCGGGCAACCGATGCCGGCGAAGGCCGATCCGCGCAAGCTCGAGGGTCACGGGCGCAACAGTTTCCTGCGCCTGCCTCATGATGGTCGCAATCGCCTGTGCAGCAACTGTCACCGGGACAAGCCGGCGGTGACCTTCAGCAAGCACAACCTGGCGATCACCGCCACCAGGACCCGCAACGTCATGGGCCAGACGGTGACCGAAGCCGGCATCTGCAGCGCCTGCCACCTGCCCCACAACGGCCGCGGCCCGCGCATGTGGGCCCGCCCGCCGGGGCGGGGCGCGGGCATCGAGGGCCTGTGCACCAGTTGCCATGCCGAGGGGCTGCCGGCGGCGAAGAAGCAGACCGGCAAGCACAGCCATCCCGTCCATGTGGGGCTGGATCGGTTGCCGGAGACGATCCGCCCGCGCCTGCCGCTGTTCACCCGCCAGGGCGGGCGTAATCCGCAAGGCAGCGAAGTGGATTGTGCCACCTGCCACGATCCCCACGTCTGGGAGGCAACGCATCCCGGCAGCCGGGCCGGTGCCGATCCCGATGTGGAAGGCGATGGCCGCAACAGTTTCCTGCGGGTGGCCGCGGCCGGCGAGTCTCCGCTGTGCGTGCGCTGCCATGCCGACAAGGCGCTGGTGTTCGGCACCGAGCACGATCTGCGGATCACGGCGCCCCGGGCCCGCAACGGCAAGCAGCAACCGATCGCCGCTAGCGGCGTGTGCGGCCAGTGCCATACGCCGCACACGCCACTGGCCGGTGTCCGTCTCTGGGCGCGAACGCCGGGGCCCGGCAGGGATGTGCTCGAGTCGCTCTGTCGCAGTTGCCACCGGCAGGAGGGACTGGCCGGGAAGAAAGTGCCGGAGAAACTGCATCACCCGCCGCGACGGGTGCCGTCCAATGCCGGCCGGCGGGTGGGCCTGCGCAAGCAGAATCTCAATCCGCCCGTGTACACCGTCGACGGGAAGCGGGTGCCGGTGGGTCGGATCACCTGCCCCACCTGCCACGATCCCCATCGCTGGAACCCGGCGCGGGCCGAAGCCGGCGACGGCCGCCGCCACGAGGGCACGGTGCTCGACAGCTTCCTGCGCCACGCCACCACCGAGGGCTTCCTGTGCAGCGACTGTCACGGCCTGGATTCGCTGTTCCGCTACAAGTACTTCCACTGGCCGCCTTCACGCAAGCCGCATCCCCTTTACGAGGATCTCGAACCGAAGTCCGGTCGCGCCCGCCCCTGACGCGACTGCCGCTGTCATTGATGTCAGAGATTCCCAAAATCGGGAATCAGGGCGTGACAAATTCCCGGTTTCGATAAGGGCATGTCGGCAAGAAGTCGTAGACAGGTCCAAGAATCAAGGACATACGCCCTGGCCTGGATCGTGCAGTGCAGGAATCAAAGAATGCTGTTCGATTCATAAAAATGCCTGCGGAGGGTTCTTCCATGACACGCAAGATCGGCAACACCTGGCTGAGGCGCGGCCTGTTCGGGGTGCTGGCCGCCACCGGCCTGCTCACGGCGCAGACCGCCATGGGCGCCATCGCCAATACCAAGCACAACCTGGGCAGCACCGGCACCGGCACCAACTCGTTCGATGGCACCGAAGCCATCTGCGTGTTCTGCCACACGCCGCACGGGGCGGACAACTCGGCCTCCGTGCCGCTGTGGAACCGGGTGCTCTCGGATCCGGCCACCTACACCACCTATGCCTCGCTGGGGACCTCCACGCTGGACGGCGGCGTGGCGCCGGTGGGCTCCGTGTCCATCGCCTGCCTCTCCTGCCATGACGGCACCCAGGCCATGAACGTGATGATCAACGCCCCGGGTTCGGGCAATTACAACCCGGCGGGCGCCACCCTGCCTGGCACCTGGACCGGTCCGGCCGCCACGGCCACGCCGGTGGGCTCCCTCAACTATGCCACGGCCAGCATCGTCAACATCGGTACCGATCTGAGCAACGATCATCCCGTCGGCATCCAGTACGGGGGTGGCGGCGCCACCTCGGCCGATGCCGACGGCCCCTTCGGCGGCACCCTGGCCGATCCGGATTTCGTTCCGCCCTACAAGGCCACCATCAATGGCAACCCCGTGTGGTGGGTGGACACCAGCGTCGGCACCACGGGCTTGCGGGAGAAGACCGACATGCAGCTCTACACCCGGGCCGACCTGGGAGCGACGGAGCCGTTCGTCGAATGTGCCAGTTGCCACAACCCGCATACGGACGTGAACCCGACATTCCTGCGCATCCAGAACACCGGCAGTGCAGTCTGTCTGGCCTGCCATACGAAATAAGCGAATCAGGGTTCGGGCGACGCTGGTCGCGCTCTTCTGAAGAGCGCGAACCAGACCGACGGTCCCGAGGTGATAGCTGTCTCCGTCACCCGGGGCCGTTTTTTTCGCGTGCAGTTTGCCGCAGCAGGAGGTGCGAGTGAGGAGGATGTCCATCAGACGGGCAATGGGGCTGGGCCTGTTGTGGCTGATCGCGTCACCGTTGCCGGCGGCGCTCATGGTCACAGATCTGCCGCAGGCCGTGTTCGCCCGAGTGGGGGAAGACACCATCAGCGCGGAAGAATTCAAGCAGTTCTTTCACAACTACGTTCGCAACCGCTTCTATCACGGCAAGATTCCGCAAGGCGAACAGGCCCGGATCCGCCAGGACGCGGCGCAGGCCCTGATCCGGAAGGTGTTGCTGGTGCAGGAGGCACGGCGACGCGGATATCGCCCCGAGGCCGAGCGGGTCGCAAAGACCCTCGAAGCCATGCTCGAGGACTATCGCAAGCGCTATGGCGAACGGGAGGACTGGCCGGCGTTCCAGGCAAGGCTGGCGCGGCGCCTGCGCCGCTTTCTGGAAAATCAGAGCATCCTGATCCAGCTCAAGAAGGATCTCGCCAGGGTGCCCGATCCTGAAGATGCAGAGATTCGCAAGTATTACGCGGATCACCCGGACAAATTCACCTCCCCCGAACAGTTGCGCGTGGCGGTGATCCTGTTGCGCGTGGCGCCTTCCTCGACTCCCGCCGTGTGGGAGCAGGCGATGGAAGAAGGCCGGCGCATTCACCGGCAGCTCGAAGCGGGTGCCGATTTTGCCGAGCTGGCACGCCTGCATTCGGCAGACGACAGCGCCGAGCAGGGCGGGGACATGGGCTATCTGCATCGCGGAATGCTGGCGCCGCCGGTGCAGAAGGCGCTGGACACGCTACAGCCGGGGGAGCTGACCCCGCCACTGCGCCTGTTGCAGGGGGTGGCCATCTTCCGGCTGCTGGATCGCAAGCCGCCGCGACGCCATCCCTACGCGAAGGTGGAGGCCCGGGCCCGGGAACTCTACCTGCGGGAAGCGCGACAGCAGCGGATCGCGGCCTTGGAGGCGCAATTGTGGAAGAAGACGGCCATTCAGGTGAACCGCCGCTATGACCCGGCGGCAGGCGGACACACGGAAGGGACGCCCGGGACCACGCACGAACCGTGACGGGAGGCAAGGCGCCAGGGCGGAATCATGGGGTATTGCGGAAGGGGCAAGGGTTGGGAACAGCGTGTCATTGCTGCCGGACTGCTGGCCGTGCTGTCCACCGCGGTGCGGGGAGAGTATGTCATGGCCCCGATCCGGTTCTGGGGTGACGTCACCTACCAGAGCCGGCTCGAGGATTATCGCGAAGGCGAAGATCAGTGGGAGAATCTGTTGACCCTGAATCTGCGAGGAGACAGTTACCTCTGGCAGCCCTGGTTCATGCAGGTCAATGGCGGGCTGGGGCTGACTTTCGATCACCTGCAACGGGAGACCACGGGCACCTCGACCGGTGACATCGTGACCGGCGATGCCCAGTTGCGCTTTCTGCCCCTGAGTCGGTTTCCCTTCGAGGCCCGGTACCTGCGAACCGACAGCCGGGTCACGGGAGAGGCGATCGGCTCGTTGCCCTATACCAATACCCGTTACGGAATCAGTCAGAAATACCGCAGCCCGGAAGGATCGTTCGTCATGCAGGGCACTTGGGACAAGAACATCCAGACCATGCAGGGGCAGGCCGATGACGTGAGCGACATCCTCACCTTCATGGCTGGCCAGAGTTTCCGGCGCCACCGGCTCAAGTTCGATGCCCGGCGCGAGAAAGCCCGGCGGCGTTCCAGCCAAAGCAACTACCGGAACGACAATGCGGTGCTGCGACACACCTACCGCCCCAGCGGCGCCTTCAGCATGGAAAACATGCTCAGCTACCTCGAGCTGGACGACCGGGTGAGCGCCTATGCCAATCTCACCCGCCAGGTCCAGATGACCTCCAATTCCTTCTGGCGGCCCGCCAATCCGAAACTGAACGGGAACCTCGGCCTGCGCTATTTCACGAGCTACAGGGAGTCGGTCGGGGCACCCACCGACAGTGATTCGCTGAATGCCTATGGTGGCCTCAATTACAACCTGACGCCCTACCTGCGATTGCGGGGCAACCTGACAGCCAAGATCGTGCACACCAATGGCGAGCAGATCCGCGTATCCACCCAGTCGGTCTCGCTCGCCTACAATCCGGCCGACATCCCGCTGGGCCGCTATCGTTACCGGTGGTATGGCGCATCGGGAATCACCAATCGTATCGAGGACCAATACGGTGGCCAGCATCTCAACCTCACCCTCGGCCACAATCTGCAGCGGGCCATCACCCTGCGCCCGCGCGAGGAATTCTCCTTTCAGATCGCGCAGAGCCTGAATGGCGATTACGACACGCGCCTGGCCGCCCGCAACCGGCTCAGCCACAGCGTTTCCTTTACCTGGCGCAAGGGCAAGGGGCTGGGGCAGGCCTACATGCGCCTGCTGGCCTCCGACGCCCGCACCGTGGGTGGTGACGGACCGCGGGAAATCTATCAGTTGATCAACTACCAGTTGAACGGGACCTACTCCTTCGGGCCCTGGTCGGCCCTGACGGGCAACCTGACCATCAACGCCAACAAGAACGTCACGGCCGACAGCGCCGACGACGGCTTTGCGACGACCGCCAGCGGTTCCCTGGTGTATCGCCATATCCGGGCCTTCAGCGTCTACCGGCTGCAGTTCCATTCGGATCTGCGTATCAGCAATCAGCTGGAGACCCCCGGCAACGTGTTTGCCCAGAAACAGGAGAGCACGGTCTGGGTCAACCGATTCGACTATGTCCTGGGGCGCCTCAGCCTGCGCCTGAGTCTGCGCATGTCGGAGATCAACCGCAACCGGTACAACGTGCTGATGTTCCAGGCGCGGCGCTATTTCGGCAACTGATGCAGCTTTCGGCTGCAGGAAAACAAGATGGAGGAAACATGAACCACGCGATACGCAAGACGGGCCTGAGCGGTCTGCTGGTGATGCTGCTGACGGTCTGGGGGCTGGCCAGCCCGCCGGCCCGGGCCGAGTACGGAGACCTGGTGCTCAACGAACATGCGGAAAAGGAAGGCATGCCGCCGGTGATTTTCCCCCACTGGTTCCATCGCATCCGCTTCCGCTGCAAGGTCTGCCATGCGGATCTGGGCTTCCAGTTCAAGGCCGGCGGCAGCGGCATCAACATGCTCAAGATCATCGACGGCAAGTATTGTGGTGCCTGCCACAATGGCGAGATCGCCTGGTCGGTGGAGAACTGCAACATCTGTCATTCCGGAAAGCCGGGGTTGAAGACCCAGGTCATCGGCAGTCGTCTGGGAACCCTTGCGCCGCCCCGGGCGGCCAGCAAGCCCTGATGCCCGGCAGCGAATGGAGAAACTGAAATGAATGTCCAGATGCCATCCCTGAAATTCATCGTTTTGCTGTTCATCGTGGCCGCCCTGCTGCTGGTGTTCGGCGTCGTGCACCAGGCCGGCGCCGCCGAACGGAAGAATCCCAACGTGTTCAACCGGCTGCTCAAGCCGAAGAAGCCCTTCAACCTGCCGCCGGCCAAGGACGGCTATCACGACCCTGAAGGGGAGGGAGTGGCCTATCTGCAGCCGCCGAAGGAGGCCTTCAAGGATCTGGTGCCGGCGAAGGTGGGCAACCACGTGGACTGGGTCAGATCCCTCGAGAGCGGCAAGATCACGCCCCGGTACGATCGGCTGGACCCCAAGGCCAAGCCCATCGTCATGGATCTGAACATCGTGCGCGAGGTGAAGGGGTCCATGCCGGACGTGGCGTATCCCCACAAGCAGCACACCGAATGGCTGGACTGCTCCAATTGTCACCCGGCCATCTTCATCCCCCAGAAGGGCGCCAACCAGATCAGCATGGCGGCCATCCTGATGGGACAGAAGTGCGGCGTCTGTCATGGCAAGGTCGCATTTCCGATCACGGCCAAGACCTGCCGCAAGTGCCATTCCCGGCCCAAGGGCCGCAAGGGCAAGAAGGCCAAGGCCAAGAAGGCGGCCAGCAAGAAATAGCCGCTCCCGGCAGGCGCCGGGAGCGGGATGGAGGTCTGTCCGCCGAACAGGCGGTTGGAGGTGATGATGAGCTACAGCCGACATGCGCATCGCGGTCTGTGGTGCATTCTGTGCGGATTGATGCTGATTGCACTCGCCGGTCAGGACGCCAGTGCGGCGGCGGATGGCGATGGCTCGCGGGAACGCCGGGTGCTGGAGAGCAAGCTGCGCATGCTCGAGCAGATCCTGTATCACTCGAAACGGGCCCGGCGCATCGAGGCCGGCGGCAATCGCCGCGCCATCGCACTGCTGGAGGATGCCAAGAACGCCTACCAGCAGGCGCGCACCCTGTTCGACAGTGGCGATCTGGAACCGGCTCGCCAGGCCTCCCGGGTGAGTCTCGACAACGTGACCCGGGCCTTCGCCCTGATCGTCGACACGCAGGGGCTCAATGCCCAGGCCCGGGAACGCTACCGGGAGTCGCTGGAGAACATCCGGGTCTATGAAAAGGCCCTGTCGGATACGGCGCGCCGCAAGGGTCTGCCGCTGGACAAGCTGCTGGATCAGGCACGGGTAGAGGCGTTGCTGCACGAAGCGCAGGGACACGCTGAAAAAGGAGACTATACCGCCGCCCTGCGGATCCTGAGCCGGGCTTCGGCGCGAGTCGAGTCTGCCCTGAGTCGGGCACGGGCCCGGGAGACGGTGACCTACGCCCTGGAGTTCAAGACGCCCGCGGACGAATACCGCTACGAATACGATCGCAACCGAAGTTACGTCTCACTGGCGCAGGTGCTGTTGAACACCGCCCCGGCCGAGATGCGCCGGCGCATCCCGCTGATCAAGCGGTTGATCGCCAAAAGCGAGCAACAGGTGGCCCGGGCCGAGAAACTGAAGCAGGCCGGTGACATGGCACAGGCGCTGGTGGCCATCGAACAGGCCAACAAGACCATCGTGCAGGCCTTGCGCATGGGCGGCCTGGCGTTGTGAGCCTTCAACCCCATTTCATCAGGAGCGAAATCATGAAACATCTCAGAAAATGGAGCCTGGCCGCGATGCTGTTCGCTTCCTCGCCCTTGCCGGCCCTGCAGTCGGCCGATGGCAAGCCCATCAACCCGGCCACCGCGGATCGTCTGCATTTCGTCGAACAGTTGCTCACGGTGTCGTCGGCCGCACGGCGGGTCAGGGCCAGCACGGATCCCAACGTGCAGACCCTGTACCGGGCCGCGCGGGAACTCTACGAACGCGCGGTCAAGGCCCTGGACGAGGAGGATCGGGATGCGGCCGGCGAGGCCCTGTTCTATGCCACCGAAACCATGTTCCGGGCCGTGCGGCTGACCCGCATGGAGGGTGCGCGTGCTGCACAGGACGAAGCGGCGCGGGGCGTGGATGCCCGTCTCGAGAGCGTCGAAGCGCTGATGGCCGCCCTGGAGCGGATTGGCAAGGAGAAAGGCCGGGAGGATCTGGTGCGTGAAGTGCGTGGGGCCACCGAGACCGCCATCGCCACGGCCAGGGCCCAGATGGAGACCGATCAGCCCTATTCGGCCCGCAAGACGCTGGATACGGCCTATGTGCAGATCAAGACGGCGATCAGTGCCCTGCGCAGTGGCGATACCCTGGTACGCTCCCTGCACTTCGAAACCAAGCGTGACGAATATCTCTATGAACTGGATCGCAACGATACCCACAAGATGCTGGTGCAGATGCTGCTGGAGGAGAAGTTGCAGAATCCGCGGATTCGCAAGCGGGTGGAGAAATATCTGAAAGCGGCGAAGCGTCTGCGCGCCGAGGCCGAGCAGTTGGCCGAGCAGGGCGACTATGCCGCCGCCGTGACCCGTTGCGAGGAGTCCACGAAACAGTACGTGCGGGCGATCCGCAATGCCGGCTTCTACATTCCGGGCTAGGTCGGGGAGAAAAGCGCGGATGATGAGACGAAAGTGGCAGTTGCTCGGCAGCGGCCTGGCCGGCCTGCTGTTCGTCGGAGCGGCGTTGGCCGGCTACTGGGTGCCCCTGGCGCAGGACAACCTGCACGATCCGGAAGGGCCGGCCATCGGCGTGTTGCAGGAACCGGCCGAGGCCCTCTCCCGGTTGCCAGCGGATACGTCCGGCAACCAGGTGAACTGGGTCAGGGCGCTGGAGGAGGGAGTTATTCATCCCCGTACCAACCTGCGGCCCGAAACCAGGGTACGGATCCGGGAAACCCCGGTGCTGATGAAGAATACGGGCGAGATGCCGATGGTGCTGTTCCCTCACCGGCCGCACACCCTGTGGCTGGATTGCGCCAACTGCCATGAAAAGTATTTCGTCTCCAAGGTGGGCGCCAATCCCATCAACATGTACAAGATCCTGCAGGGGGAATACTGTGGCCGATGTCATGGGGCCGTGGCCTTTCCCCTGACCGAATGTAACCGTTGTCACAGCGTGCCGCGCAAAGAGGCACGACCCTGACAGCATGAGCGCAATGAGAAGGGGAAAGTGGGGCGCGGTCGCGGCGCGGATTCTGGTTCTGTGGCTGGCGGCCTTGCCGGCATGGGCGGAATACGGCGACGTGATCCTGAACCGGCGCGCCGAGGCCGAAGGCATGCCGCCGGTGATCTTTCCGCACTGGTTTCATCGCATCCGCTTTCGCTGCAAGGTGTGTCACTTCGAGCTGGGTTTCGAAATGCGCGCCGGCAGCAACGACGTGACCATGCAGGAGATCATCGACGGCAAGTTCTGCGGCATGTGCCACAATGACGACATCGCCTGGGGCACGGAAAACTGTTTTTTGTGCCACTCGGGCAAACCGGGCCTCAAGAGCGGCATTCGCGGCGGCCATTCCACCAAGGGGCCGGGGATCTGGTGAACAGGGGAGCGATACGCTTGAAAAGAATCCTTTCCAGCCTGCTGTTGCCGCTCGCGGGTCTGTCCCTGGCCCTGTCGGCCTGCACGGCGGCGCCGTCGCGCAGCGGCGAAGCGCAGGACACGCCGTTGCAGCCGTGGCGCCTGCTGCAGGCGGCGCCCGATGCGCAGGGCCGTTTCGTGCAACTGGCGCGACCGGTGGCGGTGGCCGGCTGGCAGGATCAGATCTTCATTGCCGACGCCGGCCGCGGCCGCCTCTACCGCTATGATCGCGGAGCCGATCGGCTGGTTTCCCTTTACTCGATGTCCCTGTCGCCCGACGTGCGCCTGCTCGCCAATGCCGCGGGTGAGCTCTACGTGACGGATCCGGATCAGCGCCAGGTGCTGCGGCTCGACACGCAGGGGCAGGTGGTCGAGCGTTTCCGGGATTTCAACCTCAACCGGCCACTGGCGCTGATTGACGATCCCCGCGGTGGACGGCTGCTGGTGCTGGACGGGCCCGACCAGCAGATCCTGGCCTTCAACCGCCTGGGACGGGTGGAGGCGATCATCCATCCCCGCGACGAAACCGGCCAGCCCCCGGGCGGTTTGATCGATCTGGTTGCCGACACGGAACACTTCTACCTGCTCGATGGGGCCCGCCGCGAAGTGCTGGTGGTGGATCGGCAGGGTCGCTTCGTGAGCCGCTTCGGCGCCTCACGCCTTCGCCAGCCGGTCGCGCTGGGGCGGGATGCGCAAGGCCGCATCATCGTCGCTGATGCCTTCGACAACCGACTGTGGTGCTTCCCCGCCCATCGGTCCACGGCTCCACGCGCTCGCTCCGTGAAGCTGAACGCCTTGCGGATCCGGGATCTGGCGGTCCAGGGACAGTGGCTGTACGTCGCCGACGAAGGCCTGGGCGCGGTGCACCTCCTGCGCATCGTGCCGGCAGCGGAGGTGGGACCATGACGCGGGGCCTGATCGGGTTGCTGCTGGTTTTCCTCGTCGGGGAACTGGCCGGCTGTGCCGGTCCCGGCAGCGACCGGCCGGTCGCCCGCGACTTCCGCTTCCTGCGCCCGGCACCGGAGCGGTCCTGGCCCGCGATGCCGGAAGTGCCCCGTTACCGCTGGATCGGCGAGCTGACCGGAGCGGACAACTTCGCCCGGCGCGACGAAGAACACGGCGCCCTGGGTTCGGCCCTGCGCTGGCTGGCCGGTCTCGACGAAGGTGGCAAGGCGCCGGACGGCCTGCAACGTCCCCAGGGCATCGCCGTGGATGCCGCCGGCCGCATCTACGTGAGCGACATCAGCCGCAAGGCGATCCTGGTGTTCGATCCGGCGGGGGGGCGCCTGGCCGTCTGGTCCGAGGCGCGTCCCGGCACCTCCTTCAAGGCCCCCGTCGGGGTGGCCACGGACGTCGACGGGGGCGTGCTGGTGGCCGATGCGGAGCTGGGGGCCGTGTTCCGGCTGGCCGCAGACGGACGCCCCCGGGGCGTGATCGGCCAGGCCGAACTGGCGCGACCCACGGGCGTCGCGCGGGATCCGCGCAGTGGTCACATCTACGTCGCCGACACCCGCCGTCACCAGATCGTGATCTTCGACGCCGCGGGCCGTTTCCTCGATCACTGGGGCCAGCCCGGTGACGAGCCGGGCCAGTTCAATGCGCCCACCTACCTGTGCGTGGCCGGCGGGCGGCTCTACGTGACCGACACCCTCAATGCGCGGATCCAGATCCTCGATGGCCGTGACGGACGCTGGTTGCGCTCCATCGGCCAGCGGGGCCTGTACGTGGGCAACTTCGAGCGCCCCAAGGGGGTGGCGGTGGATGACGAGGGCAACCTCTATGTGGTCGAGTCCTATCGCGATCACCTGCTGATCTTCGACGACCAGGGGCGCTTCCTGCTGCCCATCGGCGGCACCGGCGCGGGCATCGGCCAGTTCTTCCTCCCCGCCGGCGTGGCGGTGGACGGGCACAACCGGATCTACGTGGCCGACATGTTCAATGGCCGGGTGGCGGTGTTCCAGTATCTGGGAGGAGGGCTGTGAGCGGCATGCGTCGAACCCTGTGGGGGATGGGACTGTGGCTGATGATCGGGAGCAGCCAGGCGGCGCGGATCCCCGATATTGCCAACACGCCCCACAACCTTTCCAATACCGGGCCGGGTCCGGTGACCGCGCTCAGCGAATCGCGGATCTGCGTGTTCTGCCACACCCCGCACAACGCCGAGAATGCGCCGGCGGCCCCCCTGTGGAACCGCCAGTTGTCCGGGGCCACCTACAGCACCTACCGCTCCAGCTCCATGGATGCCCTGGGCCTCGATCAGCCGGCCGGCAGTTCCAAGCTGTGCCTGTCGTGTCACGACGGCACCCTGGCGCTGGGCACCGTGAACGTGCTCAACGGCCAGCAGAACGTGACCATCGATCTGCAGGGCACCGCTGCCGATGGCAGCATGCCCGAAGGCAGCGGCGCCAACACCGGATTCACCCGCCGCCTGGGCATCGATCTGACCAACGATCATCCCATCTCCTTCACCTACGACAGCACCCTGGCCTCCGCCGACGGCGAATTGCGGGATCCGGCCCTGGTGAGTCACATCGCCAACCGCCAGGCCGGCACCAACACCCGCCCGCTGGTGCCGCTGGAGAACAACCAGGTGCAGTGTGTGAGCTGCCACGATCCGCACATTCGCGACACCGATGCCACCCTGAACATCAAGTTCCTGCGCCTGAATCGCTTCCAGAAGGCCGCCCCCGGCGGCGGGAATTTCGATCAGGCCAACGACATCGTCTGTCTCGCCTGCCATGACAAGCTGGGCCAGGCCTGGTCGCACTCGGCCCACGCCGATCAGACCGTGGCCGACGAGATCTACACCGATACCGCCGCCACCCGGCGCGACTTTCCGGCCGGCACCCCGGTCTGGCAGGCCGCCTGCCTCAACTGTCACGACACCCACACGGTGCCCGGTGCCCGGCGTCTGCTGCGCGAGGGTGTGGACAGCACCACCGTACCCAAGACCACCGCCCTGCCGGCCATCGAGGAGACCTGCTATCAGTGCCATTCGCCCGACGGCGGCGTGTTGCAGGGGCAGGGCACCAGCGGCTTCCCGGTGCCCGACATCAAGAGCGATTTCCTGCTGGCCCGGCACATGCCCATCACCAATGCCGATCAGCCCGCCGGCGAGGAACGCCACGACATCCGTGACGCCGATCTCACCGAGAGCCCCGTCACCCTCGGCAAGGGCAACCTGACCAACCGCCACGCCGAGTGCACCGACTGCCACAACCCCCACCGGCTGATGAAGAACCAGTTGTTCAACGGCACCGCCGGCAACGCGGAGGGCACCCATGAACACGATTCGGCGGTACAGCACAGCAACCTCGCCTCGGGTGTGTTGCGCGGCGGCTGGGGCGTCGAGCCCATCTATGGTTCCACTGCTTGGGGCAGCCTGCCCAGCGGTTACCAGGTCAAGCGGGGCGATGGCGGCATCGGCGCCTCCACCGCGGTGAGCAGCCGCTACCTGACCCGCGAATACCAGTACTGTCTCAAGTGCCACTCGGACTACGCCTACGACACCCCGCCGTTTCTCGGCGAGTCGGGCGGCGGCACGCCGGCCGGCACCAACCAGGTCACGCGCTACACCAACCAGGCCATGGAGTTCCAGCCCCCGGCCGCTGACAAGGGCGAACCGGGTGGCAACCATCGCAGCTGGCATCCGGTGCTCGACAACACCGGTCGCGATCTCGCGGCCCGCGGCGGCGCCAGCGCCAACCTGTTCCTCTCGCCCTGGAACGGCGGCGGAGGCAGTTACATCGGCAACCTCACCATGTATTGCACCGACTGTCACGGCTCGGACACCGCGCCGGGCACCGTGGAGCCCAACGGCGGGCCCGACGGCGCGCCCTGGGGCCCCCACGGCTCCGGCAACAACTTCCTGCTCAAGGGCAACTGGGACAACGAGACGGGCACCGGCCGCCAGGGAGATCTGTGCTTCAAGTGTCACAACTACGACGACTATGCCAACCCCAACAATACCAATCCGGACAAGAGCGGCTTCAGTGGTGGCGGTTTCGGCGGGGGCGGGGGTGGCGGCGGCATGTGTGGCCTGAGTTTCCGCAGCACCAACCTGCATATCGGCCATGCGCGGCGGATCGGCCACCTGGAATGTTCCTGGTGTCATGCCATGGTGCCCCATGGCTGGCGCAACAAGGCCCTGCTGGTGGACATCAGCCAGGAAGGCGGCAGCGCACCCTATACCAACGGCCCCTACTATTTTGAAGCCATGCTCGGCGGCGGCGGGCCGGTGAACTGGAAAAACAGCGGCAACTGGAGTTCGTCGGACTGTGGCGGGCGTTTCTGGATGCGCAGCACCTGCAGCAATCCGCCCTGAGGTGTCATGAGTGCCGTGATGCAGGAACGTGCGTGGTGGGTCGCGGTCGGTTCCCTGAAACTGACCCTGGCCATCTTCGGCCTGTTTACCTTGCTGGTGATGGCCGTGTATCTCACCAACCGGCTGGACGGCTGGGTGCTGGCCGTGCCCTTCGGCCTGTTCGCGCTGAACCTGCTGGCGGCCATCACCACCAATCCGGCCTTTCGCCGCCAGAGCGGCCTGCTGGTGTTCCACCTGGCCCTGCTGGTCCTGGTGATCCTGCTGGCCGTCAGCCGGCTCACCTACCTGCGCGGCCAACTGGAGATCACCGAAGGGGAATGGTTCGACGGCACCCTCACCGGGCGCGACGCCGGCCCCCTGCACCCCGACACGATCAGGGGCATCCGCTTTCGCCAGTTGCCGTTCACCATCGAATACCACCCGGGGCGCGAACGGGGGCGCACCCTCAGCCGCGTGGCCTGGCGGGACGCGCAGGGCCGTCTGCACGAAGGGGTGATCGGCGATCACCATCCGCTGGTGATCGCCGGCTACCGCTTCTACACCACCCACAACAAGGGCTTCGCCCCCCTGTTCCGCTGGCAGCCGGCGAAGGGCGGCCCGGCGCGAACCGGCTCGGTGCACCTGCCCAGCTATCCGGCCCACGAATATCGGCAGGCCCTGGAATGGACGCTGCCGGGCACCGGTCACCGGCTCTGGACCTTGCTGGAGATGGACGAGGTGGTACTGGACCCGGCGCGGTCCTCGCGCTTTCGCCTGCCGCATGACTACCGGCTGGTGCTGCGCGTCGACGGGCAGCGCCGCATGCTGCGGCCGGGGGATCGGGTGACGCTGGCCGACGGCACCCTGACCTTCCTCGGCCTGCGCCAGTGGATGGGATATACGGTGTTCTACGACCGCACCATTCCCTGGCTGCTGGCCGCCTGCGTGGTGGCGGTGCTGGGCATGGGCTGGCATTACTGGCGCAAGTGCGCCGCGCGCCCCTGGCGGGCGGAAGAAGACGACGACTGACGAGGCGCTGACGTGGAACGGGAAATCCAGCTTTTGTGGGCCGCCGTGGTGCTGTACGTGCTGGCCGGCGCCCTGGCCATCGTGGCCGTGATCTTCGGCAGGAAGCCGGAGAAGACCCTGCAGGGATTGCTCTGGTCGGGACTGCTGGCGCACGGCCTGGCCATCGCGCATCGCTGGCTCCGGCTCGAGCATGGCCCCTATGTCACCATGCACGAGATCCTCTCCAGCGGCGTGTTCGGCCTGCTGTTCATCTATGCCCTGGCCTACTGGCGCTACCGGCCCATCCGCCCCACCGCCGCGGTGGTATTGCCGCTGATGTTCATCATGGCCGGCTGGATGGTGCTCACCGATCCCAAGGATGCCTACGTGCCACCCACCTACGACACCACCTGGCTGGTGATCCACATCCTGTTCGGCAAGGTCTTCCTGGGCGGGGTGTTCGTGGCCCTGGGCATGGCCGGGGTGATCCTGCTGCGCGGCACCGCCTTCGGCCAACGGCGTTTCGCCACCCTGCCGGGCGATCGCAAGCTCGACGATCTGGCCTATCGCTTCATGATGCTGGCCTTCATCTTCGACACCCTGATGCTGATCGCCGGCGCCATCTGGGCCCAGGACGCCTGGGGCCGCTACTGGGCCTGGGATCCGCTCGAGACCTGGGCCTTCCTCACCTGGCTGGTGCTCGGCTTCGCCCTGCATCTGCGGGTCACCTTCCGGCCTTCGCCGAAGCGCGGCGCCTGGCTGGTGGTGGCCGTGTTCGTGCTCGGCTTCCTGACCTTCTACGGGGTGCCGTTCATCAGCCAGGTGCCACACCAGGGAGCCGTGTAACATGACCGCCTGGCCCCAACTGCCCGTCCCCACCGGCACCCGTCGTCGCCTGGCCCTGGCCTGGCTGGCCCTGGCCCTGACCGCGCTGGCCATCTCCACCGTCTTCGCCCTGTCGCTGGTGGTGGCACGCACGCCCTTCATCGCCCACTGGCTGTCGCCCGAGTTCTTCCGCGGGGCGCTGGTGATGCACGTCAATCTGGCGGTCACCGTCTGGTTCCTGGCCTTTGCCGGGCTCTGGTGGAGCCTGGCCGGGCAGCGGGCGCGGACGGGATCGGGCTGGCTGGCCTGGACGCTGGCGGCGGGCGGCGTGGGCCTGTTGTTGCTGGCGCGTCTTCTGGGTGAGCGGCATCCGATCCTGAGCAACTACGTGCCGGTGATCGACGGCCCCGTGTTCCTCGCCGGCCTGGGGCTGTTCCTGAGCGGGATCGGCGGTATGGCGCTGCGCGCCCTCGCCGAAACCGGCAGGGTCCTCGAGGGCGGGCCGCGCCAGGCCGCGCGGATCACCCTGCTGGCGCTGGGCGTGCTGCTGGCCACGGCCCTGCGGCTGCCGGCACCCGGGCGCGGTTACGAAAACCTCTTCTGGGGCGGCGGGCATCTGCTGCAGTTCACCCATCTGCTGCTGATGCTCACGGCCTGGGCGGTGCTGGCGGGCCAGGCCCGGTTGCCGGCGCCGCGCCTGCGCCTTGCGCCGCTGTTCGCCATGGCGGCCCTCCCGGCCCTGTTCGCCCCGCTCGTGGTGTTCCTGCTGCCGGCGGGCAGCGAAGCCTGGCGGGCGGCCTGGACCGGACTGATGCGCTGGGGAAGCTGGCCGGTGGCCGCCGCCTTCGGCGGCGGACTGCTGTGGCGCCTGTGGCGGCGTCCCGGCGCCCTGGCCGATCCCGCCTGCAACGCTCTGGGCCTGTCGATCCTGCTGTTCGCCGCGGGGTTTCTGGCCGGTGCCCTGATCCGGGAAGACAACGTGGTGGTGACCGCGCACTATCATGGCACGGTCGGGGCCGTCACCCTGGCCTTCATGGCCATCACCCATTGGTTGCTGGCCAGGCTGGGTCTTGCGGCCACGCCGGCTTCCCGGGTGCGGCGCCAGTTGCGCTTCTATGGCGGCGGCTTGCTGCTGCTGGTGGCCGGCCTGCTCTGGTCGGGCCTGCATGGCGTGCCGCGCAAGACCCCGGGCACGGCCATGTTCGATCAGATCCAGGAGTGGGCCGGCATGCTGCTGATGGGCCTCGGCGGCTTCATCGGTCTGGCGGCCACGGTGTGGTTCCTGTGGCTGGTTCTGCGTCCCCTGTGGCCGACGATCCGCCGGGGGGTTCCGGCCGGCCGTCTGGAGGAGGCCCGATGAGGCGGGCAGTTCGACCGGGAACCGTCGTTTGGCTGGGCCTGGCCCTGCTGGTTGCGGCCTGCTCGCCGTCCCCGTCGGATCCGGCCGCCGAGGGCACGGCCTTTCCGCCGCTCACCGTGCGCGGAGGCGAAGGCCAGCCGGTGCCCTGGCCACTGCCACCGGCGCGGTTGCGGGTGGTGAACGTGTGGGCGGTCTGGTGCCCGCCCTGTCGCCGGGAGATGCCGGATCTGCAGCAGATGGCCGAGACACTCGGCAAGGAGGGCATCGTGGTGACCACCCTGGCGGTGGAGGAGGATCCCTTCCTGGTGCAGGCGTTCCTGCGCCGGCACCGGCTGCGTCTGCCGGTGGCCCTGATCGACCGGCGGCACGCCGAGATCCGCCTCGGCGTCTACGACTATCCCCTCACCCTGCTGGTGGATGGCGAAGGGGTGATCCGCCTGCGCCTGCATGGCGCCCTCGACTGGGGGGATCCCGGCATGCGGGCCCTGTTGCGGGATCTGGCTGCCGGCCGGCCCGTTTCCGCCGCGCGGCGCAAGCAGGTCATCGCCGAGGCCCGCCGGCGTTTCCTGCGCCGGGGGCGGCAGCCGGGGGCGCTGTCGTGAGCCCGGCCACGCACCGCCCATCGCGCCCCGACGCGCGCCTGAGGGCCGTGCTCATCACCCTGGCGCTCATCCTGGGCGTGGGGTGGCTGGTCCACGGCCTGCCCGGTGAGACGCCTCCCGCCCGGGAGGACGGCTTCGATGTGACCCGGCACATGCAGGCCCAGCGCGTGGCCACCCGCTTCCGGGAGGCCGTCAATCTCCAGCATGCCGGGCACCCGGCCAGGGCCCTGCCGATCTGGGAGGAGGTGGTGGATCTGGCGCCCACCCTGCCCGAGGCCCGGGTCAACCTCGGCTTTACGTTGCTGGATCTCGACCGTCCGCGGGCGGCGGAGTCGGCCTTCCGCCAGGCCATCGGCCTGCGTCCGGGCCAGGCCAACGCCCATTATGGTTTGGCGCTGGCCCTGGCGGCACAGGCGCGCTTCACCGAGGCGCAAGCGGCCATGCGCAGCTTCCTGCGCCATACCGGGCCGGGCGATCCCTGGCTGGCCAGGGCGCACAAGCTGCTCGAGCAGTGGCCGTCGGAGAATTGCGAGACGCCTGCATCGCCTGCCGGGTAACGCCGGCAGGTTGCCAACGGTCAATAGCGGGGCAGGCGAGTGGGTTATTGCAAGAGCGAAAACTTGACCCGGCGCAAGATCACCATTGAATTGTCATGACAGAGTAGGCATGGGATGCATTGGCAAGCGGGATGGGAAACGGCCTGGAACCATGGATGCAGACATGAAAGACCCGTACCGGGCGAAAGGCGCCTGATCATGGATGCCCGCAACTGGCAGGACGGACAGGCACCGATCCAACGGCGCATCTCCCTGCGCCTGAAGGCCTATCTCACCTATGGCACCCTGCTGGCCTTTGCCGTGCTGCTGGCGCTGTTCGTGTTCTATCAAAAGGATCTGCTGCTGCGCGAGTTCGGCACCTTGCAGGCGGCCTACGCCCGGGAATTGCAGTTGCACGAGATGGAGGCGCGGCTGCTGGGCGAGATCGAATCCCATGTGCTCAACACCGACAACCTGCGCAACCCGGGCGGGCGGGAACATCTGCAACGGCATCTGCAGCGCTACCTTGCCATGTTCCAGCGCGAGATCCACCCCCTGTTTCCGAACAGCGACGCCGCGCAGGCGCTGGAAGCGGCGTTGCTGGCTGCCGCCGCGGATCCGTCGCCGTCCCGGCTCGCCCGTTTTGGCGCGGCCCAGTCGCAATTCCTGGACGAATTGCGCGCGGCACTGCGCCGCGGAGGCGAGCAGCGCCAGCGGCTGGTGGAAAACTATCGCGAACGCAGCAACCGGGCCGCACTCATCGCCCTGTCGCTGGGGCTCGGGTGCCTGGCCTTTCTCGGCCTCATCACCCGCATGTTCTTCAGGCGCCTGAGCCAGGATCTGCACATGCTCACCCGAACCAGCCTGGCGGTGGCCGGAGGCGAGCGGGACGTGGAACTGCCGGTGGAGCGCACCGACGAGGTGGGCGAGCTGGCCCGGGTGATCTGCCGGCTGGCGCGGGATCTGCGCCAGCAGGAACATGACCTGGAAATCGAACGCCAGAAGACCTTCCATCAGGAGAAGATGGCCTCCATCGGGCGGCTGGCGGCCGGCATCGCTCACGAGGTGGGCAACCCCATCGCGGCCATCTCGGGGCTGGTCAAGGACATCATCGAGGCCCGTGAAACCGGCCAGTGCCCCCTGCTGACAGCGGAAGACGAGTGCAAGCTGAAGATGGTGCTCGAACACGTGCAGCGCCTCAGTCACATCACCCACCAGATCTCCGAGATTGCCCAGCCCCAGTCCTCCGAGAGCAGCCTGGTGGATCTCAACAGCCTGGTGCGCAGCACAACCAACCTCATGCGTTACGACGAACGCTGGAAGAACATCGAGCTGCGCCTGGAGCTGGACAAACGCCTGCCGGCCATCAACGCCGTCTCGGATCAGATCACCCAGGTGATCATGAATCTGCTGGTCAATGCCGCCGATGCGCTGGAAGCGGCGCGCCCCGACGGGCCCTGTGTCTGCATCAAGACCGGCCGTGTGCACGATCACGTGTTCTTCGTGGTCGAGGACAACGGGGAAGGCATGTCTTCCGAGGTGCTGGCCCGGGCCAAGCAGGCCTTCTTCACCACCAAGCGCACGGGCAAGGGCACCGGCCAGGGACTGACCCTGTGCAATGCCATCGTCGAGGCGCATGGCGGGCGCATGGAAATCCACAGCACCCCGGGCAGGGGGACCCGGGTGTTCGTCTATCTGCCCGTGGAACGGGCGCTGCTCGAGGAGAGAGACGCATGACGCGCGCGCGCATCCTGGTCGTCGACGACGAACTGGCCATCCGCCAGGTGCTGGCCTCCAACCTGCGCAAGGCGGGTTACGACGTGGAGGAGCTGGGCGAGGCGCCCGCCGCCCTGGAACGGATGCAGGCGGGCGACATCGACATCGCCATCTGCGACATCCGCATGCCGGAGATGAGCGGCATCGACCTGCTGCGCGCCGTGCAGCAGGCCGGCATCGACACCACCTTCCTGCTGGTCACGGCCCATGCCTCCCTCGACACGGCCATCGAGGCCATGCGTCTGGGTGCCTTCGACTATCTCACCAAGCCGGTGCGCACCGAGGAGGTGCTGCACCAGGTCAGGCAGATCGTGGATCTGCGCGGCCTGCGCAACGAGAACCGTCTGCTGCGGACCCTGGTGCTGCAGGAGAAGGACGAGAACTGCCAGTTCGAATCGCCGCCGATCCGGCAGATCGACAAGCTGATCGGCAAGGTGGCGCCCACCGACTCCACCGTGCTCATCACCGGCGAGAGCGGTACCGGCAAGGGAGTCACGGCCCGGCGCATCCACGCCCTCAGTCACCGGGCCGGCGCCCCCTTCATTCCCGTCAACTGCGGCTCCATCCCCGAGAATCTGATCGAGAGCGAACTGTTCGGCCACGTGAAGGGCGCCTTCACCGGCGCCGATCGGGCCAAGAAAGGGCTGTTCGTCGAGGCCGACCGGGGCACCCTGTTCCTCGATGAAATCGGCGAGCTGCCCCTGCACCTGCAGGTGAAGCTGCTGCACGTGATCGAGAGCCAGCAAATCCGGCCCGTGGGCGGCGAGCGGTTCCGCAAGGTGGACGTGCGGATCATCGCCGCCACCAACCGGGAGCTGGACAGGATGGTCGAGACGGGAACCTTCCGCGAGGATCTGTACTTCCGCCTGAACGTCTTCCACATTCACATCCCGCCCCTGCGGGAGCGGCGCGAAGACATCCGCAAGCTGATCCGCTTCCTGCTCGAGCGCGACGCCGAGCGTTTCGCCCACGGGCGGCAATTGCGGCTCACGCCGGAAGCCGAGAGCCTGCTGCTGGCCTACGACTGGCCCGGCAACGTGCGGGAAGTGGAGAACGTGATCGACCGCGCCCTGATCCTGGCCGAGGACGATCTCATCTCCATCGGCGATCTGCCCGAGACCATCACCGCCCTGGCCGACGATCACCTGCCCGACAGCCGCGAGAACGGCCAGCTGACCCTGCGCGAACAGGTGCGCCTGTACGAGCGCAGCCTCATCATGCGCGCGCTGGAAGAGGCCAAGGGCGATCGTTCGCTGGCCGCTCGCAACCTGGGAATCGGTCAGTCGACCCTGTATCGCAAGCTCGACGAATACGGCGACGGCCGCTGAGCCGCCGCGCAAGGAGAGGATTCGCCACATGTTCCGGTCACGTCATTTCGTCATTGCCCTGTTGCTCTGCGCCCTGGGCGTCCTGCCGGCCCGGGCTGCCGATCCGGTGCGGGGCCAGGAACTGTTCCTGCAGCACTGCATGAGCTGTCACGCGCCCGGCCGGCCGATGCCCGGCGCGCCCGATTTCACCCGGGGACAGACCCTGTTCCAGCCCGACGGCGTTCTGCTGGAGAAGATCCGCGACGGTGCCGAGGCCATGCCCGGCTACCGGGGCGTCCTCGACAACACGATGATCCTCGATCTCATCGCCTACCTGAGAACCCTGCAATGAAAACCCGCCTGTTGCGAAACCTGTTGCCTCTCCTGCTGGCCGTGCTGGCCCTGGCCGCCTGCGATCGCCAGCCCGCCGAAGCGCCGGCGACGAAAAGCGGCAAGACAGTGGATCTGGCCGAACCGGCGCCGCCGTCCTGGCGGGTGGCCGACACCTTCCGCGTGGGTGACAGCGTCTTCGTCCGCTCCCTGGCAGTGGAGCCGGCCACCCACAGCCTGTGGGTGGGCACCTCGGTGGGCGTGCTGCAAATCGATCTCGAGACCTATGCGCTGCGCAACACCTTCACCCGCAAGGAAGGGCTGGCCAACGAATACGTCTTCGCCATCGGCATCGATCCGCAAGGGTACAAATGGTTCGGCACCAACGGCGGCGGCGTGTCCCGCTACAAGGCCGGCAAGTGGAAGACCTTCTTTCCCCTCAACGGCCTGGCCGACTACTGGGTCTACGCCTTCACCGCCCAGCGCGACGGCAGTTGGTGGATCGGCACCTGGGCCGGCGCCAACCGCTACGATCCGAAGACCGGCGAATTCACCACCTATGTGCGGGAACTCGTCAACGAATGGGTCTATGGCCTCGATGTGGACAGCCGGGACCGGGTCTGGTTCGGTACCGAGGGCGGGATGTCCATGTACGACGGCAAACAGTGGCACAGCTGGACCCATGCCGACGGGCTCGGCGCGCCCAATCACGACAACCTGCCGCCCAGCCGCAACACCGGCCTCGGCACCCGCAGCCGCCACGATCTCAGCCTGATGCGCCAGGGCAAGGAGACCTACAACCCCAATTACGTGTTCGCCGTCTGGGTGGATCCGCAAGACGGGGTCTGGGCCGGCACCTGGGGCGGCGGAGTGAGCCACTACGACGGCCGGCGCTGGACCAGCCTCTCCACCCGCGACGGCCTGGCCGGCAACGTGGTCTACAGCATCGTCCAGGGCGAGGACGGCGTGTTCTGGTTCGGCACAAACAAGGGGATCAGCCGTTACGACGGCCAGACCTGGCAAACCTTCGACCGCGACACCGGCCTGCTCGACAACCCTGTCTATGCCCTGGCCATCTCTCCCGACGGGGATGTCTGGGCCGCCACCAGGGGTGGCGTCAACCGGCTCAGCCGCCGCGCGCCCGTTCCGCATCCAACAACGAGGTAAGCTGACGTGAACAACAAGACCGTGGGGATCTTCATCGGGGCGCTTCTGGCCGTGGCCGCCGGCGCCTACTGGCTGGGCAGCCATCAGGCCGCAACGCCGGCCCCTGCGCCGATCCAGAGCGCCGCCAAGCCGATGCCGGCGAAAACCCTCGCCGGCGGCGCACCGCATGCGGCGCTCGATTTCACCCATTTCCGGGTCGGCAACCGCAACGTCAAGGCCATCCTGGCCGACGGCGACGAGATCTGGATCGGCACCTCCGGCGGCGTGATCCGCTACAACCGCAAGACCGACCAGCACCGCATGTACACCACCAGGACCGGCGGCGCGCTGCTCTCCAACGGCATCTTCCACCTGAGCAAACTGGGCGAGAAGATCTTCGTCGGCACCTACGGCGGCGGCCTGTCCATCTACGACAAGCAGACCGACAAATGGGAGATCCTCAACATCCCCGACGGCCTGGGGGATGCCTTCGTCTATGACGTGCTGGCCCTGCCCAATGGCGACATCTGGGTGGCCACCTGGTCCGGCGTCAACCGCGTGGTGGGCGGCGATCTGCACGACCGCAGCAAGTGGGAGCTGTACACCGTGAAGAACACCGGCGGCGGCCTGCCCAACGACTGGGTCTACGGCCTGGCCGCCGGCAAGCACGGCGACGTGTGGCTGGCCACCGAGGGCGGCCTGGCCCACTACGACCAGGGCCAGTGGCAGCACTGGAACCACCAGGATGGGCTCGGTGCCGACTACGAGAAGGTCAAGGCCGACATCCGCTTCGCCAACGATCCGGCCCGGGTCTCCAGTCACCACGCCATGCAGAAGAAGGAGCAGGGGCTCGAAGGCGTGAACATCGCCTACAACCCCAACTACATCGTGGCCCTGTGGGTGGCCGACGACGGCAGCGTCTGGGTCGGCACCTGGGGTGGCGGTCTCGGCCACTTCGACGGCAAGACCTGGACCAATTACACGGTGGCCGACGGCCTGCCCGCCAACCACATCTTCATGCTCCACGGCGACGACCAGGGCAACCTCTGGATCGGCACCAGCAACGGCCTGTCCCGCTTCGACGGCAAGACCTTCCGCAACTACGGCGTGGCCGACGGCCTGTTTTCGGCCAACGTCTTCTCCATGGACATCGACGCGGATGGCGAATTCTGGATCGGCAGTTACGGCGGCGTGACCCGGATCCGCGGCTTCTGAAACGCCACTTTCCCTGTGGTATTATGCGCCTCTGCAGGCCGGCCTTCGGGCCGGCCGCCAGGTCTCGACCACGTCTTCGGAGGTTGCATGAAAACCGGTTGTCCGAACGCATTCGTGGCTGGCGCCATTTTCTTCCTCCTGGCCGCCCAGTCTGCCGCCGCGCCCCGCAGCGATCTCGCCGCCCGCTTCGCCCGCATCCAGGCCGATCCGGCGCGTCTCCAGGCGGCCTTCGAGGCCGGCCGCGAACGGGCCACCCTGTGCAGCGTCTGCCATGGCGAAGACGGCAATAGCCGCAAGCCCGAAGTGCCCAACCTGGCCGGCCAGAATCCCCACTACCTCTGGAAGCAGATCGACAACTTCGCCACCGGTCGGCGCAAGAACTTCGTCATGCAGGCCCTGGCCAAGGACTTCAGCGACGA